>NZ_JARAZV010000015.1:0-332016 GCF_033795085.1 Streptomyces sp. AK08-02
CCACCGGGTGTGGTGCGGTTGATATGTGTTTCACCGTGTTTCGGTGGTCATAGCGTGAGGGAAACGCCCGGTTACATTCCGAACCCGGAAGCTAAGCCTCACAGCGCCGATGGTACTGCAGGGGGGACCCTGTGGGAGAGTAGGACGCCGCCGAACAAATATTGCGAAAAGCCCCGTACCGGGATACCGGTACGGGGCTTTTCTGCGTTTCCGAGTCAGTGCGAAGGCCGACGCCTTGCCGGCGAAAAGCGGTACGCGAGTGGTCGGGACCGGTACTACCGTGACCGCATGAGTAGCTTTGTGGTCCGACCTGTGAGGGCGGACGAGTGGCGCGCGGCCAAGGAGCTTCGCCTCGCCGCGCTTGAAGATCCCGTCGCGCCCCTCGCCTTTCTGGAGACCTACAAGGAGGCTGCCGCCAGGCCGGACTCCTTCTGGCAGGAACGCGTGGCCGGGGCCGCCGAGGGGCAACAGGAGCGACGGCAGGTCATTGCCGAGGGCCCGGACGGAGAGTGGGTCGGCAGCGTGGTCGTACTGATCGAGGAGGCTGGTACGACCGACTGGGCCGGGCTTTCGGCCGAGCGGAAACAAGGGCACGTCGTCGGGGTGTACATGCGGCCCGAGCATCGTGGATGCGGATTGACCGAGGTGCTCTTCGACGAGGCGCTTGAGTGGGCGTGGGCGGTCGGGGCAGAACGCGTACGGCTTCTGGTGCACGAGGACAACGGACGGGCGAAAGCCTTCTACGGCAGGGTGGGCTTCTTGGAGAGCGGACGCACGGCGGCCGCTCCCGAGGGGGTCGGCGGGCAGGAGCTGGAGCTGGTGATCGACCGGGCGTGACGGGTGGTTCGGTCGGAGCGATGCTCGTCGGCGGCCGCCAAGCCGAGGACGGAGACCGAGCTCCTCGCTCATGCGTACTACGCGCCCACTGCCGAAGGTCGCAGCCACGGTTCTCAAGGCTTCTGCTTCGCGGTTTACCCTCCAGAGCAATGTTGATTAGTACACTCAGCTGCATGGCGAACGACACTCAGTCCATTTTCCATGAGCTGCCGGACGAGCAGCGGGAGGCGCTTCGGGCTCAGGGTTCTGTGGTGCGGTTCCCGGAAGGGCAAGTGGTCTTCTGGGAGGGGCAGCCCTCTCACTCCGTTCTCCTGATCGAGGATGGCCACGTGAAGGTGACGCAGCGCGCCGGCGATGGTGCCGAGGTCATCCTGGCCGTTCGTGGGCCTGGTGAGGTGATGGGGGATGAGGGCGTGTTGATGGAGGAGCCCCGGTCCGCGACGGTCACCACCATCACGGAGGTCGTGGGTGTGGACATCGCGGCGGACGATCTGCTGAGGTTCGTCGAGGAGCGGTCCTTGTGGCCGACGATGTACAAAGCCGCCGTGCGGCGTCGACGGCAGTCCGACCAGCAGGCGCTGTTGGCGCGCCTCGGGGTGAGGAACCGACTCGCCCGATGGCTGCTGGAGTTGGCCAACGAGATCGGTGAGCGGACGGACGAGGGTTGGGTTCTGGCTGTGTCGATGTCCCAGCAGGACCTGGCCAGCAGGATCGGGGCCTCGCGCGATGCTGTCGCCATAGAGCTGCGCAAGCTTCGCGAGCAGAAGCTGGTCAGTACGGGTCGTCAGCAGATCACCTTGCACGACCTCGAAGCACTGAGGAGATTCACCTTGTAGTGCGTATGGACACCCGGCAAGCAGTATGGAAAATTACATATAAGCGTGCTGAACTTTTCGGTGTCCTAGGGGGACTGTATGAGTCTGCAAGTGCTGGGTGCTCTCTGCATCGCCGTCGCGATCATCGGCGGAGGGTTGAAGATCAACGAGGTGGAGATACCGCGTATGTCCCAGCGGCGGATGGCCGCCCTGATTTTCGCGGGATTTCTGTTTCTGGGAACGGATCTGGCCATCGGCCAGGTCATGGAGTCGGCCCCGCCGACGGCACAAGGGTCCACATCGATCGAGCGGTGAACGTGCAGGGTGGCACGGGCGTAGCGGAAATGTAGAGGGTGGCGACGTGGAAGAACAACTCGGACCTTTCCAGGATATCTGGGATGCCTGGCAGGAAGCGCACGACGAGATCGCCCGCAAGCCGCTCTCTCACTTCCGGCGGGCCACTGACATCCAGTTCGACGAACTGCAAGAACACCTCGATGCCGGCGACCGGGAGGCGGCTGCGCGTGAGGTGGTCGACATCATGAGTGTCGCGCTGAATGTGATGCGCTGGCTCGGTCACACACCGGCCGAGATCGGTGAGATCACCCGCGCTCGTGCCGAGCATCGGATGAAGGGTCAGGCATCCCAGATCCTGGCCAAGTACGAGGACAGGTACGGAATCTGATCTGTCGTCCGGTTACTGGACCGGAAGATCGTGGTCGGGCCATCGTGCTCGGAGTTGTTCCTTTGAGCGGAGCAGGGCCAGAGTGGGCATGCCGTGGTCTGCTCCGGTGGTGAGCAGGTCCGGGAGCTGGGGTAGCGGGGCGACCGCCGCGACGTCGTCCAGGACGAGGGTCATTGGTGGGTCGAGGCGACCGGAGGATGACCGTTCGGCCATGCGCCGGCCGCGCTCGACCACGCTTGCGGTCAGTGCGGTCAGGAGGGGCATCGCGCCCGGGTTTGTTCTGGGGTCCTCGATCGGTTCACCGACCACATAAAGCGTGCCCCCTTCAGCGATGAAGGAATCCAGCGCGAGGGCGTCACTTCGGTTCGCCGTGCATGCCTCGCGGATGTTCACCGTCGAGAGTGCGGCGAGGGCTCGGCTGGTCAACTCCTGGGCCATGTCGCGGCGTTCGGGGTGCGCGGTGAGAGCGGCCTCGAGTTCGCCGGCCGCGCCGGGGGCCGCCTTGGGGTTCGTGCGGAGGATGCGTACGGCTTCCTGGACGTTGGTGCCCTGTGCCCAGCGGTGTACGTGGCGGATCGTGCGGGTGTCTATGGCGGCGGCGTGGAGGTAGCTGCGGAGGAGTGTCTCCGCGGTTTCCGCCGTCGTCCGGTCGATCTTCGCGGTGGGACGGACCGGGGTGAGGAGGGCGGCTGCTCTCGCGGCCGCTGTGGGTTTGTCCTCACAGCCGGTGGTGGGGGGCCAGTGGAGGCGGGCCGGGGTGTCGCAGAGGTGGGTGGGGTCGTAGAGGAGGATCGGGCCGAGTTTGGCCCGGGCGTCCTTGGTCTCCTGCCAGAGCGTGGGGTTGGAGGTGAGGATGAGGGCGGGGCCCTCTGCGTTCTGGATGGCTTGGGTTGCGGGGGGTGTGCGGGTGTCTTGGGTGCCGAAAAAGATGCTCTCCCACCCACCCACCCGTTTACCGTCTGCTGCCACGGGTGCTGTCGTGAACACCTTTGACGGTTCCGGTGGCGGTGGCAGTTCGGTGGGCTCCGGCACCGGCTCCGGCTGTGTCTCGGGTGGGCGTTCCGTGCGTTGGACCGGGACCTCGTGCGGGGTCCTTCTAGCCGTCCTTACGGCCTTCCAGCGGGCCAGTGTGCCCACGACGAAGATCGTCAGGACGAACAGGACCATCAGCTGGCCGATGAACAGGCCCCAGAACAGGCCCCACCCGGAGAGTTGGACCGCCGGAGTCGTCGGCCAGGCGCCCGGGACGTCGCTCGGCTTCGTGGCGAGGTGGCGCAGTGCCTCCGGGGTGCGGGTGAACGTGACGCCCTGGGGCCAGGCGCCGTGGGAGAGGACGGCGGCGAGGCCTGTTGCCGACCAGACCAGCAGCGTCAGGCCGAGGAGGAAGGCGATCAGGCCGACCAACAGGCCGTCGGAGACGCCGCGTTCGCTCCGTTGCCGTTCGTCCGGTCTCATCGGGTCATGCCACCGTCGACTCGGAGGAGTCGTCGAGGTCGCTGAGGTGCTGTTCGACGAAGGCCGCCGCGCGTTCCTCCGCCTCCAGTTCCGCGGCTCTCAGGGCGTCGTCGGTCAGTTGGAGGTCGCGGTCGCGGGAGGACTCCGTCATCGCGCGGTCGGTGAAGACGAGGGCGCGTTCCGTCTCCGTGACCAGGTGTTTGACGACCTGGACGTTGCCGTTGACGTCCCAGACGGCGATGCCCGGTGTCAGGGTCGGGATGATCTCCACCGCCCAGCGTGGCAGGCCGATGACGCGGCCCGTTGCCCTTGCCTCGTCGGCCTTCTGGGCGTAGATGGTTCGGGTGGAGGCCATTTTCAGGATCGCCGCGGCCTCCTTCGCCGCCGCTCCGTCCACCACGTCGCTCAGGTGGTGGACGACCGCCACGAAGGACAGGCCCAGACGGCGGCCGAACTTCAGCAGGCGCTGGAAGAGCTGGGCGACGAACGGGCTGCTGATGATGTGCCAGGCCTCCTCGACCAGGAAGATGCGCTTCTTCCGGTCGGGGCGGATCCAGGTGTGCTCCAGCCAGACGCCGATGATCGCCATCAGGATCGGCATGGCGATGGAGTTGCGGTCGATGTGGGACAGGTCGAAGACGATGAGCGGGGCGTCGAGGTCGATGCCGACGGTTGTGGGGCCGTCGAACATGCCTCGCAGGTCGCCGTCGACCAGGCGGTCGATGACCAGGGCCACGTCCAGGCCCCAGGCCCGTACGTCGTCTATGGCGACGTTCATCGCCTCGGCCGACTCCGGTTCGGGGTGGCGGAGTTGCTCGACGATGTCCGTCAGGACCGGCTGGCGGTCGACGATGGTCTCGTTGACGTAGGCGTGCGCGACCTTCAGGGCGAAGCCGGAGCGTTCGTCCAGGCCGTGGCCCATCGCCACTTCGATGATCGTGCGGAGGAGAGCCAGCTGGCCCGTTGTCGTGATCGCGGGGTCGAGGGGGTTGAGGCGGATGCCCATGTCCAGGGCGGCCATGGGGTCCAGGCGGATGGGGGTTATCCCCAACTCCTCCGCGATGAGGTTCCATTCGCCGACGCCGTCCTCGCCCTGCGCGTCGAGGACGACCACCTGGCGGTCCCGGAAGCGGAGTTGACGTAGGACGTACGTCTTCTCCAGCGCTGACTTGCCGTTGCCCGACTCGCCGAGCACCAGCCAGTGCGGGGCGGGGAGTTGCTGGCCGTACAGCTGGAAGGGGTCGTAGATGTAGCCCTTCCCGGAGTAGACCTCGCGGCCGATGATGACGCCGGAGTCGCCGAGGCCGGGGGCGGCGGTGGGGAGGTAGACGGCCTGGGCCTGGCCCGTGGAGGTGCGGACGGGGAGGCGGGTCGTCTCGACCTTGCCGAAGAGGAAGGAGGTGAAGGTGTCGGTGAGGGCGGTCAGCGGGTCCCGCATCAGCGCATCAGCCCTACCTTCGGATTCCGGTGGCGAACGGGAGTGTGTTGACGAACGCTCGGTGGTGCTCTCTGTCGCACCACTCCAGCTTCAGGTACGACTTGCCGGCCGACGCCCTTATCGTGCGCTTGTCGCGCGCCAGGGCCTCGGGCGAGCGGGAGGAGACGGTGATGTAGCCGACCAGGTTGACGCCGGCGGCGCCGCTCGCGAGGTCCTCGCCGCGCTGGTCGATGCGGTTGTGGGAAGCCACGTCGCGGGGGTCGACCGTGCGGTTCATCTTGGCGGCCCGGCTTGCTTCCGCGTCGTCGTTCGTCTTTTCCGTGAGCATGCGTTCGATGGCCACCTCGGTGGGTTCGAGGTCCATCGTCACCGCCACCGTGCGGATCACGTCCGGGGTGTGGACCAGGAGGGGGGCCAGGAAGTTGACGCCCACCGGGGTCATCGGCCACTCCTTCACCCAGGCGGTGGAGTGGCACCAGGGGGCGCGCGTCGACGACTCGCGGGTCTTCGCCTGGAGGTACGTCGGCTCCATCGCGTCCAGCTCGGCCGGCCAGGCGTTCCGTTTCGTCATCGCCTGGAGGTGGTCGATCGGGTGGTCCGGGTCGTACATGGAGTGGATGAGGGAGGCCAGCCGGCCCTGGCCGAGGGGCTGGCGGACGCGGATGTCCGCCTCCTGGAGGCGGGAGCAGATGTCGGTCAGCTCGCGGGCCATGACCACGGCGAGGCCCGCGTCCCGGTCGACCTTCCGGCCACCGTGGGGGCGGGCCGCGCGGGCCATCGTGTGGGCCTCGGCGGCCAGTTCGCGGTTGAAGTGCATACAGGCGACGAGGTAGGCGCGGTGCTGCTCGCTGCTCGTCGACACCATGGACTGGAGCTGGTCGTACGAGTGCTGCAGCCATGGAGGTGACTTCTCGTCGCCGCGTACGGCCACGTCCTTGGCGTGGGCGTCCGGGTCGGCGGGGAGGGTGCGGGCGAGCATCTGGAGGCGGGTGACGAAGCCGTCGCCGTTCGCCACGTGCTTGAGGAGCGTGCCGAAGCGGTCGACGAGGGCTTCCTGGTCCTCGCTGTCGCGCAGGCCGACGCCGGGGCCCTCGATCTCGATCGCGGCCGTCACCGTACGGCGGTCCGCGTGCAGGAGTACGGCGATCTCGTCCGGGCCGAACGGGGCCGCGAGCCAGTTGATGCGGCCGATGCCCGGGGGCGGGCCGATCTCGACCTCGTGGCCGTCGATCTGGGTGCCGGCCTCCATGACGGAGCTGCGGTAGGCGGTGCCCTGGCGCAGCGCTCTCTTGTAACTGCGGTTGATCTCGAACCACTTGTAGAACGTGCGGCGCTTGTACGGGACGTACACCACCGCCAGTGCCAGCATCGGGAAGCCGGTGAGCAGCACGATGCGCAGGGCCAGAACGGGTACGACCAGGCCGCACACCATGCCGAGGAAGGCGCCCACGATGATGAGCGCGATCTCGCCGGACTCGCGGTTTCGGCCGACGATCGCGTTCGGCCGGGCACGGCCGATGAGATACGTACGGCGGGGCGAGATCACATGGGCCATCTGGGAATCCGTCGTCAACGCCCTTCACCTCCAGGGCGGTTGGATCGGTTGCTGTTGCCGCCGTGCGGGCTGCTGCGCGGCGGGGGTGCGGCGGAGGGGACAGATCCGCCGCCGCCCGAGGGCCGCGAGCTGTGCGCGGCCACGCCGCCGGACGCGGGGTTGGCGGGGCGCGGTGCCGAGGACGACTGGCCGCCGCCTCCACCGCCCCCGTTGTTGTCCGCGCGGCTGCTGTGGGTCTTGATGCCCTGGGCGACGAGGGTCGCCGGGGAGCTGATGACCGCGGCGGCCTTGCCTTCGGCGCCCTGCATGATGCGGTTGTTGCGGGAGTGTGCGATCTCGTCGCCGAAGCCGGGGACGAAGCGGTAGATCATCGCGCTCGCGAAGATGGCGAGAAGGATGATCGAGAGGCCGGAGACGACCGCCGAGAAGGCGTCCGGGCCGTCGTTCGTCGACAGTGCGCCCGCGAGGCCGAGGACGATGGCGATCACCGGTTTGACCATGATGACCGCGATCATGATGCCGGCCCAGCGGCGGACGTGGCCCCACAGGTTCTTGTCGACCAGCCCGGCGTAGACGACCGTGCCGAGGAGGGCGCCTACGTACAGCAGGGCTGCCCGGATGACGAGTTCCAGCCAGAGGATTCCGGCGGCGAGGATCGACACCATGGACACCACGATCAGCATGATCGGGCCGCCGCCGATGTCCTCGCCCTTGTTCAGGGCGCCGGAGAAGGTGCCGAAGAACGTGTCGGTCTGGTCGCCGGTCGCGCTCGCGAGGACCTCGGTGACGCCGTCGGTCGCCGAGACGACGGTGTAGAGGATCAGGGGTGTGAAGGCGGAGGCCAGGACGGTCAGCCAGAGGAAGCCGATCGCCTCGGAGATGGCCGTGGTGAGGGGGACGCCCCGCATGGCTCGCTTGGCGACCGCGAGGAGCCACAGCACCAGGGTCAGGACGGTGGACGCGGCGAACACGACGGCGTACTGCTGGAGGAACTTGGTGTTGGTGAAGTCGACGGTCGCGGTGGCCTTCACGGCCTCGCTGAGCTTGTCGACGGTCCAGGAGGCGGCGTCGGCGCAGCCCTTGGCGAGGGAGGACAGGGGGTCGAGGGTGGCGGTGGGGTTGGCGGTCCCTGTCCCGCCGGTGTTCTGTGCGCCCTCGCAGACCTCTTTCGCCTGGTCGGGGAGGAGTGCGCAGTCCGGATTGCCGGCCGTCGCCGAGGCCGACGGGGTGGGCGTGGGGGACGGTGTCGGGGCCGCGTACGCCCGGGACGCCAGGAGAACGGCCGCCGTCTGTACGGCTGTCAGCGCGCCGGCGAGCTTGAGCACGAGGGTGGGCCCAGCTGGTGTTTTACCGGGCATAGGTGAACCCTCCGTACTCGTCGATGGCCTTGCTGATCTCGTCCGAGGCGGCGGCTCTGTCGTCGCCGGGGACGGGGGTGGGCCCGTCCTTCTCCGAGTAGGAGACGATCTTCCAGTCGCCGCCCGACCAGCTCATGTCGTAGGTCCAGGTGTTCCAGGACGAGGTGACCGGGTTGGTGGACTTGTCGCCGGCGATGCCGCTCAGTCCGACGTACCAGACCTCGACGGTAGCGGTGGCGCCGCCGTACGCCACGGTCTTGGTGCCGACCGGGGTCACGCGGGAGACGAACGTGCTGCCCTCGGGGGCGTTGCCGCCCGCGTCGAGGCCGAGTCTGGTGAGCAGGTTCGCGGAGTAGGCCTTGTCCAGGGGGGCTTTGAGCCGGGCAGCTGCCTCGGTGGTGAAGAGGGCGTCGACGATCGCGTTCCGGCTGTCCTTCCGGAACATGCCGGTGGAGCCGAGGGACACCGCGTAGTTCGCCGCCGCGGACTGGACGCCCTGGCGGTTGTGGGCGAACCCGGCGGGGATGTTCGCCGCCTTCTTGGTGACCGGCTGTTCGCCGGAGGCGGCCGTGGCGGCCGTGTCTGGTTGGCCGGCGCTGCCGCTGGTGGTGCCGGAGCCGCTGCCCTGCGTGGAAGCGGTGTCGGACTTGGCGGAATCGTCTCCGCCGCGGTTGGCGAAGGCGATCGCCGCGATGAGCAGGACGACCACACCGACCGCTGTCACCGTGCCCCGTGAGGACCTGGTGCGCCGGGCACCGCCGTAGACGCCGCCGTTCGCCTGGTCGTGGTAGCGGGTCCGGGTCTGGCCGGTGCCGCCGTATCCGCCGTCGTCGGGGCGCGTGAAGTCGCCGTCGCTCTGGTTGTCACCAAGGCTCATTGCGCGCCCGCCCCCTCGAACTCGTGCCGGACTCGTGTCGAATCCACGCGTACGGGTACGCGTGACAGTACGACGGTAGCCGTGCTGGTCCCCGCGCGGGCGCGGTGTTATGACTCGGCATCAGGGAGACGCAACCTCAGTCGGTGGGCACGACGGGTGGGTGGATGGTGGAGGGAAGAACCGAGCGCGCCCGGCGGTCCGACTGATGAGGTGCGCCATGCGCGGGGAGCCGCCGGTTACACGGCCATGCCGTACACGATGGTGAAGAGAGTGCCGAGCGAGCCGATGATGAACACGCCCGTCAGGCCCGCGACGATGAGGCCCTTGCCCTGTTCCGCGCTGAAGGTGTCACGCAGGGCCGTGGCGCCGATACGCTGCTTGGCCGCACCCCAGATCGCGATACCCAGGCACATCAGGATGGCCACGGCCATCACGACCTGGACCATCGTCTTCGCCTCGGTGCCCAGACTGCCGAAGGGGCCCCAGTCCGGAGCGATCCCGCCGATGATGGTGTTGATGTCGCCCTTTTCGGCCGCAAGCCACATGTAAGTCACCGCCCCTGTCGGGTAGTTCCGCGCGCCCCTGCCGCAGTGCAGAGGTCAGGTCCATTCTCGCCGACAATGACGCTGTCGGATGTCGACTTGCGGTCATTCATTGGCGGGTTTCGTACGAATACCTTGCCGTCGGCCCGCGCGGCACCCTATGGGGGGAGCGCGGGACGTGTGCGAGGGGTTGAACGGATCGTATGGTCACTCTGTGTATCACGACAGGTTACGCCGGGCAATGAGGTGTGGGCGGAACCTGAGGTGTGGTTCCGTCGTTGGCCACCTAAGCGGTCATGAAGCGTTTCTGACGGTCCGTCCGACGTTTCCGGGCGCGGCCGTCAGGTGCAGGTTATCCCGGTTCCGGACATGGCGACGGGCCGCGGCTGGTAGCCGCGGCCCGTTCCCCAGTGCCCGCCGGTGATCCCCACGATCTCCGGTGGCGTTTGTGTGATGGGTTGTGTATTGGCTGGATCTGGTGGGTCCAGGTCAGTCGGTGATGTCGGGTCAGCCGGTGAAGCCGGTCAGGCCCGCCGGGGTTCCCAGGCCGGTCGGGCCGTCGTAGCCGGTCCCGGCGGTGCAGTAGTAGCTCGTGGAGCAGGTGCCGTTGTTGCCCGACGTGACGTCGTTGAGCGCCGAGGTGCCGGCCACCGCGTAGGGGAACTTCGCCGGGTAGGAGGTGGAGGTGGGCGTGCCGGCGAGGGCGTAGACGCCCGCGATGATGGGAGAGGCGGCGCTGGTGCCGCCGTAGGTGACCCAGCCGGACTCGCCGTAGGTGTCGTAGACCGAGACGCCGGTCGCGGGGTCGGCCACGGCGGAGACGTCGGAGATCATGCGCTTGGTGCAGGTGGCGTCGGTCTGCCAGGTCGGCTTCGCGTCGTACGCGGAGCAGCCGGAGCCGGTGCCCTCGGTGCTGCTGGTCTTCCACACCGTCTCGGTCCAGCCGCGGGTGTTGGAGGCGGTGGACAGCTTGGTGCCGCCGACGGAGGTGACGTACTTGGAGGCCGCCGGGTACTCGGCGCCGTAGTCCGCGTCGCCCGCGCTGACCGTGATGGCGACGCCGGGGTGGTTGAAGTACGAGGTGTCGTAGCCGGTGTCGGAGGACGACTCCGAGCCGCCGTAGCTGTTCGAGACGAACTTGGCGCCCAGGGTGACCGCGCGGTTCACGGCCGTGCCGAGGTTGGCCATCGTGGCGGAGGTGGCCTCGACCAGCAGGATGTTGCAGTTCGGGCAGGTGGCGCTGGCCATGTCGAGGTCGAGCGAGATCTCACCGGCCCAGCCGCTGTCGGCGGCGGGGAGGGAGGTCGTGGAGCCGCTCTGGCTGACCTTCTTGAAGCAGCCGTTGGCCACGGTGCAGGCGGAGAGGCCGTAGTAGGTGCGGTACGCGGCGAGGTCGGCCGCCGCGTTCGGGTCGTCGTACGCGTCGACGATCGCGATGGTCTCGCCGGCGCCCTTGGAGGAGGCGGCGGAGGCCAGTCCGTAGGCGGACTGGATGTCGCTGGGGCCGTAGCCGGTGGGGGTGGCGGCGGTGGCGTTGGGCTTGATGGTCGCGGGGGCGACGCCCTTCTTCGCGGCCTGCTCCTCCTGGAACGCGGTGGTGCCGCCGGTGACGCGCAGCGCGTTGCAGGACGCGATGCCCTTCGCCGGGGTCGCGTCACACTGGCTGGTGTAGCTGACGTGGGCCTTGGCGACCTGCGCGGCGATGGTCCTGGCGGTGACCTTCGGGGTGACCTTGAGGGTTGTGGGGGTGGCGGCGCCGGCCTGGGCCGCGGTGCCGAGTCCGGCGAGAGCGAGCGCGGCCGTGGCTATGGCGGCGGTGCCTGTGCGGCGCCATCTGCTGTGCGTGGACTGGCTGCTGGGGGGTGACGTACGCAACGTACAGCCTCCTGTTAGGGGGTTGGCAGGGGCGGTGCGGGTGGTGACGTGGGGGGTTGTCGGCCGCCGGTTCGGTTTCCCCGGCGGCGGGTTGGCGGCCCGCGATGACCATCGCTTGTTGAGTACGTGACAACAAGACGGGTTGCGGAATCCTGACTTCCGCATGACCCAAGGGGGTTGCCGGGTTACCGATCACTGACGCGGTGATGGGTGAGGGGAGGGCGTGACTTGACCCTGGGCACAGATGATCCACAGCCTGTGCACAGAAAAGTGAGGGTGGGGGTGCGCGGTGGTTCGGGGTTTGACAGAGGTTCACCCGGGGCTGGTGACGCGTTTGTTGCCGGGGGTGGTGAGGCGTGTGCTCGGCGGTGGCGAGGCGCAGCCTCGGTGGCTGCCTCGGCGCCTGCTCACGGTGGTGTCGGCCGATGTGGACGACGAGGCCGGTGTCGGTGTGGTGTGGATGGTGTGGCGTCCGGGGGCCTCGCGGGAGTCGGTGTCGCGGGAGCACCTCGAATTCGTCGAGTGGCACGAGGGGCGGTGGAGGTCCCTGGGAGGTGTCGGCTCCTTCGTGGGCGATCCGGTCGAGGTGGAGGCCGACGGGATCGAGGTTCGCGGGGGTGCCGGCTCGCTCAGCCTCACCCGTCGCCTTGATCCGCCGCGTTCCGTCGAAGCGGCTCTGTGGATCGCCTGCGTCCGGGTGTACACGGGGCGGGACATCGACCACGTTCTTGTGGGTGACCGCAGGTTCGACGTGTCGGAAGGGCGCCGGGTTGTCGCTGTCTGGAAGGGGCCGCAGATCAGGCGCGGGTACCGGCCCGACATCGTGGCCCTTGACCGGGACGGCGTCGAACTGTCCCGGATCGGTCCGCTCGACAGCCTGGACAGTCGTACGTGGGCTCGGGTGCGGGAGGAGTTGGGGGAGGCGGGGGAAGTGGGGGAGTTGGGCGAGCCCGAAGGGGGTTAGCCGGGCGGGCTGTCTTTTTACGGGTTCACGGGAAATTCTCAGCCGGGAGCCGTACCCGTTCTTGCGTTCGGCCGTCACAGTTGCCCCTGATGAAGCGCCCCACTCGTCCCCCTGGCAACCGGCGGCACGCGCTGCTTTCCGTCATCGCGCTGCTCGCCTTCACCTCCGTCTCCGGTGCGGCCCCCGGGCATGCCGTCCCGGGGCGGCTCGGTGCTGTCGTCGCGGCTCGGGCCGCGGCGCCGCGCGGTGCTCGGGTGGGGGCGCTGTTCGACGGGGACCTGGAGGGCGGGCACTTCTGTACGGCGTCCGTCGTGCGCAGTGGGGGACGGGACGTGATTCTCACCGCCGCGCACTGTCTCAGCGGGGACGGGGACACCGACGTGGTGTTCGCGCCCGGGTATCGGGACGGCCGGGCGCCGTACGGGCTGTGGCGGATAACGAGGACTTTCGTGCCCGGGGCCTGGAGCGATCGCTCCGACGAGGACAGCGACTTCGCCTTCGCCACCGTCGCCCCGAAGAACGGGCGGGACCTGGAGGACGCGGTGGGGGCGAACGTCCTTGTCACAGGTCGGCCCACCGGGGCCACGACCGTCGTCGTCACCGGGTATCCCAACGTGCGGGACGCGCCGCTCAGCTGTACCAACCGGCCCACCGCGCACAGTCGTACGCAACAGCGCATCGAGTGCCCCGCGTTCACCGACGGTACGAGTGGGAGTCCCTGGGTGCATGTGGACGCGGAGGGGGAAGGGGAGGTGGTCGGGGTGCTCGGGGGGTTCGAGCAGGGTGGGGCGACCGACGACGTGTCCTACAGCGCTGTGCTGGGGACTGCGGCTGCCGCTCTCTATCGGGAGGCTTCCGGGTCCGCTTGAGGGCGGCGCGTTTTCGTCATGATCACCCCGAGGGGTGGGTAGCGCCTCTACACTGACGTGGGCGTACTCCCTGGCGGTGAGGGGCGGTTGACGGTGCGTAAGGCATGGATCGTGGTGAGCGTCGCCGTCGGAGGCACCCTCAGCTTCGTGATGCTGCTCGTCGTGGGCGTCTACCTTGTCGCCGGGACCGTCGCCGGTGGGGTCGGGAGCGGGAGCGGCGCGCTCGCCAAGGGGGCTGTGCCGGCCGCGTATTCGGCGCTCGTACAGAAGTGGGGCAATCTGTGCCCCGCCATCAATCCCGCCCTGCTCGCCGCCCAGCTGTACCAGGAGAGCGGATTCAATCCGAACGCGAAGAGTCCGGCGAAAGCGGAGGGGATAGCGCAATTCATCCCCGGAACCTGGGCCACGCACGGAATCGACGGCGACGGTGACGGCGACCGCGACGTGTGGGACCCGAATGACGCGATTCCATCGGCCGCGTCGTACGACTGCGAGCTCGCCTCCTACGTGAAGGACGCGCCCGGGGACCCGACGCACAACATGCTCGCCGCCTACAACGCGGGGGCGTACGCCGTCATCAAATACGGGGGCGTGCCGCCGTATTCGGAGACCCAGAACTATGTGAAGACCATCACCACGCTGCAGGCCAGCTTTGCCGCGCCTGTGGGCCGCGTCGACCCCTCCCAGCAGGCGGCCGGGGCTATCACCTACGCCCAGGGGAAGCTGGGCACGCCCTACCTCTGGGGCGGCACCGGTACCGCTGAGCAGCAAGGACGCTTCGACTGCTCCGGGCTCACCCAGGCCGCGTACGCGGCTGTGGGCATCGAGTTGCCGAGGGTGGCGAACGACCAGTACAACGCCGGGCCGCATCCCTCCCGGGAGGAGTTGCTGCCGGGCGACCTCGTCTTCTTCTCCGAGGATCCCACCAACTCGCGGGCCATCCATCATGTGGGGATTTATGTGGGCGGCGGATACATGATCGACGCACCCCGCACCGGTGCCGTCATCCGGTTCGATCCGATCGACGGTGCCGATTACTTCGGGGCGACGCGGGTCACCGAAGATGGCGCGAAAGCGTTGCCCACGGCGGTGTGAGCGCAGCGTGAAACCAAGCCCTGAGCTGCGGCAATGCGTCTCTCTTCGATAACGTCTGCGTGATCATTCGGTGGAGAGTGGAACGTATAAACGGAGAGCGTGCGTTCCTGTTCCTGTAGTGGATTCGTCGGCGCCCGGTTCGGGCGTCGGGTTTGCTGCTTTTGTTGCTTGTGTCGTGTCTGCGTCTGCGTCTGTGGCACGTGTCAAGTGAAGGCGGTGCGTGAGTCCCTACGCCACGGTTGAGCAGGAGCGGCGCACGGAAACCAGTGCGCTCTGGAAATGACGACGAAGGGCCGCAGCACCATGGCTGGTCTCGCCGAAACCGGGTCGAACCCCGACGTCGACCTGCTCTACGACATCAACGGTCTTGCCAAGGACGCGCCCCGGTGGTTCGACCGGGTCGTCGAGGTCGTGGGCGAGTACGGGCTGTTGGCGGCGATGGTTCTCGTCGTGCTGTGCTGCTGGTGGAGTGTGCGGCGGCGGGGCGGGGACGATGCGGCCGGGTCCGTGGCCGCGTTGATCTGGGCGCCGCTCGCCGCGGGGATCGCCGTACTCGTGAACATTCCGATACGGGGGTTCGTGGAGCGGCCTCGTCCTTTTCTCGATCATCAGGGGCTTGAGGTACTCGTCTCCGGGAAGACCGACTACTCGTTCGTGAGCGATCACGCGACGATCACCATGGCGATGGGGGTCGGGCTGTTCGTGGCGAACCGGAGGTTCGGGCTGGTGGGGATAGGGCTCGCGCTGGTGGAGGGGTTCTGCCGGGTGTACATGGGGGTGCACTACCCGACGGATGTGGTGGGGGGGTTCGCGCTCGGGACGGCGGTGGTGTTGCTGTTGTCGCCGTTGGCCATGGCGATGCTTACTCCGGTTACCCGGGCGGTTGAGGGGTCGGGGTGGGGCCGGGTGTTGATTCGGGCTCGGAGGGCGGGCTCGGGTGTGGGTGGTGGGGCTGCTGTGGTTCCGGGGGCTCGGGCGGCCGAGGCCGGGGCTGGGTCCGGGGAGCGGGATTTGGCGGCCTAGTTGTATTGCCCTGCGAGGTTGGGGACGCGGCTGGCGGGTGGTTGGCCCTTCGGTGCGGTGTGTCCGCGGTGGTGATTGTAGGTGTGCAGCCAGCCGGGGAACGCGTCGCGTCGTTCGGCCTCTGTTCGGTAAGGGCGGGCGTAGGCCCACTCGTCGAGCAGGGTGCGGTTGAAGCGCTCGACCTTGCCGTTTGTCTGCGGCCGGTAGGGCCGGGTCCGCTTGTGGGTGATCCCGGCTGCGGCAAGGGAGTCGCGCCAGTCGCGTGAGCGGTAGCAGGAGCCGTTGTCGGTCAGCACCCGCTGGACGGTGATCCCGGCCTGGGCGTAGAACGCCTGGGCGCGGGTCCAGAAGCCGGTGGCGGTCTCCTTCTTCTCGTCCGTATGGATCTCGCTGTAGGCGAGTCGGGAGTGGTCGTCGACGGCGTTGTGCAGGTAGCTGTAGCCCACGCCGGAGCGGGTCCTGCGGCCGGCCTGTCGGCCCAGGGTCTTGTGGCCGCCGCCGTCGGGGATGTTGCCGAGCTTCTTGATGTCGACGTGCACCAGCTCGCCCGGCGCGGACCGTTCGTAGCGGCGGATCACGCGTCCGGTGGCGCGGTCGAGGTGAGCGAGGCGGGCGAGCCTGTAGCGGGCCAGGACCCTGTGCACTGTGGAGGGGTTCAGGTGCAGCAGGTAGGCGATGCGGGCCGGTCCCCAGCGGCGCAGGAGACGGACCTTGATGATCCGCCGCTCGGTGCGGGTCGGGGTCCGGCGCGGGCTGCGGTGCGGTCTGGAGGAACGGTCGCTCAGGCCTGCCTCGCCGAGTTCCCGGTAGCGGTCCGCCCACCGCCGGGCCGTGGTCGGCGAGACCTGGAAGCGTTCGGCGGCCCGGCGCAGAGTCCAGCCGTCCTCGACGACGCAGCGGGCCAGACGCAGGCGGCCGGTCTCGGTCAGGGGTGCATTACGGTGGGGCACGAGGGCCTTTCTGTTGGTGTAGACGTCGCAATCCACACCGAACCGGAAGGCCCTCACCTGTTCAAGATCCCTCAGCCGAGACCTGGCTCACCCGTCCACAACCTCCCGGGACAGAAGACCTAGTGGGCAAGCCTCCGCTTCCGTCACCCTTACCCACCACGTCCCTTTGGTATGGCCATCTTGGGGCTCTGTTGCCCCTGGTGGAGGGGGTGCGTCCCTCCTGGTTCCGCCTGCGGGCCCTGTCTGTCTCCTGGGCCCTATGCGGCCTTCAAGATGCTCCGGACTTGCGGGTGTGGTGGGTTGGCGATGCTCACGGCGACGCCAACCCTTCATTTGTGACGTGAATCACCTGAGGTGATCCCCGGTTTAGGTCGGTAGAGCGGGTTTGTATCGGCTTGGTGTACTGGACGTGCTCATGGCAGCTTCGTAGATTTCCGTGGCGTTCGCGACGTACGGGGCGCACGGGGACACGGGGGAGGAAGAGCCATGGGGAGACGTCTGTGCAATCGTCTGGCGTTGCGCGGTTTCGGGGGTGTGCTGAGTTCGCTGCTTGTCGCTGGGCTAATGACATCGTTGCCCGTGGTGAACGCATCGTCGGCGTCGGCAACACCTCGGTCGGCTGCTGGCGACTCGCCTGACGAAGCCGGGACCGAGAACGCAGCGTTAGCCGAGGCCAAGCGAACCGGCAAGGATGTAGAGGTCACCGCTCTGCGGAGCGAGACCGGCGAGGTTTACGCGAAACCCAGCGGTGTGTTGGAAGCGGCGGAGCATCTGCGTCCGGTGCGTACACGTCTCGACGGTGCTTGGAAGGACATCGACCTCTCGTTGCGGAAGCAGGCGGACGGGACGGTCGCCCCAGTGGCGGCTTCGGTGGAGATCTCCTTTTCAGGTGGGGGCGAGCAGCCGCTGATCACACTGGAAAAGGCAGGTCGCGAACTGTCCCTGTCCTGGCCAACCGTGCTACCGGCACCCGTACTCGATGGGCCTACGGCCACATACTCCTCCGTTTTGCCGGATGTGGATCTTCAGGTGCGTGCCGACATCGATGGTGTCTCACAGCTGTTGATCGTCAAGTCCGCGAAGGCGGCCGCGAATCCGAAGCTGGACGAGCTGCGGTTGAAGATGGATGCCCAGGGCATGGCGGTGAGTGAGACGGCGGACGGCGGTCTGGCCGCGACCGACTCCGGTGCGGGTGGTGAGGTGTTTGAGGCGCCTCAGCCGCTCATGTGGGATTCGAGTACTGCCGATCAGCCGGTCGCGTCGGTCCCTCGGAAGACCGCCCTGAGTAGCGTCGCGACGGACGCAGAAGCGTTGCCAGGCCCCGGGGAGTCGGTGCAGGTGGCCCCGATCGAGGTTGAGGTTGCCGCAGGCGGGGACGAGTTGGTGCTCACTCCGGACCAGGAACTGCTTGAGGATGCGACCTACCCGGTCTACATAGATCCGCAGTGGTACACGCCGAAGGCGGGCAACTGGACGATGGTGTCCCGCTACTGGGCCTCCTCGCCTCAGTGGCGCTTCAACGGCGACGCGGAAGCGGGCATGGGTTATTGCGTCGGCGACGCGAGATGCGCTCCCGAAGATGTCAAACGACTGTTCTATGCCATTCCCACGTCGAGGTTTGCGGGCAAAAAGATTCTGTCGGCCGAGTTCATCGTCAAGGAGACCCACTCCTACAGCTGTGAGAAGACGGACGTGCAGTTGTACCGGACCAAGGGCATATCCAAGTCGACCACGTGGAACTCGCAGTCGGCGGACGGCTATTGGATTGATCTGTTGCAGACGCGCAGTGAGGCGAAGGGCTGGAGCGACGGATGTGACGAGGTACTGGTTCGGGATCAATACGGACCCGACGAACGCGCACACGCTGACCACGTCCGGCGGCGGCGCGAAGACGATCAAGTTCATGCCGACGAAGTCCGGCGTCAATTTCATCACTGCTCAGGCTTTCGACGCCGCAGGAAACAACAGTTCCAAGGCCACCTACTACTTTCGGGTACGGTCCGGGCAGCCTGACCGCGCAACGTGGGACTTGGATGAAGGCACCGGGGCGGGTGCGGTGAGCGGACAGGGCAGCGAATGGCCAGCTGTTCTCTCCGTCACCGGGACAGTTGTTGGTGGTGAGGGGATTTCGGGCACGGGATTGCATCTGGATGGAGCCTCGGGCGAGGCGGCGACTGTGTCGCCCGTGGTCAACACGGCGAAGAGCTTCTCAGTGTCGTTGTGGGCCAAGCTTCCGGGGGCCGACCCGGGCGGGGCGAGGGTGGCTATTGCTCAGGCGGGCCATCATACGAGCGGCTTTGAGATCTACTACTCCTCGGCCCTCGGAGGCTGGGCCTTCCTTCGCCACTCTGCAGACGTGTCGAGCGGGGCCGCCGTGGCGCGTGCCACTCAGCCGGCCTGTGGGACAGGGGATTCAGCCTGTACGGCGGCTCGACTCGGGCAGTGGACGCATCTGGTCGGTGTATTCGACAACACTGCTGGCCAACTGCGTCTGTACGTCAACGGGAAACTCGTCGCCACGACGGCGTTCACCGGCGCCTGGGACTCGCGCGCCGGGCTGCACCTGGGGGCCAACGCCCTGAACGGAACCGCAGGTTACTTCTTCGCAGGTGACTTGGACGAGGCCCAACTGTTCGACTACCAGCTGACAGATGCTCAGGTGGCTACGCTGCATGACAAGAAGCCGGTTGAGAATGCGGGGCGACCGGCCAAGGCTGTTTGGTCGCTGGACGAGGTGTCCCCCGCGAACACGGTCAGCGGGCGGGCGCAGAAGATAAGCGCTTCGCTCCACGGGGGCACGGCGTTGGGCGGGGCGGGCGTGGATGGCGGTGCAGTGAACCTGAACGGCACAGACGGTTATGCGGTAACCGGCCAGCCGTTGCTGGACACCTACCAGAGTTTCGCTGTGTCGTTGTGGGCGCGGCTGCCCAAGGACAAGGAAGCCCGGGCGATGGTCGCCGCCTCCCAGGGAAGCGACAACCAGCGGGGCTTCGAGCTCTACCACTCCTCGGCGTTGGGAGGCTGGGTATTCCAGCGGGCAGTCGCTGACACCACGGACGCCTCGGTGGTCCGAGCCACGTACGCCGCCTGCTCCGCCAACACCAACTGTTCGGCAGGGCAGCTGGGGGAGTGGGCGCACGTCGTCGGTGTCTACGACATCGATGCCGCGCAGATGCGCTTGTACGTCAACGGAGTTCTGCGCGCAACGCAGCCCTTCACCTCGACGTGGATGGCGCGCGGGCCGGTCGCCCTGGGTGCCGCCGCGTACCCCAACGGTATTGGTGGGTTTCTCAAGGGGGACCTGGACGATGTCCGGATGTACGACCGGGTGATCTCCGATGACGAAGTCCGGGCGCTCTTCAAGCAACACCCGGTGGTAAAAGGTCGGTGGAATTTTGAGTCCGCTTCCGGTTCTCCGGCGACCTCACCGGACTCCTCGGCGCAGAACCGACCGGTCACCTTCTACAACGGGGCGAAGACGGGCGAGGCCTGGGTGGACTCGGGCGCGCTCGTCCTCGACGGAGACAACGACTACGCGGCCACCGGTTCCGTTCCGATCGACACGAGCCAGAGCTTCACAGTGACGGCCTGGGCGCTGGCCCCGTCCGGCCGGCCTCAGGAGGCCGGCGTCGTGCTCAGCCAGGCGGGCGCAGTGAACAGTGCCTTCACTGTCGGCTATGAACCGGGCCCGGACGACGGCGACCCGTCGACACCGATCACCACCGGACGCTGGCGGATCAACATGCCTGACGCCGATACGACCTCGGCTGGTGAAGCCACGGTGACCAGCACGCTCCTCGACGAATACAGCGCGAACGGCTGGAACCACCTGGCCCTGGTATACGACGCGTTCGCCGACCAGGTGAAGCTCTACGTCAACGGCCAACTGGAGCAGTTCGTCTGCGCCGACGACAACGCGGACGGTACCCAGGACGATCCGGCGTGCACGGATCACGTCTCCTGGGCGGACAACACGGTTGGGTTCAACGCGACCAAGACGTTGGAGTTGGGCCGGGCGAAGACGGCAGGTGTGTGGGGGGACAACTGGTCGGGCGCCATTGACGACGTGTGGGCGTTCCAGGGTGCGCTTGACCAGGGGCAGATTCAGCAGTTGGCGAACGGTCTTGCCGACGCTCCGACCACGGTGCCCGGCAGCGGAACCGCAGGTTAATGACGGTGCACGACACACACGGTGGCAGGCAACGGGGAGGGGCAGCGATGAGGCAGTGGCGGAGAAATGCCCGCAGACGCACGGTACTGATTGTGGTGTCTGCGCTGGTGGGTTCCCTCGTCCAAGCGGTGACTGCCCAGTCGGCAGTAGCCGTCGACTCGGGTAATGCGAGTAAGGCGGCTGTCCAGCAAGACAAGCCGATGTCGGGTCACGACGCCAAGGCGAAGCAGCGCAAGCGCTCGATGGCGCCGCTGACGCCGGAGGGCGACCCTGCGGCGGCGTGGCCAACCTCGGGTGAGGCGACGGTGGCCGTGCCCGATGCTCGTACGACGGCCGGGGGCCTGCCTGCCCGTACCCGCGCAGGCAAGCTTCCCATCGCCGTACGAGCGCCGAAGACGTCGACGAGATCCTCCCAGGATGCTGTTGAGGAAGCGCGGGTCCGGGTACTGGACCGCGAGGCGGCACAGCTTGTGGGGGTGGGCGACGGGTTGCTCCTGGCCGTCGACCGTGCCGATGCGGGTACGCGAGCAGGCAAAGTAGGTCTGGAGATCGACTACGCCCGCTTCGCCGAGGCATACGGCGGCGGTTACAGCTCCCGCTTGAACCTTGTGCGACTCCCAACCTGTGCTTTGACCACACCTGATCAGCCGTCCTGTCGTACCGCAGAGCCGCTTGCGGCCGTCAACGACACTGCGCACCGCACCCTGTCGGCAGACACTGTGAGTGTGCCGTCGTCGTCTGCAGACACAGCGACGCTCCTGGCGGTGACCGCAGCGGCCTCGGGCAGCGGGGGTGACTACAAGGCCACCAGCCTTTCGCCGTCGGCTACTTGGCAGACGGGGCTGAGTACCGGCGACTTCTCCTGGTCGTACGACATGGCTGTGCCGGACATCCCCGGCGGCCTTGTGCCCAAGGTCGGTCTGACCTATGCCTCGGGCTCTATCGATGGCAGGACGACCACATCCAACAATCAGGCATCCTGGGCCGGTGATGGATTCGACCTGTGGCCGGGTTTCATCGAGCGCTCCTACAAGCCGTGCGCCGATGACGAGATCACCGTTGACGGCAACAAGCCGGGTGATCTGTGCTGGGGTTACGACAACGCCACGCTCAGCTTCAACGGCAAGGGTGGCGAGCTGATCCAGTCCTCGGACAACAAGTGGCGTCTGAAGAACGACGACGGCACCCGCGTCGAGAAACTGAAAGGTACGACGGCGGATCCACGGAACAATGACGACGATGACCAGGAGTACTGGAAGGTCACTACGACCGACGGTACCCAGTACTTCTTCGGTTACCACAAATTGCCGGGCTGGTCATCGGGAAAGGAGACCACGGACTCCACATGGACGGTGCCGGTCTACGGTGACGATGCCAATGAGCCGTGCCATGCCAGCACTTTCGCGAGCTCCTGGTGCCAGCAGGCCTGGCGGTGGAACCTCGACTACGTCGTCGACACCCACAGCAACGCCATCGCGTACTACTACGACAAAGAGACCAACAACTACGGGCGGGCCTTGAAGGCCGCTGACGACACTCCGTATGATCGCGGTGGCACGCTCGATCGCATCGAGTACGGCCTGCGCAGCGACACGCTCTACTCCGCCAAGGCGCTGGCCAAGGTCGACTTCACCTCCAAGGAACGGTGCATACCGGAGACTGGAGCGACGTGTGGCGCGGACACAATCGACGACAAGTCCTTCTACTGGTACGACACGCCCTGGGACCTGAACTGCAAGACGAGCACAGACTGCACTGGCGAGTATTCGCCGACGTTCTGGACGCGGCAGCGCCTGTCCCAGGTGCAGACACAGACGCTGAAGTCGGACGGTACCTACGCCGACGTCGATTCCTGGGGCCTGACCCAGCGCTGGGGTACGGCCGACATCGACTACTCGCTGCTCCTGGATTCAGTCCAGCACACAGGTAAGTCCGCCACCCCTGCCATCGTGCTGCCGAAGGTCACCTTCGGCTATCACCAGGACGCCAACCGTCTCGACAAGACCGGCGATGGCACGGCGCCGTTCATCAAGCATCGTCTGTCCACTGTCATTGACGAGTCCGGCGGCCAGATAGACATCAACTACTCGGCTGCACCTTGTTCCTGGGACAGTCTGCCGTCTCCTGAGACCAACACCACTCGTTGCTATCCGCTGTACTTCACGGCTTCCGGCGACGCGGACCCGACGCTTCAGTGGTTCAACAAGTACGTGGTGACGTCAGTGACGCAGACCGACCGCACCGGCCAATCACCTGAAACGATTACGCAATATTCGTACCTGGATGGGGCGGCCTGGCACTATAACGACGATGACGGGCTGACAAAGGAGAGGTACAAGACCTGGTCGCAGTGGCGTGGCTACCGGCACGTGCGGGTGCAGACGGGAGGCGCCTCCGGGATGCGCACGCAGTCGGACCACTACTACGTGCGCGGCATGCACGGTGACCGGCTGAACAAGTCTGGTGGTACTAAGATCGTTACGCTGGGAGACGGTGAGGACACCTTGCTGACCGACTCCGAGGCACTCCAGGGCTTCGAGTACCGAACCGAGAACTACTCGGCTCCTGGTGGCACGATCCTCGGGAAGACCATCAACCACGGCTGGTTCCACGAGACGGCCAAACGCTCCCGCACCTGGGGCACCACGACTGCCAACTTCAGCGGAACCGCTTCAACCCGCACCTTCACCTCACTCGACGGCGGCGCAGGCGCCAAATGGCGTGAGACCAGCAGTTACACCACGCACGATGACTCCACCGGCCGTCCTCAGCAGGTCAACGACCTTGGTCAGGTCGACGTCTCCAAGGACAACCGTTGTACGCGAAACACCTATGCGGACAACGCCACCGCGAACCTGTACTCGTTGGTTTCCCGGGTGGAGACGGTTTCCGTCGACTGCGACACCACTCCCAAACGAGCCACTCAGGTCATCTCTGACGTGCGCACCGCCTACGACGGGGCCGACTACAGCGCCCAGCCCAGCAAGGGCGAGGCGCGCTATGTCGCCACGCTGAAGTCCCACAGCGGGACCATGGCCACCTACCTGGAGAAGGGCAGCACCTACGACACCTACGGCCGCACAGTGAGCACGACGGACCTCACCGCGGACGTGACGGCCAATGCTTCCGGCACGCTGTCCCGCACAGCGCGTACCGACAGCCGGAGCACGACCACTGTCTACTCCCCAACTACCGGAATCCCTACCAGCAGCAAGGTCACGAGCCCGCCGGCCAAAACCGGTGACACGTCAACGGCCCAGACGAGCACCAGCACACTCGACCCGGTACGTGGTGTCCGCACGGCGGTCGTGGACACCAACGGCAAACGCACGGATTACACGTACGACGCGCTCGGCCGTTCACTCAAGATCTGGCTGCCCAACCGCTCCAAGACCAACAGCCAGACGCCGAACTACGAGTTCACGTACACCATCGCCGCAGAGGCGGTAGCTGTCGGGACCAAGACCCTGAACAACGACGGTAGCCAGGAGACGGCCTACGACCTGTACGACGGCTTCCTGCGCCCCACCCAGACCCAGGACCCAGGACCGGACGGGGGGCGCCTGATCGCGGACACTTTCTATGACGAACGTGGGCTGACGGCCAAGACCTTCGCCACGTACTACACAATCGGCGTGCCTGTGACAGTCCCATTTGAGCTGGACGACGCGCTCAGCGTGGAGACGCAAACCTGGTATGCCTACGACGGCCTCGGCCGGGAGACACAGCGCAAGGAGGTCGCCGGGAACGGGGACGGTGGCACGCTCCTGTCCACCACGGTCACCACCTACGGCGGTGACCGTGTCACGATCATTCCGCCGAACGGCGCCCCCGCCACCACCACCATCAGCGATGCCCGAGGACAGACACGGGAACTGCGGCAGTACCGGAGTAACGCGCCCACCGGCGCTTACGACGTGACCTCCTACGACTTCACGCCTGCGGGCCAACTGTCCAAAGTATCCGATCCAGTTGGCAACGAGTGGACGTACGAGCACGACCAGCTTGGCCGACCCTTTAGGACCACTGACCCCGACAAGGGCACAGTCGATTCCCACTACGACGACCGGGGGCAGCTGACGTCCGTGACAGACGACCGCGAGGTCACGCTCTCATATACGTACGACGACCTCGGGCGAAAGACCGAGTTGCGAAAGGACAGTGTTACCGGCGCCCTGTTGGCGAAGTGGGTCTACGACACGGTCTCCGGGGCCAAGGGCCAGCTGGGATCGTCGACGCGGTACGACGGCACCAACGAGTACACGACCAATGTCAACGCCTACGACGGCCTGTATCGAGCAACCCGCACCACGTCTGTCATCCCGGCAGCCGAGAAGGAGCTGCAAGGCTCCTATCAGATCAACACGCCGTACAATCTTGACGGCACGTTGATGAGTGCCTCCTACCCTGCGGCGGGTTCACTGCCCGGTGAAGCCCTGGGACGCACCTATGACGCGACTCATCGGCTGATCAAGGTCTCCGGAGCGACCTCTTACCTCACGGACGTCAACTACAGCCATACGGGCAAGCCGTTGCAACTACTGATGGCCGCAACTGGTGGGAAGTACACCAAGGTCTCTAACACCTACGAGTGGGGTACGCAGCGACTGAAGACCTCGCGGGTGGACCGTGAAGATATCGTCGGTGTTGACCGCGGCATAACCTACGGCTACGACGAGGCTGGCAACGTCCTTTCGGTCGCGGACGTCTCCCGCCACGGCACTGACCAACAGTGCTTCGCCTATGACTATTTGCGACGCCTGACCGAGGCATGGGCCCAAGGGGCCACGGGCTGCGTTGAGACTCCGGCGGCCTCGTTGCTGGGCGGTCCGGCCCCGTACTGGAACTCGTATACCTACGACAAGGAGTCAAACGGCGCATCCGTCGGTAACCGGGCCACCGAGGTCGAGCACGATTCGACGGGTGACACGACCAAGGATGTCAGGAGCTCCTACAGATATCCGCCCGCCGGTGCGGTGAAAGCCCACGCGCTTAAGCAAGTTGACACCACCGGCCCCGATGGCGTTACGTCCGAGAACTCCTACACCTACGACGAGATCGGGAACGCCGACACCCGGACTGTCAAGGGCGTCCTTCAGGACCTGGACTGGGACTCTGAGGGCCGCCTGGCCAAGGTCACCGAACCGGACGGCAGCGGCGGTACCAAGACGGCGTCGTACTTGTACGACCCGGAGGGTAACCGGCTGATCCAGCGGACGAACACGGAGACCACGCTCTATCTGGGCAACACCGAGATCGTGCTGCCCAAGGCCGCCACCAAAACCAAGGCGACGCGTTACTACGACCTTGGCAACGGCCTCCAGGCCGTCCGTACCGACGACAATAAGGTCTCCTTCGTCGTCCCAGACCACCAGGGGACCGGCCAACTCGCCGTCGACGCCTCGACGCAGACACTCCAGCAGCGCCGCACCACCCCCTTCGGCGAGGAACGCGACAATGCGACAGTTGCCTGGCCGGGCACGAAGGGATTCGTCGGGGGTACGAATGACACGACGACGGGTCTGACCCACCTCGGGGCCCGCGAGTACGACCAGTCGACGGGACGCTTTCTCTCTCTCGACCCCATCATGGACCTCAAGGATCCGCAGCAGATCAACGGCTACAGCTACAGCAACAACAACCCTGTCACCTACGCCGACCCCACCGGGTTGCGGCTGGCCGAGTGCGTTGGAGGTTGGGACGCGTGTGGTCCGGGACCGTCGAAGCACCGGGGCGCACAAACTGATGATCCCGGCGGCCAGGCCAGCAACAGTAAGAGCGGCGGCAGCGGCGCGGCTTCCGGCGGTAGCAGTCCTCCGATGGACGAGAAGACGTACGACTGGCTGGAGAAGGATCTTCAGTACACAGGCAGCAAGAACTACAGCAAGTTGACCGGTGGGGAGTATCGGAACTGGTTGAATTCTTTGAAGGGCGCGAACCGCGACAGAGCCATCGAGTTCGACATCTGCATGCGGTCTGGCAGCGCGTCCGCGTCGAGTTGCATGCGTACCGCGAAGACCAAAGCGGCCAAAGAGTCGGAGGCCGAGAAAAAAGAAGAGGACGAGGGCGGCCTCAACAAGACGGCCAAGCAGGTCATTGGCTGGAGCACCGCTGGTGGTGCGGCCTGGTTGGGCGTCTGCGAGCTATCAACCCTCGGCGCGGGCACACCTCTCTGCGGGGCCACGACGATCGCCTTCGTCGGCATCGGCGTCGCGGTTGGAGGCGCGATATTGACGTACGACAGTTGCACGACGGGAGACTGGGGAGGTTGCGCCCTCGGTGTCGTCGGTATGAGCACCGGTCTCGGCGGCTTGGTCAGTGCTGGTTCCTTCTCGACAGCTTGGAGCGGCATCAGGTCGGGTTGGAACGCGACGAGCGGGATCCGTTCATCCATCGGCAGCGCGGCGAGGTCGACCTGGGAGGCGGTGAAGTTCTGGTGATGCCACGCTTTTACTTTCCCTGCCCTGGCCATACTTGGAGGAGATCGTGAACCCGCGGACGTTCAAGGGCTTCAATGCCAAGGTCACGCTGTATGACGACCGGGTCGAGATTGAAAGGGACCGGCTTGCCGCGATCGGTGGGGCCAAGGGATCGGTCGTTGCTTTGGTCGATCTCGTCAAGCCGTTGTCCAAGCCGCCCACCGCGTGGCTCAACGGATACGTGTATCTGGCGACGGATGCTGACCCCGCGCACCTGAGCTATTGGGCAGATCCGCCGAAGACGAAGATCGGGGGGCAGCCTCAAGCGATCCTTTTCACCTGGTTCCAGCGCTCGGCTCAGGCGGATTTCCTGGTTGCCCTGGAGACTGCCTGGCGTGCGGTCCGGCCTGAAGGGTGAAGCCGCGGATCGGGTGTCTCCGGTGCGACATTTCTTGAAGAGGATCTTGGGATCCGAGTATGGGGGCGGCGAGGCCGGTTACAGCGCCTGCGGGAATGTGAACATGCGGGTTGGGTCGTACTGGTGCTTCAGCTGCTGGAGGCGGGTCGCCGCGTCGCCGTAGTACGCCTTGCGCCAGTTCGTCAGGGTCGGGTCCGTGTAGTTCTGGTAGGCGGCGCCCGAGGCGTAGGGGGCCATCGCGTGGTGGGCCGAGTTCAGCCAGGTCTGGGCCGTGCTGCCCGTCGTGCCCGCCCGCCACGACACGATGTACTGGGCCAGCATCCTGCTGCGGCGGTGGACGAACGCCGTCGCCGTCGGCGCGACCCGGTTCACCGCGCCGCCGAGTGCCGTGAACGCGATGCTGCCCGCACCGCCCTGGACCGAGGTGATCCTGGAGAGGAGCGTCTGGATCCCGGCGGCGGACAGTGAGCGGTCGAAGAAGTCCGAGCGGGCCGCGTAGGTCTCCCTGCCCAGGGCGCCCTGCGGGGAGCGGCCGGGGGTGCGGCCCGGGAGGTGGCACTGGGCGTCCGTCGCGAAGGACGAGCAGCCCGCGTACACCTCCATCGCCTCCTCGTAGGAGCGGCGCTTGAGGGAGACACTGCTCGCCGGGGAGCCGATTCTGTCCGCCAGGCGGTCCACCGCGTTCTGCAGTTCCGTGTAGGTGCCGAGCGAGAACGCCGAGATCGAGATGGTCGGGGTGCCGCCGGCCGTGTTCGCCACGTGCAGCGACGACCAGATCTCGTCCGGTTGCGTCGGGCCCCACTCCTGCCAGGCTTTCATGACCGCTGCCGCCTTTCGCCACGGCCAGGTCATGTACGCGGCCACCGCCTGCGGTGCGGGGTGGGTGCGGAACTGGAGTTCCGTGACGATGCCGAAGTTGCCGTTGCCCGCGCCTCGCAGGGCCCAGAACAGGTCCTTGTTCGTGGTGGCGTTCGCTGTGAGCTGGCGGCCGTCCGCCGTGATCAGGGTTGCCTGGGTGAGGCTGTCGCAGGTCAGGCCGTACGCCCGGGACACCACGCCGTGGCCGCCGCCCAGGGTCAGGCCCGACACGCCCACCGTCGGACACGAGCCCGCCGGGATCGTGACGCCCTTCGCCGTCAGGGCGCGGTAGACGTCGATCAGTTTCGAGCCCGCTCCCACCACCGCTGTGCCGCCGGACGCGCGGACGCGGTTCAGCTTCGACACGTCGACGATCAGGCGGCCGTTGCCCGAGGACCAGCCGGCGTACGAGTGGCCGCCGTTGCGGATCGCCACGGGGACCGAGTGGGCGCGGGCGTAGGAGAGGACCGTACGGATGTCGTCCGCGTGGGCCACGTACGCCACCGCGGCGGGCTTGAGGCCGTCGAAGCGGGTGTTGTAGAGCTGGCGGGCCGATGCCCACGAGGCGTCCCCGGGGCGGATGAGTGGGCCGTCGAGGTCACGGCCGAGGGCCGTCCAGTTGGCCGGGACCGAGGCGCTCGTCGCCGTGAGGGAGGTCGTTCCGCGGGTTGTCGTGGTGGTCGTGTTCTCCGCGCTCCCCTTCGAGCCCGTGCACGCCGTCGTCGTCATCGCCGCCAGGGCGGCCACGCCGCCTCCCATGAACGTACGCCGCTGCATGGTGCTCCTCGGTGTCACGGTTGTCCCAGTCCCCCGGTTGAGCCCGCGAGGGCTTCCGTTGAACGAGACGAGATCCATGGAACATGGGTTCCCTCGGCGGGCGCGTTCACCGAGAGAGGGGAAGGATGGGTTCCGGATCAGCGCAGCGCTTGTACAGCAGAAGTCGATCGGCCGGGGCCGATCCCCGGGTCGGGACATACACGTGTTCTCCCCGTGAGCATTCCGTGACCTCACCGCACCGACCGCAGGGGTTCACCCGCCGTTCACCCGCGCCCGTAGGTGGCTTCACCTGATCTGCCTACTTTCGGCCTTACCGGTGCTGCGTGTGCCCTCCCGGGCGCCTGGCACCACCCATACTTCGCGACCTCGCACGCCGCCGGAT
This sequence comes from Streptomyces sp. AK08-02, assembly GCF_033795085.1. Classification (NCBI taxonomy): domain Bacteria; kingdom Bacillati; phylum Actinomycetota; class Actinomycetes; order Kitasatosporales; family Streptomycetaceae; genus Streptomyces; species Streptomyces sp. AK08-02. The sequence continues at coordinate 29,364 of NZ_JARAZV010000015.1, forward strand.
CTCAGGACGGCGGCTCCTGGAAGGAAACACCAGACAGTGAAGCTTCAGCGCATGAACCGGCGGGCCCTCACCCTCGGTGCTCTCGCCGTCTCCGGCGCCCTGGCCCTCACGGCGTGCGGCTCCGACGACACCGGCACTGACACGAAGGCCAGTGGCGGCGCCTCCACCGGCACCAGCTCCATCAAGTGTGACGACGCCAAGGGTCAGCTGCTGGCCGACGGCTCCTCCGCGCAGAAGAACGCGATCGACGCCTGGGTCAAGGCCTTCACGGCCGCCTGCCCCGGCGTCCAGATCAACTACAAGGGCGGCGGCTCGGGCGCCGGCGTCACCGCGTTCACGCAGGGCACCGTCGCCTTCGCCGGTTCCGACTCGGCGCTGAAGCCCGACGAGGTCACGGCCTCGAAGCAGGTCTGCACCGGCGGCACCGGCATCGACCTCCCGACGGTCGGCGGAGCCATCGCGCTCGCCTACAACCTCCCGGGTGTCGACAACCTCGTCCTGGACGCGCCCACCCTCGCGAAGATCTTCGACAGCAAGATCAGCAAGTGGGACGACGCCGCGATCAAGGCGCTGAACCCGACCGCGAAGCTGCCCAGCACCAAGATCCAGGCCTTCCACCGCTCCGAGGACTCCGGCACCACGGACAACCTCACCAAGTACCTGATCGCCACCACCCCCGAGAACTGGAAGTACGAGGGCGGCAAGGCCTGGCAGGCGAAGGGCGGCCAGGCGGCCTCCGGTTCCAGCGGCATCGCGGCGCAGGTCAAGCAGACCGAGGGTGCGATCGGCTACATGGAGCTCTCGTACGCCAAGGAGCTGTCCACGGTCGCCATCAACACCGGCGCCAGCGCCCCGGTCAAGCCGTCCTCCGACTCCGCCACCAAGGCCATCGCGGCCGCCAAGGTCGTCGGCACCGGCAGTGACCTCTCCCTGAAGCTGGACTACACGTCCAAGGCCGAGGGCGCGTACCCGATCACCCTCGTCACGTACGAGATCGCCTGCGACAAGGGCAACAAGGCGGACACCCTGCCCGCCACGAAGGCCTTCCTCCGCTACATCACCAGCGAAGAGGGCCAGGGAATCCTGAGCGGGATCGACTACGCGCCGATCCCCGCCGAGATCATCGCCAAGGTTCGGACCACCGTCGAGAGCCTGGCCTGATCTGAGTGTGCGGTCGGGTTCCACCGCCGGCTTCGGCTGCCGGTGGGACCCGACCGCACCGTCCGGTGCACCGCCGCCAGGAGCCGCATCCCCGGGTGCGGCCCCGCAGACCGGAGAACCCGATGGACATAACCACCAAGAACGCAGACACCGTTCCACCCGCCGCCCCCGAGCCGCCCACGGCCGAGGAGAAGCGCGCCGCCCGCGGCGCCACCCGCCTCGGTGACCGGATCTTCCTCGGTCTCTCCCGAGGCTCGGGCATCCTGCTGCTGGCGATCATGGCCGCGATCGCGATCTTCCTGACCTATCGCGCGTTCCTCGCCATCAGCAAGGACGACGGCAACTTCCTCACCACCTTCGAGTGGAACGCCAACCTCAACCCGCCGGTCTTCGGCATCGCGGTCCTGGCCTTCGGCACGGTGATCTCCTCGATCATCGCCATGGCCATCGCGGTCCCGGTCGCCGTCGCCATCGCGCTGTTCCTCACGCACTACGCCCCGCGCCGGCTCGCCGGCCCCATCGCGTACGTGATCGACCTGCTCGCCGCCGTACCGTCCATCGTGTACGGCCTGTGGGGCGCGATGATCCTCGTGCCGAACATGAACGGCCTGTTCGGCTGGCTGAACGACTACCTCGGCTGGACCGGCGTCTTCTCCTGGGAAGAGGGTGCGCCCCGCTCGATGCTGACCGTGGGCATCCTGCTCTCGATCATGATCCTCCCGGTCATCACGAACGTCAGCCGTGAGGTGTTCCGGCAGACCCCGCGGATGAACGAGGAGGCCGCGCTGGCCCTCGGCGCCACCCGCTGGGAGGTCATCCGCATGTCGGTGCTGCCCTTCGGCCGCTCCGGTGTGATCTCCGCGTCGATGCTCGGCCTCGGCCGCGCGCTGGGCGAGACGATGGCCGTCGCCACGGTCCTCTCCCCGAGCTTCCTCATCCAGACCAGCCTGCTCGACCCGGGCGGCGGCACCTTCGCGCAGAACATCGCCGCCAAGTTCGGTGAGGCGTCGGAGTACGGCCGTGACGCGCTCATCGCCTCCGGTCTGGTCCTGTTCGTCATCACCTTGGTGGTCAACGGAGCGGCCCGCGCGATCATCGCCCGCCGCGCCGAGTACTCGGGGGCCAACGCATGAGCACCGTCGTAGCCGAGAAGCGCCCCAGCACCCTGCAGGGCGCCAGGCTCCCCAAGTGGTTCCCCTGGGCCCTCGCGGGCGGGTCCGTCGCCCTCGGGGTCGGCATCAGCCTCGCCGCCGGCCTGGACAGCAACATCCAGTGGGGCCTGATCGCCGCGATCCTCTTCGTCGGCGGTACGTACGTCATCGCCACGCGCGTCGAGGGCAGGCGGCAGGCCAAGGACCGTATCGCGACCTCGCTGGTGTGGGTGGCCTTCCTGCTGGCCCTCGTGCCGCTGATCTCGCTGCTCTGGACGACCGTCTCGCGCGGTGTGAAGGTCCTCGACGTCTTCTTCCTGACCCACTCGATGGGCGTCGTCGCCGACAGCGAGCCGGGCGGTGGCATCTACCACGCCATCATCGGCAGCCTGGAGCAGGTCGGCCTGGCCACCGCGATCGGCGCGCCGATCGGCGTACTCACCGCGATCTACCTGGTGGAGTACGGGCGCGGCAGGCTCGCCAAGAGCGTCACGTTCTTCGTGGACGTCATGACGGGCATCCCGTCGATCGTCGCGGGCCTCTTCATCCTCAGCCTCATGCTGCAGTTCGACATGCAGCCGTTCGGCTTCGCCGGTTCGCTGGCGCTGGCGATCCTGATGATGCCGGTGGTCGTCCGTTCGACGGAGGAGATGCTGAAGCTCGTACCGAACGAGCTGCGTGAGGCGTCCCTGGCGCTCGGCATCCCGAAGTGGCGCACCATCCTGAAGGTGGTCCTGCCGACCGCCATCGGCGGCATCACCACCGGCGTCATGCTCGCGATCGCCCGTATCGCGGGCGAGACGGCTCCGGTGCTGCTCCTGGTCTTCGGCAACCCCTTCATCAACAACAACCCGTTCGAGGGTGCGCAGGCCTCGCTGCCGCTGTACATCTACCAGCAGTACGCGAACAGTGGTGGTGCGGAGTCGGCGTACGACCGCGCCTGGGCGGCGTCGCTCACGCTGATCGCCTTCGTGATGATCCTCAACCTCGGAGCTCGCGGTATCGCCCGCTGGAAGGCTCCGAAGACAGGTCGCTGACGCGGCCGTCCGACAGCGACCTGTGGTCGGCCAGGTGGCCGCCCGCCCCCTCGAAAGAAGCAGTGATACCCATGGCCAAGCGAATCGACGTAAGCGGCCTCAGCGCCTACTACGGCTCCTTCCGCGCGATCGAGGACATCTCGATGACGGTCGAGCCGCGCTCGGTGACGGCCTTCATCGGCCCCTCCGGCTGCGGCAAGTCCACCTTCCTGCGCACCCTGAACCGCATGCACGAGGTCACGCCCGGCGGGCGCGTCGACGGCAAGGTCATGCTCGACGACGAGAACCTGTACGGCGCCGGGGTCGACCCGGTGGCGGTACGGCGTGAGGTCGGCATGGTCTTCCAGCGTCCGAACCCCTTCCCGACGATGTCGGTCTACGACAACGTGGCGGCGGGGCTGCGGCTGAACGGCTCGTACAAGAAGTCCGAGCTGAGCGACATCGTGGAGAAGTCGCTGAAGGGCGCGAACCTCTGGAACGAGGTCAAGGACCGCCTCAACAAGCCCGGTTCGGGTCTGTCGGGCGGGCAGCAGCAGCGGCTGTGCATCGCGCGGGCGATCGCCGTCGAGCCGAAGGTGCTGCTGATGGACGAGCCGTGCTCGGCCCTCGACCCGATCTCCACGCTGGCGATCGAGGACCTGATCGGTGAGCTGAAGGAACGGTTCACGATCGTCATCGTGACGCACAACATGCAGCAGGCGGCACGTGTCTCGGACAAGACGGCGTTCTTCAACCTCGCGGCGGTCGGCCAGCCCGGCAAGCTGATCGAGATCGACGACACGGAGCGCATCTTCTCCAACCCGTCGGTCCAGGCGACCGAGGACTACATCTCGGGCCGCTTCGGCTGAGCCGAGTCGGTTCATATCGAATTAGTTCGTGCCGAATCGGTTCGTTCCGATCCGGTCACTGGATTTTCGAGACCCCTCGCGGTGCTGCATGGCGGTGCCACCGCGAGGCCGAATAGGGCCCGCCCCTGGATAACTCCGGGGGCGGGCCCGTCGTCGTATGGCAGGGTTGATCGCGTCGGCTTCAGGGGGGAGCCGCGTAACGGGGGTTACGGTGAACGCGTTTCGTGTTTGTTGACCAGGTTTTTCGTGCTTCGGAACGTTCCTCGGAACGTGCTTCGGAGCGTTCTTTACGTCGGTCGTTACGTCGCTCCTTATATCGATTACCTCAGTACCGCGGTGCTCTCGTCTGGCTGGTCCCGACGCTGTGGACGTTCGCGCTCGGCATATGGGGGCTGTCGAGACAGGGCAGCGTCTGGCGGGACGAGGCCGCGACCTGGCAGGTGGCCCAGCGCTCCACGGCCGAGATCTGGCACATGCTGGGGAACGTCGACGTCGTGCACGGCTGCTACTACCTGCTGATGCACGGCCTGTTCGAGTGCTTCGGGCCCAGCACCACCACCCTGCGGCTGCCCTCGGTACTGGCCATGGCGGTGGCGGCGGCCTGCGTGGCAGTCACCGGCCGACGGCTGGCCGGGACGTGGGTGGGGCCGGCGGGAGGAATGGCGTTCGGGCTCCTTCCGGCCGTGCAGTTCCACCTTCAGGAGGGCCGGCCGTACGCTCTGGTCGCGGCCGGCGCCGGGATCTCCACGCTGCTGCTGGTGAGCGCCCTCCAGGGGCGTGACCGGACGGTCCACTGGGCCGCCTACGGCGGTACCGTCGTGATCTGCGGGCTGCTGAACTGGCTCTCGCTGATGATTCCGGCGGCACACCTGGCGACTCTGGTCTGGATCCGGCCCCGGCGCCGAGTGTGGACACGCTGGACCACTGCCTCCGCTGTCGCCGTCGTCTGTGTGCTGCCGCTGGCCCTCTTCAGCCGGACCCAGTCCGAGCAGGTGGCCTGGATACCACCGCTGACCTGGCACATGCTGATCGGGCCCGCGATTCTGCTGGCCATCGGGGGCGTCGGTGCCCTGCTGGACCGGCCCCGGGTGGGCCGACCGTCGGTGGCGGCCGTCGGGCTGCCGTTGCTGGCGGTGCCGCAGATCGGCCTTGTCGGTCTTTCCCTGATCCAGCCGCTGTTTCTGGACCGGTACGTCCTCTTCGCTCTGCTGGGTCTGGCACTGCTGATCGGTTCGGTCGTCGGCTCCGCCGTGCGGGCCGTCAGATCCTGGCACCCGAGGGCGTCGACGTGGGTTCTGCCTGTGGTGATCGCCGTGGCGGCGGTGGCGCTGCTGCCGCAGTCGCTGGCCGAGCGGTCCCCGGCCGGCCGGGTGGACGACGTCATGGCGATAGCGTCCGACGTGCGGCGGCTGAAGGAGCCCGGGAGTGCGGTGCTCTTCGTCCCGGCGGCGCGACGGGACACCAAGTCCGTTTCCCCGAGCGCCTTTGACGGCCTGCGGGACATCGCTCTCGCTGAGGGGCCGGTGGAGTCCGGGACCCTGAAGGGCGTCGAGGCGAGTTCCGCCCGTATCCGTGCCGCGATGCTGGCCCAGCGGCGGATCCTGCTGGTGACGGACGCGGCGCGGGTGGCGAGACCGGTGTCGGCCAAGCGGGACAGGACGAAGATCGCCGTGCTGACGAAGTACTTCAGGGCAGTGGCAGACGAGCAGGTCCGCGGCCGACGAGTGACGGTGTACGAGCGACTCCCGTCGACACCGGCCCGCGTCCTCAGCCTGTCCGGCGTTTGAGGACAAGGCCCGTTCAGGGCCGGAGCGGGGGCTTGGGGGCGCAGCCCCCAGCAAGGCTCACACCATCCCCGCTCCCGTCACAGCACCGCCAGGTCCACGACCCAGAAGCTGACCCCCGCCACCAGCGCCGCCGCCGGCATGGTGATGAACCAGCCCATGACGATGTTCTTGGCGATGCCCCAGCGCACCGCCTTCACGCGCTTCGTCGCGCCCACGCCCATGATGGCCGAGGTGATCACGTGGGTCGTGGAGACCGGGGCCTTGAAGAGGTACGCCGTGGCGAACATGATCGACGCGCCCGTGGTCTCCGCCGCGAAGCCCTGGGGCGGGTCCAGTTCGATGATCTTGCGGCCCAGCGTGCGCATGATGCGCCAGCCGCCCGCGTACGTGCCCAGGGACAGCATCACCGCGCAGGCGATCTTGACCCAGACCGGGATCGGGTCGCCGTAGTCCTCGACGTCCGCGATGACCAGGGCCATCACCACGATGCCCATCGTCTTCTGGGCGTCCTGGAGACCGTGGCCAAGGGCCATGCCCGCCGCCGACACCGTCTGGGCGATACGGAAGCCGCGCTTCGCCTTGTGCGGGTTGGCGCGCCGGAAGATCCACATGATCGCCGTCATCACCAGGTAGCCGGCCAGGAGGCCCACCACCGGGGAGACGAACATCGGGATGACGACCTTCTCCAGGACGCCGTCCCAGAAGACCTTCGTCCCGCCCGCCAGTGCCGCCCCCACCATGCCGCCGAACAGCGCGTGCGAGGAGGACGAGGGGAGGCCGAAGTACCAGGTGATCAGGTTCCAGGTGATCGCGCCGACCAGCGCGGCGAACAGGATCGCCATGCCGTGGGAGCCCTTGGGCGTCTCGATCAGGCCCTCACTGACCGTTTTCGCGACGCCGCTGCCCAGGAAGGCGCCGGCCAGGTTCATCACCGCGGCCATCGCCAGTGCCGCGCGGGGCGTGAGCGCACGGGTGGACACGGACGTGGCGATCGCGTTCGCCGAGTCGTGGAAGCCGTTCGTGTACGTGAATCCGAGCGCGACGCCAATGGTCACGATCAGTGCGAAGGTCTCCATGAACGGGTCAGGACTCCTTGACCGCGATGGTCTCCACCGTGTTCGCCACGTGCTCGAAGGCGTCCGCCGCCTCCTCCAGCACGTCCACGATCTGCTTGAGCTTCAGCACTTCGATCGCGTCGTACTTGCCGTTGAACAGGTGGGCGAGAAGCTTCCGGTGGATCTGGTCCGCCTGGTTCTCCAGCCGGTTGACCTCGATCCAGTACTCCGTCAGGTTCTCCATCGTGCGGAGGTTCGGCATCGCCTCCGCCGTCAGTTCCGCCGCCCGCGCCAGGACCTCGATCTGCTGCTCGACGCCCTTCGGCAGCTCCTCCACGTTGTAGAGGACGACCAGGTCGACGGCCTCCTCCATGAAGTCCATGATGTCGTCGAGCAGCGAGGCGAGGTTGTAGATGTCCTCGCGGTCGAACGGCGTGATGAACGAGGAGTTCAGCTGGTGGAAGATCGCGTGCGTGGCGTCGTCGCCGGCGTGTTCCGCGGCCCGCATACGCTCTGCGATCTCGGCCCGGCCGGAGGCGTCCGCCCCGAGCAGTTCCATGAGGAGTCGCGAGCCCGTGACGATGTTGTCCGCTGACGCGGCGAACATGTCGTAGAAGCTCGTCTCCCTGGGGGTCAGACGAAATCGCACGTGAGGTCCTCGGAGTCCTTCGGATTCGGTCAGGCTGATGCTAGGCGCAACATCCGGCCACGGCTAACGGGTCGCCCCCCAGTGTCGCCCATCAGCCAGAGTGGACTGCACGGTGGTCTACACCGGCCCTATACCCAGCGAAGACGGTTACGATATACCCGGCAGGGGTATATTGACGCTTTTGTGTCTGAAGATTGTTCAACGGGAGGACGCGATGACGACCACCGAGGCCGGTGCTGAGACGCCCGACGTCGTGACCGACCACGACCGGGGTGTGCACGGCTATCACAAGCAGAAGGACGAGCATCTGAAGCGGCTGCGCCGGATCGAGGGGCAGATTCGCGGGCTCCAGCGGATGGTCGACGAGGACGTCTACTGCATCGACATACTCACCCAGGTCTCCGCCTCCACCAAGGCGCTCCAGTCCTTCGCGCTCCAGCTCCTGGAGGAGCATCTGCGGCACTGCGTCGCGGACGCGGCCGTCAAGGGCGGTACCGAGATCGACGCGAAGGTGGAGGAGGCGACCAAGGCGATCGGTCGTCTGTTGCGTACCTGAGGGGTGTCCGCCGCGAACGGTGGTTTTCAGCCACCCGGCGTGAGCTTGCGTCCCTCGCGTTCCTCCGCCACCCGCAGCACCTCGTCGATGCTCGCCAGGCTGAGGCGCTCCTCGTCGGCCGCCGAGGCCGCGATGATCAGGTCTCCGCACAGCTCGATCTCGGCGAGGGCCACGTAGTCCTGAACTGCCGTACCGCCGACCGGAGCCACGTGCTCACCTCTTCTCTGCCGTCACCGGTTCACTGTCCGCCTCCCAGAGTAGGGAGTGGTCTACACACCGCGCATGGCACGGACGGGCTAGTCCTTGCGTGACGGCGGACGCAGCCGGGGCATGCGGGGTTGCTCCTCCCGGCCCCAGGCCCTGTCTGACAATTCCCGTCTGCCTCGCGACGCCATGCACGCCCTCTCGCCGCACCGGGCGCAGACCCAAGTACGTCCAGTACGAGGGTCTACGCCCGGCACACCGAGAGCACGCACCTGACGCCGCGAGGCCGCCCTCCGGGCGACGACGGGAATTGTCAGACAGGACCTGGCGCCTCGGACCTCACTGCTCGGCGATACGGCCCGCGTAGATGTCCGCCGGTCGCGGCAGCCGTACGTGCGCGGGGACGCCGAAGTCGTACAGCAGCGTCGTCGAGGCGACCGCGACCGTGTCCTTCTGCTGCCCGTTGACGAAGCTGAACCGGTGCAGGAGCTTGCGGATCCGGCCCTCGTCGTCGAGGTAGGCGTCGAAGGGGACCCTGGCTGTGGCGAACCCTTTCGCCGCCGCGGCCAGCGGGCCCCTGTTGCCGGCCGAGGCGTTCCTCGCGGCGTCGGCGAGGTCGGCCGTGCCCCGGTAGTGCCGTACCTCGGTGCCGGCGACCCGGGCCCGGCCGACGTACGTCGCCTCGCGCGTCCCGCGCAGCACCTCGGCCGCGGCGAACGGGTCCGTGGCCCCGCCCGTCACCAGGTTGCCGTCGGACAGGGTCGCCGTGTCCACCCGTACCCACTTGTCGGCGGGCACGCCCGCACCCCGGTTCTTCATGAACAGGGCGCCGGGGGCGAGGAGTTCGGTGATCGGGCGGTGCGGGCTGACGCCCGCCGGGTCCTGGGGGAGCAGCAACCTGAGACGGCCGAGCCGCTTGTTGTAGTCGTAGACGCCCTCGCCCCGGATGGTGACCCGGGTGCCGCCGGTGGCCATCTCCATGGAGGTGGTGGTCCGGGACGTGCCCGCGTCGACCAGCGTCGCGGCGGCGCCGTGCAGGACACGGACCGCGTCGGTGGCCGGACGCGCGTCCTCGACGGCGGCCTCGCGTGTGGCGGTGCAACCGGTGGCGCAGATCAGGAGACTCGTCGTCAGGAGAGCCGTTGTCGTGACGGCCGTCCCGCCGCCGCGCCAGTGTCGCCGCCGTTCCATCGCCGCCCACCCCCAAGCCGGGCCGTCGGTCCACGGCCGCGTCCTTCCGCTTAACGAGGGGTGGGGGCGGTTGTCACGCCGATGGCAGTGCTTTGCCCGGGGGTGGGTACCGTTGGGGTGTGGCGCAGCAGGACCGAAGCGAACGTTCGCAGTTCCCCGAAGAGCACTCCGTTTCCATGATCGAGCACGGGCCGTTCTGCTTCGCCAGATGCGTCTGCGGGTGGCGCGGGCCGGCCCGTCGGGCCCGCAGTCTGGCCCGGACGGACGGCAAGGGACACGAGGGCGGCGACAGACCCCAGTAGTGCTCGCCCGCCCCTGGCCCCGCCTACACCTGGCGCAGGGCCAGCAGTTCGTCGACGAGGTCCTTGTCGCGGGGCTGGGTGAGGCGTTCGCGGGCCGCCGCCGGGGGCAGCCACAGGACGAGGTCGACCTCGTCGTTGGGGGCGAAGGCGCCGGACACCGCCTCCGCCGCCCAGTAACTCACCTGCTTGGGGCGGCCGTTGACCTCGTAGTGGGAGGTGGTGAGCGGAGCGCCGGGGGCGGCCTCGTAGCCGGTCTCCTCCTCGACCTCGCGCAGCGCCGCGGCGAGTGTCTCCTCGCCGCGCTTCAGTCGGCCCTTCGGATGCGACCAGTCGTCGTACTTCGGCCGGTGGACGAGGCAGACCTCCAGGCCGTCGTCCACGGGGGAGCGGCGCCACAGGACGCAGCCCGCGGCCAGGACGGCGTCCGAGGGTTCGCTCGAGCGGTCGGTCACCTCGTACTCATCGCCTTCTTCTCCCAGGACTGCTGGAACGCGAACCGCGCCGCCTCCACCTCGTGACGCTGGTCGGCGTGGAGGACGCCGAGCGCGTACGCCGTCGCCGGGGCGATACGGGGGGTGCGTGCCGCCGCTGCCGCCGCCGCCGCGGCCTCGGACGCGTCCCGGTGCCGGTTGAGTGCCGTGCCGGCCGTCAGCATCCGTACGTCGGCCCGGGCTTCGGCGCCCTCCAGGACCTCGTGTGCGTAACGGCGCAGGCGCAGGAGGAGGCGTACGTGGTGCCAGGGGGCGTCCTGGGGATGGGGGGCCGGGTCGAAGGACAGGCCGTGGACGAGGGCCTCGGCGTTGTAGGGGTGGCCGGCGGTGAGGAGGGGGAGGGCGGTGGCGGCGTCGCACAGGCGTTCGTGGGCTGCGGCGGCCAGCGGGCGCAGGTCGGTGGGGGTGGTGGAGGCGGCGGGGGTGAGGGGGACTTCGCTGGCGAGGACCGCGACGTTGTCCGCCACCGCGTGGAAGCGGGAGGAGCCCAGTGCCTGCAGGGCCGCCGAGTGGGCCCGGGTGCGGGCGAGGGTGAGCTGACGTTCCAGCAGGGCGCCCGCCTTCGCGGCGCCCAGGGTGAGCTGGGCGCCGACCGGCTGGGCGTTCGGGGGGCCGGCGCTGCCGGTGGCCGTCGCTTTCGCCGGGACGGTGCCCGCCCCGGCCAACCGACCGCCCGCAACGGACTGCGCCGGGATCGGCGTCGCCCCCGACAGCCGCTGGAGAGCCAGTAGCAGGCGTTCCAGGCGGGCCGCGTAGGCGTGTTCGCGGGCCAGGGTGCCGGAGAGCCAGGCCAGTTCGGGGTGCATCGCCTCCGCCCAGGTGGGGTCCAGGAGAGGGCGGAAGGTGTGCAGGGTGCCGGTGATGCGGCGGGCCGCGTGGCGCAGGGAACGGGCCGCGTCCACGGGCTCCTCCCCGGGAGACGCGGCGGAGCCCGTGCCGGTCTCCCTGTGCAGGCGCAGGGCGCGGAGGAACTCCGTCGCCTGCGCCCGTAGGTAGTCCGCCAGAGCGTCGCAGCTCACGGGCCCGGCGGGTCCGGCCGTCGTGGGGTCGGTCGGGTCAAGTTGTCGCTGTGCCACGCCTACGCCTCCGGGCGTCTATGAGCATCTCCTGGACGTTCCGCAGTGGTTGGCCCTCGGCGTCCGTCGCGTGCCGGGTCCACTCGCCGTCCGGGCCCAGGTGCCAGGACTGCGTGGTGTCGGACATGCCGGTTTCCAGCATCCGGCTGAGCGCGGCCCGGTGGGCCGGGTCCGTGACCCTGACGAGTGCCTCGATGCGGCGGTCGAGGTTGCGGTGCATCATGTCGGCGCTGCCGAACCACACCTCGGGCTCGCCGCCGTTGCCGAACGAGAAGACCCGGGAGTGTTCGAGGAAGCGGCCGAGGACGGAACGGACCCGGATGTTCTCGGAGAGGCCCGGGACCCCTGGGCGTACGGCGCAGATGCCACGGACCCAGACGTCGCACGGGACGCCCGCCTGGGAGGCGCGGTACATCGCGTCGATGATCGCCTCGTCCACCATCGAGTTGACCTTGATACGGACGTACGCGGGACGTCCGGCACGGTGGTGCTGGACCTCCTTGTTGATCCGTGAGATCAGGCCGTCCCGCAGGGACTTGGGGGCCACCAGGAGGCGGCGGTAGGTCTCGCGGCGGGAGTAGCCGGACAGACGGTTGAACAGGTCCGAGAGGTCCGCGCCCACCTGCTGGTCGGCCGTCAGGAGGCCCAGGTCCTCGTACAGGCGGGCCGTCTTGGGGTGGTAGTTGCCGGTGCCGACGTGGGAGTAGCGGCGCAGCGTGTCGCCCTCCTGGCGGACCACCAGGGACAGCTTGCAGTGGGTCTTCAGGCCGACGAGGCCGTACACGACGTGGCAGCCGGACTCCTCCAGCTTGCGCGCCCACTTGATGTTGGCCTGCTCGTCGAAGCGGGCCTTGATCTCGACGAGGACGAGGACCTGCTTGCCCGCCTCGGCGGCCTCTATGAGGGCGTCCACGATCGGGGAGTCGCCGGAGGTCCGGTACAGGGTCTGCTTGATGGCGAGGACGTCGTCGTCGCCGGCCGCCTGCTCCAGGAACGCCTGCACGGAGGTGGAGAAGCTGTCGTACGGGTGGTGCAGCAGGACGTCCCGCTCGCGCAGGGCGGCGAAGATGTCCGGCGCGGACGACGACTCGACCTCGGCCAGGTCGCGGTGGGTGCCGGCGATGAACTTCGGGAACTTCAGCTCGGGCCGGTCGAGGGAGGAGATGCCGAAGAGGCCGGTGAGGTCGAGGGGGCCGGGCAGCGGGTACACCTCCGCCTCGGTGATCTTCAGTTCGCGTACGAGCAGGTCGAGGACGTAACGGTCGATGGACTCCTCGACCTCAAGGCGCACCGGCGGGCCGAAGCGGCGCCGCATGAGTTCCTTCTCCAGGGCCTGGAGCAGGTTCTCGGCGTCGTCCTCCTCGACCTCCAGGTCCTCGTTGCGGGTGAGGCGGAAGGCGTGGTGCTCCAGGACCTCCATGCCGGGGAACAGCTCTTCGAGGTGCGCGGCGATGACGTCCTCGATGGGCACGTACCGGCTCGGGGAGGCCTCCAGGAAGCGGGACAGCAGCGGCGGGACCTTCACGCGCGCGAAGTGGCGGTGTCCGCTCACCGGGTTCCGTACGATCACGGCCAGGTTCAGGGAGAGGCCCGAGATGTACGGGAAGGGATGCGCCGGGTCGACGGCCAGCGGGGTGAGGACCGGGAAGATCTGGTGGCGGAAGAGGGTGAACAGGCGGGCCTGTTCCTTCTCCGTCAGCTCGCTCCAGCGGACCAGGTGCACGCCCTCCTCGGCGAGCGCCGGGGCCACGTCCTCCTGGTAGCAGGCGGCGTGCCGGGCCATGAGCTCGCGGGAGCGGGCCCAGATCATCTCCAGGACCTCGCGGGGCTGGAGGCCGGACGCGGAACGGGTGGCCACGCCGGTGGCTATCCGGCGCTTCAGGCCGGCCACCCGGACCATGAAGAACTCGTCCAGGTTGCTGGCGAAGATCGCGAGGAAGTTAGCCCGTTCGAGGAGGGGCGTGTTGGGATCCTCGGCCAGTTCGAGCACTCGCTCGTTGAACGCGAGCCAGCTGCGCTCCCGGTCGAGGAAGCGGCCCTGCGGCAGCAGCTCGCCGTCGTAGGGGGCCTCCACGTACTCGTCGAGGTCGGCGTCGATGTCGGGTTCCAGGTCGGAGACCACGGCCGACACCGTGTGCGGGCGGTGGGACGTCAGAGAACCGACGGACGGCTGCGCGTGCTGGACCTGCGGCTGGGCGTTTGGCTGGCTCATGACCCCATTGTTCCGCGCCGGGGCCGGGACAGTCGCGTCGGAGCGCGCGGGTGGGAGGGCGGCGGGGTTCTGCCGGGCCTCCCCGGTCCCGTTGGTGCCCTCGGGGGGCGGCGAGGGCTCAGGCACGGCGGGCGTCATTGGGTGAGCCTCGCAAGCCTGGCTGAATCACTGGTTACGGGGACATGACGTGCGGGATATCTGGGGGCGGCTCGCGGGGGTTGGCGTGGGTCGTCAGGTGCGGGGGGTTGGTGTGGGCGTCGCTGGGGGCTGCCGCCCCCAGGCCCCCGCTCCGGCCCTGAACGGGCCTTGTCCTCAAGCGCCGGACGGGCTGGAAATGTGGGCCTGGGCTGGCGGGTGCGGCCTGCGCTGGAAGGGTGCCGGGACGCGTTGGTCAGGCCGTGCGGCGGCGCAGGAGCCAGAAGGCGGCCGCCGTCGCGGCGGCGGTCAGGGTGAGGACGACTCCCGTCTCCATGAGCTGGAGGGGCCAGAAGTGGGAGGACGGGTGGTAGTCGCGGTAGTAGCCGACGATGTCGTAGTGGGCCAGGCACTGGGCGCCGTCCCCGCAGATCGGGTCGGAGACGTGCTTTCCGGTGGAGGTCAGGGCGCCGTCGTCGACGACCATGCCGATGTAGGCCGGGTAGCCGTTGTCGCTGGTCAGGGTCTTGACCGGCCACAGGTACGGACGTAGTGACGTGACCGCGAAGTCGAGGGTCATGAAGGTGAAGAAGGCGGTGCCGAGCGCGGCCATGGACCGCCGTACGAGCAGTCCCAGCAGGGCGCCGACCGTCAGTCCGAGCAGGGCGTACGCGGGGACGAGGGGGCCGTTCGCGACGTAGTTGCCGCTCTCCTCCCACTGCCGGGGGCCTCTCCCGCGGAACAGCTCGGCGTGCGCGCCCCATGCCAGATGGTGCAGGAGAGCGAGGAACCCGGTGCCCGCGGTGAGCAGGACGGCCGGTACGGCGAGCTTGGCGGCCAGCCAGCGGGCGGGGGACACGGACTGTGTCCAGGCCAGCTGGGCCGTGCCGTTCTCCAGTTCGCGGCCGATGAGCGAGGCGCCCGCCCAGAGGGCGGCGAGCAGCGGTACGAAGTTGATGAGGCCGCCGCTGATGTCCTCGGCGGTGTCGTAGCGGGCGGCGGCGGGGCCGCCGAAGTGGCAGCTGTCGCCGGTGACCGCGTCGGCGCAGCCCCTGCGGACGAACTCGGTGTAGGCCGCGTCGGTCCCCCAGCCGTACATCCACAGCGTCGCCGCGGCACCCACGGCGACCAGCAGCAGCCAGAACCAGAGGGCCGAGCGGTGCAGGCGGAGGGTGGCCCGGACAGGGCCGGGGAGCGCGGGAAGGGTGGGAAGGGTGGGGGTGCGCTTCGGTCTCGCGGGGGTGGGGAGCGTGGTGGCGGTGTCGGTCATCGGGTGGCTCCCGTGCGGCGCTTGAGGACGGCGAACGCGATCAGCACGGCCACCGTCGCGAGGGCGAGGAGGAGGCCGGTCTCCATGAGCTGGAGGGGCCAGAAGTGGGAGGACGGGTGGTAGTCGCGGTAGACGCCGGCGATGTCGTGGCGGGCGATGCACCTGGCACTGTCGTCGTCGCACAGCACGTCGGGAAGGCGGGCGCCGGTGGAGGTGTAGGAGCCCTCGGCGACCGTCATGCCGGGCCGGTCGGAGAAGCCGTCGGCGGCCTTCAGGGTCTCGGCGGGCCACAGGTGCGGACGCAGGGACTGGAAACACTGCAGGCCGAATCCGCTGCCGAACAGGGAGAGGCCGAGAGCGGGCGACGAGCGGCGCGCGACCATGCCCACGAGGACGCCGAAGGCCAGCCCGAACAGGGGATAGGCGGTGGCGAGTATGCCGTTGGCGTTGAAGATCTGGCTGTCGAACCAGTTCCAGCTGTCGCGCCGCAGTTCGGGGGCGGTCGTCCACATCAGTCGGTGCAGCAGGGTGAGCGGGAGCATGCCCGCGGTGATCAGTACGGCGGGTACGGCGAGCTTGGCCGCCAGCCAGCGGGCGGGGGACACGGCCTGGGTCCAGGCCAGCTGGGCCGTGCCGTCCTCCAGCTCGCGGCCGATGAGCGAGCCGCCCGCCCAGGTGGCGATCAGGATCGGGGCGAGGGCGATCATGGAGCTGCCGAGGGCGACGCCCGAGTCCCAGCGGGATCCGGCCGGGCCCAGCTGGTCGCAGCCCAGGTTGGGTATGCCGCCGTCACGGCAGCCCGAACGCGCCAGCTCGTCCATCGCCGCGGTCGCGCCCGGCCCGTACGTCCACAGGAGCACGGCGGCGACCACGACGACGTACAGCAGCCAGAACCAGAGCGCGGCCCGGTGTACGCGCAGCAGGGTCCAGGTGAGGCCCGTGGGGCGGTACGAGCCGCGGAACCCTTTTCGGGCCGGGGCCTCGGAGACGGTCAGGGTGGTCATACGCCGGCCTCCGCGGAGGCGGACGCGGCCGGGTCGGTTTCGTCGAGGTGCAGCGGCGGTGCCCCCGGGGACCGGAGGTGGGCGAGGACCAGCTCCTCGAAGGTGGGGGTGACGCTCTGCCAGGTGCCTGCGAGACGGCCCCCGGAGCGGACGAGGGCGGTGGTCTGGCGGCCCGTCGTACGGGACTCGATGACCGTGTGGCCGTCGAGGTCGGCGGCCGGGCCGGTGATCAGGGTGTGGGCGGCGAGCAGGTCGTCCAGTGGGCCGGCGAGGCGGACCCGGCCGGCGCCGAGGAGGAGGACGTGGTCGCAGGAGCCCTCCAGCTCGGCCACGACGTGCGAGGACATGACAACCGTGGTGCCGTTCTCGGCGGCGTCGGCCATCAGGGTGCCCATCAGCTCGTGCCGGGCGAGCGGGTCCAGGTCGGCCATCGGCTCGTCCAGGAGCAGCAGTTCGGGCCGCTTGCCGAGGGCGAGGGCGAGCGCGACCCGGGTGCGCTGGCCGCCGGAGAGGTCGCGGATCTTGGCGTCGGGGTCGAGGGCGCCGTCCGCGACGACGCCCTCGGCGACGGACCGGTCCCAGCGCCGGGAGTTGAGCTCCTGGCCGAAGCGCAGGGTTTCCGCGACGGTGAGGTGGGTGTGCAGGGGCTTGTCCTGGGCGACGTACGCCACCCGCTCGCGCGCCGCCGCCGGGCCGGTGCCGAGGACGCTGAGCGTGCCCTCGGTGGGCCTGAGGAGACCGGCCGCGTGGGCCAGCAGCGTCGACTTTCCGGCGCCGTTGGGCCCGACGACCGCGCAGACGCGTCCGGCGGGCAGCCGGAACGCGCACTCGCGCAGCGCCCAGCCCCTGTCCTTCCGCCAGCCGAACCGTTTGCCCAGTCCGGCCGCCTCCATGGCGGTGTCGCTCATCCCTGGTCCCCCTTGAGTCTTGTGTCGGCGAAATGCGTGTCGAGTACGGAGGTGAACAGCGCCGCCACGTCGTCCCGTTCGAGTCCGGCCGTACGGGCCCGGGTGGCCCAGTCGGCCAGTTCGACGCCGAACGGGGAGTCCGCCGGGGCGGCCCCCAGCGACTTGCGGACGAATGTGCCGAGGCCTCGCCGCGCCTCGACCAGGCCTTCGCGTTCCAGCTCGCGGTAGGCCTTCAGGACGGTGTTCGGATTGATGGCGGTGGCCTCCACGACCTCACGGGCGGTGGGCAGCTTGTCGCCGGGTTCCAACAGGCCGAGACGCATGGCCTGTTTGGTCTGCTGGACGATCTGCAGATAGGTGGCGACGCCGGTGCGTCTGTCGATGCGGTACTCGACCACTCGTACAACCACCCTTTCACTAATTGAGTAGTGAAAGGGTGAACCAAGAGAGGGGGCGATGTCAACACACCGCCCCCATCACGCGTTTCGGGGAGTTGTCTCAGGACTCCGTGCGGTACATGAGGTCCGTCTCGTGGGTCTCGAAGCCCAGCCGCTCGTACAGGCTCACCGCCGCCGTGTTGTCCGCGTCGACGTACAGCATCGCCGTGGGCAGCCCGCGCTCCGCCAGGTGGCGCAGGCCGATCGTCGTGAGCGCCCGCCCGAGGCCGCCGCCCTGGGCACCCGGACGCAGGCCGATGACGTACACCTCGCCGAGGCGCTCCGCCGCGTGCGTCTTCGTCCAGTGGAAGCCGATGAGTTCGCCGTCGCGGAAGGCGAGGAAGAAGCCCTCCGGGTCGAACCAGGCCTCACCCTTGCGGTCGTCGAGGTCGCGCTGGGTCAGGGAGCCCTGTTCGGGATGGTGGGCGAACGCGGCGGCGTTCACGGCGAGCCAGGCCGCGTCGTCCTCGCCGGGGGCGAAGGTCCGTACCGTCACGTCCTCGGGAAGCTTCGGCTCGGGCAGCTCCAGGTCGGTCAACGGCCGCCGCAGCTGGCGCAGTTCGCGGAACAGGGTGAGACCGAGGACCTGGGCCAGATGCCGGGCGGCGGAGTGGCCGCCGTGCGCCCAGACGCGCAGCCGCTTGCCGGAGGCGGCCAGCAGGGCGGAGCCGAGGGCGCGTCCGTGGCCGTGGCCGCGGTGGGCCGGGTGGACGGTCAGCTCGGCGGCCGGAGCCTCGACCGGGTCGGTGTCCTCCAGCTGTGCGTAGCCGGCGAGTTCGCCGCCCACGGTGAGGAGGAAGTGCGACACGCCCTCACGGGCACCCCCGCGCAGCTGCAACCGCCCCTGCTCGGACACCGCCTGCTGTCCGTCGGCCCGGGCGGCGTCCGCGAGCAGCGCGAGGACGGCGTCGGCCTGCTCGGGGGTGAGGGCGGCCAGGGTGTCGATGGAACGAGACAGGCCGGGGGGAACGGGGGGCGCGGTGTCGTCGCTGGTCATGGCTACGAGGGTAAGGCCTGCCCGTTTCATGGTGAATCTCCCGGGGAGGCAACCGTTCCGTAACCCTGAACCCCTGTTGTGCTACGCGCGTTGACCCTAGGCTGCGCCGGGACGGGACTGAATTCTCACGTTCTTCTTACGCCCTCCTCGGGCGTCCCTTCCTCTCCTCTTACGAACTTCAGGGGGGCACATGCCAGCCACACCCCAGCCGTACCACCGCCGCAGACGCCGTACGCGCGCGCTGCTCGCCGGCATCGCCGGTATCGCCACGGTCGGCGCTCTCGCCGCCGCGGCTCTGCCGGCCAGCGCCGGAGACAGCTCGCAGAAGGCCGGCAGCAAGGGCCACAGCAAGCCGAACCGCTACCAGGACGTGCAGCTGCTGTCCTTCAACGACCTGCACGGCAACCTTGAGCCGCCGTCCGGCTCCTCCGGCCGGGTCACCGAACTCCAGGCCGACGGCACGACGAAGACGATCGACGCGGGCGGTGTCGAGTACCTCGCCACGCACCTGCGCGAGGCGCGCGGGGACAACCCGTACTCGAT
Source organism: Streptomyces sp. AK08-02 (assembly GCF_033795085.1). Taxonomy (NCBI): domain Bacteria; kingdom Bacillati; phylum Actinomycetota; class Actinomycetes; order Kitasatosporales; family Streptomycetaceae; genus Streptomyces; species Streptomyces sp. AK08-02. Next base: position 48,378 of record NZ_JARAZV010000015.1, read on the forward strand.
CACGGCGGCCGGCGGCGACATGGTCGGCGCCTCCCCGCTGATCTCGGGCCTCTTCCACGACGAGCCCACCATCGAGGCGCTCAACGGCCTCGACCTCGACGTCACCTCGGTCGGCAACCACGAGTTCGACGAGGGCGCCAGGGAACTGGGCCGTCTGCAGAACGGTGGCTGTCACCCGACCGACGGCTGCTACGTCAAGGGCAAGAAGTTCAAGGGCGCGGACTTCCCCTACCTCGCGGCGAACGTGCTCGACGAGAAGACCAGGAAGCCGATCCTCAAGCCCTACTGGGTGTGGAAGAAGAACGGCGTCAAGATCGGCTTCATCGGCGTGACCCTGGAGGACACCCCCGGTGTCGTCTCCGCCGAGGGCGTGAAGGGCCTCAAGTTCAAGGACGAGGTCGAGACGATCAACAAGTACGCCAAGGAGCTGGAGAAGCAGGGCGTCAAGTCGGTCGTCGCGCTGATCCACGAGGGCGGCCTCCCGGCCTCGTCGGCCTACAACTACGACTGCGACGCGGCGGGCGGCGGCTCCGGTATCTCCGGGCCGATCGTCGACATCGCGAAGAACATCACCCCGAAGGTCGACGCGCTGGTCACCGGCCACACCCACGCCGCGTACGCCTGCACGATCCCGGACCCCTCGGGCAAGCCGCGCACGGTCACCTCGGCCGCGTCCTTCGGCCGCCTGTACACGGACACCACGCTGACGTACGACCGCAAGACGGGTGACATCGCCCGTACGGCCGTCCGTTCCGCGAACCACGTGGTCACCCGGACCGTCGCCAAGGCCCAGGACATGACCGACCTGATCGCCCGCTGGAACACCCTCGCGGCGCCCATCGGCAACCGTGCGATCGGCTACATCTCCGGCGACATCAACAACACCGGCACCGAGTCCCCGATGGGCGACCTCATCGCCGACGCGCAGCTGGCGTACGGCAAGAAGCTCGACCCGGAGACCGACCTCGCGCTGATGAACCCGGGCGGTATCCGCGCGGGGCTCACCTTCGCGGCGAAGGGCGCCGAGGGCAACGGTGTCGTCACCTACGCCGAGGGCTTCACCGTCCAGCCGTTCTCCAACACGGTGAACCTGCAGAACTTCACCGGCGCCCAGCTGATCTCCGTACTCCAGGAGCAGGTCAGTGGCACGAACGCGGCCTCGCCGAAGGTGCTGCAGGTGTCGTCGGGGCTCACCTACACCCTTGACCTGACGAAGGCCGGCGCCGCGCGCCTGGTCGCCGACTCGGTCAGGCTGAACGGTGCGGCGATCGACCCGGCCGCCTCCTACCGCGTCGCGACGAACAACTTCCTCGCGGGCGGCGGCGACGGCTTCCCGACGCTGGGCCAGGGCACGAACGACCTGGTCGGCGCGGACGACCTCGCGGTGCTGGCGGAGTACCTGACCGCCAACTCCACGCCGACGACGCCGATCGCGCCTCCGGCGGCGAAGCGGATCACGGTCGTGCAGTAGTCAGTCCTGTTACACCTGTTCACCTGTTACCTGGCGGTTGTCCGCCGAAGGGCCCGGGGCATCTCGCCCTGGGCCCTTTGACATGCCCGCAGGGTGTAACCCATCCCCCGTACGGTGTGGATGAGCCGGGGTTCGCCCCGGCTCTCCAGTTTCCGGCGCAGGTACATGACGTACACGTCGAGGGTGTTGGAGGCGGGCTCGAAGTCGAAGCCCCAGACGTCCTTGAGGATCTGCACCCGGGCGAGGACCTTCTCGGGCCGGCGCAGCAGGTATTCGAGCAGGTTGAACTCCGTCTTGGTCAGGTCGAGCCGGCGGTCGGCGCGGGTGACGGTACGGGTCCGCGGGTCCAGCCGGACATCCTGGAAGCCGATCCCCGCGAGCGGCGAGGGGAGAGGCTCGCGCGGTGGGCTGCGGCGCAGCAACGCCCGTACACGCGCGAGGAGTTCCTCGGTGGCGAACGGTTTCACGAGGTAGTCGTCGGCGCCGTTGTCGAGCGCGACGATGCGGTCTCCGACGGCGGCCCGTCCGGTGATCATCAGGATCGGGACGGTGCACCCCGAGGCCCGCAGCCGCCGGGTCGCGGCCAGCCCGTCGAGTCCGGGCATGGTGACGTCCATGAGCACGAGATCGGGCGCGGGGCCGGGTTCCGCCAGAAGGGCGAGAGCCGCACGGCCGTCCCCGGCGAGCAGCGTCTCGTACCCCTCGAACCTGAGCACCCGGTCGAGCCCCTCACGTACGGCCGCGTCGTCGTCGGCCAGCAGGATCTTCCGCGCAACCATCCGCCCAAGGTGGCGCCGGGGGCTGTGCTGGGCCTGGGAAAGGGGTGTGCGGGGGCTGGGGAGCGGGCGCCGGCTCGCGCTCCCCAGCCGGAGGTGCCGGGTCGGTCCGTACGACGGTCAGCCGGCCGTGGGTGTCCAGTCGCCCAGCCAGTCCGCGACCTCCTGGGCGGTGGCCTGGGCGTCGGTCAGCTGTGGGCGGTCGCTGCTCGCGGCGCCCGAACCCGCGCCGGTGTTCTTGTACTCGGCGAAACGGTCGTCCTTCCAGGAGAAGCCGCTCATGTCGGTCCACGGGGTGGTCCTGATCGCCGCGCTCAGTGTCGTGTTGCGGATGGTGGTCTGCGGGTCGAGGGTCGCGTCGCCGCCCGCGTGCCAGGGGCGGCCGAGGTAGAAGCTGCGGTCGGAGACGTCACCGCTCACCGTGGAGTTGGCGATGAGGATGCCCTTGCGGTTCGCGGCGGTGCTGGGAGCCGTGACGTAGCCGGCCGAGGTGCCGTTCCAGCGCTTCTTCAGGGTGATGACCGACTTGTCGATCACGGCGGTGGCCCGGCCGAAGATGAAGTCGGTGTTGCCGACGACGTAGGAGTTGGTGATGTAGACGCGGCCCAGCTTGTCCTTGGACGCGGTGTCCACCAGCAGGGTGTCCTGGTCGCCGGTGACGATGACGCTGTCGAGGAACACCTTGTCGGCGGAGGTGCGAAGGGCGACCGCCTGGTTCGCGATGTCCTGGTGCGCGCCCTCGTCGAAGTCGTTGGAGATGGTCAGGTTGCGGGCCTGGAAGTCGTCCGCCTCGACGGCGACGGTGGCGCTGCCACCGGTGCCGTACGTGCCGGAGCCGTCGGGCTTCGGCGTACCGGACGCGTTGTTGTAGACGATCGTGGTGTCCTTGCGGCTGCCGCCGCTGCCCTGGATGGTGACGTGCGGCTTGTTCGAGGGCACCTTGACCAGCTCGCGGTACGTGCCCGGTTTGACGGAGACGACCACCCGGGAGGCGTTGTTCGCGGGTACGGCGTTCACGGCGGCCTGTACGGTCCGGTACTGGCCGGAGCCGTCGGCGGCGACGGTGAGGGTCGTGGCGGCGGCGGCCGTGGTGGTTGCGGTACTGCTCGCTTTGGCCACCGAACTGCGCGGCCCCGCACCGGACTTGAGGAGGGCGGGCACATCGGCCGCCTTGTCCGGGGTGTAGGCGTAGTACGTCTTCGGGTCCCAGGCCGCGCCCGACCCCCCGCTCTCGTTCTTGCCCGTCGTCCCCGAGAAGACGTTGCCGCGCTGGACGAGGGTGGCGGTGGCGTCCCGGACGACGGGGTTGGTCATGCCCTGGAAGTAGGAGTTCTCCAGGACCATGTTGGTTTTGCCGCGCGAGTAGTTCCCGTACGAGGACTTGATGGTGGTCCCCGCCTCGTCCTCCAGGAAGTTGTTGTAGAGGTGTGCGTGGGCCACGTTGTCGGTGGACGGGTTGCGCTGCTCGGTCTCGCGGATCCAGTTGTGGTGGATCGTGATGTCGGCGGTGGTGTTCTCGGTCCAGCCGATGCCGAACGCCTTGTTCTCCTGGCTCAGCTTGTTCCAGGACACGGTCAGGTAGGTCGTGTCCTTGCGGCTGTCGATGAGACCGTCGGCCATGTGGCGGATGTCGTTGTGGTCGATCCACACATGGTGTGCGCCGTCCATCTGGATGCCGTCGAAGTCGTGCTCCTTGTCGTTCCAGACGCCCTGGTAGGCGTCCCGGATCGTCAGGTTCCGGATAATGACGTTGTGGACGCCCTGCCCGAGGAAGAACCCGCCGCCGACGATCTGCCCGGAGGTCCCCGACCCGATGACGGTCTTGTCGGACTGGACCTTGATCTCCTTGCCGACCGGGTTCATGTTGATGGTTGCCGCGACGACGATGACGTACGGCTCGGACGCCGTCGCGTATCGCTCCAGGTCGGCGAGCGTCTTCACGGTGACGGTCTGACCGTCCCGGCCGCCGTAGGTCCCGTTCTGGCCAAGGGCGTTGACGGAGGCGAAGCCGTTCGCGACCTCGGTGACACCGGCGAGGGCGGAGGAAGTGGCCTTGGCGGAGGTCGTGGCGGAGGCCGCGGCCGCCTTCGGCTGCGCGTCGGCGCCGAACACACCGAAGACGGCGCCGTAGGCCATGGCACCGGCGGAGGTGAGGGCCAGCGGGACCCCGACGACCAGGGCGGTCCTGCGGCGGCGGTGACGGCTACGACCACGGGGTGTGCTGCGGGTTTCGCTCACGGCGGCTTCCGATCAAGTGAGGGGTCGACAGGGGTTAACTGGTGGGGGGAACCAGGTCACTTGGCTGTCGCAGCCGGGAGGGGAAAGGTTGCCGTGCCGACAGGACGTGGACGAACAGCGGGGACCGGAGAGGAAACGGAATGATCGGGACGGTGTTCCGCACGGACGACGTGCCTGTGGGAGACCGGTTCGACTACTGGCAGGAACTGGTCGGCCGGACGCGCTCCAGCGCACTCGTCAGCACACACGCCGCCGATTTCTGGGCGGAGCAGCGGCTGTTGGAACTGGGGCCGGTGGCCGTGAGCCGGATGTCGTTCCTCCCGACGCGCTACCGACGCACCGAGAAACTGGTACGGCAGGCCGACCCCGAGTTCTACCACCTGACGCTGCTGATCGAGGGCGGGCTGGCGCTCGACCACGCGGGCCGGGCGAGCACGTTCACCTCCCGTGACCTGCACCTGGCCGACAGTTCGCGGCCGTACGACGTCAGGTCGGCCGACGACCGGCAGGGCGGGATCGTCACCGGGATGGCCGTGGACTTCCCCAAGGCTCTGCTGCCCCTGCCGCCGGACCGGGTAAGGGAGTTGCTGGGCCGGCGGCTGCCGGGGCTGGAGGGGGTCGGCGCCCTGCTGGCGGACTTCGTCGTCGGACTGGACCTGCAGGCCGACACCCTTCAGCCCTCCGACGGACCTCGCCTCGGCACGGTCGTCCTCGACCTCATGTCGGCCTGGTTCGCCCAACTGCTGGAAGCGGAAGCCTCGTTGTCGCCGGAGACCCGGGGCCGGGCCACAGCGGAACGCGTCCAGGCGTTCATCCGCCAGAACCTCCACGACCCCGACCTGACCCCGCCGGTGATAGCCGCCGCCCACAACATCTCGCTCAGCTATCTGCACCGCATCTTCCAGGAACGGACACACGGAGAACCGGTCGCCGCCTGGATCCGCCGCCGACGCCTGGAGAACGCCCACCGGGACCTGGCGGACGGCTCGTTGCGCACCACCCCGATCCACACGATCGCCGCCCGCTGGGGCTACCCCCGCCCCTCCGACTTCACCCGGGCTTTCCGCGCGGCCTACGGCACATCACCTCGGGAGCACCGGCAACGGGCCCTGGCGGGAGGGGAGTAGGACGGGGTGCGGGAGCAGAACTGGCCCGAAGTAGACGCAGCGCCAAGTAACTGTGGACTGGCTGCGAAGGACAACAGGGCGACGAACCGGCATTGTTGATTCCGCAACGGGGGAAATCTCGGTCGCGGAGCGGAACCTCTGCTCTGCTCCGCGACCGAGGAAACCCGGTCTCATCGCGTTCTCTACGTCGTCTCCGGCGGAGGCGTGGGCGCCCCAGGCAGTCGTACGGTGGCCACTGTGCCGCCGCCTGTCGCGCGGGCCAACGTGACCTCGCCGCCCGCCTGTTGGACCGTACGGGCGACGATCGACAGGCCCAGGCCGGAACCGGGCAGCGCCCGCGCGCTCGGGGAGCGCCAGAAGCGGTCGAAGACGTGGGCGATCTCGTCGACGGGGATGCCGGGGCCGTGGTCGCGGACCGTGAGGACACCGGACGCGAGCTGGACCTCGATCGTGCCGCCCTCGGGGCTGAACTTCACCGCGTTGTCCAGGATGTTGACCACCGCCCGCTCCAGGGCCGAGGGTTCGGCCCGGACGAACCAGGGCTGGATGTCCGCGGTGATCGTCAGCTCCGGGCCGCGCAGACGCGCTCGGCGCAGGGCCGACTCGACCGTGTCCTCCAGAGCGACCACCTGGACGCGCTCGCCCCGCTGACCCTCCGAGCGGGACAGTTCCTGCAAGTCGCCGATCAGCGCGGCCAGTTCGGTCATCTGGGCCTTCACCGAGGCGAGCAGCGCCTTGCGGTCGGCCTCCGGGATCGGGCGGCCCGTCTCCTCGCTGCGGGTGAGGAGCTCGATGTTCGTCCGGAGGGAGGTGAGGGGGGTGCGGAGTTCGTGGCCGGCGTCGGCGATCAACTGCTGTTGCAGTTCATGGGAGTTGGCGAGGGCAGAGGTCATGGAGTTGAAGGAGTGCGAGAGGCGGGCGACCTCGTCGTCACTGTCCTCCTCCACCGGGATGCGGATGCTCAGGTCCTCGGTGCGGGCGATGTGTTCGACGGCTTCGGTGAGTTTGTCGACGGGGCGGAGGGCGGCGCGGGCCACCGCCAAGCCCGCCGCGCCCGCGCCCACCACTCCGATTCCGGAGACGAAGAGGAGGATCAGGGCGAGGTCGTTGAGGGTGGACTGGGTGTTCTTGAGGGGGAGGGCGACGGCGACACCGGCGTTGGAGGTGGTCTGTGTGTTCGAGTCGGCGACGGTGAACATGGGCAGGGTGAGGACCCGTACGTCTCTGCCTTCGGAGTCGGTGCCGTTCCGGTAGGTACCGCGCTCGGTGTTGCCCGTCTTGATCAGGTCCTTGTCGCCCTGGGTGACCTTGATGCTGCCGGCGGAGAACGGCAGGACACAGGCCTTTCCGTCCTCCGTGACCACCTGGAAATAGGTGTTCCGGAATCCGTTGCCGAGATCTTTCGAGGTCTGCTGGGTGCAGTTGTTGACCGCGGACTCGGCCTGCTCCCGAAGCCTTGGCACGGTCAGCGACTTCTGCAGGTCCTGGTCCACCTGGTCGTACAACTTCCCCTGCACGATGAACCAGCAGGTCACCGAAACCGCCGCCACCGCGAACGCGACCGCCGCGGCGACCAGCAGAGCCAGTCGGGACCGGATCGGGAGGGTACGGAACCGGCGTCCCACTCGGCTCATTCCGCGCCGCCCTGACGCAGCACGTACCCCACACCCCGCACCGTGTGGACCAGGCGCGGCTCGCCGCCCGCCTCTGTCTTGCGGCGGAGGTACATCACGTACACGTCGAGGGAGTTGGAGGAGGGCTCGAAGTCGAAGCCCCAGACCGCCTTCAGGATCTGCTCACGGGTGAGGACCTGGCGCGGGTGGGCCAGGAACATCTCCAGGAGGGTGAACTCCGTGCGGGTCAGTTCCACCGCCCGGGTGCCGCGCGTCACCTCGCGGGTCGCGAGGTCCATGCGCAGGTCGGCGAAGGTGAGGGCCTCGTCCTCCGGGAGGCTGCCCGCGACCGCGGCTGCCGCGAAGGAGCTGCGGCGCAGCAGTGCTCGTACCCGGGCGAAGAGCTCGTCCAGCTCGAAGGGCTTGACCAGGTAGTCGTCCGCTCCCGCGTCCAGGCCGGTCACCCGGTCGCCGACCGTGTCCCGGGCCGTGAGCATCAGGATGGGCGTGGTCGTGCCCGCGCCGCGCATGCGTCGGGCCGCCGTCAGGCCGTCCATCCTCGGCATCTGGATGTCGAGGACGACCAGGTCGGGCCGGTACGCGATCGACTTCTCCAGGGCGTCCGCGCCGTCGACCGCGACCTCCGTGTCGTATCCCTCGAAGGCGAGGCTGCGCTGGAGTGCTTCGCGCACCGCCGGCTCGTCGTCGACGATCAGGATGCGCTGGGTGTCACGGTCGCCTTCGGCGGGGCTCATGGGCGTGGGTTCCTCGGGTGCGGTGGGACGTGTCGGACGCCATCAGCGTCGCACGTTTCCGGGCTGCTGCGGAGAAGAAGGATCAGCTCAGTGCGGGGCGGCGAGCGCGCGTCATCGACCTGCGGGCGGCGGCCGTATGCGCGACCGTGGCGACCTCCGCCGCCCTGGTCGTCGTTGTCGCTGTCGCCGTCGGCGGGTGCAGGGTGAAGGCCACGCCGAGGGCGAGGTCCAGGGAGGCCGGGCCGGTGGCCGCCGTGCCGGCGGTCAGCTTGTGCGAAACCTGCTTGATCATGACGTACCCCTCATCTGTTTCTGATGCGTCAGCTGGTCGAGCCCGAGCGCAGCGTCGCCAGGTCGGACTTGACCGTGTTGATCGGGATGGCGAAGCCAAGACCCGCGCTGCCCGCGTCCGACGAGGAGCCCGAACTCGCCGAGTACATCGCGGAGTTGATGCCGATGATGTTGCCGTTCATGTCGATGAGCGCGCCGCCGGAGTTGCCGGGGTTGAGGGACGCGTCCGTCTGGAGGGCTTTGTACGTCGTCGTGGACGTACCGGTGTCGCCGTTGAACTCCTGGCCGCCGAACTCGAACGGCCAGCCGCCGCTTCCGCCGCCCTGCTGTTGCTGCTGCTGACCCTGGCTCTCCTCCGTGGCGACGGTGACGTCACGGTTGAGGGCGGACACGATGCCGCTGGTGACCGTGCCGGTCAGGCCCTCGGGGGAGCCGATCGCCACGACCTGGTCGCCGACCCGGACGCCGGCGGAGTCGCCGAGGGTCGCCGTCTTCAGGCCGGAGGCGTTCTCCAGCTTGATGAGGGCCAGGTCCTTCTTGCTGTCGGTGCCGACGACCTTCGCGGTGTACGTCTTGCCGTCGCTCGTGGACACCTTGATGGCAGAGGCGCCGGCGATGACGTGGTTGTTGGTGATGATCTCGCCGTCGGTCGTGATGATCACGCCGGACCCGGTCGAGGAACCCGCGTTCGAGGTCGCGTTGATCTCGACGATGCTCGGGCTGACCGCCGCGGCGACCCCGGAGACCGTGCCCTTGGCACTCGACGGCACCACGTTGGTGCTGGTGCTGCTGGAGGTGACGGCGGAGTCCGAGTTGGTCAGTTCCTGGATGCCGTAGGCCGTGCCGCCGCCTATCGCCGCGGCGACGATGGCCACGGCGGCGAGGAGGGCGAAGGGGCCCTTCGCGCGCTTCCTGCGCTGGTGGGCGGGAGGCTCCGCGAGGAGGGTGGCCGTGGCCGCGGGCTGGGCCTGCGGGGGCTGGGCCGGGTCCTGGTAGGTGGGCTGCTGGACCGTCGGCGGCTCGTACGCCGGCGGGGGCGGCCACTCGGGGTTCACCGGGGAGGAAGTGTGGGGTGCGGAAGCGTACTGCTGCTGGGGGTACGCCGACTGCGGCTCGTGGCCCTGGGGGGTCTCGTACTCGCCGCTGCGGCGGAAGCTCTCGGTCATGGAAGAGAGCTTGTCGCCCCAGCATGAGAGCTGGCTGAGTGCTCCCTGAGAAGCCCGGCAGAACCTCGTATGCCCGATATAAAGGCGCGACCGAACGGTTCCGGGCGGTTACTCGCAGCCGCAGGAACGCCGGGTGACCAGTCGCGACGGGAACAGCTTCAGGCGCTCGCGGCGCGAACCCGCCACCCGCACGCCGTCGTCGAGGACCAGGTCGACGGCCGCGCGGGCCATGCCCGAGCGGTCGGAGGCGACGGTGGTCAGCGGCGGGTCCGCCAGGGCCGCTTCCTTGATGTCGTCGAAGCCGGCCACCGCCAGCTCACCGGGGACGTCGATACGCAGCTCGCGCGCCGCGCGCAGCAGGCCGATCGCCTGGTCGTCGGTGGAGCAGAAGACGGCCGGGGGACGGCGGTCCGGGTCGGCGAGGATCTCCAGGGCGGCCTGGTAGGCGTCGTACCTGTTGTAGAGGGCCTCGAAGAGGCGGCCCTCGGTGGGGATGCCGGCCTCGTCCATGGCGTTGCGCCAGCCCTGGACGTGGTCGGAGACCGGGTCGCCGACCGCCGGGGTCTCGGCGATACCGCCCATACAGGCGACGTACTCGTAGCCGTGCTCCAGGAGATGGCGGACGGCGAGGTGGGCGCCGCCGAGGTCGTCCGTGACGACGGCGGCGTCGTCTATCGCCTCGGGGCGTTCGTGGAGGAGGACGACCCGGGCGTCCCAGGCCTCGATCTCCGCCGCCGCGTTGTCGTTGAGGGCGTGGCTGACCAGGATCAGCCCGGAGACCCGCATCCCGAGGAAGGCCCGCAGATAGTGGACCTCGCGCTCGGGGACGTAGTCGGAGTTGCCGACCAGCACCATTTTTCCGCGCTCGGACGCCGCCTGTTCGACGGCGTGCGCCATCTCCCCGAAGAAGGGCTGGCGCGCGTCCGGCACGATCAGGCCTATGAGGTCCGTGCGCCGCGACGCCATCGCCTGGGCGACCCGGTCGGGCCGGTAGCTCAGTTCCTTGATAGCTGCGAGGACACGCTCGCGCGTGGCCGGGGCAACCGGCCGGGGTCCGTTGTTGATGACATAACTGACGACGGCGGTGGAGGTACCCGCCAGCCGAGCCACATCATCCCTAGTCACCTTGGCCACTCGCGGAGTCTACGCGGATGGACCGGCTCTGGGCAGGGCGTAAGGACTTCGTTACCACCCGCCCGGAGCGCGGACCACGGCGTGCGCTGTCACCGATCGCGTCGCCGTAGCGCCGGTCACGCCTCGGCGTTGACCTCGGACGACTCCGTGACGGCGTCCAGGGCCGCCGTATCGCCCGTAGCGCCTGTCGTACCGCCCGCATCGTCCGACTTCGCGAGGGCCGCCTTGGCCTTCGCCTCGTCGCTCGTGCGGTCGCCCTTCTCCGGCGTAACGAATCGATAACCGACGTTCCGGACGGTCCCGATCAGCGACTCGTGCTCGGGGCCGAGCTTCGCGCGCAGCCGCCGTACGTGCACGTCGACCGTACGGGTGCCACCGAAGTAGTCGTACCCCCAGACCTCCTGGAGGAGCTGGGCGCGGGTGAAGACGCGGCCCGGGTGCTGGGCGAGGTACTTGAGGAGCTCGAACTCCTTGAAGGTGAGGTCGAGGACCCGGCCCTTCAGCTTCGCGCTGTACGTCGCCTCGTCGACCGAGAGGTCGCCGTTGCGGATCTCCATGGGGGAGTCGTCGTTGACGATCTGCTGGCGCCCCATGGCGAGCCGCAGTCGTGCCTCGACCTCGGCGGGCCCGGCGGTGTCCAGCAGGACGTCGTCGATGCCCCAGTCGGCGGTGACGGCCGCGAGGCCGCCCTCGGTGACGACGAGGATGAGAGGACAGCCGGGTCCGGTGGAGCGCAGCAGCTGACAGAGGCTGCGCACCTGCGGGAGGTCCCGCCGGCCGTCGATCAGGATGACGTCGGCACCTGGGGTGTCGACGAGAGCGGGTCCCTCGGCCGGAGCTACGCGCACGTTGTGCAGCAGCAGGCCGAGGGCGGGAAGTACCTCCGTCGACGGCTGGAGGGCATTGGTCAGGAGGAGAAGTGAACTCATCGCGTCCCACCCACCCGGATAGTCGTCGTCATACGGTCGTACACGTTTCGCTCGCCCATAACGTCTGGTTCCTCCTCGGTCCCTGCGAGGACGTTTGCGGCACTGCTGCGCGATCCATGCGCCGTACACCTGCGGTTTCCCTGAGCGTTCCGCTCCTGGTCCGCTTCGTATACAGCGCCACCGAAAGCACAAAAGGACTCGGGGGCTGCGCTGCCCGAGTCCTCTGCCCAGCAGAATAGCCCACATGAGCACTGGTCCGGCAGGTCATGTGACGCGATCTTTCGCCGTCCCGAACTCTGAGACGGCCGATCGCGCCCCTCTGCGTAGGTTTCTGACCACCGACGACGGGGTGACGATCGATGCCGTATACGAGCCGGGAGGCCTTGTATACGACGGCTCCGCGCCACCTTCCGGTAACCCCTCCGATCGTGTCGCCATCGTCGTCGCGCACGGCTTCACCGGCGACGCGGACCGGCCGCACGTTCGACGGGTGGCGGAGGTGTTCGCGCAGTACGGGGCCGTCGTGACGTTCTCCTTCCGGGGGCACGGGGCGTCCGGCGGGCGCTCGACGGTCGGCGACCGCGAGGTCCTCGATCTGGCCGCCGCGGTCCGCTGGGCACGTGAGCTCGGGCACACCCGGGTGGCCACGGTCGGCTTCTCGATGGGCGGCTCGGTGGTCCTGCGGCACGCGGCGCTGTACGGGGGTTCCGGGCGGCAGGAGCACGAGGGGCGCACGGGGGCTGCCTCGGACGTGGTGGTTTCGGTGAGTGCGCCGGCCCGTTGGTACTACCGGGGTACTGCCCCCATGCGGCGCGTGCACTGGCTGATCACCCGTCCCGAGGGCCGCCTGGTCGGCCGCTACGGCCTCCGTACGCGCATCCATCACCGGGACTGGAACCCCGTACCCCTCTCTCCGGTGGAGGCGGCGGCGCGGATCGCGCCGAGGCCGCTGCTGATCGTGCACGGCGACCGGGACGGCTACTTCCCGGTGGACCACCCCCGGATGCTCGCGGAAGCGGCCGGTGACGCGGGCGAACTGTGGCTGGAGCCGGGGATGGGGCACGCGGAACACGCGGCGGGCGAGGAGTTGTTGCGGCGCATCGGGGACTGGGCTGTCGCGAAGGCGGGCTAGCCTGAACGTAGTCACAGCCGGTTGATCGAGGAAGCAGAGAGCAGAGACAGGCAGATGCCAAAGGTCACGGTGCGCTACTGGGCCGCCGCGAAAGCCGCGGCAGGGGTCGCCGAGGAGCCGTACGACGCGGCCACCCTCGCGGAGGCGCTCGACGGGGTCCGCGAGCGGCATCCCGGCGAACTCGTCCGGGTCCTGCGCCGATGCTCGTTCCTCATCGACGGTGACCCCGTGGGCACCCGCGCACATGAGACGGTACGGCTGGCCGAGGGCGGCACGGTCGAGGTGCTCCCGCCGTTCGCAGGAGGGTGAGCACAGCGTCATGAACGACCAGCAGCCATATGGGCAGTACAACGGGCAACACAGTGGGCAGCACAACGGGCAGTACGAGGATGGGTACCAGGGTTACGACCCGTACCAGCAGCAGCAACAACAGCAGCAGGAGCAGCCGCAGCCGTACGGGGGGCAGCAGCCCCAGGCCTGGCCGGGGCAGCAGCCGGCGTACGACGACGCGCAGGCGCAGCAGTACACGCAGCAGTGGCAGGGACAGACCTGGGAGACGCAGATGCACGCCCCCGTCGTCCCGGTGACGGCCGCTCCGGTGGCCCCGGTCGCGCAGGCGGAGGTGCCGGAGACGCCGGCTCCGTACCTGCCGCCCCAGGGTGCCCCCGCGGACGCCGGGTACGGTCCGGCCACGGTCGCGGGCAACACCCGTGTCACCGACGCGCAGCGGGCCCGCCTTGAGGGACGTTCGCCGATCATCGAGCCGGGGATGCAGCCGGCCGCCCTCACCGCCGTGCTCGGGCTGCTGTTGGCCGGTACGGCGGCCATCGGCTCGTACGCGCTGGTCGTGCCCCTCGTGATCCTCCAGGCGGTCACGGCGGCGGGCTGGTTCCGGCTGAACGGGATGTGGCCGGCCCGCCAGGGCATCGCCCTCGCCTTCCTGGGCGCGGTGACGGCGGACGTGGCGCTGCTGGCGGTGGGCCGCGAGAACGCGCCGGCGGCGATCCTCGGCACGCTCGGGGCCTGGGTCCTGCTGACCCTGGTCCTGCAGCTGCGGTCCCACGCCGACCCGGACACCCGGATGTCGAGCCTGATGGCGACGGTCGCCTCGGCGGCGCTGGCGATCATCGCGACCGGTCACCTCGCGGCGGACCCGGACGCGGTGAGCGTCGGGGCGGCGGCGGTCGCGGCGGCGGTGCTCGCCCGGGCGTTGCCGATGCCTACGGCGGCCTCGGTGGTCGTCGCCCTGCTGGCCGCCGCGGGCGCGGGGATCGCGGTCGGCGGGATGACGGGGCTGGGCAGCGGGGGTGCGCTGCTGGGGGCGGCGGCGGGAGCCTGCGCGCTTGTCGGACACCGGGTGGCCAGCTACGACTACCCGTCCAGGTTCGTCCACTTCACGGCGGGCGTGGCCCTTCCGCTGGCAGCGGCGGCACCGGCGGTGTGGCTGGTGGGACGGGCGCTGGTCTGATCCGAGGGGCCGGCACACCGGCGTCGGCCGCTCCTCAGAACATGGTGTTGTCGTTCTTCGAGGTGGGCGGGATGACCTGGAGGACGTCCCAGTGCTCGACGATCCGGCCGTCGCCGTCGAAGCGGAAGACGTCGATGCCCGCGTACTCCTCCCCGGGCCAGGTCTGGTGGCAGTGGAGGACGACGTGGTCGCCTTCGGCGAAGGCCCGCTTGAACTCGACGTGCTTGCCCGGGTATTCGGCGGCCATCCGGTCGAAGTAGTCGATGAACGCCTGCTTGCCGTCGGCGACGTGCGGGTTGTGCTGGGTGTAGGTGTCCCCGGCGTACCGGTCGATCGCCTCGGCCGGACGGCACTGGTTGAACATCAGGTCGTAGAACGCCTTCGCGGTGTTCTTGTTCTGCTCAAGATCGCTCATGGTGCCACCGTAGGGTCGGGCGCCGGGTGCGGCGCGGATGCGCGCGGGGTGCGGCACGCCGCCGTGTTCTCCCGGCCCGGTGGGCGGGCGCGACGGCGTGTCGGGCGAGTCGGTGTGACTCGGGATGAGTCGGGATGAGGCGGGGTCAGAACAGTCCGTTGCCGTGGGGGAGTTCGGCCGGGACGGGGGCGATGACGTCCCAGTGCTCGACGATCCGGCCGCCCTGGACCCGGAAGAGGTCGTAGTAGGCGACGGGGGTGCCGAACTCGCCCTCGGACTGGAGCAGGACGAACTCGCCCTCGGCGACGACCCCGTGGACGGTCTTGTAGACGAGGTTCTTGCCCTCCTCGGCCCACTTCGCGGCCGCGGCGCCGAAGCCGTCGAGGCCGTCGGCGGCCTCCGGGTTGTGCTGGTGGTAGGTCTCGGTGGAGATGTAGTCGGTGAGCACCGAGTAGTCGGCGCCGACCAGGACCTTCTGCGCGAACTCGGCGACCAGGGCGCGGTTGGCCTCGGTCGTCTCCGGCGAGGTGACCTCGGCGGGACCGTCGGTCTGCGAGCGGCCCGAGACGGTCCGGGCCACCACCGGGGTCAGGGCGTCCCAGTGCTCGGCGAGCCTGCCGTCGGCGTCGACGCGGAAGAGGTCGAAGGCGACCAGCGGATCGGGGCCGAAGCCGTGGTAGGTGCCGTGCAGGGCGACCAGGTCACCGTCGGCGATCACGCGGGCGCCCTCGTACCGGAAGCCCTCCGGCAGCCCGGCGACCAGCAGGCGCAGGGCATCGGGGCCGTCGGCGGCCAGGGAGCTGTGCTGGGTGTAGTCGGCGGCGACCCAGCGGTCCACCGCGCCCGGATCCTTGTCGCCGAACAGTTCACCGGCGGCGGTGAGGACGGTGTGCTTGGCGTTCTTGGCATCGCTCATGACGGGTGCTCCTTGCGCGAAACGGAGTTGATGGTGCCGATTACTGCTTTCCGTCAGCTACGTGCCGCCGGACGAGATGACACCTTCACGCTAGGGGCGGTGAGCAGGCATATCCGGATACGCTGGCGACCAGCCATGGTCAGAAACCGACAACATGCCGACCGGGGAATCCGGGAACTCCCCTTCGCCGCGCCCGTCGGCACCCCGGCCGGGGTCGAGGTGCTGTCCCTCGCCGAGCTGTGTCACCGGGTACCGGCCGAGCGTCTCGTGGTTCCCCTGCGCCCGGACTTCCACCACCTGATCACCCTCACCGGCGGAACCCTGCGGCACACGGTGGACTTCACCGCCTACGCCCTGGAACCCGGCTCCTGGCTGTGGGTACGCCCGGGGCAGGTCCAGCAGTGGGGAGACCTCACCGGCGCCGACGGCACCCTGATCCTGTTCCAGCAGGACTTCCTCGACCCGGCCACCACCGTCCGCGCCCGCGTGGAAGACCCCCACGCCCCCGTACTGCGCCGCTGCCCGCCCGACATCGACGCGGCACTGCGCCTGGCCACGGAACACCTCGCGGCGGAGTTCCGCGCACTCGGACAGCTGCCGCTGGAGGTGCACACCGCCGCCCTGCGCCACCTGCTGTCCGTCCTCGTCCTGCGGCTGGCCCACCTGACAACCCCCGCGGGCGGCCACGCTCCCGAGCCAGACGCCACCTGGCCGCGCTTTCGTGACGCCGTCGAACGGGACTTCGCCCGCACCCGAAGGGTGGAGGACTACGCGCGGGCGCTCGGCTACTCGGCCCGCACCCTCTCCCGCGCCACCCTGGCCGCCACCGGCCTGGGCGCCAAGGAGTTCATCGACCGTCGCGTCGTACTGGAGGCCAAACGCCTCCTGGTCCACAGCGAAGTGACCGCCGCCGGCATCTCGGACCGGCTCGGATTCTCCAGCGCGACCCACTTCAGCAAGTACTTCCACCAGCGCACGGGCCAGACCCCGATCGCCTTCCGCGACACGGTACGGGGGCGCACCACGGCCTAGTACTCCAGTCGTAGATCGCGACCTGACGCGGTGTCATCTATGTTGACTCGGCTGACGAGGATGATGACGGCCGGGTGCATCGGCATGTTCCGGATCTACGGTTTGTCCAGCGGAATGCCCCAGTTGGGTCGGCTTCACGGCTGGGTGCGTCGCTCGGCGGCGTCGAACGCGGGCGCGAGCGGGGCCAGTGCCGCGCGGAGCTGGTCGGGCAGTGAGCCGGAGGGCACGACGAGTCCTCCGGCGCCGAAACTCTCGGCGGCCTCTGCGTTCCCGGCCGGCCGGAGCCAGCCTTCCAGCGCGATTCGAACCGCCGCAGCCACGCTTGCCGCGAGAACGCGGGCTGTGTGCGCTCCGGTGTCACCTAGGCGTTCGGCGATCACCGCCGTGAGCGGGGGCTCGATGTCGGCGGTGGTGTCGAGGAATGCGTCGCGCAGCGCGGTCCGGGTGGTGATTAGCAGCAGCGCCTGCTGTTCGCGCTCGCCGGTGTTCGTGTACTGCTCGACCACTGCTTCGGTGACGGCGTCGGCTAGGTGCACTCCTGCGGGCCGGGCCGTGACCGCCGCCGCGATCCGCGCCTCCCGGTCCGCGGTAACGGCGGAGACGATCGCCTGCTCGCGGCTGGCGAAGTAGTTGTTGTAGGTGCGCGGCGAGACGCCGGCGGCCTCGGCGATGTCCTCGACCCTCACCTGGTCCGGTCCGCGCTCCACGGCCAGGCGCAGGGCCGCCTCGCGTAGCGCCTCACGCGTGGCCTGCTTCTTCCGCTCCCGCAGCCCTGGCGGTGGTGTCGTCACGGTGCTTAGCGTTCCACACTCGACTGCGTGCACGCAAACTTGCGTGCACGCACTTTTCCTGTCAGCCTCGACCCGCCCGAGACCGACAGAGAGGACGTCACCATGCGAGCACGAGGAATGACCTACGACACCGGATTCGTCGTGCACGGCCAGATATCCCGCGAGCACTTCGACCCCGCGGTGGTCCGGCGCGAGCTCGCCATCATCCGCGACGACCTGCACTGCAACGCGGTCCAGATCATCGGCGGCGACCCGGACCGACTGGAGCTGGCCGCCGGTGCCGCCGCCGAGCTCGGCCTGGAGGTCTGGTTCTCGCCCTATCCGCTGGAACTGGACCCGGAGCAGATCCTCACGCTCTTCCGCGACTGCGCCGCGCGAGCGGAGCGGCTCCGGCAGCAGGGGGCCACAGTCGTGTTCGTCGCAGGGGCCGAGCTGAGCGTGATGAACTGCGGGTTCCTGCCCGGAGAAAGCCCCGAGGAACGGGTCGAGCAGCTGATGAGCCGGCCCGAGCGGCGGGCCGAAGTGATGCGCGAGCTCGGCGTGCGCATCAACGCGTTCCTCCGCGATGCCGCGAGCACGGTCCGCGAGCGCTTCCAGGGCAAGCTCACCTACGCATCCATCCAGTTCGAGCAGGTCGACTGGACTCCCTTCGACCTGGTGACGTTCGAGCTGATCCGCTCCGCCGAGGTCGCCGACCGGTTCCGGGACGCGGTGCGCACCCTGGCCCAAGGCCCGAAGCCGCTCGCCATCACCGGGTTCGGCACCGCCGCCTACCGCGGCGCGGGAGACCGCGGCGGGCGCGTGCTGGAAGTGGTCGAGCACGACCCGCAGACCAAGGCCCCTGTACGACTGAACGGCATATACGAGCGCGACGAAGCCGGCCAGGCCGCATATCTGAGCGAACTCCTGGAAATCTTCGACACCGAGGGCGTGGACAGCGCGTTCGTGTTCCTGTTCGCCTTGCCCGGATACCCGCACCGCCCGGACGGCGACCCCAGGGACGACTTGGACCGGGCCGGCCTGGGCATCGTCAAACTCCTCGAAGGACGCCGGGGGCAGACCTACCCCGACATGGAATGGGAACCCAAGGCCGCCTTCACGGCAGTGGCCCAGCGGTATCGGAAATGACCGGCCTCGCACACGATGCCCACGGCTCGGGATCTGCACCGCGCCGCAGTGCAGATCCCGAGCAGATGGAAACGGTATTCGCCGAACTCGCCGCAGACCTCGCGCCGGTCTACCGCCGCCGCGACCTGCGGGCCAACGGCGTGTTGTACCTGCGCGGGTTACTGATGCCGGGCGTTGCGGGCAACTGCTGGTCGATCGCGGAGGCAGTCGGCCTGGACCGGCCGTATCGCCTGCACCACCTGCTCGAACGTGCCCGCTGGGAGGAGGACACCGCAAGAGACGTGGTGCGCGCGTTCCTGACCAGGCACCTCGGCGCCGACGGCGGGGTCCTGATCTTCGACGAGACGGGTCAGGCGAAGAAGGGGACGAAGACGGCGGCCGTAGGTCGGCAGTACTCCGGCACGATGGGCCGGGTCGAGAACGTGATCGTTGCGGTGTACACGACGTACGCGACCCAGCGGGGCCACGCCCTGATCGACCGGGACCTGTATGTGCAGGCCGCCTGGTTCGACGATCCGGCGCGGATGGCGACGGCGGGTTTCCCTAAGGGTCACGCATTCGCCACCAAGCCGGCGCTCGCCCTCGCGCAGGCGAAACGGGCGCTGACCGCCGGGATCAGACCAAAGTGGGCGACCGGGGACGAGGTGTACGGACGCAGCCGGGAATTGCGCGAGTTCTTGGAAGGCGCCGGCATCGGCTATGTGTTCGCGGTGCCCGTCGACCACCAGTTCACCAGCTCCGGCGGCGGGCGCATGCGCGCGGACCAGGCACTGCACCTGGTCGAGCCGGACGGATGGAACCGCCGCTCGTGTGGAGCGGGCGCGAAGGGCCCTCGCTACTACGACTGGGCGTGGATCGCCACCGACCACCCGCGCCGATGGCTGCTCATCCGCCGCTCCATCGCCGACCGGAGCGCGATCGCGTACTTCTACGCGTACGCAACCGAGGACCATCCCTGCCCCCTGACCGACCTGATCAAGATCGCCGGGATGAGATGGAAGGTGGAGGACGACTTCCAGGACTCGAAAACCACCGTCTCACTCGACCAGACCCAGGTCAGGCGCTACCGGGCGTGGAAACGCCACGTCACCATGACCATGGCGGCCCTCGCCCTGCTCGCCGTGCTCGCGGCCCTCGACAAGACCAGACACCCCACCCCCATCCTGCCCGACGATCCCGACCAGGACCCGCCAGCCGATTGCGGCGCGATCGCGCTGACCGTCCCCGAGGCCCAGCGACTGTTTCACCTGCTCACCACGCGCATCCGC
The DNA here is from genome assembly GCF_033795085.1 of Streptomyces sp. AK08-02. Classification (NCBI taxonomy): domain Bacteria; kingdom Bacillati; phylum Actinomycetota; class Actinomycetes; order Kitasatosporales; family Streptomycetaceae; genus Streptomyces; species Streptomyces sp. AK08-02. Next base: position 68,028 of record NZ_JARAZV010000015.1, read on the forward strand.
GACCTGCCGCCGCCGGCAATGCGCGCCCGGATCGCCCAGCATCTGAACTGGTCCGACTGGCGACGACAACACCAGGCCCGAGCCCGCTGGCACCACTACCAAACCCGACTCGCCCTCAATGAATGACACCACGTCAGGTCGCGATCTGCGACTGGAGTACTAGTCCCAGTACCGCGCCGGGCGATGTTCGCCCGGTCCCGGGACAGCTCCTTCTGGCCGGCCCCCTCCGGCCGGCCCCATCCGGACAGTCCCCGGGCCCTGTCACAGCTGATCGACAACCCGGCCGCCCCCACCGGTACTTCCGGGCAGGCCGGGTACCGTCACGAACATGCGTGCACTCCGAATACTCCTCATCGTCGCCGTGATCCTCGGCGGCCTCTTCGTGATCGCCGACCGCGTCGCCGTCGGTTTCGCGGAGGACGAGGTCGCGGACCGCCTCAAGGCCAACGAGGGCCTGGCCACCACCCCGGACGTGTCCATCAAGGGCTTCCCCTTCCTCACCCAGGTCGCCGGCGGTGAGCTGGACGACGTCGAGGTCGGCATCAAGGACTACGACGCGGCCACCGGCACCTCCGGCCAGAACATCCGCATCGACGACCTGAACGCCCGGATGCGCGGTGTCGCGTTCAGCGGCGACTACAGCTCCGCCACCGCGGCCACCGCGACCGGCAGCGCCGACATCACGTACGCCGAGCTGCTGAAGGCGGCCAGGGCGACCACCGGATCGGAGCCCACGCAGGTGGTGCCCGGTGTGACAGCGAAGGTCGTGGGCCTCTCGGACGGCGGCAACGGCAAGATCAAGGTCGCCGTCGAGGCGACGGTGCTCGGCAAGGAGCTGCCGCAGCCGGTGACGGTCCTCAGCACGGTCACGGTCGCGGGCGACACGGTGAAGGTGAAGGCGGACTCCCTGCCCAACCTGGGCATCGACCTCGCCGACGGCAGGATGCGCGCGGTGACGGACTTCCAGCAGAAGATCGAGGGCCTGCCCGGCGGTATCAAGCTGGACTCGGTCGAGGCGGCGAAGACCGGCGTGGACATCACGGTGAAGGGTTCGAACGTCAACCTGGCCGGGTAGGAGGCGGCCGGGCAGAAGGCGTGAGGAGTCGGACCGGGAGCATCGGCCGGTCGGACAGGCGTCCAACTGGCGAGACGGGTCCGTCCGTACCGCAGATGGGACGGCGGGCACATCCCGCGCTCCCGCACCCGCGCTCCCGCAATCACCGGCCCTTCCCCCCTCGCATCTCACATCGCGGACGATCGCGTCTCATCATGCGACACGCCGGTGACATCCCCGGCAATCCGTCCCTACGATCGACGCTATGCACCGACAGGCGGATCTCACGAAGCGGCGGGCAGTAGACCTGTGCCGCGTCGCCGCCATGCTCTGTCGCCCTTTCTGAGCGGGAGCGCGCGGCGTCCAGCAGCGCACCACCCCCGCGTCCCCCGGCGCCCTGTCCCCAGGGCCCTCGTGCGCGCGTCGCAGCAGGCCTGACCGCACACGACCGGGTACGACCGACACGTACGTACCCCCAGCTCACGCACTACGCACCACCCCGCCGCAACTGCCCCGGAGGAGAAACAGCATGAGCCGCAGCGACGTCCTGGTCGATGCCGACTGGGTCGAGGCCAACCTCGACAACGCCGACATCGCCATCGTCGAGGTGGACGAGGACACGTCCGCCTACGAGAAGAACCACATCCGCAACGCCATCCGGATCGACTGGACCAAGGACCTCCAGGACCCGGTACGCCGTGACTTCATCGACCAGGAGGGCTTCGAGAAGCTCCTCTCGGCGAAGGGCATCGGCAACGACACCCTCGTTGTCCTCTACGGCGGCAACAACAACTGGTTCGCCTCGTACGCCTACTGGTACTTCAAGCTGTACGGCCACGACAGCGTCAAGCTGCTCGACGGCGGTCGCAAGAAGTGGGAGCTCGACGCCCGTGAGCTGGTCGAGGAGGTCCCCTCGCGTCCCGCCACCGACTACAAGGCGAAGCCGCAGAACAAGTCGATCCGCGCCTTCCGCGACGACGTCGTGGCGGCCATCGGCTCGCAGAACCTGGTCGACGTGCGGTCGCCCGACGAGTTCAGCGGCAAGCTGCTCGCCCCGGCCCACCTTCCGCAGGAGCAGTCGCAGCGTCCGGGCCACGTCCCGTCCGCGCGCAACATCCCGTGGTCGAAGAACGCCAACGACGACGGCACCTTCAAGTCGGACGACGAGCTCAAGGAGCTCTACGCCGACGAGCAGGTCGACCTCGCCAAGGACACCATCGCGTACTGCCGCATCGGCGAGCGCTCGGCCCTGACCTGGTTCGTCCTGCACGAACTGCTGGGCGTGGAGAACGTCAAGAACTACGACGGCTCCTGGACCGAGTACGGCTCCCTGGTCGGCGTTCCGATCGAGCTCGGCGCCAACAAGTAGTCCCAGTAGCAGGCGAGCACCCCGTTCACCCCGACCGGCCTTCCCTCCGGTCAGACCTCTGATGGAGAAAAGACATGTGTGGAGCGAAGGCCGGCGGCCCGGACGCCTCGACGATCAAGCCCGGTGAGACCACGATCCAGGGTCAGGTGACCCGCGACGGCGAGCCGGTCGTCGGATACGTCCGCCTCCTGGACTCGACCGGCGAGTTCACCGCCGAGGTCCCCACCTCGGCGACCGGACAGTTCCGCTTCTACGCGGCCGAGGGCACCTGGACCGTCCGCGCACTCGTCCCCGGCGGCACGGCGGACCGCACGGTCGTCGCCCAGACGGGCGGCCTCTCGGAGGTCGCGATCGCCGTCTGACACCTGGTGTCCGAAGGGCCGCACCCCGGGTTTCCGGGGTGCGGCCCTTCGCCGTGTACGGGCGTACGGGCCTACCCTGGACGTATGTACGCACGTCGCCGGCACGTGTACTTCGCCATGATGGGCACCTGCGTCACGCTCTTCGTCCTGGCGTGGGGAGTCGTGCGCCTCTGGTCGATGCCGGTGGCGGTCGGTATGTGCGTGGTGGCGATGGTGATCCCGCCCCTGGCGGCGATCGTCGCCAACCGCCGGGGCCCGGACGACCGCTGGTGGGACGACCCGTCCGGCGACCAGAAGTCCGACGAGTGGTGGGACGAGCTGGACGGCAAGAGGCGGCGACAGCAGTAGGGGGCGGAGACGGCCCAGGCCCCGGCGGGTCACCCGTTCTGCCTGTGGACGCGCGCCGGTTCCAGCTCCGGGGGCAGGCTGTCGGGCCCCTCCAGCGGCTCCATGACCGCGTAGTCCGCGAAGATGCGGCGATACCGCGTGTGCCGGGTCTCCTGGGTGTGCCTGCGCTGCCACTCCTCGACGTCTCCCGGACCCGGCCGCATACCGGACTCGGCCCCGCAGTCCGCGTCATCGCCCGAGACGCAGCGCGCGGAGTACTCCGGGTAGGCGGTCGGGTCCTGCACGAGCGCGTACGCCACGTACCGGAAGACCCGTCGGGTCACGAACCGTGCTCCGCCCGCTGGTGTCTGCGCAGCAGGACGTCGGCGTCGGTCTCCGCGCTGCCGTCCGACTCGGCCTGCGCGGCCCTCCGTAGCCCTACGATTTCGGCGCACGTCTCGCAGCCGGCCACCGGCTGTGGCGGGAGACCCACGTCCAGGTAGCCCCAAGTCGCCCGTCCCGCACGCTCGTTGGCCGCCCGCACGCCCGCGCTCAGCCGCTGCTCGGGCGTGGCCACGCGGAGCGACGCGGGGGCCGCCTGCCACTCGCGGCCGCCGCCTACGGGGCGCAGCATCGCGTACGGGCCGACGACGGCCTGGTACGCGCCGACCCTGTCGGTCTCCGGGTCGTGGACCAGTGTGCCGGGCTCGAAGGATGTCGTCGGCTCGGTTGTCATGGATGCCGTTCCTTTCATCCAACTCGTACAACTTCTATACGGAATGCGTTGTTTGTACTACTCTGCGTATTCGGGTTCAGGCTGAGCATGGCTCATCCAGGACGCCAAAACGCCGCTGACTAGCGGTTGTTCGGCGCCCGGGGGCGCAAGTTCCACAAATTCCGTGCGTGGGAGTGAGGAGTGCGGTGCGATGCCGTCGAGAAGGGTGATCACCGGGCGCAGCCAGGAGCCCAGGCGACGGTTCGCGGAGGAGCTGCGCTTACTCCGGGCAGAGCGGGGGGAGAGCCTGCGGCAGCTTGCGGAGACCTTGGGGTGGGACGCGTCTCTGTTCGGGAAGCTGGAGAGCGGGGCGACGTTGGGGAGCCCTGAGGTGGCTCAGGCGCTGGATCAGCATTACGGGACGCCTGGACTCCTACTTGCCTTGTGGGAGCTGGCGGTTGGGGATCCGGCTCAGTTCAAAGAGCGCTATCGGCGATACATGGTGCTGGAGGCCGAGGCGGTCAGTCTCTGGCACTATGCAGCTGCTGCCTTGCCTGGTGTTCTCCAAACCTCGGAGTACGCGCGTGAGTTGCTCGCGGCGGGTGGGCTCGACGGGGACGCGTTGGAGGTACAGGTCGAGGCGCGAGTGGGCCGTCGCGCCGTGCTCTTGGCGGACGGCGCCCCACGGTTCCGCACGATCCTCTCCGAGGCCGTGTTGCGCACGCCGTTGGCAGACGCCGCCAAGTGGCGGGAGCAGCTGGAGCACCTGTTGCTCATGGTGCAGCGCAACAATGTCACCGTCCATGTGATGCCGCTGTCCGCCGGACTCCACGGACTGACGAACACTGACGCGATGTTTCTGCGGAACGCCGACGGCCGCACCGTCGCGTGGGTGGAGACGGGATACTCGGGCGAACTGGTCCAGGAAACCGCAGACGTCGAACGGCTTCAGCTCCGATACGATCTGGTACGCGATTTGGCTCTATCGCCGGACGAATCGCGGAAGTTCATCAGGCGGATGTTGGAGGAAGTCTCATGCGAGCCATCGACCTGAGCAGCGTGACATGGCGCAAGAGCAGCTACAGCAACCAGGACGGCGGCCAGTGCATCGAAGTCTCCGACGACTACCTCGGCGCCGCCGCCTGGCGCAAGAGCAGCTACAGCAATCCGGATGGGGGCAACTGCCTCGAAGTCGCCCCCAACCTCCCCGCCATCGTCCCCGTCCGGGACAGTAAGGACCCCGCCCGGGGTGCCCTGGTCGTCGAGGCCGGTGCCTGGGCCGTCTTCGTCGGGGCTGTCAGGGACGACTCGCTTCAGTAGACGAGGGCCTGGGTGTCGTCGGCCATCGCCTCCTGGACGAACACCTGCGCGCCCGCGATCCGTACGCCCTCGATGACGTCCTTCTCCGTGATGTCCCGTCGGGCCGCGCACTGGGTGCAGAGGGTGAGGCGTCCTGCCGCGAGGACCGAGTCGATCAGGTCGGGCAGCGGTGCCGCGTGCGGCAGCTCGAACTCGGCGGCCCGGCCCGGCAGCGCGAACCAGGCCGACTCCCCGGTCAGCCACAGGGACACCTCGACCCCGCTGGCGACGGCCACCGCCGCCACCGTGAACGCCTGCGAGCAGCGCTCGGGGGCGTCGGCCCCGGCGGTCACCTTGATCACGAGCTTCTTCGCCATGGCCGCATCGTAGGCCGGGCGGGAGTCCGAATCGTAATCAACTCTCTTACAACTCTGGGTGTGGCCCGTGGGTCTCCTGTGCGCGCGGATACGAAATCCGTGCGTCATGTTGCGTGGGGGACGTCTTGGAAGTGCCCGGAGTGGCAGAAGTGATCAGCGTGTTCGAAGCACTTGAAATACCCGACCCGCCTTCGCGTCGACGCGGCCGTACGACCCTGTTGATCGCCACGGCGGCCGTGCTGGGCCTGGTCGCCGGTACCTGTGCCGGGTATCTCGTGCAGGCGGACCGTGAGCCGACCAAACTGCCCTCCTTGTCGCAGCCGGTGGTCGCACAGGCCAAGGGCGAGGGACCGGAGCCGCTCTCGGCCGCGCAGGACCGGAGGGTGAGGACCGACGGTGATCTGCGAAAGCTGCTGCTGACGAAGCCCAAGGGGGCGAGAGCGGACGAGTACCTGTCGAGCGGGGACGGCTGGATGGACCTGGCCGACTACGCGGGCGGGTACGGCATGCCGGGCTCAGTGTTCGGCGACCTTGTCGGCTACGAGTTCCGGAGGGCGGCCGTCACCGGCTGGACGACCGGCGAGTACGGCGTGCAGATCCGGCTGGTCCAGTTCCGGCAGGAGGAGATTCTTGGCGCCGCCGAGTCCGTCGACCAGAGCTATTACGACGACGAGGACGAGTACGGCACCAAGAGCTATCCCGTGCCCGGCACCGGGGACGGGATGGCGTACGTCCACACGGAGTCGGACGAGGGCGAGGGCGACTACAGCGCCGAGGCCCACGCCTGGCGGGGCGACATCGCTCTGGAGATCTGGGTCTACGACTCCAAGCCGATCCCGGGGCAGAGGATCGTGGACCTCGCCAAGCGCCAGATGGAGCGGCTGTGACCGATAACCCCGTACCCGAATCCGCACCGGTCCCCGTGCCCGAATCCGCACCCGTACCCGAATCCGTACCCGCCAAGAAGCGGCCGCGCCGGATCGCCGCCGTCCTCGGGGCGTCGCTGCTGGCCGGGGTCGTCGTCACTGGCGTCGGCTACACCGTCGTGACCGTGGTCGACGCGGACCGGGAGGCGAATGCGCCCGCCTTCACGCTCCCGAAGACGCCGGCCGACAGCGACGACGTCAGGAAGGCGTCCGCGGCCGGACTCGCGGGGGTGCTCGTCCCGTACGGGGCCAGTGGCTGGTACCAGGGGCCCGACCTCGGGGAGTTCGGGCACGACGCCGTACTGAGCGATGCCCAGTCCACGGCGCTGCGCAAGAAGTCCCTGAGCGGGCTGCCCCGTTCCCAGCGCAGGCAGCTGGAGAAGCAGATCGACAAGCAGCACATCAAGGGCATGGCGGTACGCAGCTACCTCAGCTCGGCGGTGGACCCCGGCGGGGACAAAGACGGGATCTACTCCGTGCGCGTCGCGCTGGCGCAGTTCCCCAGCACGTCGACCGTGAGGAACCTCGGCAGGTTCCAGCAGCAGTACCTCGATGCCCAGGACGGCTTGCGTCAGGGCCCTGAGGTCAAGGGCCACAAGAACGCCAAGTGCTTCCTGCCGCCCAAGGCGGAGGACGCCTACGGGATCGAGGGCGATGCGGACGACGAGTACGACTACCGAGCCCTCGAAAGCATGTTCTGCACCGCCTATCAGGGAGACGTCCTGGTCACCGTCAACGCCACGGGCCCCGCTCCACTCGACACCAAGGGAGCCGCGATGCTTCTGAGCACGCAGCTCGACCGCATCGTCGATCCGGGGGAGGCGGTATGACCGAGCAGAGCACCGAACCCGCAGTGTCCCGGAACGAGCCCCAGTCCGAGCCCCAGCCGGAGCCTCAGCCCGCGCCTGTCCTGCCACCGCTCGTGCCACCGGTCGTGAAGAAGGACCGGCGCCGCCTGCGGGCCGCTCTGCGCTGGACCGCCGCCGTCGCCGTGTTCGCGGCGGTCGGCACAACGGCGGCCTACGGGATCACGCGCATGGAGCGGACGGACGTACCGGGCCTGGCGACCGCGTCGGACGGCCGATGGGTGTACCCGGAGATCACCCTGCCGCCCCTGCCGTCCGGCAGTCCGGGGCCCTTCGACGACGGGAACACGGCCGGGATCCACCACGCCGATCTGCGCGCGCTCGTGCTGCCCGCGCCCGAGGGGGCGACGGAGGACAAGGCGTTGCGTGGCTCGGACGGGTGGCTCGCGCCGGGGGTCCTGCTGAGGGAGTTCGCCGAGGCGGGCGAGCGCGACACCTTCCGGCAGAAGCTCGTCGACAGCGGCCTGAGGCACATCGCGGCGCGCGGTTGGACCACGGAGGACGGTACGCACACGCGGATCTACCTGCTCCGTTTCGAGGGCGCCGCCGTCGTGGACAAACTGTTCGCCGACGGCTTCGCCGTGTACACCAGTGCGGGCTACCAGATGCGCGGCACCGGTCTCGCCGCCGAGGTCGACGAGGACTTCCTGCTGAAAGTCGGCGACGCCGACGACATTCCGCAGCCGGCCGCCTACGTCGAGGCGAAGCCGTACGGCGCGGAGCAGGTCCGGTACGCCTACCAGACAGCCGGGGACACCCTCGCGGTGATCCTGCAGTCCCGGAAGGGCGAGGCCCTGGCCGTGCCCTTCCAGCAGACGGTGACCCTGCAGCGCCAGCTCCTCCGCTGAGGGCGCGCCCTTGACCGTTGCACCACCTGGCCGAGAGAGCCGGGCCCAGGCCGCGTAAGCTTGGGCCCGGCTCTTGTGCACACAACCGATCGTCCGAGGAGCACCCCGTGCTTGAGGCATTCTTCGAAGCCCTGCTTGTTCTGGTCGCCGTCGGCGTTCTCGCCTTCGCCGGTCTGACGGTCAAGAAGCTGTACCAGGGCCAGCGCTGACCCCCTTCTCCAGGAATCACAGGAACCGTCGCTCATGATCGAGATCCCGTCCGACCTGCACAAGGACCTTGTGCCTCTCGTCTTCCTGCTCGGCGAGTGGGCCGGCGCGGGGGTCTATGACTTCCCTGGCGACGAGAAGTGCAACTTCGGGCAGGAGGTCACCTTCACGCACGACGGACGTGACTTCCTGGAGTACCACTCCCACTCGTGGGTGCTGGACGCCGACGGCAACAAGGTCAGGCCCCTGGAGTCCGAGTCCGGCTACTGGCGCATCGACGCCGACCGCAAGGTCGAGGTCGTCATGGTCCGCCAGGACGGTGTCGTCGAGGTCTGGTACGGCGACCTGGCCGCCAAGAAGCCGCAGATCGACATCGTCACCGACGCCGTGGCACGGACGGCGGCCTCGGGGCCGTACACCGGTGGCAAGCGGCTCTACGGGTACGTGCACAGCGACCTCATGTGGGTCGGCGAGAAGCAGACCCCGGACGTCGAGCTGCGCCCGTACATGTCGGCCCACCTGAAGAAGGTCGTCACCCCGGAGGACGTCGAACGCTGGGCGAAGGCCCTTCCGGACGACATGCCGGACGACGGCATCGCATTTTTCAAGTAGACCTAGACTGGGCGGTGTGGTGAGCACCGACTGGAAAAGTGATCTGCGACAGCGCGGTTACCGGCTGACCCCGCAACGCCAGCTTGTCCTCGAAGCCGTGGACACCCTTGAGCACGCGACACCCGACGACATCCTCGTGGAAGTACGGAAGACGGCGTCGGGGGTCAACATCTCCACGGTCTACCGGACCCTGGAGCTCCTGGAGGAGCTGGCGCTGGTCAGCCACGCCCACCTCGGGCACGGCGCGCCCACCTACCACCTCGCCGACCGGCACCACCACATCCATCTGGTCTGCCGCGACTGCGACAACGTGATCGAGACGGATGTCGCCGTCGCCGCCGACTTCACCGCCAAGCTGCGCGCGGACTTCGGGTTCGAGACCGACATGAAGCACTTCGCGATCTTCGGCCGGTGCAAGGACTGCTCGGCCAAGGGGGCCAACGGGGCCGAGGGGGCCGTGGGCGGCAAGGAACTCAAGGGTTCAACTACCGAGTCGTAAGCGTCGTCGTAGGCTTGTCCCATGAAGAGCCCTCTGCTGTTCCTGCCCGGTGCCGTGTCCGCCGAGGGGGTGGACGAAGGTGTCGCCGCCCATTACGGCGAGCTGTTCCGTGAACAGCGGGCCCTCGCCGAGGGCAGCGGATTCGTCGACCTCTCCCACCGGGGCGTGGTCACCGTCACCGGCGACGACCGGCTGACCTGGCTGCATCTGCTGCTCACCCAGCACGTCAGCGACCTGCCCGTGGGCCAGGCCACCGAGGCGCTGGTGCTGTCCGCGCACGGTCACATCGAGCACGCGCTGTATCTGGTCGACGACGGTACGACCACCTGGGCCCATGTGGAACCGGGCACCCAGGAGGCGCTGATCGCCTACCTGGAGTCGATGAAGTTCTTCTACCGGGTCGAAGTCGCCGACCGGACCGACGAGTTCGCGGTGGTGCACCTCCCCGCCGGTGCCATCGCCGAGGTCCCTGACGGCGTCGCCGTACGCGAGACGGCGTACGGGCGGGATCTGTTCCTGCCCCGGGCCGACCTGGAGTCGTACGCCGAGAAGGCCGGACCGGCGGCGGGGCTGCTGGCGTACGAGGCGCTGCGGGTCGAGCAGCACCGGCCGCGGCTCGGCTTCGAGACCGACCACCGGACCATCCCGCACGAGCTGGGCTGGATCGGCACGGCCGTGCATCTGCAGAAGGGCTGCTACCGGGGCCAGGAGACGGTCGCCCGGGTCCAGAACCTGGGCAAGCCGCCGCGTCGGCTCGTCTTCCTGCACCTGGACGGCAGCGAGGTCCATCTGCCGCCGGCCGGCACGGAACTGCGGCTCGCGGACGACGGGCCCGACGGGCGCAGGATCGGGTTCATCACGACGTCCGTACGCCATCACGAGCTGGGGCCGGTCGCCCTCGCGCTGGTGAAGCGGAACGTGGCGGTGGACGCACGGCTGATGGCCGACACGACGGCCGCCGCACAGGAGGTCGTGGTCGAGCCGTAGTTCACGTTCCGTAGTTCACGTTCACATCTCCACGAGGACCGTGAACGGGCCGTCGTTCGTCAGGGTCACCCGCATCTGGGCGCCGAAGCGGCCCGTCGCCACCGTCGCGCCCAGGGAACGGAGTTGGGCGACCACCTCGTCGACGAGCGGTTCGGCGACATCGCCCGGGGCCGCCGCGTTCCAGGTGGGGCGGCGGCCCTTGCGGGCGTCGCCGTACAGGGTGAACTGGCTGATGACGAGCAGCGGGGCGTCGATGTCGGAGCACGACCTCTCGTCCGCCAGCATGCGGATCGACCAGAGTTTCCGGGCCAGTTGGGCCGCCTTCTCCTTGGTGTCCTCGTGCGTGACCCCGACGAGGACACACAGGCCCTCGCCCGTGATCTCGCCGGTCACCTCACCGTTGACGACGACGCTCGCGCCGTCCACCCTCTGCACCACTGCTCGCATACGCCCATCATGCCGTGCCGTTGGAGGGATTCTTTTTGATCCTTAAGCCCCTATCTGGGGCCGTTCGGGGGCACTCGGTCACATAGCGGCCACTTGGGGTGGCACGATGCTCCCATTCGCCTGTCGAGGGGACGGTTGAGGCACATGAGCACACCGAGTACCGGGCGGCCTCATACGGCCGCCCGGCCGCCCGCGCAGCGCAACGCGGGTCAGGCCGTTCCGGCCGCTCCGGTCACGTCGATCAGTGCGCTGCTGGCCCCCGCTCCGCCCGGCCACGACCTCACCGTGCTGCGGCTGTCCGAGCTGCGCGCCCTGCGCCGGGACGCCCAGCGCGACGAGGCCGACCTCAGTTACGTACGGCGGCTGCTGCAGGGGCGCATCGACATCCTGCGGGCGGAGCTGGCGCGGCGCGGGCCCACGTCCGTGGTCGCGGTGGGGGAGGGGTCGGTCGTCGAGCGGCTGTCGGAGATCCTGACGGACGCCCCGGCCCGGCACCGGTCGTCGGCGCGGCACCTGACGCTGGGGACGCCGCACAGCGAGGAGTACGGGCAGCTCGCGGCGGAGATGCTCGCCGAGGTGGAGCTGTCGGACCTGGACGCGCGGACGGACCCGGAGCTGACGGCGGCGATGGGCAGGCTCGTGGGGTACGAGCAGCAGGTCTCCCAGCGGCGGCAGGGGTTGCAGCGGACGGCGGACGACTGCAGCGGCGAGATCACCCGGCGGTACCGGGAGGGCGAGGCACAGGTGGAGGACCTGCTCATCTGACCCGGGTCGGTCGGAGTGGTCGGGCGAGAAAAATCCGCGCGACACCCTCCACCCCTCCCCCTAGCCTGAATGCATGACCCCCCGTGCCGACATCGACATTCGCGCCGTCACCGAGGACGGACTCCGGGAGTGGACCAGGGCCCTGCAGGTCGGGTTCCTCCGGTCGCCCGAGGTCACCGACGCGGGGCTGGAGGCGAACCGCGGGGCGTTCCGGCCGGGGCGGTCCCTCGGCGCCTTCGACGGTGAACGCTGCGTGGCGACGTTCCGCTCGTTCCCGCAGGAACTGAGCGTCGGCGGTGGTGCGACCGTCCCCGCCGACGCCGTCTCGAACGTGACCGTGTCGCCCACCCACCGTCGCCGGGGCATCCTCACCCGCATGATGGCGCGGGACCTCGCCGCCGCGAAGGAGCGCGGTGACGTCGTCGCCACGCTGATCGCCGCCGAGTACCCGATCTACGGGCGGTACGGCTTCGGGCCCGCCACCTCGACCTCCGAGTGGACGATCGACGTCCCGCGCGCCGGCCTCGACCCCCGCTGGGCGGGCCCGGCGGACGGCGGCCGTATCGACCTCGTGGACGCGGCGGACGTACGGAAGCTGGGGCCCGAGCTGCACGCGCGGCTCGCCCGGCAGCAGCCGGGCGCCGTCAGCCGCGACGAGCGCTGGTGGCAGCTCAACACCGGGGTGGTGCGGTACGGGGAGACCTGGGACGAGCCCTTCTACGCCGTCCACCGGTCGGCGGACGGGCAGGTCGACGGGCTTGTCTCGTACGAGTCCGACGACAAGTGGGACGGCAAGCAGCCGCACGACACCGCCGACGTCAACTGGCTGATCGCCACGACCCCGGGCGCCGAGCGCGCCCTGTGGCAGTACCTCTGCTCGATCGACTGGATCACCAAGGTCAAGACCGGCTGGCGGGCCCCGGACGACCTGCTCCCCTTCTTCCTGCCGGACCCGCGGGCGGCCAGGCTCACCACGCACGCGGACTGGTTGTGGGTGCGGCTCCTGGATGTCGTACGGGCCTTGGAAGCGCGTCCGTACGACGGTCACGAGGGGGGTGCCGGCGGTCGCGGTCTTGTCCTGGAGGTCGTCGACGAGGCCGGCTTCGCCGGGGGACGGTACCGCCTGGAGGTGTCGCCGCAGGGCGTCGGCTCGTGTACGCCCGGGGTGCGTGAATCGGCCGAACTTACGCTGGATGTAAGGGAGTTGGCGGCGCTGTGGCTCGGTGACGAGTCGGCGGTGCGGCTGGCCGCGCTGGGTCGGGTGCGGGAGGAACGAGCGGGCGCCGCCCGGGTGGCCGACGCCCTGCTGCGTACGTCCAGGCGGCCGTGGTGCCCGGACATCTTCTGATCCGACCTCGATTCCGGTCGTGATGGCTGCCGAGCTCCAGGCTCCCCTCCGGAAGAGAGTTCGGTCGCCAACCTGTGGAAGGTTTCACCATGTTGTGGAAGTTGGTCACCAACTTCACTGTACTTATCTCCACTTGGGGGCGTCCCATAACCATCTTCACTTGAACTGCACAAAGATGGCAAGAAGTTGTAGGGTTTGGCTGTGGAGCCTCAGACGTCACACCGTGACGTGGCCAACGCCCTGCGCACCCGGATCAGGACCGGTGAGCTGCGGCCGGGTCAGCGCATGCCCACCCAGGCCAGGCTGGCCCAGGAGTTCGGCGTCGAGCGGGGTGCCGTCCGGGAGGCGCTGCGCATCCTGCACACCGAGCGGCTGCTGACCAACGTCAGCAAGGGGAGTCCGGCGACGGTCGCTTCCACCCCCGGACCGGTGCCGACCGGCCCCGGCGCTCTGCCGCTGCCCACCACCGTCGCCCTCGCGCCCCGTATCGCGGCGGCCTTCGCGGTGCCGCACGTCCAGATCGACGCCCTGTGTCTGACGTCAGTCTCGCTCACCCTCGCCATCGGGGAACCGCTGCGCCAGATCCACGCCGGAGGGCTGAATCCGGCCAGGATCGACGTCCGGGTGCTGCTGCCGAGCCGGGACATCGACCTCGCGTTCCCGGCGCCCGTGGAGCTCGCGGACGGCTCCCCGGCCGGGGCGTCGGCCACCGGTCGGCTGCAGCGCCGCTGGCTGACCCACCGCAACGCCCAGGGGCAGGTGCTCCGGCACAACCTGCTGGCCCTGCGCGGCACGCACGGTATCGACGTGCGCGTCTCCTTCCGGGCCCTGCCGTTCACACCGCCGGTGAAGCTGTACCTGCTCAACGGGGCGGAGGCGCTCTTCGCGTACTACACGCTGAAGAGGCGCGAGGCGGAGATCGACCACGAGCAGGTGGAGATGTACGACGCCGAGGGCGTCCGGTCGATGCTGTTCGCGTTCGAGCGGGGCACCGGACTGCGCGACACGACGTTCGTGGAGCAGTCGCGCCTGTGGTTCAACGCGCTGTGGGAGACGATCAGTTCGGAGCTGGTGCTCACGGACTGAGGTCTCCCACGGTCGACTGTCCCTGGTGCCGGCACTGTCACAGGGCGGGCCCCGTGACGAGCAGGGCGAGCACGACGGCCCCGATGGAGCTGATGGTCGGGTTTCTGGCCTTGATGCCTATGGTGAGCAGCGTCAGGCCGACGACGCCGGAGGTGCCGTACTGCCAGCTGACGAACTGCTGGAAGCCGGTGATGAGGACGGCGGCGAGGAGAGCGATGGCGGGCATGGTGGTTCCTCCTTCAGGGCGTGTCCGGAGCGGTGTCACACAGAGTTGGTGGGTAGAGAGCGGAACTTATGCCAACTTCACTAAGTTGGTAACCAACTCTGATTAAGTTGTCCCCACTTGGGCACTACTCATAAACAACTTTCGAACAACTCCCCAAAGATGGGTTGGAGTTGTAGCGTTTGGTCGTGACTCAGGAGAACGGGACAGTGAACGGCAGCAGAAGACAGTCGCCCCAGGAGATCGCAACCGCCCTGCGTGACCGCATCCGCACCGGCGATCTGCGACCCGGCGACCGTCTGCCCACCCAGGCGGAGTTGGCCGAGGAGTTCGGCGTCGAGCGCGGAGCCGTACGGGAGGCGCTGCGCGTCCTGCACGCCGAGCAACTGCTCACCAACGGCGGCAAGGGCAGCCCGCCGCGCGTCGCCGAGGCCCTCCCGCCCCGGGAGGGCCCCCAGCCGACGATGGTGGGGCTGGCGCCGAGGCTGACGGAGGCGTTCTCGGCCCCGCAGGTCCGTGTCGACGCCGCCTGCCTCACCGCGGAGACCCTGATGCTGGCCGTGGGCGAGCCGGTCCGGCTGATCCACGAGGGCCGCATCCGGCCTCAGTCGATCGACGTACGCATCCTGCTGCCGTCCCGGGACATCACCCTGGCCTTCCCGGTCCCCGTCGAGGACAGCGGCGACGCAGAGGCCCCGGTCCACCAGCGCTGGCTGGCCCAGCGAAACGCCCAGGGCCATGTGCTCCGGCACAACCTGCTGGCCCTGCGCTCGTCGCACGGCATCGACGTACGCGTGACGTTCAGGGCGCTGCCGTTCACCCCGCCGGTGAAGCTGTACCTGCTCAACGAGACGGAAGCGCTGATCGCGTACTACATGATCGCCCGCCGCGAGGAGCCGATGGAGAGCGGGACACTCGACATGTACGACACCCTGGGGACCGAGTCGCTCCTCTTCTCGTTCGAGAAGGGTGCCGGGGAACGGGACACGGCGTTCGTCGAGCAATCCCAGAAGTGGTTCGACGCCCTCTGGGAAACCATCACGACGGACCTGACACTCTCCTAGTGACCTCTGACGCGACACAGACCCATGCGGCACAGACCCAACAGGCGACCGCCAAGGACGATTCCGTGACCGAGAACCTGCGGGAAGTGATCGCTCGCGCACGTTTCGTGCTCTGGGACTTCGACGGACCCGTCTGCCGCCTGTTCGCGGGCCATTCGGCGGAACTGGTGGCGGTCGAACTCGTCGAGTGGCTCGAAGGGCGGGGCCTGCACGGTCTGTTGACGGACGCGGAGCGCGAGTCCCTGGACCCGCACGTCGTGCTCCGCGCCGTCGACCGCCGGCACCCCGGGAGCGACCTGGTGGACGAGCTGGAGAAACGTCTCACCCAGGAGGAACTCCGGGCCGCGTCCCTGGCGATGCCCACCCCGTACGCCGACCCGCTGATCCGCACCTGGTCGGCGGTCGGCTCCCGGCTCGCGGTCGCCACCAACAACTCCCCGCTCGTCGTCCGCGAGTATCTGGCCGGCCGAGGCCTCGCCTCGTGCTTCGCCCCGCACGTCTACGGCCGTACACAGGAACTCCGTTATCTGAAGCCCCACCCGCACTGTCTCAACCGTGCGCTGAACGCGATGGGGGCGGCGCCGTCGGCCGCCCTGATGATCGGCGACACCCCCTCGGACTACCTCGCCGCACAGGAGGCGGGTGTTCCGTTCCTCGGCTACGCGCGTAACGAGCACAAGGAGAAGCTGCTGCGGGACGCTGGTGCCGAGGTGGTCGTGGGCTCACTGGAGCCCCTGCTGAAGGTGCTCCGGGGTCAGGCCTGAGTCATCAGCAGGGTGAACACCACGGCCGCGCCCACGGCCAGGCCGTTGTGGCGCGCCCTGATTCCGACGAATATCGCGCTCAGCAGGATCAGGCCGGTGAGCCCGAGCCGTAGTTGTGCCAGCGTGCTCAGTGTGAACTGGCATAACGCCCAAAGCACTTGAAGAAGAAGCATGTCCCCCACCCGCACCTTCCGCAGCGGTCAATCACGCAACTTGCCGTCCAATTGGACTGGTTGCCTTCGGGATTGGTTTTCCCGGATGGAGAGATCCCTTAACTCCCCAGGTCAGTAGGTTGGTTGGTTGACGCAAATTGGTGTGGCGGCGGTCCGGAAGAGGTACGGTCGATGTGTGGGTGAGCAACAGGACAGTCAGCGTGCCACCGAGGGCGGCGGTAGGGAGTTCGAGCGGATCCTCGCCGAACTGCTCGGCCGGATGTCCGTCACCGAAGGGGAACCCGCGGTCTACGCACTGGGGTCCCTGCTGCCTCCGCAGCGTGAACTGGCCCAGGAGTTCGGGGTGTCGAGGGACACCGTCCAGCGGGTGCTGCGCGAGCTCACCAGGGAGGGGCTGATCGATTCCCGGCAGGGCAGCGGCTCCCGGGTGATCGGCGTGCCGGAACCCGGGCGGGCGGGCGGTGCGCAACCGGGCGGTGCGCAACCGGTGGGCGCCGTGCGACCGGTGGGCGCGGCGCGGATCGCGCATCCCGGTCGTACGACCCTGGCCCCGCACATCCGTGAGGCGTTCACGAAGCCCCAAGTCACCCTGGATGTCTACACGTTGACGTCCGAGTCGCTCCAGGGCCACATCTGGCTCCAGGCGGAACGGATCAGGACCAGGGAGATCGCCGCCCCGCGGAGCATCGCCCTGCGCATGCTGCTGCCCGCCGACGATCTGCCCCTGCCGTATCCACGGGCCGTCGGCGACGCGACCGACACCCGCCCCGTGGACCGCCTCCGGGCCATCACCGACCGGCACACCTCCTCGCTGCGGCACGTGCTGGGCACGCTGCGGGCGGAAGGGCTGGTGGAGAACGTCGAGGTGGAGATCCGGCAGGTGCCGATCGCCCCGGTGTTCAAGCTCTATCTGCTCAACGGCACGGACGCGCTGTACGGCATGTACGAGGTGACCGAGCGTCCCATCGTGCTGGAGGACGAGACGAAGCCACTCGCGGCGATCGACGTCATCGGTATCGGCGCCACCCTCATGCACTACGTGCGTGGCGAGGCGGGCCCCGATTCCGGTACCCCGGATTCAGGGCGCCCCGATTCCGTAGGTCCCGCTTCCGGCGGTCCTGATTCCGGAGGTCCTGAATCCTCGGGATCGTTGTTCGTGGAAAGTATGCAGTCGTGGTTCGACTCGGTCTGGAAATACGTCGCGACGGATTAGTCGCCCGTGAGACTTTCCACCACGCTGATGACCGGCGCGTGCGAGGCGACCACGAAATCGGCGCCCCGGCGCAGCATTTCGCGGGCCCGGTCGTCGTACGGCGTGAATCCGAGGAAACGTACTCCGGCCCTTTCGGCGGCGGCCAGATCCGTCAACTGATCGCCGATCAGTAGGGTTTGCGCGGGTTTCGGATCGCCGAGCAGCCGTAACGCCCGCAGGATCGAATCCGGATGGGGTTTCATCAGCCGGGGATCGTGCGGATCGCGGCCGCGGACCGCTGTGAAGAACCTCAGCAGGCCTACCCGTTCCAGGTGTTCCCGTACGGGGCCCTCCGCGTTGTTGCTCACGATCGCCAGGGGCTTCTCAAGGGCGTGCAGCGCTTCGACGAGAAGGCCGGCGTCCGCTGTCTCCGAGGCCGAACGCACCGCGGTGTACTCGTACTTCTCGACGATCTCGTCCGCCCAGTCGAGCGGACCGTCGAGCGCGGGCGCGTGCCGGTCGGCCATCGCGGCGAGCCGGAGGAGGACGCCGTGCGAGTCGTCGCAGTCCCGGACGTCGTCGTCCAGTTCGGTTCGCGGCCACACCCGTGCCGCACGGGCCTTGACCTCGGTGGCGATGTGCGCGGTGGAGGCTCCGCCGAACAGGTCGCAGACCGGGCCGTCGAAGTCGATCAGTACCGCGTTCGTGTCGCGCAGCAGGGCGCGCAGACGGTGCGGGTCCTGGGCGCGGGGATCACCGGGGGCGCCACTCATGAGTCTCCTCGTTCGTCGGAAGTTACGGCGGGCGCGCACCTGGCGCTCAATCGCCCGGTGCGGTCGGGAGAATCGCTTCTGGCAACATGCTGAATCACGGAGGAGTACCGTGCATCACTCCTCCACCACGGTTGTGGGCACCGCGGGTTCAGTGGTGCGCGATCGTCGGTGCGGGTCACGAGGGGTGCCAGGAACGGGCCCCAGGGGTTCCGGTGGGGCGAGCCGGGTCACCCCAGGTCCTCACGGGTCCTCAGGCAAGAGAGCGGGCGATGTCAGCCGAACGAGTGTCTCCGGCTCCGGAGCGAGCCGCCGGTGCGGGCCGTGCGGGTGCCACCGGACCGGCCGATGGCGACGTACGTGTGGTCGAGGAGACGCTCCAGGGCTACCACCACGTGACGCACGTGATCCCGCTGCCCGGGGTGGCCGCGGACGGCCGCCGACTGCGCGGCAAGGTGCGCGAGCCGCGCAGCAACCTGCTCTGGTTCGACCGGCGTTGCTTCGTCTCGGAGGAACAGCTGCTGGCGGACCTCCAGAAGCGTGTGGTCCGGATTCCCGAGCTCATCACGGCCGGGGACATGCGGCTCCAGCGGTTCATCGAGGGCCGCACGCTGGGCGCGCACCATCGCTCCGGCCAGCAGGTCCCGGAGGAGCTGGTGGACCAGATCCTCGTGCTCTTCGGGCAGTTGCTCGCCATCACGGCGGAGACTCTCGGCACGAAGCGCCGGTGCGAGCCCGAGGACCGGGCCGTGGACCCAGACAGCTCGGAATTCCTGGAACGGCTCATCGCCTTCGCCGAGGACCGTGTCTACCGCGACAACCTGGCGGACTTCGCGTCCCTCTTCGACGCGCTCGGCGTCGACGCGGACTCCTTCAAAAGGCTCAGAAAGAACGTTTCTGACCTGACCGAACGCCCGTTCTGCCTGCTTCACGCAGATCTCCACAGGGAGAACCTCGTCCTGGACCCCCAGGGCCGGCTCTGGACCATCGACTGGGAACTGGCGATGTTCGGTGACCCGCTCTACGACCTGGCCACCCATCTGTACCTGATGCGATATCCGCGAGCGCAGCAGAATTCCCTGGCAGAGCGCTGGAGTTCACTCGCCGAGGACATCAGGCCGGGCAGCGCGAAGAACTGGGAACAGGACCTCCCGAAAATCATGGACTTCAAACGGGCGCAATCCGTTTTCACGGATTCCATCCGGGCGACCCAGATTCTGGTTTCCGGTACGAGGTTCAACTGGACGCAGCTCTATCGTGAGGCCTCGAAAGTGCACAAGGCTCTGCTGGGTGCGGCGGATCCGCTGGGGCTCGCAGCCGTACCGACTATTCGGGATGTCATGAAGGCGCTAGTGCGCTGGCACTGGGAACGGGGTGGGAGGAAAAAGGAAACCCGCTTCTCCTGAGCTCCTTCGAGTGACTTCGGCATCAGGGTGCTCACGCGTGGTCTATCGTCAGTATCCCCTCGTTCGAAGCGCTGAGCACAGGACTTCCATGGGCGCACATCCAGCCCGGCGGCCCACCGTGTACCGCCAGTTCGTGGAACTGGCCCGCAACACCGGGACGCTGTACAACGGGCAACACAACGACAACTTCGTTCTCCCTCTCACTCCGGAAATGGCCCGGCTCGTACCCCTCGCCGAGGGGACGGAGGTCATGGTCCGGATACCCAGGGCCGGCGTGCCGACCGTGACGGTCAAGACCTGGCCGTTCGAGGAGGCCGCGATCCTCGTCGCCATCAGGGACTTCGTGCTGGGTGCCCCGACGTGCCTGATGGAGGACTGGGGGCAGTCCGAGCTCTACACCTTCGCGCAGGGACAACCGCTGTCCGCGTTCCACCATGGCGACTCCGCCGTCGACGTGGAGTGGATCGTGGCGTTGACCGACGTAATGGCACAGCTGGCGCTGGTCCCGCGCGACGCCCTGCCCCGGCTGCCCGCCGACTGGCCGCGGGACGGCGACAGTCGGGGCTTTCTGCGGCATCTCGCCGGTCTCACCGACCGGGAGGTCCGGAAGCCCAACATGCCGGAGTACGGCCCGCTGTTCCGGGCGCTGGGTGTCCCCGCGGACGGTCTGGCGACGCTGGCCGCCCGGCTGCCCGACATGACCTCCCGCCCGTACAGCCTGCTCCACGCCGATCTGCACCGCGGCAACGTGGTCATCCCGTACGCCGGCGACCCGTCGGTGCTCGTCGTCGACTGGGAACTCGCCACGTACGGCGATCCGTTGCACGATCTCGCCGTCCATCTGATCCGCATGCGCTACCCCGAGTGGCAGGTGAAGGAGGTGATCGACACCTGGGAGGAGGGGATGCTCCGGACGAGTCCGGACTCGGTACGCGGACTGCACGAGGACCTGCCCCACTATCTCGCCTTCGAACGGGCCCAGTCCGTGTTCCCCGACGTGATCCGCGCGGCGCGCGACCTGGAACGCTCGCCCGACCGGCACCACCTCGCGGACGCCGTGCTGCGGGTGCACCGGGCCCTGACGGTCGCCGCCGAACCACTCGGCATGCGGGACGTTCCCGACCCGGAGGCGATCGCCCGGATTCTGCTCCGCGTGACGCTCTTCGCGCACGGCGAGGAGGTCGTCGTCGGTCGCGCGACGGAGTCCGTCGACTGGCGGCCGGGCCGTGGCCACCCCTACCGGGTCGACTTCACGGACACCCAGGTCGGGGCCGCGCTCCTCGCGGAGCGGTCGGTGCCGGCGAGCGCCGTGCGCAGGGGCACGGCGTACGCCAACTCGGTGGTGCGGGTGCCGGGCTGGACCACCCCGGTCGTCGTGCGCCGCCGGATCGAGGGCACCTGCCCTCGGCGTGAACAGGGCGTGCTGCCGGAGCACTTGGTGCTCCGGCAGATCGAGCGCGCGACGCCCGATGTGTCGGCGCCTCGGCTGCTGGCCGTGGGCGTGGACGGTGAGCGGGGGGACCCCTTCGCCGTGCAGACGTACGTCGGTCAGGGCGACGGTGACACTCCGCCCGAGCACCCGGTGGACGGCCTCAGGCCGAACGAGGTCGACGACCTGGTCGACCAGCTCTGCGCGCTCACCGCCGTCGACTACCTCGGCCTCGACCGGACGGCCTCCGCCTGCGACTTCTACGAGCGGATGACGGATCGCCTCGTACGCATGGTCGAGTCGCTGCCGGAGAGGTCGCGCCGCCTCGCCGAGGAGTACGGCCTTCCCGACCCCGGACACCTTCGCCGCATCCTGTCCCGCTACCGGGTCACCCCACGCACCCCGACCCTCCTGCACGGCGATCTGCACCCCTGGAACCTCGTACGCCTGACCGAGGAAAGGTTCTCTCTGGGGCTGGTCGACTGGGAACTGGCGATGGTGGGGGATCCGCTGTACGACCTGATCCGCCACCAGCACCTCACCCGGTCCGGTACGGCCGAGCGGCACAGCATGATGACCCGCTGGGAGCGGAACCTGCCGGTGCACTACACCCGCGACTGGCGGCACGACCAGCCCACCTACGAACGCCTGGAGACCGTCCGGTCGGCCTACGTCGACCTGGACCGGCTGGTCACCCGTACCGACCTGGAGGCACCCAACGTCGACCGGGCGGTGGCGTCGATCAGACGGACCCTGGACGCCGCGCTGACCGCGCTGAACCTGGGGACCGGGCCGATGGGGAACCCGTATCTGCGGCTCGCGTTGCCGGGTTAGCCGCGGGTTTGCCGTGGGTTGTCCGAAGCCCGTGCCGTGCGGCCGGCATCCACCGCTGTGGGCGCGATTTTCCGGTGCGGGCGCGGTGGTGCGTACCCTCGCTCCCATGGCTGGAACCGGACTGCGCGAACTCAAGAAGCAGCAGACGTACCGACACGTGTCCGAGATCGCGATCGGGCTCTTCATGGAGAAGGGCTTCGGCGCGGTCTCCGTCGCGGAGGTCGCCGCGGCGGCCGGGATCTCCAAGCCGACGCTGTTCCGGTACTTTCCGGCCAAGGAGGACCTCGTCCTGCACCGCTTCGCGGACCACGAGGACGAGGCGGCCCGGGTGGTGCGGGCGGCCCGGGCGGCCGAGGGTGAGAGTGCGGGCTTGTCCCCGGTCGACGCGTTGCGCCGGCACTTCCTCGACGGGCTGAGCCGCGAGGACCCGGTGACCGGCCTCAACGGCGCCCCGGCGGTGCTCGCCTTCCACCGTCTGCTCTACGGCACCCCGTCGCTGGTCGCGCGGGCGTACGAGTACCAGCAGCGCTCTGAGGCCGTGCTCGCCGCCGCCCTCGGCGACACCCTGGCGGCCCGGCTCGCGGCGGGCCAGATCATCGCCGTACAGCGGATTCTCGCGCAGGAGAACTGGCGGCGGATCGCGGCGGGGGAGTCGGTGGAGGCGGTGCGGGGGGACGCGGTCGCGGCGGCGGAGGAGGCCTTCGGGCAGCTGGAGGCGGTGCTGCCGTGGCTGCGGCCGGCGTCGGCGGCGGAAGCGGTGCGGGATGTGAGCAACGCGACCGAGTAAAATATGTAACTCGGTTACGTTATTTCGGTAGGCTGGCTGGAATGACGCCCTCCGACTCCCCGCGCTCCGAATCCCCGCCACCCGAGTCACCGCTCCACGACTCGCTGCGCCGCGAACGCGCCCATCACGACATCTGCCGCGCCGCCCTCGCAGCGATGATCGACGGTGCCCGGGAGCACGTCGTCACCGGCGCGGACGTCTCCGCCTCCGGGGCCGACGCGGAGGTGCTCGGTTACCAGCTGCGCAGCAAGGCGAAGGAACTGGGCGAACTGCCCGAAGGGCCCCTGTTCTTCGGCCGGTTGGACTTCGCCGGTGGCGACCGGGGCGGCGATCACAGAGGCGCGAGCTACCACGTCGGCCGCCTGCGCATCAGCGAGCACCCGACGCGCCCGCCGCTCGTCGTGGACTGGCGGGCACCCGTCTCCCGGGCCTTCTACCAGGCGAGCGCCCGCGACCCGCAGGGCGTGGCCGTACGGCGCCGGTTCGGCTGGGCACCCGGCAGCACGGGCGACTCCGCCGACCTCACCGGCCTGGAGGACGAGCACCTCACGGAGGCGGGTGCGGGGGAAGCGGACCCGAGGGAAAGGGAGTTGGCGGGCGGCGCGGACGGTCTGGTCGCCCGGGAGATCGCCCGGCCCCGGGTCGGACCCATGCGGGACATCGCCGCGACGATCCAGCCCGAACAGGACGACCTCGTACGGGCGGGCCTCGGCGTCTCCGTCTGCGTGCAGGGCGCCCCCGGCACCGGCAAGACGGCCGTCGGCCTGCACCGGGCCGCCTACCTCCTCTACACCCACCCCCAACGCGTCCAGCGCGGCGGCCTGTTGATCCTCGGCCCCAACCGCACGTTCCTCTCGTACATCTCGGAGGTGCTGCCCGCCCTGGGCGAGACGGGCGTCCGGCAGTCGACGGTCACGGACGAGATCGCGGGCCACCCGGTGCGCGCCGAGGACGACGAACGGGCCGCCGTCGTGAAGCACGACGCGCGGATGGCGGAGGTGCTGCGCCGGGCGCTGTACGCGCGCGTGGCGACCAAGGAGGTCATGGAACGCGCCAACTCCCTTGAGGTGAAGGACGATTCGTACCGCTGGCGGATCCCGGCGGCGGAACTGGCGCGGATCGTGGCGGGCGTACGGGCCGAGCAACCGCCGTACGCCGTGGGCCGCGAGCGCGTACGGACCCGGATCGTGAACCGCGTCCAGCGGGAGGCGGAACGGCGGGCGGGGCCGCAGCCGAACTCCTGGGTGCGGCGCATCGAGCGGGCGCGGCCGATCGGGGCCTACGTGGAGGCGGTGTGGCCCAGGGTGCGTCCGGCGGAGGTGGTGGCCGAACTCCTGGCGGACGAGGGTGCGTTGGCGCGAGCCGCCGAGGGAATCCTCGGCGAGGAGGAGCGGCGGGCGGTGCACTGGGCGCGACCGCCGAGGTCATGGAAGTCGGCGCGCTGGTCGGCCGCCGACCTGGTCCTCCTCGACGAGGTCGCCGGCCTGATCGAACACCCCGAGGGCTACGGCCATGTCGTGATCGACGAGGCGCAGGACCTCTCCCCGATGGAGTGCAGGGCGATCGCCCGCCGAGTGCCGTACGGCTCTCTGACGGTCCTGGGCGACCTGGCACAGGGCACCACACCGTGGGCGGCCCGGGCCTGGCAGCCCCTCCTTGCCCACCTGGGCAAACCCGACGCCACGGTGATCCCGCTGACCATCGGGTTCCGGGTACCGAAGACGGTGGTCGCCTTCGCCAACCGGCTGCTGGCCCACCTGGACGTACCGGTGCCACCGGCCCGATCCCTGCGCGGCGACGGGGAGTTGAGGGTGGTGGAGTCGGCGGACGTGGCAGCGGATGTGGTGGCCGCGGTACGCCGGGCGCTGGCCGGGGAGGGGTCGGTGGGGGTCGTGGCGGCGGACGGGGAGGTGGCCGGGGTGCGGGAGACGCTGGGCGCGGCGGGGGTCACGGTGAGCGGCGGAAGGGTCGCGGTGCTGCCGGCGAAGGCGGTGAAGGGCCTGGAGTGGGACCATGTGGTCGTGGTGGAACCGGCGGCGATCGTGGAGGACGAGGGCACGACCGGGCGTGGGTTGCACCGGCTGTACGTGGTGCTGACCCGGGCGGTGTCACGGCTGGAGGTCGTGCACGGACGGGAGCTGCCGTTCTGAACGCCCCGCTCGCGCTCCTTGACCGACCCTGCCCCCGCCCTCAGACCCCCACGTACCCCGCGAGATGCTCCCCCGTCAGGGTGCTGCGGGCCGCCACCAGGTCCGCCGGTGTCCCCTCGAAGACGATGCGGCCCCCGTCGTGGCCCGCGCCGGGGCCCAGGTCGATGATCCAGTCGGCGTGGGCCATGACCGCCTGGTGGTGCTCGACGACGATGACCGACTTACCCGAGTCGACGATCCGGTCGAGCAGGCCGAGGAGGTGTTCGACGTCGGCGAGGTGGAGGCCGGTCGTCGGCTCGTCGAGGACGTACACGCCGCCCTTGTCGCCCATGTGCGTGGCCAGCTTGAGGCGTTGGCGTTCGCCGCCCGACAGGGTGGTGAGGGGCTGGCCCAGGCTGAGGTAGCCGAGGCCCACGTCCGCGAGCCGGTCGAGGACGCGGTGCGCGGCCGGCGTACGCGCGTCGCCCGCGCCGAAGAACTCCTCCGCCTCCGTCACCGACATGGCCAGCACCTCGCTGATGTCCCGCCCGCCGAGCCGGTACTCGAGCACCGCCGCCTGGAACCGCTTCCCCTCGCAGTCCTCGCAGGTCGTGGCCACGCCCGCCATCATCGCCAGGTCGGTGTAGATGACACCGGCGCCGTTGCAGGTGGGGCAGGCGCCCTCCGAGTTGGCGCTGAACAGCGCCGGCTTGACGCCGTTGGCCTTGGCGAACGCCGTACGGATCGGGTCCAGAAGTCCCGTGTACGTCGCCGGGTTGCTGCGTCGGGAGCCGCGGATCGGCGTCTGGTCGACCGCCACCACACCCCCGTCGACCGCGCCCCGCGTCTCGACCAGCGACCCGTGGATGAGCGAGCTCTTGCCGGACCCGGCGACACCGGTCACCACGCACAGCACCCCGAGCGGGATGTCCACGTCGACGCCCTGGAGGTTGTGCTTCGTCGCGCCGCGGATCGGCAGCTGCCCGGTGGGCTTGCGCACCGCCTCGGCCGGCTTGAGGGACGCCCGGTCGTCGAAGTGGCGGCCGGTGACCGTGCCGCCGGTCCGCAGTCCCTCCACCGTGCCCTCGAAGCAGACGGTGCCGCCCGCCGTACCGGCGCCGGGGCCGAGGTCGACGACGTGGTCCGCGATGGCGATCACCTCGGGCTTGTGCTCGACGACCAGCACCGTGTTGCCCTTGTCGCGCAGCCGCAGCAGCAGGTCGTTCATGCGCTGGATGTCGTGCGGGTGCAGGCCGATCGTCGGCTCGTCGAACACGTACGTGATGTCGGTGAGGGCCGAACCGAGGTGGCGGATCATCTTGACGCGCTGCGCCTCACCGCCCGACAGGGTGCCCGAGGCGCGGTCGAGCGCGAGATAGCCGAGCCCGATCTCCACGAACGAGTCCAGCGTGTGCTGGAGCGCGGTGAGCAGCGGCGCCACCGAGGGGTCGTCGAGGCCGCGCACCCACTCGGCCAGGTCCCGGATCTCCATCGCGCAGGCGTCACCGATACTGACCTTGCCGATCTTCGACGACCGGGCCCCCTCACTGAGCCGGGTGCCCTCGCAGTCGGGGCAGGTGGCGAAGGCGACCGCCCGCTCCACGAACGCCCGGATGTGCGGCTGCAGTGCCTCCTTGTCCTTGGACAGGAACGACTTCTGGATCTTGGGGATCAGGCCCTCGTAGGTGAGGTTGACCCCGTTGACCTTGATCTTCGTCGGCTCGCCGTAGAGGAAGTCCCGCATCTCCTTCCTGGTGAAGTCGCGGATCGGCTTGTCCGGGTCGAGGAAGCCCGACTGGGCGTAGAGCTGCACGGTCCACTGGCTGTCCGACTTCCAGCCGGGGATGGTGAACGCGCCCTCGGCGATCGACTTGGAGTCGTCGTAGAGCTGGGTGAGGTCGATGTCGGAGACGGCGCCCCGGCCCTCGCAGCGTGTGCACATACCGCCGGTGCGGTTGAAGGTCGCCTTGACGGTCTTCGTCTTCTCCGCGCCGCGTTCGACGGTGATACCGCCGCTCGCCCGGACCGAGGCCGTGTTGAAGGAGTACGCGCTCGGCGGCCCGATGTGCGGCTGCCCCAGCCGGCTGAACAGGATGCGCAGCATCGCGTTGGCGTCGGTCGCGGTGCCGACCGTGGAGCGCGGGTCGGCACCGAGCCGCTGCTGGTCGACGATGATCGCCGTCGTCAGCCCTTCGAGTACGTCGACCTCGGGCCGCGCCAGCGTCGGCATGAACCCCTGGACGAACGCGCTGTACGTCTCGTTGATCAGCCGCTGAGACTCCGCCGCGATCGTGTCGAACACCAGCGAACTCTTGCCCGAACCGGAGACACCGGTGAACACCGTCAGCCGACGCTTCGGCAGCTCGATGCTGACGTCCTTGAGGTTGTTCTCGCGCGCGCCGTGCACACGGATCAGATCATGGGTGTCGGCACCGTGCGGCTCGGCGGCCGGCTGCGAGTCCGACCTCGGGGTCCTGCTCATCGGGTCTCCGTCTCGTCCGTCTCGTCTGGCTGGTCCGGGTTTCCTGGAGGCTGACGCGGTCGCTCCCGCGGTGCAGTCCCTAGCTCTTCAGCTCTTCAGCCCTCAGCCCTTCGGCTTCTGCGAGATCCGTACCAGGTTGCCCGAGGGGTCGCGGAACGCGCAGTCGCGCGGGCCCCACGGCTGGTCCATGGGCTCCTGGAGAACCTCGGCGCCGGAGGCCCGTAGCTTCTCGAACATGCCATCGAGGTCGTCCGTGCGGAAGACGAACATCGGCATGACGCCCTTGGTGAGCAGTTCCTGGAGTGCGTCGCCGTCGGCCTGGGAGCGGCCCGCGTGCGGTTCGGAGAGGACGATCTCCAGGTCCGGCTGGGCGGCGCTGCCGAGGGTGACCCAGCGGTGTTCGCCGGAGGCGACGTCGTTGCGGACCTCGAAGCCGAGAGCGTCGCGGTAGAAGGCGAGCGCCTCGTCGGGGTCGTTGACGGTGATGTGGCAGTAGTGCAGTGCGATGTCCATGCCGACAACGCTAGGCGGCGGCCGTGGGGCCCGCTTCTCGAATCCTGCTCGGTACGTTTCCGGTGTCGCCCGGAGGGTTTCTGCTCGGCCGGGTCCGCACCTTCGCCACGCAGGCGGGCATCGCCGTCACGGCGTCGTGCTCCCGGCCGCGGTACGCGCTCGGTGTCTGACCGACGATCTCGGTGAACCGTGAGCTGAACGAGCCCAGCGAGGTACAGCCGACGGTCATGCACGCGTCGGTCACGCTCATACCGGCGCGGAGCAGCGTCATCGCGCGTTCGATCCGGCGGGTCATGAGATAGCTGTACGGCGTCTCGCCGTAGGCCGCTCGGAACCGTCGTGAGAAGTGCGCCGGTGACATCAGCGCGTGCCTGGCCATCGTCGGGACGTCGAGCGGACGCGCGTACTCCCGGTCGATCAGATCCCGGGCCCGACGCAGATGCGCGAGGTTGGCGAGCTCCTGCGGGTCCATTCCGCGACGGTACCACCGGGCCACCGAAGGAAAAGGAAAAGGCAAGGAGGTCGTCCAGCACTCCTTGCCACTCTCAAGCTATAGCGCAGTGGGGGGCTTGTGGCAAGACCCCCCTCGTACCGCAGAATCGTCGGCCGAGGCAGCCCGGACCTGCGGAGAACGCGGGGATCGAGGGCATCGAGGGCATCGCGGGCAACGGGGCATCGCGACGACCGAGGCTGCCGAAATGGGGGTTTCATGATGGACGTGATCGTGGCCGGTGCCGGACCCACCGGCCTGATGCTGGCCGCCGAGCTGCGGCTGCACGGCGTACGCGTGGTCGTGCTGGAGCGGGACGCGGAGCCGACGCCGGTCGTCCGCTCGCTCGGTATGCATGTGCGCAGCATCGAGGTGATGGACCAGCGCGGTCTGCTGGAGCGGTTCCTGGAGCACGGCAAGCGGTATCCGGTCGGCGGCGGGTTCTTCGCCGCCATCGAGAAGCCCGCGCCCGACCGGCTCGACACCGCGCATCCCTACGTACTCGGTATCCCGCAGACCATCACCGACCGGCTGCTGTACGAGCACGCCGTCGAGGTCGGTGTCGAGGTCCGGCGTTCCCGCGAGCTGGTCGGGCTGAGCCAGGACGAGGACGGGGTGACCGCGGAACTGGCCGACGGCACCCGGCTGCGCTCGCGCTTCCTGGTCGGCTGCGACGGTGGGCGCAGCACCGTACGCAAGCTGCTCGGCGTCGGTTTCCCCGGCGAACCCACCCGCCAGGAGGCGTTGCTGGGCGAGATGAAGGTGGGCGTTCCGCAGGAGACGGTGGCCGCCGTGGTGGCCGAGGTGCGCAAGACCGAGAAGTGGTTCGGCCTCGGGCCCATGGGGGGCGAGGGGATGTACCGGGTCGTCGTGCCCGCCGACGGGGTGGCCGAGGACCGCTCGGTCCCGCCGACCCTCGACGAGGTCAAGCGGCAGCTGCGGGCGTACGCCGGTACCGACTTCGGTGTGCACTCCGCGCACTGGATCTCCCGCTTCGGCGACGGCACCCGGCTGGCCGAGCGCTACCGCACCGGCCGGGTGCTGCTGGCCGGTGACGCGGCGCACATCCATCCGCCGGTCGGCGGGCAGGGGCTCAACCTCGGCATCCAGGACGCGTTCAACCTCGGCTGGAAACTGGCCGCGGAGATCAACGGCTGGGCTCCGGAGGGGCTGCTGGACAGCTACCACGACGAACGGCACGAGGTGGCCGCCGACGTACTGGACGGCACCCGCGCCCAGACGCTGCTGATGTCCGCCGAGCCGGGTCCGCGGTCCGTGCGCCGGCTGCTGTCGGAGCTGATGGACTTCGAGGACGTGAAGCGGCACCTGATCGAGAAGCTCGTCGGGATCGGCATCCGCTACGACTTCGGCGAGGGCCACGACCTGCTCGGCCGGCGCATGCGGGACGTGACCCTGAAACAGGGGCGCCTCTACGAGCTGACCCGCACCGGCCGGGGCCTGCTCCTCGACCCCACGGGCCGGCTCTCGGTGACCGGCTGGGCGGACCGGGTCGACCATGTCGTCGACACCGGCGAGGAACTGGACGAACTCGACGTACCCGCGGCGCTGCTGCGGCCGGACGGATACGTGGCCTGGGTCGGGGAGGACCAGCGCGAGCTGCTCGGCCGGCTGACCAGGTGGTTCGGCGCCGCCGCAGGGTCCTGACCAAGCGCTTAGTAATATGCCTCGGTAGTCCGTGTGACCCGGGAGGAGCAGACATGCCGATGTCGCAAGCCGAGGCCTTCTACGAGCGGGAGGCCGACGACCGGTTCCTCCCCACCGCCTACACCCGGGGCCCCTGGGACGCCGGATCCCAGCATGCCGGTCCCCCGGCCGCGCTGCTCGCTCTGGCCGTCGAACAACGGCCGGGCGGGCGCCCGGACATGCGGGTCGCCCGGCTCACGTACGAGATCATGCGGCCGGTCCCCATCCGGCCGCTGAGCGTGGCCACGCGGGTGCTGCGTGCCGGGCGCAGCGTGGAGCTCGTGGAGGTCGTTCTGACACCCGACGGCGGCCAGGAGGTGATGCGGGCGACGGCTCTGCTGGTGAAGAGCGTGCCGGACTCGGTACCGCAGGTGTCGCCGGGTCAGCAGGTGCCCGTACCCGGGGCCGTGGCTCCGCAGGCGTTCTTCCCGGTGCCGTGGGACCAGGGCTACCACACCGCGATGGACGTACGTTTCGCCGCCGGTTCGTTCCTGGAGCCAGGGCCGGCCACGGCCTGGATGCGGATGCGGGTCCCCCTGGTCGCGGGCGAGGAGACCACACCGCTCAGCCGGGTACTGACGGCCGCCGACTCCGGCAACGGCGTCAGCGCCGCGCTGGACTTCCGCCACTACTCCTTCGTCAACGCCGACCTCACCGTCAGCCTGCTCCGCCACCCGCAGGGCGAATGGGTCTGCCTCGACGCCCGAACGATGGTGGACGGCGCGGGCATCGGACTCGCCGAGTCCGCCCTGCACGACGAGAAGGGCCCACTCGGCCGCAGCACCCAGACCTTGTACGTGACCGGCCGCAGCTGACACCGACGGTCCCCTTGAGGAGGGGAGCACCGCGACCCGGAGTCCGTACGAGGGCCGGGTTGTGCGACCAGCGACTCAGCGCACCTTCGGTACGCGCCGGGGGCGGCCTGTCGTCACCGTTCCGTCACGAGCAGTCGCCGCACGGAACCCTGCCGCTCTCCCGCCCCGTCTGCACTCACGTACGACGACCACTCGTACCGCGGGGCAACGACCGACCACCGAAACCCGCGGACGAGACGACTCAGGGGGACCACAGCATGCGGCACAGCAACGGCATTCGCAGGGCGGCTCTGGCGACGACGGCGGTCACGGCCGTCGCGGCGGCGGTGACCGGCATCCTGCCCGGCACCGCCATGGCGGCGAGCACCACCGCCTCAACCCCGCCGCCAGCCTGCCGGGCCTCCGCTCTCCAGGTCAGCGCCTGGCAGGCCGCCCACCGGCCCGTCGGGACCGGGACCGGGGCGGCGGTCGTGGAGTTCACCAACGTCTCCCGGAGGACGTGCGTCCTGAAGGGCCATCCGACGGTCGCGGGCGCAGGCAACGGCTCCCCCACCCGCAACACCCCGCTCAAGGTCACCCCCACCGGCAGGGCGGCCACCGTGACGGTCCGGCCTCAGGGCAAGGCGTGGGTGAAGCTGACCTTCGTCCAGGTCCAGGGGGAGGGCGACGGCTACTGCGTGTCGGGCAAGGCCCCGGTGACGTATCCGACGATGGTCATCGGGCTGCCGTCCTCCGGGAAGCACCAGGTCGCCCTGAACGACGGGGTGTGGGCCGAGTGCGACAACAAGGTGACCGTCACCCCGGTCTCGGCAGTCAAGCCTTCCTGACTCGACCGTCCCCACAAACCGAGCAGCCTGCACGAAGGTCTTCAAACTCCAGTCCGCCGTGGCCACGTCGCACACCTCCGAGATCAAAGTGCTGCGACGACCAGTTGAATTCACCCTCCGCGCCGCGTCGCTGAGGAAGATCGTCGCGGCCAAGCTCCACCTCTCGGAGTCCACGGTCCGCAACCACCTCTCCTCCGCGATCGGCAGGACAGGCACCCGCAACCGGGATGGAGACGATGCGGGAGGCGCGGCAGCAGGGGTGGTTGTGACCCTGCTGCCGCGGCGGGGGTTGTGACCCCTGCCGCCGCCCTGCCCGCATCGCTCACCTCACCCCGTGGCCTTCGCCTTCTCGAAGTTCACTCCGTCCGGTCCCAGGCACACGAACCAGTCCTTCGGGGAGCCGTCCACCTCGCGGATCAGGTTCTTGAAGTCGCCGGCCCCCGCAGGGGCCCGTTCCACCCGGGTCTTCGTGCCGTCGCCCCAGGTGCAGGTGACCTCCTGGACGGTCCGGGCGACCTGCCCGATCACCAGGCGCTGCGGGGCGTCGACCCGGTCGGTGTCCAACGGCATCGGGTACGCCTCGAGGGCCTTGCCCACGACCACGTCGTCCTTCTTGAATGCTCTAAGGATCACCGTCGACGGCTTGCCCCCCACGGTCAGGTGCACGAAGTGCCAGCTCTCGCCCACCAGGTCCGAGGCCTTGTCCACCTTGACCGGCTCCTCCCCGTACAGGGCCATCTCGGCGAGTTGGGCGCGTGCCTTCGCCGTGGTCTTCGGCGCGGTCCAGACGGCTGCGTCGACCTTCCACTTCCTGCCGTGGTCCGTGCCCCTGGCCAGAGTCGTCACCCGCCGTTCGGGACTCTGCTTCACCGTCCCCGCCGAGGGCCGCGCGGCCACCTGCCCCGCCCCGTGCCCGTCGCCCATGCCTCCCGCCAGCGCCAGCGTCGTCCCCGTGGACCCCGCGATCACCGTCGCGGCCGCGGCGGCCACCGCCCAGCGGCGCGTCTTGCGGCGCCTCCCTCCCCGTAGCACCGCCTGATAGGGGGCCGCGCCGACCTCCAACTCGTCCGCCGCGTCCGCCAGCAGGAGGGCGATGTCCGTGTGCGCCTCGTCGTACGTCATGTCGTGGTTCGTCTCCCTGTCCCCGCTCATCACTTCCGCCCTCCGTTCGTGAGTGCCTCGACCAGTCCCGGCAGGGCGCGGAGCTTCGCGATCCCCCGCGCCGCGTTGCTCTTCACCGTGCCGACGCTGCATCCCATGGCCTCCGCCGCCTGCGCCTCGCTCAGGTCCTCCCAGTACCGCAGGACCACCGCCTCCCGCTGTCGCGCGGGCAGTGCGGCGAGCACCGTCAGCAGCGCGCCGCGGTCGTCCGACCGCGCGATGCGGTCGTCGGCGTCGGGCAGCTCGTGGGTGAGGCCCGAGTGGTCCTTCGGCGCCAGGAACTCCTTGAGGCGTCTGCGGTGCCTGCGGGCGTGCGCGTTGATCATCACGCGCCGTACGTACGCGTCGGGGTCGTCGGCCGCGCCGACCCTGCGCCAGGCCGCATAGGCCCGTTCGAGCGTCGACTGGACCAGGTCCTCCGCGGCATGCTGCTCCCCCGTGAGCAGGAAAGCCGTGCGCAGCAACCGTGGCCAGCGGCCGACGACGAAGCTCTGGAACTCCGCGTCCCGAGCCTCTTTCCGATCCAACATGGGCACCTCCTAGATGGTTGAAGGAGTCCATGAGGATCGGATTTCGTTGCACCGCCGCGCGGAGGATTTCTTTCGAGCCCCGGGCCCGGAGACCGCGCGGCAGGCCCGCGCGGCCGTCGCCTGACGCCTGCCGCACCGGCACCTTCCGCGGCAGCCACAGCAGATACCTACCGAAGCTCTGGTATCGCTGCAAGGTGACATCTACCTCGTGAAGTCACATCGCCTTGCCGAAGTGGCGTAGCGCACTATTGCAAGCAGGCGCTTGCAATAGTTAGCAGGCGTGGGGCAAGGTAGAGGCATGGCAACGCTCAACGTCGGCAATCTTGGTGAGTACCTGCGTGATCAGCGGCGCACCGCGCAGCTGTCCCTCAGGCAGCTCGCCGATGCCGCCGGGGTGTCCAATCCGTATCTGAGCCAGATCGAGCGCGGGCTGCGCAAGCCGAGCGCGGAGGTGTTGCAGCAGGTCGCCAAGGCGCTGCGGATCTCCGCCGAGACGCTGTATGTGCGGGCCGGGATCCTGGACGCCGAGCGGGACCGGGAAGAGGTGGAGACGCGTGCCGTCATACTCGCCGATCCCACGCTCAGCGAACGGCAGAAGCAGGTGCTCCTGCAGATCTACGAGTCCTTCCGCAAGGAGAACGGGTTCGAGATCGCCGATCAGGACAGCGCCCCGGCCGCGACGGACGTTCCTGTGCCGGACGTTCCGAGCGGTGCTCTCAGAGACACCGAGATAGGCACCGGCAGCGACGCCGACCCACAGCAGACGGCCAGTTGACGCACCCGACGTGACGGACGCACTCCGCGCCCCGGGCGCGTCCGTCAACACCGGCCGGACGTAAGCGATACGCGACAACCCAAAACCCTCAGCCCAAGTGACACGGGAGGACCATCACCATGGCCATCACCGACGACCTGCGCAAGACCTTCAGCGACCCCACGCCGCTCTACTTCGCCGCCGGCACCGCCGACCTCGCTCTCCAGCAGGCCAAGAAGGTGCCCGGTCTGGTCGAGCAGCTGCGTGCCGAGGCGCCGGCCCGGATCGAGGCCGTACGGGGCACCGACCCGAAGGCCGTGCAGGAGAAGGCCGCCGCTCGCGCCAAGGAGGCGCAGGAGAAGGCCTCTGTCCGCGCCAAGGAGGCGCAGGAGACCCTTCAGACCAAGGTCGGCGAGTTCATCAACACGCTCGACGGCGACTTCAAGAAGCTCGGCTCCACCATCGACGCCGACCTGAAGAAGCTCGGCGAGAGCGCCCAGGAC
This sequence comes from Streptomyces sp. AK08-02, assembly GCF_033795085.1. Classification (NCBI taxonomy): domain Bacteria; kingdom Bacillati; phylum Actinomycetota; class Actinomycetes; order Kitasatosporales; family Streptomycetaceae; genus Streptomyces; species Streptomyces sp. AK08-02. The sequence continues at coordinate 102,672 of NZ_JARAZV010000015.1, forward strand.
CTGGCCCTGCGCGGTGTCGGCGTCGCCGCCGAGTACGCCGTGAAGGCGCGGGAGACGTACGAGAAGGTCGCCGAGCACGGTGAGCAGGCCGTGCGCACCTGGCGCGGCGAGGCCGCCGAGGAGATCGAGGAACTGGCGATCGCCGTCGAGCCGAACGCCGAGCCGGTCGAGGTCAAGGTGGCGACCGACGAGAAGGTGCCCGCCCCGGCCGCGGCCCCGACCCCGGCGCCCGTCGAGGCCAAGGCCGCGTCGGCCCGGAAGCCCGCCGCCAAGAAGGCTCCGGCCCGCAAGCCCGCCGCCAGGAAGACGACCCCGCCCACCAAGTAGGCAGAGCCGAACGGGTGAAACGGTAGGTACAGGGACGGGCCGGGCACTCCATGAGTGCCCGGCCCGTTTGGCGGGTAGCGGGTTTGCGGTTGCGGGTACGGTGACCGCACATACGAACTGACCGAGCTTGGTGGTGGACGTTGTGCTGATGCAGGGGTTCGCGGGGTTCATGTGGCTGTTGAGCGTGGCCCTGATCATTTTCAGCGGCTTCGCGCTGTTCGACGCCGCGGTGCGCCGCGAGGACGCCTATCGGGCGGCGGACAAGAAGACCAAGCCGTTCTGGCTGGTGGTCCTCGGGCTCGCCTTCGTGGTGAACCTGATCTTCAACATCCTGTCGTTCCTGCCGATCATCGGCCTGGTCGCGACGATCGTGTACATGGTCGACGTACGACCGGCCCTGCGCGGCCTCCCGGGCGGCGGACGCAGCCGCAGAGGCGGCGGCTCCAGCAGTGACGGTCCGTACGGGCCGTACAACGGCGGCCGCTGAACCGAACCCGCCCTGCCGGTCCTGCCCCCGCCCCGGGCGGACTACGCCAGGCGGTCGAGCAGCAGGACGGCCAGGTCGTCGGTCAGCTCCCCGCCGTTCAGCTCGCGCACCTCGCTCACGGCCGCCCGCAGCAGCTTCTCGCCGCGCAGGCCCTGGGCGAGCTGGCGGCGGATCATCGCCACCATGCCGTCCTGGCCGAGCCGTTCCCGGCCCTCGCCGATATGGCCCTCGATCAGGCCGTCCGTGTAGAGCATCAGCGTCCACTCGGCCCCCAGCCGCACCTGCGTACGAGGCCAGCGGGCCCCCGGCAGCAGGCCCAGCGCCGGGCCGTTGTTGTCGTACGGCAGCAGCTCCGCCACGGTCTCCGACCCGGAGGCCACGGGCGCCGGGCGGATCAGCAGCGGAGCCGGGTGGCCGGCCAGGCACAGGCCCGCGCTACGGCCGTCCGGCGAGATGTCGACCGTACAGAGCGTCGCGAAGATCTCGTCGTTCTCGCGTTCGTGCTCAAGCACCTGCTGCAGTGTGCCCAGCAGGGCGTCGCCGCACAGGCCCGCCAGCGTCAGCGCCCGCCACGCTATGCGCAGCTCCACACCGAGCGCCGCCTCGTCGGGGCCGTGCCCGCACACGTCGCCGATCATCACGTGGACCGTGCCGTCGGGCGTCCGGACCGTGTCGTAGAAGTCGCCGCCGAGCAGGGCACGGGAGCGGCCGGGGCGGTAGCGGGCGGCGAAGCGGAGCGAGGAGCCGTCGAGGAGCGGGGTGGGGAGCAGGCCGCGTTCCAGGCGGGCGTTCTCCTGGGCCCGCAGCCGGGACTCGGTGAGCCGGCGCTCCGCCCGGTCGGAGCGCTTCCTCTCCACCGCGTAGCGGATCGCACGGCTCAGCAGCCGTCCGTCCAGCTCGTCGCGGAAGAGGTAGTCCTGGGCGCCGACGCGCACCGCCTCCGTACCGCGCTCGGCGTCGCCGGAGGCGGTGAGCGCGAGGACGGCGTGCCGGGGCGCGATCCTCAGCACGTGCTTGAGCACCGCCAGCTCGTCGTCGTTGCCGTCCTCGGCGTGGTGGGGTGCGGGCAGCGCGAGGTCCAGCAGGATGCAGTGGACGTCGTCGGTGAGCAGCCGCTCGGCCTCGGTGAGGTTGCGGGCCGTACGGACGCGGATCGGCTTGCCCGTGGCGTCGAGCAGCTCGGGAACGACGGGCGAGCCGCCCGGGTCGTCCTGGATCAGCAGCAGGGTCAGATGCGTGCCGGGGGAGGCGACGGAGGCGGCCGCGTTGGTCGGCGCGTTGATCGCCGCGCCGGGGCCGGGGGTGCCTGCGGAGGTCCCTCCGGGCATGACGGGGGTGGCCGGGGCCACTCCGGGCACGGCCGGGGTCGGCGCCTGACCGTTTTCCGCGGCCGGGATCGCTCTCTGCCGCGGTATGGGTGCGGGCATCGTCGTGGGTTCCTTCCCTCCCCCCGAGGGCACGATGGGCGAGGGGTCTCGAACCACCGACCGGGACCATAGCGGTTGACAGGCCCGCAGCGGAATGGTTGACGGGGTCACCGGCGCGTCCCCGGGGTCGCCCCGGTGACATATGCCTTGCCCCGTAACGCACTTGGGCGTGAGGTTGCCCGCCCAGGAATGACGAATGTCACGTCCGTCGGAGGGTTGGGAGTCGCCGGTGGGGGTGGTGTGGTGCGGTGGGTCACGTGGGGCGGGTCACGCGCGGCGAGGGATTCTCAACGCGGCGCGAAAGGTGCCGTATGTGGAGAGTGGCCCGATTTCCATCCCGGTGGTCCCGGTGGTCCCGGTGGTCCCGGTGGTCCCGGTGGTCCGGTGTTTCCGGCGACCCGGCGAGCCCAGCCGGCTCGGTGTCCTGGGTGCTCTCGGCGACAGTGGCGATCCCGCGTTCACGCGCCCGGCCGGACCACCCCGAGTATCGGCATCGATCCTGCCCCCGCGATCGTGATCGTCCGCCCGGGCCGCGGGGCGTGCACCATCTTGCCGTCGCCGATGTACATCGCGATGTGGCTCGCGTCGTCGAAGTAGACGATCAGGTCGCCGGGGCGCATGTCCTTGACGTCGACGTGCGGAAGCTGGGCCCACTGCTGCTGCGAGGTGCGCGGGATGGGTACTCCGGCCGCCGCCCAGGCCGCCGAGGTCATGCCCGAGCAGTCGAAGGTGTCGGGGCCCTCGGCGCCCCACTCGTACGCCTTGCCTATCTGGGCCGTCGCGAACTCCACGGCCTTCTTGCCCTGGGCCGTCGCACTGCCGTCGATGTCGTCGAGGATGCCGGAACCGAGCCAGGACGTCTGCGCCTTGGCGGCGGCCTCGCGCTCCAGCTCCGCGAGGCGTTCCTTCTCCTTTTTCTGCAGCTGGGACTCCAACTGCTCGGCCGCCGCGATCTGTTGCTTGATCTGCTTCTGGGCGGCGGCCCGGGCCTTCCGGCTGGTCTCCAGCTTCGTCCACTGGGCCGAGGCGTCCCGCGCGTACAGCTCCAGGTCCTGCTGTGTGCGCGCCATTTCGGCGAGCATGCCCGTGGTCGCCTTCTGGCCCTGCCGGATCCGGTCGACACCCTCCAGCCATGCCTGCGGATCACCGCTGAGCCACAGCCGGGCCTCCGGTGGCAGGCCGCCCGAGCGGTACTGGGAGCGCGCCGCGGCACCCGCGCGGTCCTTCAGCTCGGCCAGCCGCTTCTGCCCCTTGACGATCTCCCGGGCCAGGTCGACGAGTTCGGCGGACTGCCGTTCGGTCTGCTCCTCCGCCGCGTTGTAGGCGTCCGTGGCGACCGCGGCGTCGTGATAGAGCCGCTCCAGCTTCTTGTGTACGGCTTCCAGGTCCTTGTTCGGCGGCAGCGTCACGCTCGGCGTCGTGGTCGGTGCGGGCGTCGGGGTCCCGGTCGGGGTCGGTGCGGGGCTCGCGAACGCCGTGCCCGCGCCCCCCAGGACGGTGACCGCGCAGACCAGTCCCACGGCTGCCGCGATCAGACTCCGCTTGCCGACTCCCATTCGCCGTACCCCCGTACCTTTCGCCCACGTGATTAACCGTCAGTAACTTACGGACGCCCGGGGGATCGTGCCATGTCACCGCAAAAAGCAACAGGCCTCCCGCGAGTTGCCTGTCCTTTCCGCGTCCCCGCATGTGTGACGAACGGCGTACGGAGATCGTTGCCCACGAATCGTGAGCAATTTGAGGCGCCGGGGAAGCAGGGGAAGGCAGGGAAGCAGAGGGAGTCGGGGGAGTGAGGGCATCCGGGGAAGTGAGGGAGGCCGGAAGATCCGGCCCCGGGTGTCCCGTTGAGCCGGCGGCTCAGCTGCGAGGCGCCAACGCCCCCCACGCCACGGTCACTTCACCCTGCCGCCACCGCACCGGGCCGCCGGTCACCGGCCAGTCCGCCGTCAGGTCCCGCACCGCCCGGATCCAGCGCTGGCGGGCCCCGTACGACGCATAGGGCGCCGCGGCCGCCCAGGCGCGGTCGAAGTCGCGCAGGAAGGCGTGCACCGGCTCGCCGGGGACGTTGCGGTGGATGAGGGCCTTCGGGAGGCGCTCGGCGAGGTCGGAGGGGCGGTCCAGGGAGCCGAGCCGGGTCGCGAAGGTGACGGTGCGCGGACCCTCGGGCCCGAGGGCGACCCAGACGTGCCGGCGCCCGATCTCGTCACACGTGCCCTCGACGAGCAGCCCGCCCCCCGGGATCTCCGTGGCCGGCGCGAGCCGGGCGCACAGCCGCGCCCAGACCGCGGCGACCTCGCCCTCCTCGTACTGCCGCAGCACGTTCGCCGCGCGGATGAGCGCCGGCCGCTCCGGCACCGGGATCTCGAAGCCGCCGTGCCGGAAGACGAGCCCGTCGCGCTCGTACGGTTTCGCCGCCGCGACCCGGGCCGGTTCGATCTCGACGCCCACCACGCGCGCGCGTGGCGCCACGGTACGCAGCCGTGTCAGCAGTTCCACGGCCGTCCAGGGGGCGGCGCCGTACCCGAGGTCGACCGCGACGGGGGAGGGGGCGCCGCGCAGGGCGGAGCCGTGGGTGGCCGCGATCCAGCGGTCCATCCGGCGCAGCCGGTTGGGATTGGTCGTCCCGCGCGTCACCGTGCCCACGACGCGGGGGAGGGCCGATGCGCGGGGAGCCATGAGTACGAGGGTAAGGGGCGGCGTGCTATCGAACGGTTGAGCGGTAAATGGTAATGATTGGGCAAAGAGGAAATGGGTCGCCTCCCCCGGGCGTTGACCCTTCGGTGCTCTGCGATCCGGAGCGGGTTGAGTCGGGCCGAGAAGGAGGAACGCCACGTGAGCCAGTACATCGGCCGACTGGGACGCCGCCGCAGGCCCCGCCGGGTGGCCATGCTCTCCGTGCACACCTCCCCGCTCCACCAGCCGGGCACGGGCGACGCGGGCGGCATGAACGTCTACATCGTCGAGCTCGCGCAGCGCCTCGCCGCGATCAACATCGAGGTCGAGATCTTCACCCGGGCCACCACGGCCGCCCTCCCCCCGACCGTCGAACTGGCCCCCGGCGTCCTGGTGCGACACGTCGACGCGGGCCCCTACGAAGGCCTCCCCAAGGAGGACCTCCCCGCCCAGCTGTGCGCCTTCACGCACGGCGTCATGCAGGCCTGGGCCGGCCATCGTCCCGGCCACTACGACCTCGTGCACTCGCACTACTGGCTCTCCGGCCACGTCGGCTGGCTCGCCGCCGAACGCTGGGGCGCCCCCCTGGTACACGCCATGCACACCATGGCCAAGGTCAAGAACGCCTCCCTGGCCGCGGGCGACAACCCCGAGCCCGCCGCCCGCGTGATCGGCGAGATGCAGGTCGTGGCCGCCGCCGACCGCCTCATCGCCAACACCGCCGAAGAGGCCGACGAACTCGTCCGCCACTACGACGCGGACCCCGGCAAGGTCGCCGTCGTCCACCCGGGCGTCAATCTCGACCGCTTCTCCCCGGCCGACGGCCGTGCCGCCGCCCGGGCCCGTCTCGGCCTTCCGCAGGACGCCCTGATCCCCCTCTTCGCCGGCCGTATACAGCCCCTCAAGGCTCCCGACGTGCTGCTTCGCGCGGTCGCCGTCCTCCTGGACCAGCGTCCTGAGCTGCGCGCCAACATCGTCGTCCCGATAGTCGGCGGCCCCAGCGGCAGCGGCCTGGCCAAGCCGGAGGGCCTGCAGAAACTCGCCGCCCGCCTGGGCATCGCGGACGTCGTACGCTTCCGCCCGCCCGTCGGCCAGGAACAGCTCGCGGACTGGTTCCGGGCGGCCTCCGTCCTCGTCATGCCGTCGTACAGCGAATCGTTCGGCCTGGTCGCCATAGAGGCCCAGGCGGCGGGCACGCCGGTGCTGGCGGCGGCGGTGGGCGGTCTCCCGGTGGCGGTCGCGGAAGGACGTACGGGATTCCTCGTACAGGGTCACGACCCGGCCGCCTACGCGCGCGTGCTGCGCGACTTCGCCGACAACGAGACCCTGACCGCCCGTATGGGCAAAGCGGCGGCCCAGCACGCCCGGCGCTTCGGCTGGGACGCCTCGGCCGCCGCCACCGGGGACGTCTACACGGCCGCGATGCAGGCCCACAGGCGTCGCGTACGCTCGCTGCATGGCTGATTCGGCGTCGATCATCGAGCAGGTCCTCACCGAGGCCGACCTGGACTGGGAGAGCCCGAACCCCGGCAACTACGTGGTGAAACTCCCCGGCACCCGCAAACTCTCGACGACGGTCTCACTCCTCGTCGGCAAGCACTCCCTCTCCCTGAACGCGTTCGTGATCCGCCACCCCGACGAGAACGAGTCCGGCGTCCACCGCTGGCTCCTGGAACGCAACCTCAAGCTGTACGGCGTGAGTTACGCGGTCGACCGCCTCGGCGACGTCTACGTGACGGCCAAGCTCCCGCTGTCCGCGATCACCCCGGACGAGATCGACCGCCTCCTCGGCTCGGTCCTGGAGGCGGCCGACGGCAGCTTCAACACCCTTCTGGAGCTGGGTTTCGCGTCGGCGATCCGCAAGGAGTACGCCTGGCGGGTGTCCCGGGGGGAGTCGACCCGCAACCTGGACGCCTTCGCCCACCTCACCCAGCGCCCTACGGCCGACTGACGCCGGAGCCGATCGCGTACCGCCCGAGCCGGTACCGTCCGGGCGGCACGCCCACCAACTTCCTGAAGTGGCGCGTGAGATGGGCCTGGTCGTAGAACCCGGTGGCGGTGGCGACCACCCCGGGAGCCTGCCCGTCGAGGAGCAACCGCCGGGCCAGCTCGACGCGCCGAGCCGTCAGATACCGATGCGGCGGCATCCCGAAAGCCGCGCTGAACGCCCGTACGAGATGCGCGGGATGGGCGTGCAGGAGCAGCGCGGCCTCGTCGAGCGTGATCCCGTCGACGAGCCGCTCGTCGAGCAACTCCCGCAACCGCCGGGCGAGCGCCGGATCGGCACGCGGCGGACGCGGTTCGCCGCCCGCCCGCAACCGCGCACGCAGCCGCTCGGCGACGAGCGCCAGCCGGCCGGCCGCCTCGAACTCCTCCCCGGACCGGGCGAGCGCACCGTGCAACTGCCCTACGCGCAGCCGCAACAGGGGATCCCGCAGATCGGGCCGGTCGACGGCGGCACCGATGAACTCGTCGCCGAGATGGGTGGAGTCGAGATACAGCACCCGCTTGCGGAACCCGCCCGGAGTGGCGGGCGACCCGTTGTGCGGCACGTGAGGCGGCAACAGGGTCACGGTGTCGTGCGGGGTGCCCCGCTCGTGCCGGTCGAGGTCGTACCGTACGGCGCCGTCGTCGACGATGAGCAGCGTCCAGGAGTCGTGTACGTGCATCGGGTAGGCGTACTCGACGAAGTGGGCGTGGAACACCTCAAGGACCCCCGGGACACTGGGGCGCCAGGCGGAGACTTCCTGCCGGGTGGCCATGCAAAGAACGTACAAGACGGGTTCGTACGACGCCCGGCAGTCTCGAAGCATGAGCACGAGCACTGAGACCCCGACGGGTACCGCCCCCGCCCCGATCCGCTTCGACACCAAGATCACCGTGGTCCTGCGCGAGGACCTGGAACCCTGGCAGCGCCTGAACGTGACGGCGTTCCTGGTCAGCGGCCTGGGCACGCGGGTCCCCGAGGTGATCGGCGAGCCCTACGAGGACGCGGACGGCACCCCGTACCTCCCGATGTTCCGCCAGCCGGTCCTCGTCTTCGAGGCCACGAAGGAGACGCTGAAGACGGCACACGGCCGGGCGGTGTCCCGTGCCCTGCCGTGCGCGGTCTTCACGTCCGACCTGTTCACCACGGGCAACGACCGGGACAACCGGGCGGCGGTACGGGCCGTGGGGGCCGGGGAGCTGGATGTGGTGGGGGTGGCGGTGTACGGGCCGAAGAACGCGGTGGACAAGGTGATCAAGGGGTCACGGATGCACCCGTGACGGCCCCGGCGGCGGGGGCCGTGTCGACGGGGGAGGCCGTATCGACGGGGGAGAGCAGGTCGACGCGCGAGAGCGCCTCGGCAGGGGAGAGCACGTCGGCAGGCGAGGGATCCTGGGCGGGTTCCGCCGCCGCCCCTCCAGCCTCCTCCTGCGCCGCCCCCTCTACCGTCCCCTTTGCCTTTCCATCTGCCGTTCCTTCTTCCGTTCCCTCCGCCGTCTCCACCGCCGGGACCCGCCCCATCAGCGCCCAGTACCCCGCCCCCGCCACGGTTCCGATGACCGCGCACAACGCCCACAGCCACTCCGCGCCGAAGTGGTCGATGACGAACCCGGACATCAGCGGCGCGACCAGCCCGGCGACCGACCAGGACATCGTGTACATGCCCTGGTAGCGACCGCGCCCGTGCACCGGCGACAGCCGGACGACCAGCCCCGTCTGGGTGGGCGCGTTGACGATCTCGGCCAGGGTCCAGACGCACACCGTGAGGACGAAGACGCCGACCGACCCGGCGAAGGCGGTGAGCCCGAACCCGTACCCCGCGAGGAGGGACGAGAGGACGAGGAGCCGGCGGGCGTCCCGGTGCTCGATGAACCGGGTGACCGGGATCTGCAACGCGACGATCAGTACGCCGTTGACGGCGACGACCATCCCGAAGTCCGCCGGCGTGAACCCGGCCTCGCCCATCGCGATCGGCAGCCCGACCGCGCCCTGCTGGAAGATGAGCGCGACGAGGAAGCACAGCCCGACGACGCCCATGAAACGCCCGTCTCGCAGGACGGTCCCGAGCCCGACGGACGCCTCGGCCTGCTCCTCCTTGACGGCCCGCGTCGGCCGTGACTCGGGCAGCTTGACGAAGATGACGATCGCGCAGGCCAGCGTCATACCGGCCTCGACGAGGAACCCGGCGGTGTAACTGACCTGGGCGATGAAGCCGGCGCCGGCGGACGAGACGGCGAAGCCCAGGTTGATGGCCCAGTAGTTCAGGGAGAAGGCGCGGACCCGGTCCTCGGGGCGCACGATGTCCGCGATCATCGCCTGCACGGCCGGCCGCGAGGCGTTGCTCGCCATCCCCACCAGGAAGGCGACACCGGCGATGGTCACCGGATCGTGCACGAAACCGAGCAGCGCGACGGAGAGGGCGGTGGACGACTGGGCGATGAGGAGCGTGGGACGCCGTCCGAGACGGTCGGTCATCACACCGCCGCCGATCGACGAGACGACCCCGCCGAGCCCGTGCAGCGAGACGACCAGACCGGCGTACGAGGCCGAGTAGCCGCGGTCGAGGGTCAGATAGATCGCCATGAACGTGGCGACGAACGCCCCGAGCCGGTTGACGAGGGTGCTGGTCCACAGCCACCAGAACTCGCGGGGCAGCCCGGAGACGGATTCGCGGGCAGCGCGTTTCAGGGTGGCCAGTGACACAGGTATCCCCCACGGACGTAAGCAGCTCGAACGGTGATGACAACTTACGAGCGGGCCGGGAGAGGGAGCCACTCAATTAGCAGATCCCGTCAACCGTCGCCCGACCGACGCTCGGTCGCCGCCCGACCGTCCGGTGGCCGGGCGGCCGAGCAGGGGATCAGAACGTTCTATTACGCTCAGGGCATGGCCGACGCACCGTACAAGCTGATCCTCCTCCGCCACGGCGAGAGCGAATGGAACGCGAAGAACCTGTTCACCGGTTGGGTGGACGTCAACCTCACCGACAAGGGCGAGAAGGAGGCGGTCCGCGGCGGTGAGCTGCTCAAGGACGCCGGTCTGCTCCCCGACGTGCTCCACACGTCCCTCCAGAGGCGCGCGATCCGCACGGCCCAGCTGGCGCTGGAGTCCGCGGACCGCCACTGGATCCCCGTCCACCGCAGCTGGCGCCTCAACGAGCGCCACTACGGCGCCCTCCAGGGCAAGGACAAGGCCCAGACGCTCGCCGAGTTCGGCGAGGAGCAGTTCATGCTCTGGCGCCGCTCCTACGACACCCCGCCCCCGCCCCTTGAGGACGGCACCGAGTTCTCCCAGTCGGACGACCCGCGCTACGCGACGATCCCCCCGGAGTTGCGCCCCCGCACGGAGTGCCTCAAGGACGTCGTCGACCGCATGCTCCCGTACTGGTACGACGGCATTGTCCCCGACCTCCTCACCGGCCGTACGGTCCTGGTCGCGGCCCACGGCAACAGCCTCCGCGGCCTGGTCAAGCACCTGGACGGCATCTCCGACGAGGCGATCTCAGGCCTGAACATCCCGACGGGCATCCCGCTCGCCTACGAACTGGACGCCGACTTCAAGCCGCTGACCCCGGGCGGCACCTACCTCGACCCGGACGCGGCGGCGGCGGCGATCGAGGCGGTCAAGAACCAGGGCAAGAAGAAGTAGCCCCCAGCCGTGGGCAGCCCCCGCCTCCCCCGTGATTCCTTCGCGAGGGCGGGGGCCTCTCGGTGTCTCCGGTCAGGACGCGGACAGGGCTGCGGCTGCGCCGCACTGCTGCCCCGCACCGCCCCCCGCTATCGTCCCGGAGCATGGCGAATGGCGACGGTGTGCCCGAGAAGGTCGCGTGGGTCCATGTTCGGGACGATCGGGTGTTGGTGACGCGTACTCACGGCCGGGAGCTCTTCTACTTCCCCGGCGGGCATCGTGAACCGGGCGAGTCCGACGACGAGACCCTGGTGCGGGAGATCGACGAGGAGCTGCGAGCGACGATCGACGCCTGTTCCATGGTGCGCTTCGGTACCTTCGAGATCGGCGCGGGCCATCCGGAGCACGGCCCCTTCCGGATGATCTGTTACACCGCCGATCACCACGGCGAGCTGACCCCGGCGCGCGAGATCGCCGAAAAGGCGTGGTTCCGCTACGCGGACCGGGACCGGGTCTCGGCCGTCGACGCGATGGTCTTCGACGCGCTTCACAAGGCCGGGCGGCTTTCCTGAACACGTCCGGCCGCTCCCTCGTCTCCGCGTGCTGATCGGCGATCGGGTACAACCTCCCACCCGCCCCAGCTGTCTGACACGAGTGAAGCCACCACTCAACTCGTCAATCGTGGGGGAAACCACACCATGCGCATACGTGCCACTGTCGCCGCTACCACCGCCGCAGCGCTCAGCGCCGCCCTGGCCGTCACCGCCCTCGCCGCCCCGGCCGTCGCGGACGGCCAGGACGACGCGCCCACAAGGGTCATGGACATCACGGTCAACCGGAACCACGACTCCCTCGTTGTCGTCGAGGCCGCCCGGCAGACCAAGTTCCTGATCTCCGCGACGTTCGACGACCCTTCGGGCATCCGGAGCGTGGCGTTCGAGTTGGAGCACCGGACGAACGCGGGGGATGTCGACGGGCGCATCGCGCAGATCGGGTCCGGCCACTGCGTCAAGGTCGACGCGACCACGTCCAAGTGCGAGTCCGTCATGATCGCCGACCCGTACACGAACCTCTACAGCAACTCCGTCGCTGGTCCCTGGGGCATCAACTTCGTGGCCGTCGACGGCCACGGCGACGTCACGCGCGGTGAATACCTGCCACTGGCGCGTATCAAGCGCCAGACCCGCCTGTCCCAGGCCGACGCGACCCCGGAACCGGTGAAGAAGGGCAAGGACGTCACGGTCAAGGCCCGGATGACCGTCGCCAACTGGGAGCAGCACAAGGACGTGCCCCTGGTCGGGCATCAGGTGTTGCTCCAGTTCCGCAAGGGCACGACCGGTGCGTTCACGACGCTGAAGAAGGTCAAGACCGACCGGAACGGCTGGGCCCAGGCCACTGTGAAGGCCACGGTGGACGGCCAGTACCGCTACGACTTCGCGGGCACTTCCCTCACTCCGGCCAGGTCCGGCGCGGCCGACTACGTCGACGTGAAGTGAGCCCGAACCGCTGAAGCGACCGTCCCCTGCCCGCCACCCCGACGGGCAGGGGACTTCCGTACCGCGCGGAACGGGTGCGACAGGTGCGTCAGGTGCGTCGAGGCCCGCTTCAAGTCCCCTCTCCTGGGCATAACCGATGCCTGAACCCACGCCTCGGCGTGGGCAACCACGTGGAGAGGCAGCCGAGATGGCGTACGCGGGGATATCGCTCTACGGCGTCAGCGATCAGCCCACGACGATGTTCGCGCACGTGCTCAGCGTGCGGGGCGTCGCCGTGATGACCGTCACGAACCGCGTCCAGCGACTGCCTCTGCGGCCCGAGCGGGGCAGCCGGACCGAGAGGATCACCTGCGAGGCCTGCGGCTCCCGGTTCCAGCTGGTCCTGCACAGCACCGCCGTCACCAGAGCCAAGCGCCTCCGCTCCCGGGTCCTCGGCCTCCTGGGCGTCCCCTTGGGCGTGTTCCTGATCTGGCTCACCTTCAGCGCCGGCATCACCTCGGGCGACCCCGAGAAGGACAACACGATCGCTTCCTGGGCCATGCCGGCCTTCTTCGGGGGCGTGGCCCTCGCCATCACCGGGCTGGCGGCGATCATCATGAGCCGCAAGTACGACGGCGTCGGCAGACTCCGCCGCCTCACCGAGGACGGCACCACGTCCAGGCTGACCCAGGGGCACAAACTGATGTGAGCGGTGTGAGCCCGGAGGTCCCTCACACCGCCAGCGGTACCGCGTGGATCTCGTCGGCCTTGTGACCCGCGCGTTCGTGGATGCGCTGGACCGCCTCCGCCGAGGGAGCCTCCGAGAGGCAGTAGACCGTGCCTGACTCGGGGTCCGCCCAGGCCTTCTCGAAGTGGACCCCCTCGTCCTTCTCGATGTCCAGGTCGGCCTGGTGGGCCTGGTGCAGCTGCTCGGCGGTGATGCCTTCCATACCGTGGTGGACGTCCATGAACTGGGGCATGGCGTCACACCTCCTGTCCCTGATCCGGTCGCACGCCTGCTCCGTACGGCCTGCTGCTAACCATCTTCAGCCCGTACGGCCGCTCCGGCGAGCGCTGCCTACTTGAGGCCGATCTCCGCGCACGCCGCCGCGTACTCCGGGGTGCAGATGTCCTGCACGGTGTAGACACCGTCCTGGATCACGGTGTCCTTGATGTTCTCCTGCGTGAGGGCCACCACCGGCACCAGCATCGACGGGATCTTCTTCTCCGTCGGGCTGTCGACGCGGTCGCGGGTCAGCGCGTCGAACTCGATCGAGCGGCCCTGGACCTTGGCGACCGCCATGGACGCGGCGTTGTTGGCCTCCAGGATGAACGACTTGTAGACGCTCATGTACTGCTCACCGGAGACGATCCGCTGTACCGCCGCGAGGTCCGCGTCCTGCCCGGTCACCGGCGGGATCTTAGAGGCGCCCGCCTCCTTCATCGCGTCGATGACCGCGCCGGCCATACCGTCGTTCGCCGAGTAGACGGCGTCGATGTTGTTCAGCCCGACGGACCTGATCGCCGTCTCCATGTTGGCCTTGGCGACCTCGGGCAGCCAGTCCTTGGTGTTGTACGACGCCGCGATCTGGACCTTGCCCTGCAGCTCGTTCATCGCGCCGGTCTTGAACCGCCCCGTGTTCGGGTCCGTGAGCGAGCCGTTGATCATGACGATCTTGCTGGACGCGGCCTTGGTACCGAGGGCCTCGATGATCGAGCGGCCCTGCACCTCGCCGACGAGCTCGTTGTCGTGGGAGACGTACGCGTCGATCGGGCCCTCCGCGAGCCGGTCGTACGCGATGACCGGTATGTTCGCGTCCTTGGCCTTCTCTATCGCCGGTGCGATGGACTTCGCGTCGATCGCGTCGACCACGAGGACGTCCACCTTCTCGGCGATCATCTCCTCCAGCTGCCTGCTCTGCTTGGCCTCGTCCGCCTCGGCGTTGGCGTAGAGGACCTTGCCCTTGCCGCTGGTGAGGGTGGTGATCTGCTTCTTGAAGAGCGGGTAGTCGAACTTCTCGAAGCGCTTCGTCTTCTTGTCGGGCAGCAGAAGACCCACCGTGATGTCGTCGCCCTTCTTGGGCGCCGCGGAGCCGCTGCTGCCGCCCGCGCCGTCGATGACACCGCACGCGGCGAGCGAGAAGGCCGAGGCGGCGGCCGTCACCGCGATGGCGGTACGGCGCAGGGCAGTCCGACGGGGGGTACGAGCGTTCACGGCAGGTGCCTTCCAGGCGGGGAACAGCATGACGAACCCAGATACAGATACGGAAGCCAACGCGTCGGCAGCACGTGACGTCAAGAAGTACTGGTTAACGAGATGGCAACAGGGTGCCTGTTGTGCATGGACCGCGCCTGAGCGTCAACTGGTGTGAAGTGTATGCCCGTTCACAGCTGATCGAGGTCGACTTCCGCCCCTCTGAACAGGGGTGAACGCCATCTCCGCACACAAACCTCACACAAAAGGACCCCATCTCCCCAACGGGAGACAGGGTCCCTGTGAAGCCGCCGTTCTACGTGCCCGCCATCAGCCGCACTGGCAGGGGTTGCCCGACTGGCACCCGCACCCGCAGCCGGAGCCGCAGCCGCAGGCGCCGAACAGGGGCAGGTTCTTGATGTCGGCGGGATGCTGCGTCTCGCGTTCCTGCGTCGGGTCGGGCGTGCTCGGGGTCTCGGCCATCGGGCCCTCCTGGAGAGCTGGTCCTGGAGACTGGTGCCTTCTTCCCATTGCATGCCCGCCGCGCCGGGCGCATCAACGGCGCACGGAGGCTCGGCCGTCCCCAAGGGCGTACGGCCCCCGGCGGCGGCCCGCGGGCTTACGCCCCCTCGGCCCCGGTGGGCGGCTGCACGTCCTGCTGCAACTCGTCCGCGTGCTCGCCCGTCACCAGGAACACCACACGCTTGGCGACCGACACCGCGTGGTCCGCGAAGCGCTCGTAGTAGCGGCCCAGCAGCGTCACGTCGACCGCCGTCTCGATGCCGTGCTTCCAGCGGTCGTCGATCAGGTGCCGGAAGAGCGTGCGGTGCAGCAGGTCCATCTCGTCGTCGTCCGTCTCCAGCTGCATCGCCAGATCGACGTCCTTGGTGATGATGACCTCGGCCGCCTTCGCCATCAGACGCTGCGCGAGCTGGCCCATCTCCAGGATCGTGGCATGCAGGTCGCTCGGGACCGCGCGCTGCGGGAAACGCAGCCGCGCCAGCTTGGCGACGTGCTGGGCGAGGTCGCCCGAGCGCTCCAGGTCGGCGCTCATCCGCAGCGACGTGACGACGATCCGCAGATCGGTGGCCACCGGCTGCTGGCGGGCCAGCAGCGCTATGGCGCGGCCCTCCAGGTCGTGCTGGAGCTCGTCGACCTTGGCGTCGGCCTCGATGACGCTTTCGGCCAGCTTCAGGTCCGAATCCAGTATCGCCGTCGTGGCACGCCCGATCGCCGACCCGACAAGTCGGGCCATCTCGACCAGACTATCGCCGATCGAGTCAAGTTCCTCGTGGTACGCGTCACGCATCAGGTGTCCCTCTCTTGACGTCCGTTCGGGGGCGAACAGCGGACCCCGTGACCCCCACGCTCCCACGTTCGGCCCCGCACGCGACGTTTTCCGCCCCGACAAATGAACCAATACTGGCTCCAAGGTGAACTCTGGGCGACGAGTGTTCGAGGTCGCACGGTCTTGGCTGTGGCCAGGTCGTATCCCATGCCTAACCTGGATGCATGGACGTGAACGCGGCGGTCGCCGCAGCGGCAGCGATCGCCGGGGTACTCACCGGTGTCATCGCCATGCTGGCGTTCCGCTGGAGCGAGCGCGACCAGAAACGCCCCACCCGGACGTCCCTGCACACCGACCCGGTACTACCACCCGGCGTCGACACGGTGCTGTCCGTGCTGCGGTCCTCGGCCGTCGTGCTCGACGAGGCGGACGGCGTGGTGAAGGCCAGCTCGGCGGCGTACGCCCTCGGTCTGGTCCGTGGCGGAAAGCTGTCGGTGGAGCCGATGCTCCAGATGGCCCGGGACACCCGGCGCGACGGCGAGATACGCCAGGTCGAGCTGGACCTTCCCAGACGCGGCACCGGACGCGGCGAGGCCCTCGCCGTCTCCGCCCGCGTCGCCCCCCTCGGCTCCCGCCTGGTCCTCCTCCTCGTCGAGGACCTCACCGAGGCCCGCCGCATCGAGGCCGTACGGCGCGACTTCGTCGCCAACGTCAGCCACGAGCTCAAGACCCCCACCGGCGCCCTGTCCCTCCTCTCCGAGGCCGTCATGGGCGCCTCCGACGACCCCGAGGCCGTCGAGCGCTTCGCCGGCCGGATGCAGATCGAGGCGACCCGCCTCACCAGCCTCGTCCAGGAACTCATCGACCTCTCCCGGGTGCAGAACGACGACCCGCTGGAGGACGCCGAGCCCGTCCGCGTCGACGAACTCGTCGCCGAGGCCGTCGACCGCTGCCGCCACCAGGCCGGCACCAAACACATCACCATGGCCGCCGGAGGCACCGCCGACCTGCGCGTCTGGGGCAACCGCGGCCAGCTCGCCGCCGCCCTCGGCAACCTCGTCGAGAACGCCGTGAACTACTCGCCCTCCGCGACCCGCGTCGGCATAGCGGCCCGCCGGGTGAACGCGCCGGGCGGCGACCTGATCGAGGTCGCCGTGACCGACCAGGGCATAGGCATCTCCGACAAGGACAAGGAGCGCATCTTCGAGCGCTTCTACCGCGTCGACCCCGCCCGCTCCCGCGCCACCGGCGGTACGGGGCTCGGCCTGGCGATCGTCAAGCACGTGGCCGCCTCGCACGGCGGAGAGGTCACGGTGTGGAGCTCCGAGGGCCAGGGCTCCACGTTCACCCTGCGCCTGCCGGAGGCCGTCTCCGGCCGCCGTGCCCGCGCGAACCGGCCGCACCTGTACGACCATGACTCCCACCCCGAGTCACTCCCAGACTCCGACCCCGACACCGGGGACGGACCGTCCGACCCCGGCGAAGTGGCCGACCGGACCACCGGTACATCCCCTTACGATCCGCTTCACGCCCCGGAGGTCCATCCGTGACCCGAGTGCTCGTCGTCGAGGATGAGGAATCCTTCTCCGACGCCCTTTCGTACATGCTCCGCAAGGAGGGTTTCGAGGTCGCCATCGCGGCCACCGGGCCCGACGGACTCGACGAGTTCGAGCGCAACGGCGCCGACCTCGTCCTGCTCGACCTGATGCTGCCCGGCCTGCCCGGCACGGAGGTCTGCCGCCAGCTGCGCGTCAAGTCCAACGTCCCGGTGATCATGGTCACCGCCAAGGACAGCGAGATCGACAAGGTCGTCGGTCTGGAGATAGGGGCCGACGACTACGTCACCAAGCCCTTCTCCTCCCGCGAACTCGTCGCCCGTATCCGCGCCGTCCTGCGCCGCCGGGGCGAGCCCGAGGAGGTCACCCCGGCCGCCCTGGAGGCCGGCCCCGTCCGCATGGACGTCGACCGCCACGTGGTCACCGTCTCCGGCGGCAAGGTCGACCTCCCGCTCAAGGAGTTCGACCTGCTGGAGATGCTGCTGCGCAACGCCGGCCGCGTGCTGACCCGTATGCAGCTCATCGACCGGGTCTGGGGCGCCGACTACGTGGGCGACACCAAGACCCTCGACGTCCACGTCAAGCGCCTGCGCGCCAAGATCGAGCCGGACCCGGGTGCCCCCAGATACCTGGTCACGGTCCGCGGCCTCGGCTACAAGTTCGAGCCGTAAACCGACAGTGTGTGTACGGCGAAGGGCGGGACCTCTGTCAGGAGGTCCCGCCCTTCGCCGTACACACGCCTGGCCCAAGGCCCTTACTGGGCGGCCGACTCCGAGGTGCTCGGGGAAGCCCCGGCGGCAGGCGACCCGGCCTCCCCGGACGGGCTCGGGGAACCGGACGCGGTCGGCTCGCCGGAGGCGGACGCGGACGGCGAGGCGGTCTCGGCCGGTGTCTCCGGAGCCGCGGTCGGGCCCCATGACGAGTAGTAGCCCGCCGCCGGGACGACGAACGCGCGCAGGCTCACGTCACCGGTCTTGCTGAACGTGAAGGTGACCTTCTGCGCGTTGCCGTCCTGAACGGCCTCACGGCTGTTCGGCAGCACCGCGGAGGCGTTGTTCTCGCCACCGATGACGAGCGAGCTGTGAGCCGGGATGCTCAGGCTGCCGCCCTCGGCGGGCTTCAGTTCGGCGGTCTTGCCGGTGCCGGGGACGGTGATCGACTCCAGCGTCTGGGCGGTGGAGCCGTTGTTGAACACCGTCGCGGAGACGGCGGCCGGGCCGGTCGACTCCAGCTCCGACGGGGTGATGACGACGACGTTCTGCAGCTTGATGTCGCCGACGGTCATGGCCGCGTTGTCCGGCTTGACCTCCAGCGTCTGGGCGTCGTTACCGGCCGCGCACCCAGCGAGCGTGGCGACCGAGAACGCGAGGGCGGATGCGGCGAGGGCGCCGCGTCGAAGGCTGCTGCTCACGGCGGCGGCAACTCCTTGGAACGCACGGGCAGCTCCTTATAAAGCCGCCCTAAGTGACTGTCAGCGGCCTTAGGTTACCGAGCCGTTCCCGTGCCACCGCACCCGACCCGCCTCTAGCGGTCACCGGGGACGCCGGCTCGGGAGAGCCCGGATGCCTCGGGAGCCACTTTTGACCCTTCCTTGGGGCATGACAGTCCGGCATTCACATAACCGCCGTCGGCAAACAGAGTTACCGGCTTGCGGATTTCCGGTGAAGGAATGGACGGCACCCGAAATTTGATCACCTGTAGATCATCTGCTTGATCGTCCGGGGGGACATCAACTGGCGTGATCAATTCCGGATTCGCCGCGCACCCGACTCCGCTCACCGAACGGAGTAGCGTAAGTCGCACACTTGGAAGCGGACATAAGTGGATGTTTGGTCGCCTGTCGGGGTCTCCGGGGGAGTGTAACGTCCGGGTTTCGCTTCGTTCGGAGAGCCGCTCCGACCTGCGAATACCCCCGCCGTTCTCGCTTCCGGGGCCCTTCCGAAGCACGTTCCTGTTGCACTTGTCAAGCCCCGAGATATGCCCTGACCTGCGAAAACGCCATTCAGAAGCTGCCGTTTCCGTGTTACCCTGGATAGCCACGGAAGGGGTACCTGTCACATGACGTTCAAGGTTGGCGACACCGTGGTCTATCCCCATCACGGGGCCGCGCTGATCGAGGCCATCGAAACTCGCCAGATCAAAGGCGTGGACAAGACCTACTTGGTGCTGAAGGTCGCCCAGGGTGACCTCACTGTACGTGTGCCGGCGGACAATGCGGAGTTCGTCGGCGTACGGGATGTGGTTGGTCAGGACGGGCTGGACCGGGTCTTCGAGGTGCTGCGTGCTCCGTATGCCGAGGAGCCCACGAACTGGTCACGTCGTTACAAGGCAAATCTGGAGAAGCTCGCCTCCGGTGATGTCATCAAGGTCGCGGAAGTCGTACGTGACCTGTGGCGTCGTGAGCGTGAGCGCGGACTGTCCGCCGGTGAGAAGCGCATGCTCGCCAAGGCTCGCCAGATCCTGGTGAGCGAGCTCGCGCTCGCGGAGAACACGAACGAGGACAAGGCCGAGGCACTGCTCGACGAGGTGCTCGCGTCCTGACTCTGACCTGAACGCGCAGGCCCTGAAAAGCCCGCTCACTCAGCTCAAGCAGCACACTGAAATGCCGCGGTGCCCGATGACGTATCCAATGTCGCCGGGCGCTGCGGCATGTTCGTGCCCGGATTTCCCGCCGCGCACCCGAACCTCGAACCGTCCGAGCCTCGAAGCATCCAGGCCTCGAATCCGAGACCTCACGCGCGACGTGAACAGGCGCCGTCAGCGGATTTCCTACCGGCAGTGGATTCTCCGCGGTCAGGGGCTCCCCGCGGTCTGCCAGCAGCACTGAACTACTGATACTTGAGTACTGATACCTGCTGTGCCGGGCCCGGAGCAGACTCGACCGGAAGTCACGGAAGGGTCCGATCGAGGCTCGCGCCCGGCACTCCTCCAGGCCATACCCACGAGGGCTCGGCACACAAACCTGACAGGAACCGATGTCTGACGAATCGCGCCCCACACCGCCCGGGGCACGTACCGCCGCCGTGATTCCGGCCGCCGGCCGGGGCGTACGCCTCGGCCCGGGAGCCCCCAAAGCGCTCCGCGCGCTGAACGGCACGCCCATGCTCATCCACGCGGTGCGCGCGATGGCCGCGTCCCGGGCGGTCTCCCTGGTCGTCGTCGTGGCCCCACCGGACGGCGCCGCCGAGGTGAAGACCCTCCTCGACGCCCACGCGCTGCCCGACCGCACCGACTTCCTGGTCGTGCCCGGAGGCGAGTCCAGACAGGATTCGGTGAAACTCGGCCTGGACGCGCTGCCGCCCGGCATCGACATCGTCCTCGTACACGACGCCGCCCGCCCGCTGGTACCGGTGGACACCGTCGACGCGGTCATCGAGGCGGTCCGGGACGGCGCCCAGGCCGTGGTCCCCGCGCTGCCCCTCGCGGACACCGTCAAAGAGGTCGAACCGGCCACGACCCCCGGCGAACCCGAGCCGGTGCTAGCCACACCCGAACGGGCGCGACTGCGCGCGGTCCAGACACCGCAGGGCTTCGCGATCGACACGCTCGTACGAGCCCACGAGACGGTGACCGAGAACGTCACCGACGACGCGAGCATGGTCGAACAGCTGGGCCTGCGGGTCGTGGTCGTGCCCGGCCACGAGGAGGCGTTCAAGGTGACCAGGCCGCTGGATCTGGTGCTCGCGGAAGCGGTACTGGCCCGCAGGAGGCTCAACGATGGCTTCTGAACACACGTCCGCGTCTCCCACGGCGGGGCCGGTGCTGCCCCAGGTCGGCATCGGTACCGACATTCACGCTTTCGAGGAGGGCCGGGAACTGTGGTGCGCCGGCCTGAAGTGGGAGGGCGAGGGGACGGGACTCGCGGGCCACTCCGACGCGGACGTCGTCGCCCACGCCGCGTGCAACGCGCTGTTCTCGGCGGCCGGACTCGGCGACCTGGGACAGCACTTCGGCACCGGACGCCCCGAGTGGTCCGGCGCGTCCGGAGTGGTACTGCTGACGGAGGCGGCCCGGATCGTACGGGCGGCGGGATTCACCATCGGCAACGTGGCCGTGCAGGTCATCGGGGTACGGCCGAAGATCGGGAAGCGCCGCGACGAAGCGCAGAAGGTGCTGTCGGAGGCGGCCGGTGCGCCGGTCTCCGTGTCCGGCGCGACGACGGACGGCCTCGGCTTCCCGGGACGCGAAGAGGGCCTGATGGCGGTGGCCACGGCACTGGTGGTCCGTACCGGCTGAACCCCGAGAAATTCGCCCCACGCCCCCGGAACGCCACAGGGGCCGGATTTTTGTGCACAAGGGTCGCAAGGCACTGGTGTGGGGCCACTACCCTGGACCCGTGACCATTCGCCTGTACGACACCAACGCCCGGCAGATCCGTGACTTCGCCCCGCTCACACCGGGCTGTGTCTCGATCTACCTCTGTGGCGCCACCGTGCAGGCCGCTCCCCACATCGGGCACATCCGGTCGGGGCTCAACTTCGACATCCTGCGCCGCTGGTTCACCTACCGCGGGTACGACGTCACGTTCATCCGCAACGTCACCGACATCGACGACAAGATCATCAGGAAGGCCGCCGAACAGGGCCGCCCCTGGTGGTCCATCGGTTTCGAGAACGAGCGGGCCTTCAACGACGGTTACAGCGCGCTCGGCTGCCTCCCCCCGACCTACGAGCCGCGTGCCACCGGGCACGTGACCGAGATGGTCGAGATGATGCGCGGGCTCATCGAACGCGGCCACGCCTACGAGGCCGACGGGAACGTCTACTTCGACGTGCGCTCCTTCCCCGGCTACCTGGAGCTGTCCAACCAGGAACTCGACAACCTGCTCCAGCCCTCCGGCGACGGCGAGACCGGCAAGCGCGACCCCCGTGACTTCGCCATGTGGAAGACCGCCAAGCCCGGCGAGCCGACGTGGGAGACACCCTGGGGAAGGGGACGGCCCGGCTGGCACCTGGAGTGCTCCGCCATGGCGCACAAGTACCTGGGGACCGCCTTCGACATCCACGGCGGCGGACTCGACCTGATCTTCCCGCACCACGAGAACGAGATCGCCCAGGCCAAGGCCTTCGGCGACGACTTCGCCACGTACTGGGTGCACAACGCCTGGGTCACCATGAGCGGCGAGAAGATGTCGAAGTCCCTCGGCAACTCCGTCCTCGTCAGCGAGATGGTCAAGGCCTGGCGGCCCATCGTCCTGCGCTACTACCTCGGCACCCCGCACTACCGCTCGATGATCGAGTACAGCGAGGACGCCCTGCGCGAGGCCGAGTCGGCGTTCGCCCGGATCGAGGGCTTCGTGCAGCGCGTCGTCGAGAAGGCCGGCGGGGTCGTCGAGCCCTCCGCCGAGGTGCCGCCCGCCTTCGCCGAGGCCATGGACGACGACCTGGGCGTGCCGCAGGCCCTAGCCGTCGTCCACACCACCGTCAGGCAGGGCAACTCCGCCCTCGCCGCCGACGACAAGGAAGCCGCCGTGGCCCGCCTCGCCGAGGTGCGCGCCATGCTCGGGGTCCTCGGACTCGACCCGCTCGACCCGCACTGGGTCGGCGACGCCGGCGACCGCGGTGAGGATCTGCACGGCGTCGTCGACAGCCTCGTACGACTCGTCCTCGACCAGCGCGAGGCCGCCCGCGGGCGCAAGGACTGGGGGACCGCGGACGCCATCCGCGATCAGCTCAACCAGTCCGGCCTCGTCATCGAGGACGGCCCGCAGGGACCGCGCTGGACCCTCGGCCCGCGCTGACGATTTCGGCCCAGATCGCCCCGGATCACCCCATATCGCTGCTCATTTCCTTGATCGATTGTGCCGCCCGGGTTTCCGGGCGGCACACTCATAGACGTACACACGCACGTCTTCACACAGACAGGTAGGTCATGGCCGCTAACAACCGCCGCATGTCCGGCAAGAAGGGCGCGCAGGTCGGCAGTGGCGGCCAGCGGCGCCGGGGGCTCGAGGGCAAGGGCCCGACGCCGCCCGCCGAGGCGCGCAAGAAGCACAAGAAGAACCGTATTGCCAATGCCAAGGCCAAGCAGATCCAGCGGCGGCCCGCACCCAAGGGACGCGGCGGGAAGGCGTCCTCCGAACTCGTCGTCGGACGCAACTCGGTCGTCGAGGCGCTCCGCGAGGGCGTCCCGGCCACCATGCTGTACGTCCAGCAGTTCATCGACAACGACGAACGCGTGCGCGAAGCGCTCCAGCTGGCCGCCGACCGCGGCGGCATCCACCTGATGGAAGCCCCCCGCCCCGAGCTCGACCGCATGACCAACGGCCTCAACCACCAGGGCCTCGTGCTCCAGGTCCCGCCGTACGCGTACGCCCACCCCGAGGACCTCGCCAACGCCGCCTACGACAACGGCGTGGACCCCCTCATCGTCGTCCTCGACGGTGTCACCGACCCTCGCAACCTCGGCGCCGTCGTCCGCTCCGTCTCCGCCTTCGGCGGCCACGGGGTCGTCGTGCCCGAGCGGCGCGCCGCCGGCATGACCGCCGGCGCCTGGAAGACCTCCGCCGGCGCCGCCGCCCGTACACCCGTCGCCCGGGCCACCAACCTGACGCGCACCCTGGAGGCGTACCAGAAGGCCGGCATCGTCGTCGTCGGCCTCGCCGCCGACGGCAACGCCGAACTCGGCGACCTGCCCGCCCTCGGCGGACCCGTCGTCATCGTCGTCGGCAGCGAGGGCAAGGGACTGTCCCGGCTCGTCGGGGAGACCTGCGACCACCTCGTACGGATCCCGATGCCCGGCGGCACCGAGTCCCTCAACGCCGGTGTCGCGGCCGGCATCGTGCTCTACGAAGCGGCCCGCCGACGCGCCTGAACACACGTGCGCGACCGTCACCCGTACGGGGGAATCCGGGCGGGTGACGTGACCTTGACGCGGTCCGGACACATCCGCCAAGTCAAAGCAGTGTCCTAACCTCACGTCACTCGGTTAGATGAGTGTGGACACCAGAACACCCCGCACACCCACGGGGGACCGCTCGTCGGGATACGACGACGCTCCCGCGCTGAGCATGGTGAAGGTGCCGAGCGATCCGGCGCAGGTCATCGTCAACCATGCGAGTTTCCGCGTGCAGTTGGGGGCCTCGACTCGGCGGGCGGCACCGTCGTCCCGCGTCGCCCGGCACCTCGGCGCCTCCGAGGACACGACGCGCATCCCCGTCGCAGGCGCCGGCGGCGCCACGGCCGTCCGACGCCGGGCACCCGTCGTCTGGAGCGGGAAGTCGGCACCCGACGACACCGGCGCACACCGCCTGCTCCAGGCCGTCCGGGGCTCCAGCGTGCGCCACGGCGAACAGCCGCCGGCCGGCGACGCCGGAGCGACCCAGGTCATCCCCCGTATCGACGACGAACTCGACTACGCAGGCAGCACCCTCGACCAGACCGTCGAGACACCGATCGTCGGAAGCCAGCGCACCCACGGCTCCGACACCGGTCGCCTGCTCCCCAACATGCGCACCACCGGCAGCGCCTACGAAGAGGCCGGGTACGGCGACTCCGGATACGGCCGATCCGGCTACGACGACGGCGAGTTCGGCTACGAAGGCGACGAAGCCTACGAGCGGGACGCCGACGGACACCGGACCGGCGTCAGACGCAACCCCAACGACCCCGTACGGCACGCCTATTACCCCGGCCGCCGGATGAACCTCGGCGTCGTCCTGCTCCCGCTCCGCATCTTCCTCGGCTTCATCTCCATCTACGCCGGCATGGGCAAGCTCTGCGACCCCGTCTACTTCGACGGCGGCAAACGCGGCTCCATGATGAAGTGGCTCAACACCCTTCACCCCTGGGAAGTCGCCGAACCCCTACGCCAGTTCGCCCTCCAGCACCCCGTCGGCTCCGGGCTCGTCATCGCCTTCCTCCAGGTCATCGTGGGCGTCCTCACGGTCCTGGGCCTCTGGCAGCGGGTCGCCGCGGTCGGCGGCGCCCTGCTCTCCGCCGCACTGCTCCTCACCGTCAGCTGGAAGAGCGTCCCCGTCTACGACGCCCCCGACATCATCTACCTGGCCGCATGGTCGCCGCTGATCATCGCCGGCGCCCCCGTCTACTCCATCGACGGCCGCCTCGCCGGCAGCGCCTGGCGCCGACTCGGCCCCCGTACGGACATCTGGGAGCTGCGCGCCTACGTCCTGCGCCGCGGCGCCCTCGTCACGGCCGTCGTCATCGGACTCACCCTCCTCATCGGCTCGCTCCTCGGCGGCGCCGTCCGCGACGCCGACCGCGTGGTCGTCCCCGGCCCCGGCGAGGCCCCGCGCAACCAACTCCCCGGCTCCCCGCTCCCCGAGCAGTCCGGCGGCGAACGCCACGCCTCGAAGAGCCCCTCGGCGGCCACCAAGTCCCCGACCCAGAACGCCACTTCGGCCAGCCCCACGACCGGCGGCGCCGCGACCACCCCCGAGGAGGCCCGCGAGAGCGGCAGCGTCACCGGAAGCCGGCCCAGCCAGACCCAGGGCAGCGCCGGCCAGGCCCCGCCGCAGCAGACCACCCCCGCCCAGCAGGCGCCCAGCACCACCGCCGGACCGTCCTCGTCGGGCGGCACGGGCACCCCGGGCGGCACCAACGGCGGCTCCACGGGCGGCAGCACCTCAGGCACCGGCGACGGCAGCACCGGCGGCTCCTCCACGGGCCAGCCGGGCCTGGTGGGCGGCCTCCTGGGCTAGCAACAACCCGCCTCGGTACGGCGGTCACATGAACGGGGTCCCGCGCTGCGACAGCGCGGGACCCCATTCACGTATCAACATTCAGATATCAACTCACTCAACTGCAACGGCCTTTGGTGGACATCCAGGTGGCGAACATCCGGGCTCAACGGCCCAGCGTCGCCAGCTCCTTCGCGGCCTCCGTGAGGTCCTTCGCGGTGTCGATGGCACGCCAGTAGGCGCCGTGCGGGATCGTGAAACCGGCCAGGCGCAGTTCACGGGCCAGGTGAGGGAACGTCGTACGTTCGTGGTCGCCGCGCTCCGGGAGCAGGGCAGCGAACTCGGACGAGAACACGTACACGCCCGCGTTGATCTCGAAGGTCGACGGAGGTGACTCGATGAAGTCCGTGATGTGACCGAACCCGTCCGTCTGGACCGCGCCCCACGGCAGCCGGGGACGGGCCAGCGCGAGCGTCGCGACGGCGTCGCGCTCGGTGTGGAAGTCGGCCATCTCGCGCAGCGAGAAACGGGTCCAGATGTCACCGTTGGTGGCGTACCAGGGCTCGTCAGGGGCGGGGAGATGCGCGGCGGCGTACTTGAGGCCGCCGCCACGGCCCAGGGGCTCGGTCTCGACAACCGTGGTGACGTTCAACGGCAGATCGGCCGTCTCCAACCACTTCTGCAGCACCTCGGCGAGATGGCCACAGCTGACCACCACGTCCGTCACGCCCTCCTCGGCGAGCCAGACGAGCTGATGGCCGATGATCGGTGTCCCCGTGCCGGGGATCTCGACCATCGGCTTGGGCCGGTCATCGGTGTACGGGCGAAGCCGGGAGCCCTGGCCGCCGGCGAGGACCACGGCCTGGGTAGGGCGCGACGTGGCGTTCGGATCGGTCATATTCGAACTGTACGGGGCGCTCCGCGGGTTTTGCGGGGTGGGATTCAGTGCGGGTCTGTGGGCGGGAGTCGGCTGGGATCGGGTGGGGTTCTGCGGGCCCGGTGGGGGCTGGTCGCGCAGTTCCCCGCGCCCCTGTAGGCGTGCCCCTACGGGGCGCCTACAGGGGCGTCAGACGCTCAGCTGTGCGCTGCTGCCACTCCGGTCGCGAAGGAGGTGTCGCAGACCGGACGGGAGAACGACTGGGCGCGCGACGGGCCGTACGCACGGACCGCGGCGCGGCCCAGGGCACGGGCGATCGACGTGCAGTGCTTCGCAAGCGTCGGGCGGCCGTTCACCGCCTGCTGGAGGTGGGTGAGGGCGATGCCGGGGTCCTTCTCCTGGAGCTCCAGGAGAAGCTGGTCACGCAGGACGTCCTGCGGTGACGGGGCAGCGGCGGCCCGGGCGGCCAGATCCTCGGAGGAGGCGGTGAGCACCGAGTCCGAGGGGCTCCCCGACCAGTTGACTCGGGTGACCGCGAGGGTCCCGGACAGCACCAGGACGACGGGCAGGACAAGGGCGAGGCTACGGCCGATCCGGCGGGCGGGGCCACGGCCACTTCGCGTCAGTTGGTTAGTGGAGTGCTTCACGCGAGTGAGGGTAGCGCTCGGTACTGATTTGGCGACATTCAGTCACCCTATCGGGGGATGGATTGGTGCCGTTTTCTGGGTAGGGCGTTGACGCACACGATTCGAAACGACCGGTCCGCCGGGGTATCGGGCCTCCGGCAGGCAAACATGCGAAGTGCCGCGCGGAGGGCACACGCGAGGGGCCCCGCGGCAAGCCGCGGGG
Organism: Streptomyces sp. AK08-02; assembly: GCF_033795085.1. Classification (NCBI taxonomy): domain Bacteria; kingdom Bacillati; phylum Actinomycetota; class Actinomycetes; order Kitasatosporales; family Streptomycetaceae; genus Streptomyces; species Streptomyces sp. AK08-02. The sequence continues at coordinate 130,077 of NZ_JARAZV010000015.1, forward strand.
CCCCTCGGTGTTCAGATCGCGTCTCAGTCGGTGAGGCGCTCGCCCGTGGAGGTCGAGAACACGTGGATCTCACCCGGACGGGGCACGACGTGCAGCGTGGCGCCCTTGTCCGGGACGGCACGGCCGCTGACACGGACGACCAGGTCCTTGGTGTCGTCGCCGACCTTGGCGCTGCCGTAGACGTAACCGTCGGCGCCCAGCTCCTCGACCACGTTCACCGTGACGGCGAGACCGGCCGGGGCGTCCGCGGTGTCCTTGGTCAGCGCGCTGGCAACGGCACCGTCGTGCTCGACGACGTCGAAGTGCTCCGGACGGACACCGACCGTGACCGTGGTGTCACCCTTGTCGGCGGCGGCCTTGAGAGCCTCACGGTTGACCGGGACGACCGAGTTGCCGAACTTCACGCCGCCGTCGGTGATCGGAACCTCGATCAGGTTCATCGCCGGGGAACCGATGAAGCCGGCCACGAACAGGTTCTTCGGGCGGTCGTACATGTTGCGCGGGGAGTCGACCTGCTGGAGCAGACCGTCCTTCAGCACGGCCACCCGGTCACCCATGGTCATGGCCTCGACCTGGTCGTGGGTGACGTACACCGTGGTGATGCCGAGACGGCGCTGCAGCGACGCGATCTGCGTACGCGTCGACACACGGAGCTTGGCGTCGAGGTTCGACAGCGGCTCGTCCATGAGGAACACCTGCGGCTCACGCACGATGGCACGACCCATGGCGACACGCTGACGCTGACCACCCGAGAGGGCCTTCGGCTTACGGCTGAGGTAGTCCGTGAGGTCGAGGATCTTCGCCGCGTCCTCGACCTTCTGGCGGATCTCGGCCTTGTTGACGCCGGCGATCTTGAGCGCGAAGCCCATGTTGTCGGCGACCGTCATGTGCGGGTACAGCGCGTAGTTCTGGAACACCATCGCGATGTCCCGGTCCTTCGGCGGCAGGTGCGTGACGTCGCGGTCACCGATGCGGATGGCGCCGGCGTTCACGTCCTCGAGCCCCGCGAGCATGCGGAGCGAGGTGGACTTGCCGCAACCGGACGGACCGACGAGCACGAGGAACTCGCCGTCCCCGACCTCGATCTCCAGACCATCGACGGCGGGCTTCTCGGTGCCCGGGTAGATGCGGGTCGCCTTGTCGAACGAAACAGTGGCCATGGGTACTAGGCCCCCTTCACCGGCAGGAACGTGCCGGACGATCCGTAGTGGAAGGTGGTGTAGTCCACAGACGTGGACTGAATCTGGACGGTACCCGGCGTTTCGCCGTCTGTCAGTAGGTGGAGGACTGTGAACTTCGCGGAAATTTTCGAGACGAACAGTTTCGAGAAGGCAGAGCAAATCACTTTTGACCTTGCCGCGAGGCTTCCTGCTTCACCACGCACCGCCGACGCACACAGTCCTCATGAACTGCGCCCGCACGGTCTTACAAGCGCTCCACAGGCGTTCCGGCCGACGGCCCGTCGGTCCGTACCATCCAGCCGCCGCTAAGCAGCCCGCAGACAATCCTCCAACTCCGACGCCCTGATCAGCGTCGGCACTCCCTTTGCGGGCGGCAGCCCGGCCGCCACCAGCCAGTACAGCCGGAGACCCTCGTCCCGAAGGTTCACGGCCGCATTCACATCCCGGTCATGGACGACCCCGCACCCGGCACACGTCCACTCCCGGACCGAGACATCCAGCTTCGGACCCTTGGTGTGGCAGGCGGAGCAACGCCTGGTCGAGGGGAAGAAACGGTCGACGACCACCAGCGTCCGGCCGTACCACGCGCACTTGTACCGCAGCTGCCGTAGCAACTCACCCCACCCGGCATCGATGATCGCCTCGTTCAGCTTCGCCTTCCGCCGACGGCCCGTCCCACGCGCCGGACGCATCAGGTTCCCGATGGCCAGATCCTCCACCACGAGCACTTGGTTCTCGCGCACCAGGCGGGTCGTGAACTGGTCCAACATGTCCTTGCGTACGTCACTGATGAGCGCGTAGAGACGCGCGATCTTCCGCCTCACCTTGTCCCGGTTCGCCGAACCCCTCACCTTCTTGTGCAACTCACGCTGCAACCGCGCCAACTTCTCCGCGTACCGCCGCAACAGACGCGGATGACCGACCTTCGTCCCGTCGTCCAGCGCGACCAGCGACGCCAGCCCCAGATCCAGCCCCACCGCCTTCGGCGCACGCGAACCCGGTACGAAAACAGCGGGCAGAGGCACAATCCGCTCCTCCACGAGCGTCGACACGAAGTAGCGCCCCGCCCTGTCCCGCGTCACCGACAAACGCACCGGCACGACCCCCACAGGCAACGCCCGAGACCAACGAACATCCAACGGAGCCGACTGCTTCGCCAGAGTGATCAGCCCCGTACCCGGCCGCTCCGCATCCTCCACCCACCGAAAACCGGTCCGCACATACGTCGCCGAATCCTGCGAACGCCCCTTCCGCTTCCGCTGCGGATGCCTCCCCGAACCTTTGAAAAACCGCCCGAACGCCTGATCAAGATGGCGCAACGACTGCTGAAGCACCGTCGACGACACCTCCCCGAGCCACGCCGTCCCCTCCACCCGCTTCCAGCCCGTCAACGCCCGACACGACTCCGCGAACCCCACATTCACCCGATGCCGCTCCCAGGCCCCGGTCCGCAACGCCAGCCCCTCGTTGTAGACCCACCGGCAGGCACCGAACGTCTTGGCCAACTGCTCCGCCTGCTCGGCCGTCGGATAGAAGCGGAAGCGGTACAGACGGTGCTGCTTGTCCGACTCCTTGACGTGCCCCTTCAACGGAGTCGCCGCGCGCTTGTGGTGCTTGCGGCGGTCGCCGATCCCGAGGGACTCGCGCTTGATCCGGTCGGCCTTCTCGCCCGTCACCGCTTCCAGCGTCGGCTTCTCCACCGACTTCCCCGACTCCCCCATGAATCCCTCCCCGACGATCCGATCTTCGGAACGCACGTCAGAGCGATCAACGAACGGGTGCGCGGATGGTTACGTTTGGTTTTCGAGACCGAGGTCAGCCCCCAACTCCGTGGCTGAGGGGATCGCTCTCTGTGTACAGTGGAGCCGCCTTCGCGTACGGCGTTGTGGTGCGCGATGCCTCCTTAGCTCAGTCCGGCCCAGAGCGGCTGTCTTGTAAACAGCAGGTCATCGGTTCGAATCCGATAGGGGGCTCAACAGCCCAGGTCAGCCCCAAGCTGACCTGGGCTTCTCGCAGTCAGGAGGGCGGGCGCTCACTCGTGGTCGGCCGATCCGGTAGTAAGTGAGGCTCACTCAAAGCTTTTGATGAGCTTCATCGTCTGGTGCGACACGATGCGGTGCACGCCGGGGAGCTGCGTCATCTTCTCGGTCTGGAACCGCTCGTACGCGTTTCCGTCGGCGACGTCGACGCGGATGATGTAGTCGGGCACACCGAACACTCGACGGACCTCTGTAACCTCGTCGAACGCGGCACGTGCGCATCGTCACGCCTGCGGCGCTGGCCGCCCTGCCGATGGGTTTGGCCTTCGGCGTCGTGGTGTCCCAGTCGCCCTTGGCGTGGTGGTGGGGCCCGGTGTTCGCGACGGTGATCTTCGCGGGTTCGCTGGAGTTCCTGGTCCTGGGGATGGTGGTGGCCGTGGCGCCGCTGGCGCAGATCGCGGCAACGGCGTTCCTGGTGAACTTCCGCCATGTGTTCTACGCGTTGTCGTTCCCGTTGCATCGAGTGCACGGGCGCGGGGTGAAGGTGTACTCCACGTTCACGCTCACAGATGAGGCGTGGGCACTGACCACCGGTCCGCAGGCGCAGTGTTGGGGCAGGCGGCGCATCCTGACGATTCAGGCGGTGCTTCAGGTCATGTGGGTCTCTGCTGTCACTGTCGGTGCCCTGGCGGGGACCTTGATCCCGGACGACGTCGTGGGGCTGGACTTCGCGGTGACGGCGTTCTTCCTCGTTCTGACCATCGACGCGTTCCGCGTCCGGCGCAGTGTTCCTCCGCCCGTCATCGCGCTGCTGTGCGCCCTGGGTTCGTACCTGCTCTTCGGGGACGGAATGCTCGTGGCCGCCATGACCGCCTTCGTCGCGATCCTGCTCATCCAGTACGCCCTTGCCCGCATCAAGTGCAGGAGCGCGCGTGCCTGAGTCGACGTACATCATCACGGCCGTACTCGTCTCCTCGGCCGTCACCTGGGCGCTGCGGGCCGCGCCGTTCGCCTTCCTCGCACCGATCCGTCACAGCGCGTTGCTGCCGTATCTGAACGAGAGCATGCCCGTCGGCGTGCTGACGATTCTGGTCTTCTGCACCCTGCGTCACACGCCGGTCGACATCGCGCCGCAGACTGGTGCGGCCGTGGCCGCTCTGGTGACCACTACGGCACTGCGCATCTGGCGCGGGAACGCTGGCCGCAGTGTCGTCGGCGGAACCGCTGTGCACGTCGCGGTCGCCTCCACGCTGCCTCTCTTCTCCTAGTCCGGGCTCCATCCGCGCACCCCGAAAGGCCCCATGTGATGACCACTGCCGAGAGCGCCGCCGCCGTCCCTGCTCTTGCCGCCCGCACTGCCGCCGTGGGCGGGTCGCCCGTCCGGGAGATCCTGGCGCTGACCGCCCGCCCCGACGTCATCTCGTTCGCGGGCGGCCTGCCTGCCCCCGAGCTCTTCGACGCGGAGGGCATCCGCGCGGCCTACGACGCGGTGTTGCGCGAGTCGCCGCGGCAGGTGCTGCAGTATTCGACCACTGAGGGTGACCCGTCGCTGCGCGGGGCCGTCGCGGCCCGGCTCAGCACCCGCGGCCTACCGACCGACCCCGAAGATCTGCTGGTGACCGGCGGCTCGCAGCAGGGACTGTCGCTGCTGGCCTCGGCCCTGCTGGAACCCGGCGACACGATCTTGGTCGAGGACCCGACCTATCTCGCCGCGCTGCAGTGCTTCGGACTCGCAGGCGCTCGGATCATCCCGGTCCCCACCGATGCCGACGGCATCATGCCGGACGCGCTGGACGCGCTCGTCGCGGGGGAACGGCCCAAGCTGTTGTATCTGGTGCCCAATTTCCAGAACCCGACGGGCCGGACGCTGCCGCTCGCCCGCCGCAGGGCGGTCGCGGAGGTCGCAGCGCGGCGCGGGCTCTGGATCGTCGAGGACGACCCGTACGGTGAGCTGCGTTTCAGCGGCGAGCCGGTGCCGTGGGTCGCGGGCTGTGCCGGCGCGGAGGATCGCACGGTGCTGCTGAGCAGCTTCTCCAAGGTGCTGGCCCCCGGGCTGCGGCTCGGCTGGCTGCGTGGCCCGGCCGCTCTCCGGCGCGCCTGCGTGATCGCCAAGCAGGCTGCCGATCTGCATACCTCGACGGTCGACCAGGCTGCCGCGGCTCGCTATCTCGCCGACCGCGATCTGGACACCCATCTCGCCACCGTCCGCGACGCCTACCGTGAGCGCCGCGATGCCCTGCTCGCTGGTCTCCCGGAAGCGCTGCCCGCCGGCAGCAGCTGGAACCGTCCGGACGGCGGCATGTTTCTCTGGGTCCGCCTTCCCTCGGGCTACGACGCGACCGCCCTGCTCCCGCAAGCGGTCGCCCACAACGTGGCCTACGTCCCCGGCGCCCCCTTCTACGCCGGCCACCCGGACCCGGCGACGCTGCGCCTGTCGTTCACCACCCACACCCCCGCTGAGATCGCGGACGGCCTGAACCGCCTGGCCAAATCTTTTGACTGACCCTCCGGCAGTTCATGGACGAGGGGTCGGCCGGAAATCCTGTCGCACCAGGGCTTTGCCGTTCGGCAACGGGTACTCGCAGCGGCCTGGGGCTGGGAACCCTGCACTCTTCTCGTCCTGTCCTGAACGGCCCAGTCCTTCGTGGGTGTCGGCGCCTACAACGAACAGCAGTTGAGGAGTCGACGGGGCCTGTCGGGTCGTTGCCGCCCAAGTCCGACCAGCGTGGGCCGGACACCTACGGCCCCACCGGTCAGGAGACCGGGATCCCGCGGAGGAAGGTCGCGCAGGGTGGGGAGCGCCTCACCACCGCGTAGGGAGTCCGTCTGTACGACAGCGATCATTCGCTGAAGGCCGGACCTCGTGGTCCGGTACTGCTCCAGGACCACCACCTGCGGGAGAAGATCACCGACTTCGACCACGAGCGCATTCCGGAGCGGGTGGTGCATGCCCGTGGTGCCGCCGCGCACGGCGTGTTCCGGGGATATGGTGCCGCCGCGGGGATCACCAGGGCGGCCTTTCTCGCCGAAGGCGTCGAGACGCCGGTGTTCGTGCGCTTCTCCATTGTGCTCGGGTCGCGTGGATCGGCCGACATGGTGCGCGACACCCGGGGGTTCGCGACGAAGTTCTACACGGACGAGGGTGTCTTCGACCTGGTCGGCAACAACATCCCGGTGTTCTTCATCCAGGACGCGCTCAAGTTCCCCGACGTCGTCCATGCGGCCAAGCCGCGTCCGGATCGGGAGATCCCGCAGGCCCAGAGCGCCCACGACACGTTCTGGGACTTCGTCACCCTCCATACGGAGGCCGCCCACCACACGGTGTGGAACATGTCCGGCCGTGGCATCCCGCGGTCCTACCGGATGATGGAGGGCTTCGGCGTCCACACCTTCCGGTTGGTCAACGCCGAGGGTGTCGGCACGCTGGTGCTGGGAGCGGTGACCCGGCTCCTCGGCGGACACCGTGCCTGGGGGCGTTTCACGCCGGCTCTGTGAGCGGTGGCGGTGGCCGGGCGCGGGGTGTGCCGGGTCAGGTGTGGCGCAGTCGGCGGGCGATCTCCAGGTCCTGTTCGTCGAGGGGGTCGCCGTCCTCGATGGCCCAGAGGGCGTTCTGGAGTACGCGGGCGAGGGTCCAGGCGCGTGACTGTTCCCGGTCGAGGGACAGGGTGTCCGTCAGGGCGTCGAAGCGCCAGAGGACGTCGTCAGGGTCGAAGCGGTTGTTGATGGCGGGCCAGAGGTCGAAGCCGGGGTCCCCGGCGAGGGGTTTCGGGTCGATGGCGAGCCAGGGGGCCCGGTCGGCGGCGAGGACGTTCTCGTCGTGGAGGTCCCAGTGGAGGAGGCGGTCGCCGGGCTCGGGGGCGACTTCGCGGAGGGCGGCGGCGCAGTCGGCGACGAGGGTCCTGCCGGGGCCGTACGGGGTCCGGGTGAGGGCTTGTGGGGCTTGGTCGAGCATGTGCCGGGCGATGTCGTCGAGGCGGCGGATGCCGGGTGGGGCCGGTTCGGCGGTGAGGTGGGTGAGGAGGCCGGCGATGATCAGGGTGGCTTCGTGGGCGTCGGGGTGGTGGGACAGCATGCGGGTCTGGTCGAGGCGTTCCAGGAGCATGGTTCCGGTGTCGGTGTCGTGATCGAGGAGGCGTACGGCGTGGTTGCCGTTCCAGTGGCGCAGGGCGGTGGGTTCGCCCTCGCTCTCGTCGTCCAGGAGCTGGAGTTTGAGGACGGCGGGGGTGTCGTCTGGTTGGAGGACGGGCAGGACGAGGGCGGTCACGCCGTGCACGGAGGGGCCGTCGAGGCGTAGGTTCCAGCGGTCGAGGAAGTCGGCGGCGCGGCCGGGGAGCGCGGTGATGAAGGCGTGTCCCGCCTCCCCGTTGTACTTGAGCTGGGTGGCGGCCAGTTCGTCGGGGACGTGGATGCGGTTCACCGGGCGACTGTATGTGCGTGCGTAAATTGGCGCATGCGATTTCCGGTGAGCCCGCGCGGGGTGTGGGCGTACGTCCGTAGTGCTCCGGGCACGTATGTGTGGCTGCTCGTCCTGTTCTTCACGACGGTGGCTGTGCATCACATGTCGGCGGAGTTCCAGGAGGAGTTTCTGCGGCAGCGGTCGACGAACATCAACGAGCTGTCGGATCATCCGGTGCGTGTGCTGATCTCCAGTGCGATGTGGATCGACGGGTGGTGGACCCCGTATCTCGTGCTGTATTCGGTGTTTCACGCGCGGGTCGAGCGGTGGCTGGGGACCCTGCGGTGGTTCACCGTCTGTGCGAGCGCGCATGTGCTGGCGACGTTGGTCAGCCAGGGTGCGGTGTGGCGGGCGATCCGGAACGGTTCGGCGCCTGCGTCGGAGGCGGACACGATGGATTTCGGGGTGAGCTACGGGCTGGCGGGGGTCGTGGCCGTGCTGGCGTACCGGATTGCTCGGCCGTGGTGGCGGTGCGTGTATGTGGTGGGTGTTCTTTTTGTGTACGGGGTGCCGCTGGTCGTGTCGCGGACGTTCACCGATCTTGGGCATTTCACCGCGGCGGTGGTGGGGTTCGCCTGTTGGCCGTTGACGCGCGGGCGGGATAGGCGGGTGTGGAAGGCGAAGGGGAAGACCAGGGTGAAGGGGAAGGGGGCAAGGGAGACACCGGGGGTGGTGAGGGGTTAGCGTCCGGCGCTATGAGCAGCGCGGATGGCGGTTCGGGTGTGGTCGGTGGGCCGGTGAACGGTCGGGTTTCGTTCTGGTACGCGCAGGACGGGTTGCCCGTTCCCCGTGAGCCTCTCGGCGGGGACGCGACGGCGGATGTGGTGGTCGTCGGGGGTGGGTACACGGGGCTGTGGACGGCGTACTACCTGAAGAAGGCGGCGCCTTCTCTGCGGATCGTGGTCCTGGAGAAGGAGTTCTGCGGGTACGGGGCTTCCGGCCGGAACGGAGGCTGGCTGTACAACGGGATCGCGGGGCGGGACCGGTACGCGCGCGTGCATGGTCATGCGGCCGCGGTGCGGCTTCAGCGGGCGATGAACGACACCGTCGGGGAGGTTGTGAGGGTCGCGGGGGAGGAGGGTTTCGATGCCGGCATCCGGCGCGGGGGTGTGCTCGAAGTCGCTTGTACGCCCGCTCAGTTGGCGCGGTTGAGGGACTTTCACGAGGTGGAGCTGTCGTACGGGGAGGACGACCGTGAGTCGTACGGCGCCGAGGCGACCGCGGAGCGGGTACGGGTGGCGGGTGCCCTCGGGTCGTCGTGGACGCCTCATGGGGCGCGGTTGCATCCGGTGAAGCTGGTCAGGGGGCTCGCGGCGGCTGTCGAGGCGCTGGGTGTCGTCGTCCGGGAGCGGACGCCGGTGACGGAGATCCGGGCGGGCCAAGCGGTCACGCCGTACGGGACGGTTCGCGCGCCGTATGTCCTGCGCTGTACGGAGGGTTTCACTGCTTCGTTGAAGGGGCAGCGGCGGACGTGGTTGCCCATGAACTCGTCGATGATCGCGACGGAGCCGTTGACGGACGCGCAGTGGGAGTCGGTCGGTTGGGCGGGCCGGGAGGCGTTGGGCGACATGGCGCACGCGTACATGTACGCGCAGCGGACGGAGGACGGGCGGATCGCGTTGGGTGGGCGCGGGGTGCCGTACCGGTTCGGGTCGCGGACGGACAACGACGGGCGTACGCAGCCGGCGACGGTGGAGGCGCTGCGGGAGATCCTTGTGCGTTTCTTTCCTTCGCTGGGTGGTGTGCGGGTGGCGCATGCCTGGTCGGGGGTGTTGGGGGTGCCGCGGGACTGGTGTGCGACGGTGACGTTGGACCGGTCGTCGGGGCTCGGCTGGGCGGGGGGTTATGTCGGTTCGGGGGTTGCCACGGCGAATCTCGCGGCGCGGACGTTGCGGGATCTGGTGCTGCTGGATTCGGGGCAGGGCGGGCGTACGGAGCTGATCGATCTGCCGTGGGTGGGGCATCGGGTGCGGAAGTGGGAGCCGGAGCCGTTGCGGTGGGTGGGGGTGCGGGGGATGTACGCCACGTATCGGGCGGCGGATCGGCGGGAGTCGGCCGGGGGTGGGGAGCGGTCGTCGCGGTTGGCTCGGGTGGCGGACCGGGTGGCCGGCCGGTAGGTGGGTTGGTGGGCGACCTTGTGTGCGGGCCGCTTCTCGACCTCAGGCTTGTTTGAGGTCGAGGCGGTTTCGGCGGTTGCCCAGTGCCAGTGACACGGCGTTCAGCGCGCTGTTGAAGGAGACCTCGGCGAGGACGCCGGGGGCTGCCACCTGGTCGCCCGCGAGATAGACACCGTTGCCGCGTTCGATGGCGGGTCGGTCGCGCCAGCTCGTCCCGGGGAGGTCGACCGCGCCGGTACGGCCGTTGGCGGTGGCCTCGCGGCGCCAGGTGACGCGGTCGCGCCAGCCGTCGAAGGCCAGGTCGAGGATTTCCTCTGCACGGGCGACGCCTTCGGTGCGGGAGGCGTCCGGGCCGATCGGGAACTGGCCCTGGAGGAGTTGTTCGCCGGCCGGTGCGAGGGTGCGGTCCTGTGCGGTGAAGCGTTCCAGCCAGCCGGGTGCGTCGAGGTCGGAGACGACGAAGGGGTCGCCGCGCCGGGTGCGTACGGCGAGGTCGAGGAGGACCGTACGGGCGCCGGTCCAGGTGAGGGTGTCGTCGTTCAGGAGGCGCCGGGCGGCGTCGAGGGAGGTGGCGACGATGACGGGTGTGTCCGTGGGGAGCGTGTCGACGCGGGACAGGGTCTCCACCCGTACGCCCAGGTTCCAGGCGCGGGCGGCCATACGGTCGATGACGCCGGCCCAGCCGCCGCGCGGGTAGTTGGCCTCGGGCGGAAGGGCGGCGGCGCGGCGCAGCCGTTCCTGGACGAAGGCCGCGGAGAGGGTGCCGGGGTCGTGGTGGAAGAGGGCGACGGCGGAGTAGTGCGCGGCGGCCCGGGCGCCTTTCTCGCCTGCCCGTTCGGTGGCCCAGGTCATGAAGTCGACGTCCATGGGCGCGTGTTGGGCGCTGTGGCGGAGCAGTTTGAGCATGGCGAGGGGTGGGGTGCGGCGCAGGGCGCCCTGGTGGCGGAAGTGGAAGCGGGCGGCTTCGAGTGGGGGCAGTGGGGCGAGGGGGCCGATGAGGTCGCGCCGGGTGAGCCAGGTCCAGTGCGGGCCGCCGCTGTAGAGGGCGTGCGGGCCCTCGTTCGTACGGTAGGGCTCCTCGGTGGTGCGGGCCCGGCCGCCGAGGGTGTGGTGGGCCTCGTGCACGGTGACCTTGGCGCCCGCCTCCGCGGCGGCGATGGCGGCGGTCAGGCCGGCGAAGCCGCCGCCGATGACGGTGAGGGGGGTGCGGGCGTGGGTGTGGGAGCGGTTGTGCGTGCGGTTGCTGGTGCGGGCCGGGTGCATGTCTGGGGTCTCCCTGTGGTGGGCGCCTCTCTGCTTTCCGGCGGTACGACGGATGGCGGGGGTCGGAATGTGACATGGGGGTGGACGGGTTGGGGTTTTCGCAGCTCAGGCGGATTGTCAGTGGTGGGGTGCAGGATGGGGGCATGGCGAGGCGAGTGGTGGGTGGCGCGGGGAGTGCCGGGGGTACGGGGGGTTCCGGTTCCGGGGTGAAGGAGGCTCGGCGGCCCGAGGTGCGGTTGCCGGTGTTGGAGCCGTTCGGGGGTGGTGAGCTGGAGCCGGACGGGGACTACGACGGGCTGGAGTTCCGGGAGGCCGATTTCGCCGGGCAGGACGGCGGGGGTGCCCGGTTCATGGACTGCGCGTTGACGGGGTGCACGCTGGACGAGACACGGCTGCACCACGCCCGGCTGCTCGACTCGGTCCTCACGGGCATCCGGGGGGTCGGCACGAACCTCGCCGAGTCGACCCTGCGTGATGTGGAGCTGGTCGACGCCCGGCTGGGCGGGATGCAGCTGCACGGGGCTGTGCTGGAGCGGGTGGTGGTGCGGGGCGGGAAGATCGACTATCTGAACCTTCGCAAGTCGAAGCTGAAGGATGTCGTCTTCGAGGGTTGCGTGCTGGTGGAGCCGGACTTCGGGGGTGCGGTGCTGGAGCGGGTGGAGTTCGTGGGCTGTGTGCTGAAGGGGGCGGACTTCAGCGAGGCGCGGCTGCGGGACGTGGACTTTCGGCGGGCCGCGGAGCTGGGGTTCGCGCGGGGGGTGGACCGGCTGGCGGGGGCGGTGATCAGTCCTGTGCAGTTGCTTGATCTGGCGGGGGTGTTCGCGGCGGAGCTGGGTGTACGGGTGGAGTAGGCCGCCCACTCGCCGGGACATCCGGCTCCGCCCCTGGGGGTGGGCGTCCCCGTTCAGCGCACCCTCGGGAAGCGGGCCTGCAGTGTCCAGATCGCCGGGTTCTCGCCGAGGGCGTCGTGCAGGTCGATCAGGTCGGCCAGTACGTCGTGCAGGAAGTCCCGCGCCTCCTTGCGGAGTTCCGCGTGGGAGAAGGTGAGCGGGGGCTCCTCGGCGGGCATCCAGTCGGACTCGATGTCCACCCACCCGAAGCGGCGTTCGAAGAGCATGCGGTCGGTGGACTCGGTGAAGTCCAGTTCCGCGTACTGGGGGCGGGAGGCGCGTGAGCCCGCGGGGTCCTGGTCCAGCTGCTCCACGATGTCGCACAGGGCCCACGCGAAGTCGAGCACCGGCACCCATCCCCAGGCTGTGGACAGTTCCCGGTCCGCCTTGGTGTCGGCGAGGTAGACGTCTCCGCAGAACAGGTCGTGGCGCAGTGCGTGGACGTCCGCGCGGCGGTAGTCGGTCTGCGGGGGGTCCGGGAACCGGTTGGAGAGGGCGTAGCCGATATCGAGCACGGGGGTGATGGTGTCACGAGGGGCCCGGCCTTGGCCCTCCACGGCCGGTGCGGCCGGTGTGGGGGCACGCGAAAGCCCCCGTCCCAACGCCGACTGGCGTTCGGCCGGGGGCTTTTCAGCCGCGTGGTGCGGCTCCGACCTCGGCTCAGACGTTGACGCCGAAGTCCTGGGCGATGCCCACGAGGCCCGAGGCGTAGCCCTGGCCGACCGCGCGGAACTTCCACTCCGCGCCGTTGCGGTACAGCTCGCCGAAGACCATCGCCGTCTCCGTCGCCGCGTCCTCGGAGAGGTCGTAGCGGGCGATCTCGGCGCCGCCGGCCTCGTTCAGGATGCGGATGTACGCGTTGCGGACCTGGCCGAAGTTCTGCGAGCGGTTCTCCGCGTCGTAGATCGAGACCGGGAAGACGATCTTGTCGATGTCGGCGGGGAGGCCGGCGAGGTTGACCTTGATCGCCTCGTCGTCGCCCGCGCCCTCGCCCGTGCGGTTGTCGCCGGTGTGGACGATGGTCTTGTCCGGGGTCTCCTTGTTGTTGAAGAAGACGAAGTGGGCGTCGGAGAAGACCTTGCCCTGTGTGTTGACCGCGATCGCGGAGGCGTCGAGGTCGAAGTCCGTGCCGGTGGTGCTGCGGACGTCCCAGCCGAGGCCCACGGTGACGGCGGTCAGGCCCGGAGCCTCCTTGGTGAGCGAGACGTTGCCACCCTTGGACAGGCTTACAGCCATTGTTGGGAGTCCTTCCCTCGTTGACATACGTGCGGTACGTGCGTGCGGTGCGGAGCCCCGTACGGGACGAAGCTACCGTCACCCCTATGAACGCCGACGGGGGTCCCGAAGGTTCCGCGCGGCTTTACTTTCTTTACCTACCTTGTCGGAGTGAAAACGGGGTGACGTGGACCGGACAGCCGCGCGACCATAGGGGCATGTCCGGTCCCTACCTCATCCGTGGCTCCGTCTCGCTCCCCGAGGCCGAGCTCATGTGGCGTTTCTCGCGGTCCGGCGGGCCGGGCGGGCAGCACGTCAACACCAGTGACACGCGGGTCGAGTTGAGCCTCGACCTCGGGAGCACCGAGGCGCTCCCCGAGGTCTGGAAGCGGCGCGCGCTGGAGCATCTCGCCGGACGGCTCGTCGACGGAGTCGTCACCGTCCGCTCCTCCGAGCACCGCTCGCAGTGGCGCAACCGCGAGGCTGCGGCCGTACGGCTGGCCGCTCTCCTCGCCGAGGCCACCGCGCCACCGCCGAAGCCCCGTACCCCCACCCGTATCCCGCGCGGAATCAACGAACGCCGGTTGCGGCAGAAGAAGGCACGCGCGGACGTGAAGCGGGGTCGTACGGGACGGGACTGGGGTTAGTCGTGGGTCAGTCGCTAACCGGTAACCAGTCGCCCTGTTACGAGTCGCCTGTAACGAGTCCCCGTATCGAGTCGCCGGTTACGAGTAATCGGTCTCTGGTTACCGGCTGACCGGAGGCGTGGTGGCGTGGTGGTACGCCGGCGGATGAACGATCGTGAATTTCCGAACGGCCGGGAGAAAGCACCGTGGAACGGCCCCGGGAATGAATTTCTCGTCGTGCGATTCGAATCTTCCCGAAGTCATCTCCGGGGTGACCACTGTCGGCCCGGCCTCTCCGGCCGTCACAGTGGTGGCGAGCGAGTCCTGACATTTACGTTCGTACACGCAAAGGTCGCCATGATCGACGTCGTGACGGATCCGGCACGGCACTGGGGCCGGTGTCAGGTCGGTTTCAGTACGCCGACCGTCTGGCCCCCGCTGGTCTCGCCGGTGGGGCTGAAGCCCAGGGCCAGGTAGAAGGACTCGGGGCCGGTCGGGCCGGGGTGCCAGGTGACGTAGAGGTCGGTGCCCCCGCGGTGGCGGATCTCGGCGGCGACGGACTCGACGGCGAAGCGGCCGTAGCCCTTGCCCTGTTCGTCGGCCGCGATGTTCAGGCGCCAGAGACCGGAGCGCAGGTCGGTGCCGGTGCCGCCCCAGGCGATGTCGAAGAAGCCCATGAGGAAGCCGACCGGACGCTCGCCGTCGAGGATCAGCCGGGGCCAGGCGGTGCGTGGATGGACGTACGCCTCGGCCAGGGACTTCATGACCGGCGAGACCGCGTGTTCCTGGTCCGGGCGGACCCGTACGGCGACGGCGGCGTCGAAGTTGTCGGAGCTGATCCGCTCCAGCCGGAGCGTGTCGTTCGTCATACGGCGAACCTAGGCCGTCCGGCAGGGGCTTGACCAGCGGGTTTCCCGTCAGTCGAGCCGGCGGTAACGGCCGCGGAAGTACGCCAGTGGGCCCCCGTCCGCGTGCGGCGCGGTCGCCGTGAGGACGCGGCCGATCACCAGGGTGTGGTCGCCGGCCGTCACCCGCTGTTCCGTACGGCACTCCAGGGTCGCCAGGGCGCCCTCCACCAGGGGGGCGCCGGACGCCTCACCCCGGACGTGGGGGAGTTCCGCGAAGAGGAGGCGGTCGCTGATGCGGCCCTTCATCGCGAACCGGCCCGCGATGTGCCGCTGGTTCTCGGAGAGGACGGAGACCGCCCACAGGGGCTGTTCGTCGAGCAGGTCGTCCATCCGGGAGCCCTCTCGCACGCTGACCATGACGAGGGGCGGGTCGAGGGAGACCGAGAGGAAGGCGGTCGCCGTCATGCCGACGTCCTCGCCGCCCGGCGCGTGCGGATCGTCCGCGTCGAGCGGCGGCTCCTGTGCGGTCACCAGGACCACGCCCGAGGCCAGACGGGACATGGCGGCGCGGAAGTCGTCGTTGCTCACTCCCCCAGGATGCCCGGCGCGAGGGAGGGCAGGAGGGGTGGGAGGGACCGGAGTGGCGGGAGGGGCGGGTTCGGCGTGGCTGGGTACGGCACGGCTGGGTACGGCAGAGGGAGTCAGCACATGGAAAAAACTATTCGTGGTCCCTGTGTCACCGCATCGGACCAGCGCCCGAACCGGGACCTAGGACTCCCGACCGACCCCAAAGATCGGGAACGGCCCCGCCGACTTCCTCTCGCCCGTATCCTCGCTCGTAGTATCCGCACGGATACAAAGTTTGCGTTCAGTAAATGCACAGGGAGAACTCAGAAACTCCACTCAATTGCTCATCTTTCGCTGTGACTTGAGTCACAGGTGACCTTTTTTGTTGACCCTGTGTACCGAGTGGGCAGCGCGCTGTGATTCAGTGGCGGAGAAGGTGGGATAGGCGGAAGGAGGGCGAATGGAGACCGACCAGGAGCCGTACGTCCGTCTCGCGACCTTGCGGCAACTGCACCAGGTCATGGCGGACATGAACACCGCGCGCAGTCTGGCGGACACCCTCCAGACCGTCGCCGACGGCGTCGTCAACGGCCTCGGTTACGAGCTGGCCTGCGTCAACCTCGTCCGCCCCGACGGCGATCTCGTCGTCGCCGCCTTCGCCGGAAACTCCGCCGCCGAGGCCCTCATCACCGGCCGGGTCGGCTCGCGCGACTCCTGGGAACGCCGGCTCGCCATGGGCGAGGCCTGGGGCGACCTGGTGTTCATACCGCACACCGAGGGCTGGGTCCTCGACGACGACGACGTCCCGCAGTGGTACACAGACGGCCCCGCCCCGCGCTTCGAGGACGAGTGGCACCCCTCGGACCGGCTCTTCGCCCCGATGTTCACCCCGGGCGTGCCCGGCGGCACCTGCGGCGAACTGATCGGCGTGCTGTCCGTGGACCGGCCGCGCAACGGCCGCCGTCCGGGCGCGTGGGGCAAGGAAGCGCTCCAGATGTACGCGTTCCAGGCGGCCATCGCGATCAGTAACGCACGTCTACGCGCGAATATGCAGCGGGCACTGGTCAGACTCGAACGCGAGCAGCAGGCGCTGCGAGCCAGTGAGGAAAGCTTCCGGCAGGCCTTCGAGTACGCCCCCTCAGGCATGGCCATCGCCGAGATGGGCGGCGACCAGCACGGGCGAATACTCCGCACCAACGACGCGCTGTGCCGGCTGCTCGGCCGCCCCGCCTCCGCGATGCGCCGCTACTCCTTCTCCGACCTCGTGCACCCCGAGGACATAGGCACCCTGCTGCGCACCTCCGCCGAGGGCGGACGCACCGAACTCCGGCTCGCCCGCCGGGACGGCACCTACCTGTGGGTGTCGCTGCGCAACTCCGTCGTCGCGGACACCACCGACGGCCCGCGTTTCCTGCTCACCCACGTCGAGGACATAGAGGAGCGCAAGCGCCGCGAGCTCCAGCTCGCCCACCGCGCCTCCCACGACTCCCTGACCGGTCTGCCCAACTCCGCCGAGCTGCGTGCCCGGCTCAGCTCCCGTCTCTGCCAGCGCCCGCAGACGGCTGCGCCCGGCCTCGTCGAGTCGGTCGACGCCGCCTACGGCCACGGCCAGCCGGACCCCTACGGCACGCACGACCAGTACACGACGGCCCCGGCGCCGGTGCCCGTGACGGACGGCGGAATCCAGCCGTACGACGCGAACGGCCACGGGTTCGACTTCCGTGGCGCCGCCCCCGAGGTGTACGGCGCGTACGACCACCACGTCCACCATGTCCACGCCGTCGCCCCCGAGGGTGAACACGACGACGGGACGAAGGGGCTCGCGGTGCTCTTCTGCGACCTCGACGGTTTCAAGTCGATCAACGACCGTTTCGGGCACAACGCGGGTGACGCGGTACTGATCGAGGTGGCCCGGCGGCTGGGTGGGGCCGTGCGCGACGGTGACACGGTGGCCCGGCTCGGCGGGGACGAGTTCGTGGTTCTCGCCGACGGCCTGGGCCGGGCCGACGCCCAGGACCTCGCCGTACGCCTGCGCAACGAGATCATCCAGCCCGTCCGGGTCGACGGCCGCGTGATGCGGGTCGGCGCGAGTTTCGGTATCGGGTGGGCACAGTGCGGGATGACGGCGGACGAGGTCCTGAAGTCCGCCGACGAGCGGATGTACATCGAGAAACGATCTCGTCCCAAACAGCACCGCAGGGCGGGATGATCTCCAGGTCAGTGGTGTGACGCCGGTCCCGTGCGGCCGGACTCACCCGTTTGGGTCAGTGGGAGCGGGTAGGCTCGCTATTCGCATTGCATGTTTGGCAGGACCTCGCAGTATCTCGTGGTCCCACCCGCAGTAGTCCCACCCCGCACCTGTTGAGGAGACCTAGGGATGACGCCCGGCAACAGCGGCGCGAGCACGCCCGAGGACGATGACCCGTTCGGCTACCTGTACGAGGACGGGCGGGCGAACGGCGCTCAGCCGCCGAGCAGCGGCTACGGCTACCCGAACTCGGTCGGCCGCACCCGGCCGGTCGGCGAGCGTCAGTACAGCGGCCCGCCGCAGGGCCAGCAGCAGTCGACGTACGGCCAGAGCGTGCCGACCGCCCAGACCGCCCAGTACGGCCAGACGATCCCGCAGCAGCAGGGGGCGTACGGCGCTCCGAACGCTCACTACCAGGCGCCCGAGGCCTTCGGTGGCGGCCCCGCGGCTCCGCAGCAGCAGTCGTACAGCGGGGGCAGCGGCAACGGCAGAGGCGGGCGGGGCTCCGGCCCCAACACCAAGGGTCTTCTGATCGGCGCCATCGCGGTGGTCGCCGCGGTCGTCATCGGTATCGCCGTGGCGATGATGGGCGGCGACGGCGACAAGGGCACCGAGGCCGACCCGACCCCGACGACCGGGCAGAGCGCCGAGCCGTCCCCGTCGGCCAGCGCCTCGAAGGCCACCGAGGGCGAGCTGCCGGCCGTCGACGCGAAGGCCCTGTTGCTGGGCGGCGGCGCGGCCACCACGTCGGACGTCGACGGCGCGAAGGCGGCCGGCGGCGTCTATGTGGGCAACTTCAACAACGTGGGCGCGTCCGTCACCTGGAACGTCAGCGGCATCGCCAAGTCCGGCAAGTACACGCTGTACACGGGCTACAGCGTCCCCGGCAAGGACGCCACCGCCACCCTCACGGTCAACGGCACGGCGTCCGACACGCCGGTCGGCATGGACAACTACGGCAAGGTCGCCGAGGGCGACTACGAGAAGGGCTGGACGCGGACCTACAACTACGTCCAGCTCAACAAGGGCACCAACACCATCAAGATCTCGTGCGAGCAGGGCAACCAGTGCGACGCCCTGATCGACCAGCTGTGGCTGGTGAACGGATGGGTCGACAGCTGACCGACTGACCGCGACCCCGCCACCCCGAGGGGCGGCGGGGTCCGCGCGGTTCAGGGGCCTTCTGTCTGTTCGGCTCAGCTCCGGGTGGCGCAGGAGAGGCCTCCGGGTCAGGTGCCGCAGGCGCAGCCGGCGGCCGTGACCGGCTCGGCGTCGGCGGTCTGCTCGCCGGTGCCGCAGCAGGCGTCCGCGCCGCCGACGGCGCTCTTGCCGAGCTGGTCGGCGTCGGCCTTGACGACGTAGACCTCCCAGGGCTCCTTGCCGGGGCCGTGGACCCAGACCTTGTCCTGGAGGGCGTAACAACAGGACGTGTCGTTCTCCTCGAACGTCGCCAGGCCGGCGTCCTTGAGCCGGTCGGTGGCGGCGGTGACCTCCTCGGTGGACTCGACCTCGACGCCGAGGTGGTCCAGGCGGGTCTCCTCGCCGGGGGCGCCCTCGATCAGGACGAGCTTGAGGGGCGGGGTGGCGATGGCGAAGTTCGCGTAGCCCTCGCGGCGCTTGGCCGGTTCGGTGCCGAACAGCTTGGAATAGAAGACGATCGACGCCTCCAGGTCGGCGACGCGCAGAGCGAGCTGAGCACGGGACATGGCGGTCTCCCCGGGATCCGATGTTGCATCGACAGTTGTCGATATAGCCCGACCTTGCCACCGGATTAGATGGCTGTCAACATAGAGGTATGTCTAATCAGGTGCTGCCGGTGGCCGTCCAGGACAAGCCGGCGGCGTGCTGCCCGCCGATGGTCCGAGCCCCGCTCGACGAAGAAGCCGCCGCGTCGCTGGCGCGCATGTTCAAGGCCCTGTCGGATCCGGTCCGCCTGCGGCTGCTGTCGATGATCGCCTCCCATGCCGGCGGCGAGGCGTGCGTCTGCGACCTGACCGGGCCGTTCGACGTCTCCCAGCCGACAATCTCCCACCACCTCAAGGTGCTCCGCGAGGCCGGACTGGTCGGCTCGGAGCGACGCGGGACCTGGGTCTACTACTGGATCCAGCCCGCCGCCCTCAATCAGCTCTCCGGCCTCCTCCAGGCCGCCCCCGACGCCGTCGCGCACACCCCGGTCTCCGGGTCGCCTTCCGGATCGGGGTGCCGCGCATGACCGCCGCGGTCCCGCTGGGGCGCCGGGTGGCGGCCGAGGCCGTCGGGACGGCCGCGCTGGTCGCGATCGTGGTCGGCTCCGGCATCCAGGCCACCGAACTGTCCCAGGACGTCGGCGTGCAGTTGTTGGCCAACTCCCTGGCCACGGTCTTCGGCCTCGGCGTGCTGATCGCCCTGCTCGGCCCGGTCTCCGGCGCCCACTTCAACCCCGCCGTCTCCGCCGCCGCCTGGTTCACCGGCCGACGCACCAGTGATGGCCTGGCCCTGCGGGACCTGGCGGCGTATGCGGGCGCCCAGACCGCAGGGGCGGTCGGCGGCGCCGTACTGGCCAACGCCATGTTCGCCCAGCCCCTGGTCACCTGGTCGGCGCACGACCGCTCGGCCGGACACCTGTGGCTCGGCGAGCTCGTGGCGACCTCCGGCCTGATTCTGCTGATCTTCGGGCTCGCCCGGTCCGGGCGGCCGCACTTCGCGCCGGTGGCGGTGGCCTCCTGGATCGGGGCCGCGTACTGGTTCACCTCCTCGACGTCCTTCGCCAACCCCGCCGTGACGATCGGCCGTGCCTTCACCGACTCCTTCGCCGGGATCGCCCCGGCCTCCGTGCCCGCGTTCATCGCCGCCCAGATCGCCGGGGCCCTCCTCGGCCTGGCTCTGGTCGCGGTGGTCTTCGGCCGCCCCGCCCCTGCCGGCGGTGCCGCTGTCCCGGCGCCCGCCCCTGCCGGTGAGCCCGAACTCGCCGCCGCTCCAGGTCACTGAACCACCCCTGTCCTGAAAGGGATTTGAGGCCATGACAGCGACCAGCCACCCGTGGGCGACGGTCTGCTGGACGTCCCCGCGCTCCTGACCCGCGCCGACAACTGATCCACCGTGGCCCCCGGGCCCGGTCCGCACCCAAGGAAGATCCCCGTGAGCACTCCCGCCCGTCCGTCCGTGCTGTTCGTCTGTGTCCACAACGCCGGCCGGTCCCAGATGGCCGCCGCGTTCCTCACCCACCTCGCGGGTGACCGGGTCGAGGTCCGCTCGGCCGGCTCCGTGCCCGCCGACCAGGTCAACCCCGCCGTCGTCGAGGCCATGACGGAATCCGGCATCGACATCTCCGCCGAAACCCCCAAGATCCTCACCACCGAAGCGGTGCGGGCGTCTGACGTCGTGATCACGATGGGCTGCGGGGACACCTGCCCGGTCTTCCCCGGCAAGAAGTACCTCGACTGGACCCTGGCCGACCCCGCCGGGCAGGGCGTCGACGCCGTCCGCCCGATCCGCGACGAGATCGAGACCCGCGTCCGCGCCCTGATCAGCGAGATCGCTCCCACCGTGCGGGCATGACCGGCGGTTACGGCCCTGGGCACCGCCTGATGCGGCATTGTCCCGGGGCTCGGGTGCGCTCGGAGTAACGGCCCACCCGAGGGAGACCAACCCTTGCCGCTGGTCAGCGCGGCGAATTGTTGGTGAGATCGCTCCAGGCCGCCGTCGCCCCGCCCGTCACCGTCACCCGGTGCAGCAGTTTCTCGTACGTCGCGCGGTCGAACTCGCCCGCCACCGGGGCCAGTACGGTCGCCGCCGACAGGGCCACCGCTCTGGTCAGACGTTCGGGCCAGGGGAGTTGGTCGACCAGGCCCGACAGCAGGCCCGCGACCAGGGAGTCACCGGCACCCGTCGGATTGCCTCGGACGCGGGTCGGCGGGATCGCCCGCCAGAGGCCCTCCGGGGTCACCGCGAGCAGTCCGTCCGGGCCGAGCGAGGCCACCACCGCCCGTGCGCCGCGCCTGCGGGCGTCCCGGGTCGCCTGCAATGGCTCGTGGGAGCCGGTGAGTTCGGCGAGTTCACCGGCGTTCGGCTTGACCAGGTCGGGGCGGGCCGCGACCCCGCGCCGCAGGGGCTCCCCGCTGGTGTCGAGGAGTACGGGCACGCCGGCTGTGCGTGCGGCGCGGACCAGGTCGGCGTACGCGCCCACCGGCACCCCCGGCGGCAGGCTCCCGCAGAGGGCCACCGCGGAGACGGACGGCAGCAGCCCCTCGTACACGTCCTGGAACGCGGACCACTCGGCCGGGGTGATCTGCGGGCCGGGTTCGTTGAGTTGGGTCGCGTCCGCCGGTACACCGGCCGCCGAGTCGTCGATCACCGCTATCGTGCGGCGAGTCGCACCCGACACCGGCATCAGCACGTCCAACACGCCTGGTGTGGCGGCGAGTTGGTCCTGTACGGTCCGCCCGGTCGAGCCGCCCGTGAAGCCGGTGACCGTCACCTCGTGGCCGAGGGCGGCCAGGACGCGGGCCACGTTCAGGCCCTTGCCGCCCGGGCGTTCGGTCACCGAGGTGACCCGGTGGGAGGCGTGCGGGCGTAACTCCCCTACGCGGTACGTGATGTCGAGCGCGGTGTTGAGCGTCACCGTGAGGATCATCCCGCCGACCTCCTCCTTTCCCTCTTTCCCCCGGGCAGGTCAAGGCAGTTGGGGCTTTACTACCCAACTCCCCTTGCGCATCACTCCCTTGATTGTGAAGTCCGCGTCCAGCAGGACGAGGTCCGCGTCCTTGCCCGGTTCCAGGGAGCCCACCTGGTCGTACATCCCCAGCAGCCGGGCCGGGTTGGCGGACAGCGCGGCGACCGTGTCCGTGACCGGGAGCCGGTCGACGGTGACCGCCCGCTTGAAGGCGCGGTCCAGGGTGAGCGTCGAGCCGGCGATCGAACCGCCCTCGACCAGCCGCGCCACACCCTCGCTGACCTCGACCTCCAGTGGGCCGAGCAGATAGCGGCCGTCGCCGAAGCCGGCGGCGTCCATCGCGTCGGTGATGAACGCCACGCGGTCCGCGCCCGCGTGGTGGAACGCGAGTTGGAGGGCCGCCGGGTGCAGGTGCGTGCCGTCGTTGATGAGTTCGACCGTCACCCGGTCGTCTTCGAGGAGGGCGGTGATCGGGCCGGGATCGCGGTGCCCGAGGGGCGGCATCGCGTTGAAGAGGTGCGTGGCGACGGTGGCGCCCGCGTCGATGGCCTCCACCGTCTGCTCGTACGTCGCGTCCGTGTGCCCGATCGCCGCGAGGACGCCGTGCTCGACGAGCAGCCGTACGGAGTCGAGGCCGCCCGGCAGTTCGGTGGCGAGGGTGAGCATCACGGCCCGGCCGCGCGCCGCGTCGATCAGCTTCCGTACGTCGGCCGGGTCCGGGTCGCGCAGCAGCGCCTCGGAGTGGGCGCCCTTGCGGCACGGGGAGATGAAGGGGCCCTCGAAGTGGACGCCGGCGATGTCGCCCTGCTCGGCGAGCTCGGAGAGGAGGCCGGCCCGGGCGGCGAGGGTGTCCATGTCGCCGGTGACGGTGCTGGCGACGAGGGTGGTGGTGCCGTGGGTCCGGTGGGTGTGGACGCCCTTGAGCACGTCTTCGGCGGTGCCCGAGGTGAAGGAGGCTCCGCCGCCGCCGTGGTTGTGGAGGTCGACGAAGCCGGGGACCACCCAGTGGTCGCGGACGTCGATCCGCTGGGCGTTCTCGTGGGGGTGTGCGGCGAGTTTGGTGCCCTCGACGGTCAGTTGACCGCCGTCGGTGATTCCTGTGGGGAGTACTACTCGGGCGCCGGTGAGCACGAGGCCGTGAGGTGGGCGCGGGTCCGTTGGGGCTGGTCGCGCAGTTCCCCGCGCCCCTGGGTGGGTTGCCATCAGGGCGTTGCCTCCGTGAGGTCGGGGTCGGTGATGGTCAGGAGGTCCCAGGCGAGGAGGCCCGCTCCCAGGCAGCCTGCCCTGTCTCCCAGGGCCGCGGGAGCGATGGCCGGGAGCTTCTGGAAGGTGATCCGTTCCTGTACGGCTGTGCGCAGCGGTGTGAACAACGTGTCGCCCGCCTCCGCCAGGCCGCCGCCGATGATCAGGGTGCGGGGGTCGAGGAGGGTGAGGGCGGTGACCAGGCCGTCGGCGAGGGCGTCAACAGCTTGCTGCCAGATCTCGCGGGCGCGCGGGTCGCCGGAGTCGACGGCTCTGGCGCAGTCCGCCGCGTCCGCGCCCGGGGTTCCGGTTGCCTCGGCCCACGCCTCGCTCACCGCCGACGCCGACGCGTACCGTTCCAGACAGCCGCGCTGGCCGCACGGGCACAGGGTGCCGCCGGGCCGCACGACGATGTGGCCGACCTCGCCGGCGAAGCCGTGCGCGCCCGCCTCCACCCGGCCGTCGACGCCGATCGCGCCCGCGATGCCGGTGCCGAGGGCGATGAAGAAGAACCGGTCGGCTCCCTGACCTGCCCCGATGCGCCCCTCCGCGAGACCGCCCGTCCGGACGTCGTGGCCCAGGGCGACCGGCAGGCCGAGCCGTTCGCCGAGCAGCTCGCGCAGCGGTACGTCACGCCAGCCGAGGTTGGCCGCGTAGACGGCGAGGCCGCGCTCGGCGTCGACGATGCCGGGCACCGAGACTCCGGCGGCGGCGGCGCTCTCGCCCAGGTGGGCGATCCCGTGCGCGCGCAGGTCGGCGGCGAAGCCGAGGATCGCCTCGACCACGGCGTCGGGGCCGCGCTCGCGGCCGGTCGCCCGGCGCGCCTGGTGGAGCAGAGCGCCGTCCGGCCCGATGAGGGCGGCTTTCATCGCGGTGCCGCCCACGTCGAGGGCGATGACATGTCTCACGGGGACAGTGTGGCCCGTAGACCCGGAAGAGGTCTAGTCCACTCACGTGGTGTAGACCTTATGGAGTCAAGAAATTGAACGTACCAATGAATACATATGTGAACGACCAGTGGGGATTTTGCAGTGCAACGGCGCAGGACAGGCATGATCGCGGCGGTGTCCGCACTCGGGATGACGGCGGCCCTCGGCGGTTGCGGAGCCGTCGGCTCGGGTGACGTCACACTGAAGCTGGTCGCCGCGGACTACGGCGACTCCGACGCCAACAGCTCCCAGAAGTACTGGGACAAGCTGGTCGGCGAGTACGAGGACGCCCACCCCGGTGTGAAGGTCGACGTCAGCGTCTACTCCTGGAACGACGTCGACCGCAAGGTCAAGGAGATGGTCGCCGCCGGTGACACGCCCGACCTGGCACAGATCGGCGCCTACGCCGACTACGCGGCCAAGGGCGAGCTGTACCAGGCCGACGACCTGCTCTCCATCCCGACGCAGGCCGACTTCGTCGCCCAGTTGGCCGACGCCGGAGAGATCAGGCGCACCCAGTACGGCATGCCCTTCGCCGCCTCCACCCGCCTCCTCTTCTACAACAAGAAGCTCTTCACCGAGGCCGGCCTCACCCCGCCCACCACCTGGAGCGAGCTGGCCGCCGACGCCGCCACGCTCAAGGAGAAGGGCGTGAAGTACCCGTATGCCCTCCCGCTGGGGCCCGAGGAGGCGCAGGCCGAGACCATGCAGTGGCTGCTCAGCGGCGGCGAGGGCTACACCAGCGAGGTCGGCACCTACGGCATCGACTCCCCGCAGAACATCAGGACGTTCACCTGGCTCAAGGACGAACTCGTCGACAAGGGCCTCACCGGCTCCGTCGCCCCCGGCAGCCTCAACCGGGCCGCGGCCTTCGCCGCCTTCGCGCGCGGCGAGGTCGGCATGCTCAACGGCCACCCCTCGCTGATGAAGATCGCGGCGGCCAAGGGGGTCGAGTTCGGGATGGTGCCGATGCCGGGACGGGAACGCTCGACGCGGTCCGCGATGGGTGTCGCCGACTGGATGATGGCCTTCAAGAAGAACGGCCACCGCAACGAGATCGGCGGATTCCTCGACTTCGTCTACGAGAAGAAGAACGTGCTCGCCTTCTCCCGCGAGTACGACCTCCTCCCGGTCACCAGCTCCGCCTCCAGGACGATGTCCGCCGCCGCCGAGGACAGGGATCTCGCCCCCTTCCTGAGGGAACTCCCGACCGCCCAGCTCTACCCGGTCGGCAAGACGTCGTGGGCGCAGGTCAACGCGGACATCAAGCAGCGGATCGGTACGGCGTTCTCGGCGAACGGCGATCCGGCCACGGTTCTCGCCGAGCTGCAGACGCGGGCCAACGCGGCGGAGACCGAGGAGGAGAACGCCCAGTAGGGCACCGGTGGGCCGTCGCCGGGCCGTTGTCGGGCCGTTGTCGGGTCGGCGCCGGGCCGGGTGTCAGTGGCGGGGGTTACGGTGCTTTCCATGGGCGTGGACGGGGAGCAGTTGGGGCGACGGGAGCAGGACATTCTCGCGCTGGAGCGCCGGGGGTTCGCGGGGCCGGGGGCGAAGGAGCGGGCGATTCGTGAGGAGCTGGGGTTGGTGCCGGTGCGGTACTACCAGCTGCTGAACGCGCTGCTGGATGATCGGCGGGCGTTGGAGTGTGATCCGGTGACGGTGAACAGGTTGCGGAGGGTGCGGGAGGCCCGGCGGGGTGAGCGGTAGGTGAGGCCGGGTTTTCTCGCCCCCGCCGCCCCTACCCGTCCCATCCCGTTCCCGGGGGCTGCGCCCCCGGACCCCCCTTCGCGCCGAAAGCGCTCGTCCTCAAACGCCGGACGGGCTGAAGGGCCCGGGCGGGGCTGGGATGCTGGACCCATGGACTCGCTTCCCACGCCCCTGACGCAGGCCGGCCGTGACGGGCTGGACGCCATTCTTGCCGAGCCCGGTGGTGCCGTTGTCGCCCTCGATTTCGATGGCACGCTCGCTCCGATCGTGGCCGATCCCGAGCAGGCCCGTGCTCACCCCGGTGTCCTCCCCGCCCTGTCCACGCTCGCCCCCAGGGTCGCCTCCGTGGCCGTTCTCACCGGGCGTCCCGCCGGGGTCGCGGTTCGGCACGGTGGGTTCGCGGGTGTGCCGGGGCTCGAACATCTCGTCGTCCTCGGTCACTACGGCACCGAACGCTGGGACGCCGTGACCGGCACCGTCACCGCCCCCGCCCCGCACCCCGGCGTCGCCGCCGTCCGTGCCGAACTGCCCGGGTTCCTGGAAGAGCTCGGTGCCTGGCAGGGCACCTGGATCGAGGAGAAGGGCCGGGCCGTCGCCGTGCACACGCGGCGCGCGGCCGATCCGCAGGCCGCGTTCGAGGCCCTGCGCGAACCCCTCGCCGACCTGGCGACCCGCCACGGACTGATCGTCGAACCCGGCCGCCTCGTCCTGGAGCTGCGCCCACCCGGCATGGACAAGGGCGTCGCCCTGGAGGAGTACGTCCGCGAGACCGGCGCCACCTCGGTCCTCTACGCCGGCGACGACCTCGGCGACCTCCCGGCGTTCGCGGCGGTGGAGAAGCTCCGCCAGAACGGCCTGCCCGGCGGCATCCCCGGTCTGCTCGTCTGCAGCGGCAACAGCACCGAGGCCGTGACGGAGCTGGCGGAACGCGCCGACCTGGTTGTCGACGGTCCCGAGGGTGTCGTACGGCTGCTGACCACCCTCGGACAGGCCGTCGTCGGTCGTTAGTCGTTAGTCGCTGAGCGCGTTCAACTGGTCCAGGAACCACTGGGCCGGCGGCAGCGCGGTCGCCGCTGCGGCCAGTCGTTTCGTGCGTTCCGCGCGTTCGGCTGCGCCCATCGTCAGGGCCTCCTCCAGTGCCCGTGCCGTCTGGACGACGTCGTACGGGTTCACCACGATCGCGTCCTCGCCCAGCTCCTCGTACGCTCCCGCCTCCCGCGACAGCACCAGCGCGCACCCCTCGTCGGAGACCACCGGGATCTCCTTGGCGACGAGGTTCATGCCGTCGCGGATGGGGTTGACGAGGGCCACGTCGGCGAGGCGGTAGGCGGCCAGTGAGCGGGCGAAGTCGTCCTTGACGTGGAGGACCACCGGAGTCCAAGTCGGTGTTCCGTAGGTCGAGTTGATGTCGTCCGCCACCCGCTGCACCTCGGCCGTGTAGTCACGGTAGACCGCCAGGTCCTGGCGGGAGGGGTACGCGAAAGCCACGTGCACGACCCGCTCGCGCCACTCCGGGTGGTCTTCCAGTAGCTGCCGGTACGCCAGCAGGCCCCGCACGATGTTCTTCGACAGCTCCGTACGGTCCACCCGCACGATTGTCCTTCGGTCACCGTCGCCGCCGATCTCCTCGCGCAGGGCGGTCATCCGCTCCTCGACGTCCGGCTCGTGCGCGCGCCTGCGCAGGAAGTCCGCGTCCGCGCCCAGACCGTGCACGCCGATCCGTGTGTCGCCGATGCCGCCGACCAGGTCCGTACAGCAGGCGGTGAACGCGTCCGCCCACCGCCGGGTGAGGAAGCCGAGGCGGTCCGCGCCGAGCATGCCGCGAAGGAGCTGCTCGGAGATGTCGTACGGCAGCATCCGGAAGTAGTCCGCCGGTGCCCACGGTGTGTGTGAGAAGTGGCCGATGCGCAGATCCGGGCGGAGCGAGCGCAGCATGCCCGGGACCAGGCACAGGTGGTAGTCCTGGACCACCACCGACGCGCCCTCGGCCGCCTCCGCCGCCAGTGCCTCGGCGAACGCCCGGTTGTAGGCCTCGTACGACGCCCACTGACGCCGGAACTCCGCGTCGAAGACCGGCTCCAGCGGGGTCTGGTACAGCATGTGGTTCACGAACCACAGCACCGAGTTGGCGATGCCGTTGTAGGCGTCGGAGTGCACCGTCTCGTCGATGTCCAGCATCCGTACGTGCTGCCCGCCGGTCGCGTCCACGGACAGCCGCCGGCCGCCGTGAGAGCGTCGCACCGCCTCACGGTCGCCGTCGGACAGCGCCGAGCACACCCACAGGGAGCCTGTGTCGGTGCCGATCGCGGACAGGCCGGAGACCAGCCCGCCGCCACCGCGCCTGGCGGCCAGCGAGCCGTCCTCCTGCACCTCGTACGAGACCGGGCCGCGGTTGGACGCGACCAGTACCTGCATGGAAGCCGTGGAAGCCATACGCCACAACCTAGCCCGGCCCGGAAACACTCAAACGTACACACGTACGCCTCAGCCGTATACAAGCCGCCCGGGCCGGTGCACCGGCCCGGGCGGGGCCAGGCGCGGGCTAGGCGGCCTTTCGCCTCGCGTACTCCGCGATCTCCGCCATCGGCGGGCGTTCCTCCGTGTCCACCGAGTACGTCCGGGGCTCGAAACCGTCCTCTCCGCGCTCGAACTGGGTGAGCGAGGGGCGGATCAGATGGCCCCGGGCCAGCCGGAGCTGCGCGGTGCGGTAGATCGCGGCGGACATCCGGCCGAGGGCCTGGCCGTCCTGGTGGCGGTGCTTGCGCACACCCACGTCGACCTGCGCCAGCGCGTCCAGGCCCACCAGGTGCAGGGCGTCGATCAGCATGCCCAGCTCGACGCCGTAGCCGACGGGGAACGGGAGCTGTTCGAGGAGTGAGCGGCGGGCCGCGTACTCGCCGCCGAGCGGCTGGACGAAGCCGGCCAGCTGCGGCCAGTGCATGTTGAGGAGGGGGCGGGCCATGAGTTCCGTCACCCGGCCGCCCTGGCCGGCCGCCTGACCGAGCGGGCGGTCGTACATCGCCTTGACGAGGTCCACACCGGGGTCCGTGAGCAGGGGGCCCACGATCCCCGAGACGAAGTCCGACGAGAACTCCTTGAGGTCCGCGTCGACGAAGCAGACGATGTCGCCGCTGGTGACCAGGAGCGAGCGCCACAGGACCTCGCCCTTGCCCGGTACGGCCGGGATGCGCGGCAGGATGTCGTCGCGGTGGACGACCCGGGCGCCCGCCGCGGCGGCCACCTCGGAGGTACGGTCGGTCGATCCCGAGTCGATGACCACGATCTCGTCGACGAGCGGGACCTTCAGCATCAGGTCACGGCGGATGACGGCGACGATCTCACCGACGGTCTCCTCCTCGTTGAGCGCGGGCAGTACGACACTCACCGTGGCGTTCGAGGAACGCTTCGCGGCGATCAGCTTCTTCAGCGGGCGGTCGCGGGCGGACCAGGAGCGCGTGCTCAGCCAGCGTTCGACGTCTTCCAGCACGTGCGGCTCTCCCTTACGTTGCATGGGGGGAAGCGCGATCTTGTATCTCGCGGTTCGGACGGCTCCCACCACCATCCAAGCCTTCGGTTACAGTCTTGAACAACGCGGGTGACCATCGCATGTCCGAGGTCACCTCTGTTCACAACCTCACAACTTCATACCGCTCATCCAGAGGGGCAGAGGGATACGGCCCGATGAAGCCCCGGCAACCCTCCAGCCGATCCTGTCGCATCTCATGTGGCGAGGCTCCCGGCTCGGGAAGGTGCCAAATCCGTCTCATGGCGAAACGCGTCGTGAGGAAGATGAGGAAAGGGCTTCGCCTCCATGGCTGCGCAAACTGTCGAGAGCACCGAGAGCACCACTTCCGGCTCCGTCACCCCTGTTGATCTCGGCCCCGCCGCCGCACTCTCCTGTCGTGAATGCGGTCACCGGGTCCCCCTCGGTCCGGTGTTCGCCTGCGAGGAGTGTTTCGGCCCGCTGGAGATCGCCTACGACTTCGCCGTCCACTCGGCGGCCGACACCGAGGAACTCCGCAAGCGCATCGAAGCGGGACCCGCGAACATCTGGCGTTACGCGCCCCTGCTGCCAGTTCCCGCGAACGTCGCCGAGAAGCCGAACATCAACCCCGGCTGGACCAAGCTCGTCCAGGCCGACAACCTCGCCCGCGAGCTGGGTGTCGACGCCGGCAAGCTCTTCGTGAAGGACGACTCAGGCAACCCGACGCACTCCTTCAAGGACCGGGTCGTCGCCCAGGCCCTGGAGGCCGCCCGCGCCTTCGGCTTCACCACCCTCTCCTGCTCCTCCACGGGCAACCTGGCCGGTGCCGTCGGCGCCGCCGCCGCCCGGGCGGGCCTGCGCTCCTGCGTGTTCATCCCGCACGACCTGGAGCAGGGCAAGGTCGTCATGGCCGCGGTGTACGGCGGCGAGCTCGTCGGCATCGAGGGCAACTACGACGACGTGAACCGCTTCTGCTCCGAGCTGATCGGCGACCCGGCCGGCGAGGGCTGGGGCTTCGTCAACGTCAACCTGCGCCCGTACTACGCGGAGGGCAGCAAGACCCTGGCGTACGAGATCTGCGAGCAGCTCGGCTGGCGGCTGCCGGACCAGCTCGTCGTGCCCATCGCCTCCGGGTCGCAGCTCACGAAGATCGACAAGGGGCTGCAGGAGCTGATCAAGCTCGGGCTCGTCGAGGACAAGCCGTACAAGATCTTCGGCGCCCAGGCGGAGGGCTGCTCGCCGGTGTCCGTGGCCTACAAGGCCGGGCAGGACGTCGTACGGCCGCAGAAGCCCAACACCATCGCCAAGTCGCTGGCGATCGGCAACCCGGCGGACGGGCCGTACGTGCTGGACATCGCGCGGCGGACGGGGGGAGCGGTTGAGGACGTCAACGATGAGCAGGTCGTTGACGCGATTCGGCTGCTCGCGCGTACGGAGGGGATCTTCGCGGAGACCGCCGGTGGGGTGACCGTGGGTGTCACGAAGAAGCTGATCGAGAACGGGTTGCTGGACCCGACCCTCACCACTGTTGTGCTGAACACCGGGGACGGTCTGAAGACGTTGGACGCGGTGGCGGACGTCGGCCTGACCGCGACCATTCGGCCCAGCCTTGAGTCGTTCCACGCGGCCGGACTCGCGTAAGAGGTGTTTCGTTCGTCTGCGGGCTCGTGGGGGCTGGTCGCGCCCACGCGGCGGTAGCCGCAGATCCAGCGCAGCCCCGCGCCCCTAGGTATGTCACCTGACCGGAGGTTTTCACCGTGAGCGTTTCTGTCCGCATCCCTACCATCCTCCGCACCTACACCGGTGGACAGGCCGAGGTGACCGCCGAAGGGGGGAACCTGGCCGAGGTCATCGCCGATCTGGAGAAGAACCACACCGGGATCGCCGCCCGGGTGCTCGACGACCAGGGCAAGCTGCGTCGCTTCGTCAACGTGTACGTCAACGACGACGACGTCCGCTTCGAGCAGGGGCTGGAGACGGCGACGCCGGACGGTGCCGGGGTGTCGATCATTCCCGCGGTCGCCGGCGGCTGATACCCGCGAGTAGTAACCGTCGGTAACATCGATTACCGAGAGTTCATCGAATTGCCCCCTCCGTGAGAGAAGCGGAGGGGGCAATTCTGTATGGTTGAGCGCGGTACAGTTGGGGAAGCCGCACCATCTCGCTCGCCGCACGCGTATTGATTCCTGCCGCGCACCCAACGAGAAGTAGCCAAAGTGTGCAGGCATTTTGCGTTCTTTGTTCTCTTTGTGGGGCCCGGCTTGCCCTGAATCCGCGTGAATTCTCCGCATATTTCCTGACCTGGCGTGCCCGGATTTCTCGTCCAATTGACCTGTTGCAGAGGGCAGTTGGACAGATACATTCGGCCGCGGTCGACGCGTTCCGGCGCACACCTCCACCGGTTGGGGGGGTGAGGTCTGACCCGGATCCGCGAAGTGCGGATCCGTGCAAGGGCCAGTAATAGGGGAGTTAGGCATGGCTCAGGGCACCGTCAAGTGGTTCAACGCGGAGAAGGGGTACGGCTTCATCGCGGTCGACGGTGGTGCGGATGTTTTCGTCCACTACAGCGCGATTCAGATGGACGGCTACCGCACCCTCGAGGAAGGTCAGCGGGTCGATTTCGAGATCTCGCAGGGCCAGAAGGGGCCGCAGGCGGACATGGTCCGTCTGGCGATCACCTGAAGCACGCGCCGGAGCACGCGCAGCGACGTTCTTCTTCCTTCATCGAAGGATTTCGATGGGCTCGTACCTCGTGGGACCTCACGGGGTGCGGGCCCATCGGCATGTCCGCAGGTGATGTCCGCAGGTGATGTCCGATGCCGCTTCGGTGTTGCTACCGGGCCGTAGCCACCCCCCTGTTCACCTGCGGATCTTCGAGAGCCGCTTGCACTCGGCAGGGGCGAGTGCTAATCATTGGCGTTAGCACTCTGAAGGTGAGAGTGATAACGAAGGACCGGGTGGGTGAGGCCCGCAGGCCAGGTGGTGCAAGGAATCACCAGGGCAGGCAGGCCGTCCGTCGCGGGCGCCAGCGCGGTCCGGAGCAATCCACCCCAGTCCGGGAGGACCACTTCACATGGCCAAGATCATCGCGTTCGACGAGGAGGCACGGCGCGGTCTCGAGCGCGGGATGAACCAGCTCGCCGACGCCGTCAAGGTCACCCTCGGCCCCAAGGGCCGCAACGTCGTCCTCGAGAAGAAGTGGGGCGCCCCCACGATCACCAACGATGGTGTTTCCATCGCCAAGGAGATCGAGCTCGAGGACCCTTACGAGAAGATCGGCGCCGAGCTGGTCAAGGAAGTCGCGAAGAAGACGGACGACGTAGCCGGTGACGGCACGACGACCGCGACCGTCCTGGCCCAGGCGCTGGTCCGCGAAGGCCTGCGCAACGTGGCCGCGGGTGCGAACCCGATGGCCCTGAAGCGCGGTATCGAGAAGGCCGTCGAGGCCGTCTCCGGTGCGCTGCTCGACCAGGCGAAGGAGGTCGAGACGAAGGAGCAGATCGCTTCGACCGCCTCCATCTCCGCCGCCGACACGCAGATCGGCGAGCTCATCGCCGAGGCGATGGACAAGGTCGGCAAGGAAGGCGTCATCACCGTCGAGGAGTCCCAGACCTTCGGTCTGGAGCTGGAACTCACCGAGGGCATGCGCTTCGACAAGGGCTACATCTCGGCGTACTTCGCGACCGACATGGAGCGCATGGAGGCGTCGCTCGAGGACCCCTACATCCTCATCGCCAACTCCAAGATCTCCTCGGTCAAGGACCTGCTCCCGCTCCTGGAGAAGGTCATGCAGTCGGGCAAGCCGCTGCTGATCATCGCCGAGGACGTGGAGGGCGAGGCCCTCTCGACCCTGGTCGTCAACAAGATCCGCGGGACCTTCAAGTCCGTCGCGGTCAAGGCCCCAGGCTTCGGTGACCGCCGCAAGGCGATGCTGAACGACATCGCGATCCTCACGGGTGGCGAGGTCATCTCCGAGGAGGTCGGTCTCAAGCTCGAGAACACCTCCCTGGACCTCCTGGGCCGTGCGCGCAAGGTCGTCATCACCAAGGACGAGACCACGATCGTCGACGGCGGCGGCTCCGCCGACCAGGTCGCCGGCCGGGTCAACCAGATCCGCGCCGAGATCGAGAACTCGGACAGCGACTACGACCGCGAGAAGCTGCAGGAGCGCCTGGCGAAGCTCGCCGGCGGTGTTGCGGTCATCAAGGCCGGTGCCGCGACCGAGGTCGAGCTCAAGGAGCGCAAGCACCGCATCGAGGACGCCGTTCGCAACGCGAAGGCGGCCGTCGAGGAGGGCATCGTCGCCGGTGGTGGCGTGGCCCTGCTGCAGGCCTCCTCGGTCTTCGAGAAGCTGGAGCTGACGGGTGACGAGGCGACCGGCGCGAACGCCGTACGTCTCGCCCTGGAGGCCCCGCTCAAGCAGATCGCCGTCAACGGTGGCCTTGAGGGCGGCGTCATCGTCGAGAAGGTGCGCAACCTTCCCGTCGGCCACGGCCTCAACGCCGCGACCGGTGAGTACGTCGACATGATCGCCGAGGGCATCATCGACCCGGCGAAGGTGACGCGCTCCGCGCTGCAGAACGCCGCGTCGATCGCCGCGCTGTTCCTCACCACCGAGGCCGTCATCGCCGACAAGCCGGAGAAGGCGGGCGCCGGCGCCGGTGCCGGTGGCGGCATGCCGGGCGGTGACATGGACTTCTGATCGACCTCTGGTTGATCACCGTCCTTCGTACCGAGGGCGGCACCCTTCCCCACGCGGGGAGGGTGCCGCCCTCGGGCGTTTGCGGGGCCCTGAGTCAGCCCCCGAGGTGTCGCCCGTAGTGGCCGGGATCACAGCAGGCGTCCCGGGCGGGAGGAATGGAGGGCCGGAGGGCTGTAGTTGATGCACATGCAAGCAGTTGTGCGTAACCGCATCTCCCGCTCGTTTCCCGTTCCCTTTCCACCCGTCCCGTTTCCAGGAGCCCCCACGTGACAGCCCCCGCCCAGACCTCCCGCGCGGCCCAGATCCTGTCGCGGCCCGTCACGCTCAACGGCCTGACCGTGCCGAACCGGATCGTGATGGCGCCGATGACGCGCAAGTTCTCGCCCGGTGGTGTCCCCGGTGAGGACGTGGTCTCGTACTACTCGCGCCGCGCGGGCGCCGGGGTCGGTCTGATCGTCACCGAGGGGACGTACGTCGGACACGACTCCGCCGGTGACAGCGACCGCGTACCCCGGTTCCACGGCGAGGAGCAGCTCGCGGGCTGGGCGAAGGTCGCCGACGCCGTGCACGCGGCCGGCGGGAAGATCGTGCCGCAGCTGTGGCACATCGGCATGGACAGGGCGGCCGGGCAGCCCCCGTTCGTCGACGCCCCGCCGGTCGGCCCGTCGGGTCTGCGGCTGGACGGCACCGCCGGCGCCGGCAAGGAGATGACGCAGGAGGACCTGGACGACGTCATCGACGCGTTCGTCGCCGCCGCGGTGGCCGCCGAGCGCATCGGCTTCGACGGGGTCGAGCTGCACGGCGCCCACGGCTACCTGATCGACCAGTTCCTGTGGTCCACCACCAACCGCCGCACGGACGCGTACGGAGGTGACCTGGTCGCCCGTACGAAGTTCGCGACGGAGATCGTGGCCGCCGTACGCGAGGCCGTGTCCGCGTCCTTCCCGATCATCTTCCGGTACTCGCAGTGGAAGTCGGGCGCCTTCGACGCGCGCCTCGGCGAGACCCCAGAGGAGCTGGAGTCGATCCTGACCCCGCTCGCGGCGGCCGGCGTCGACGCCTTCCACGCCTCCACGCGCCGCTACTGGCTCCCGGAGTTCGACGGCTCGGACCTCAACCTGGCCGGCTGGACGAAGAAGCTCACCGGCAAGCCGACGATCACCGTCGGCTCGGTCGGCCTCGACGGCGACTTCATCCGCGGGTTCGCGGGCGAGGGCTCCCCGGTCAAGAGCATCGACGACCTCCTGGACCGCCTGGAGAACGAGGAGTTCGACCTCGTCGCGGTCGGCCGCGCGCTGCTCCAGGACCCGGAGTGGGCGGCGAAGGTCCTGGAGGGCAGGACGGGCGAGCTGACGGCGTACGACGCGTCCGCGCTGGAGTCGTTGAGCTGAGCCTGCGGCCAAGCCGGGCTGAGCAGGGAGCAGGGAGCAGGGAGCAGGGAGCAGGGAGCAGGGAGCAGGGAGTAGGGAGTAGGGCCGGGGACTGGAAACGGAGCATCGGCTTCCGTGCCGGTCCCCGGCCCGCTGTCGTCGTGAACGCGCACCAGAAGGGCAGCAGGTCTGCCCGTGCGGATCTTGCCGCGACCTCTGCGCTGTCGTAGAACGGGAAGCAAACTCCCTCGCTTCGGAAGAGGACTCGCGTGCATCACCTAGGACATGGACACGCTCGCAGGAGCGGACAGCCCTCGACCGCGTCGCGTGTCGGCACGCCTCGCGCGGGACTGTCGAGCGCCTGGCTGACCCACTTGCAGCGTGTCGCGGCCAACGGGAGTGGACGCGGCGACCGTGAGGAAGAGGTCGCGGACCACGCCCAGGTGCAGCGCGTCGCCGTGGACAACGCCCTGCAGTCGCCGTGGCGCCCGCTGGAGCCCGGCCTTAAGAACGAGATGCAGGCACGTTTCGACGGCGCCGACTTCAGCGGGGTCAGGGTGCACGACGGAGCCGCCGCGCGGGAGGCGGCGGCGGCCGTCGAGGCCAGGGCGTTCACCACGGGTCAGGACATCGTCGACGGTGGCGGGATGAGCCAGAAGGACTGGGCGCACGAGCTGGCACACACGCTCGACCAGCAGAAGGGGCCCGTCCCGGGCGTGGACAACGGCGCCGGTCTGAGCATCTCGGAGGAGGCGGACAGCGGCGAGCGTCACGCTGTCGACACGGCGGAACGGGTCATGCAGGGGCCCGCGCCCGTCCAGCGGATCGCCTCCGACGGCCGGACGAACGATGGCGGCGCCAGGACGAACGATGGCGAGCAGCACCAGCACGGGCATGCCTGCGGGCATGACGTGCAGCGGGTCGCGACCGGTGGTGTCGCGACCGGTGGTGTCGCGGTCCAGCGCACCCGGCGGGTGACCCCGGAGGACGTGGAGGCGGCCCGGTCGGCTTCGGCCCTGACACGGACCGCCCGGCTGCTGCGGTCGCAGGGCAAGGACGACATGGCCGCCAAGCTGGAGAACCAGCTGGAGGTATCGCTTCCCGTGCCTATGCAGGGGACGGTCGCGTTCGCCAACGACATGACGGTCCAGGAGCGCAGTGGCGGCCGTTACAAGCTCACCCTGGATCTCTCGACGATGCTGTACTCCGTGGCACTTCGCGCGGACCGCAAGACGTACGGGGCACCGTCACTGGCGAACGGCAAATTCAACTTCGTGATCCCCGTCCGGAAGCCGGGCAAGATCATGGCTTCGCAGGTCGGCACCGGTAACGAGGAGGGGCATTCCGCGCTCGCCAAGGCCACGAAGCAGGGTGACGGGCACGTGTACTGGGCGGGCACCGCCGTGTTCACCAACGGTGTCCTGGAAAAATGGACGAACGACAGCGGCCACTACAGGCCCACGGGCGCCGACGCGGGCCAGTTGGCCGGCATCACGGGTGGCTTCCCCGCCGACAAGTACAAGAACTTCGACGACCCGGGCGCGGCGGACTGATTCCCGCGTTGAGCGCTGTCCAGCCCCGTTTTTGATCTCTGCTCAGCGCTCGCCTTCGTCACCGGCCGGACGGTCTTCCCGCTCGGCCGCCGTCCCCGCCCCTTCCGCTTCCGGGGGACTCAGGAAACGTACGACAGCGGTGTTTCCCGCGCTGCGTTGCAGAGCGGCCAGCCGGTCGAGGACGCCGCTCTCCGGCGCGGACGGCGCCGGCCTGTTGCCCACGCTCGGGCTGCCTGGTTCTTCCAGCGGGTCAGTCGGCATAGTCCTTGAGTTTCTCGGTGTCGAGGGTGATGCCCACGGGGGCGGGGATGTCGACGGTCGCTCCCCAGGGGGAGGCGGCGGTCTGCCGGTACTGTCCGTCCTTCGGTTCGCTGAACACGGTGACGGTGTTGTTGTCGCGGTCGATGAGGAGATAGACGGGGATGTCGGCCGCCGCGTAGCCGAGGGGCTTGTCGATGCGGTCGCGCTTGTTCGTGTCTCTGTCGAGGGTGGTGATTTCGAGAGCCATCAGGATGCCGACGGAGTCGGACCATTCGCTGTGCCCCCTGAAATGGTCCACCGGTACGAGGGTCCCGTCCGGGCGAGCGCGTCCGTTGCGGTCGGCCTCGATCCTGATGCCGGGACGGGGCATGAGGTTCAGGTCGGGCCGCTGCAGCAGGAACTGACGGAGCAGCCACATGAAGATGCAGCTATGGTCGCCGTCGGACATGGCCTTGACCTCTAGTTTTCCGGTGAGGTACTCCATCCGTACGGTCTCGGGTGCCCGCCGCTCCAACTCCTCGAAGTCTTCGACACCTAGCGGTTCCTGTATGCGGAGCATCCCGTCGACGAGTTCGAGCCGTACGTTCGCGGGGGCCTTGCGGGCCAGCTCTTCGAAGTCCTCCTGGGACATCTGCGGGCGCCTGGTGCCAAAGGTCATGGTGGGATCGCCTCCTTCCCACCATGGTGCCCCGGGGCGGTGTCGGCGCGCTGTCGGAGCGCTCATACGCGTGGCCTTTCCCGGCGTCGGTCGATCAGCGCCGCGCGGATCTCGGCTGCGCGAGCCTGGATCGTCCGGCTGGACGGGGGCGCACTGGAGTGGGTGGGGGCGCGCTCGCCCCGGCAATCCCCGCACACGCCCCCCGCCAGCGCCTCCGCCCGCCCCGGCACCCCGCACTTCGCGCACTCCAGCATCCGCAGCGGCGGCCGTACGGCGGCGGGCTCGGGTGGCATCTTGCTGGTCAGGCGCCTGCGGATCAGGGCGGCCGGGTGGTGGACCGGCGTCGGCAGACCGGCGGTCAGGGCATGCCGTACGGACTCCTCGTCAGCCCCTCGCTCGAACCACTCCCCGACCAGCGGCGCCAGCTCCGCACAGTCTGCCTGGGAGAGGGACAGCGCGGGCACGGTACGGCCCAGGGCGGCGAGCAGGACGAACGCCCGGGAGCGGGTCGGACGGTGGCGGTCCGGTTCCTCCGGGGACTCCGCCTCGTGTTCCGCCGGTACGTCGCCCCGCGTGAACGACGCCCACCAGCCGTCGCCCCGTGCCGTGCGGGTGAACCACGTCCGGGTGATCCAGAGTTGGCTGCCGGAGCCGGTCACGTGTTCGCGGCCCCGGCGCAGGTGGCCCGCCTGGTGAAGGTTGTTGAGGGCCGTGCGGAGCGCGCACTGGCCGTACGGGAGGTGCTTGGCCAGCGTCTTCACGGAGATGTCGGCTCCGCCGGGCAGCCGGTCGATGTACGCGGCCACCGCTGCCTCGCGGGGCGGGAGATGCGCGAAGTCGTGGTTCGTGCGGGGGCGTTGATCGGGGGCGTCGCGTTTGCCGTAACCGGGATTGGCCATCGGGTGGGGCGGGGACGCGTGCACGGGCGGGACGGCAGCACTAAAGTTGGCCTCAGCCACGGGATCTCCTCAGTGGATCTCTACGGTTAAACCCCTGTCAGGTGTCTCACCACCTGATGGGGGTTGCTTTTTTTGCTTCTGGGCACGCTAGCTGCTCGTGACTCTGCGTGGCAAGCCGAACGCGTCAAGTCAACACACGGGGAGGGAGGGCGGGTTGAGGCCCGCCTCCCCATCCTCAGAAAGAGGGCTCGGAGCTGGCCGCTTGAGCTTCGGGACGCTTGGCGGGGCCAGTTGACCTACGGGCGCTTGAGGTCGTCGACGAACATCTCCCACGCCTCGGCCCGGAACGCGAGCTTCGGGCCGAGGGGATTCTTGGAGTCGCGGACGGGGACGAGGGCGGGGTGGCCGTCCGCCACCTCCAGGCAGTCGGCGCCGTCGCCGCCGCTGTGTGTCGACTTTCGCCAGCGGGCGACTTCCAGGCAGTTGCCGCCGTCGCCACCGCTGTAGCTGGACTTGTACCAGGTGGCAGCGCTCAGGTCGTACTCACGGGTGCTCTTCTCCATGCTCGTAATCCTGCGCCACCGACTCCAGCAGGGCCAGCGAATCCTGAGGCGAAAGTGCCGCCGCCTGGAGGAGGTTGAACATCAGGGTGTGGCGAGCGACTGTCGCCGGGTCGTCCAGCAGTTTGCCCATGTCGTGGCCCTCGACGAAGGAGAGCGGCGGCGCTCCCTCGAACTCCATGAGTTTCAGGGAGCCGTGCATGGCCGCGTGCGCACCCGCGCCGAAAGGCAGCACCTGCACGATGATCCGGTGCTGGCGTGCCAGCTCCGCCACGTGACGCAGCGCCTCCGCCATCACCGTGCCTCCGCCGACCGTCCGCCGGAGGGCGGCCTCGTCGAGGATTGCCCACAACAGAGGGTTTGTTGGATCGTCGAGGAGGTGGGCGCGTTCAAGGCGGGCAGCTACGAGGGTGTCGATTTCGACGTCCATTGCAGTCGGCTTATAGGCCCGAAAAACGGCTTCCGCGTACGCCTTCGTCTGCAACAAGCCCGGGATGAGGAGCTGTGAGTACTCCCTGATCGCCGTAGCGATCGCCTCCGCCTCCGCTGCCTCCGCGAAGTGGTCGGGGTACTTGGACTTGGCCAGCGCCCGGCAGTTGCGCTCGAAAAAGCCGTCCGTTTCGAGGATCTGGTCTATCGGGATGGCGTATTCGAGGTGCAGGCGTCGCGTCCCGACCTCCAACTGGCCGATGAACGAACCGCTGACGAAGAGCGGTGCGCCCAGTTCGGTCTGGCTGAGTCCCTTCCTCTCGCGCGCGTGACGCAGTTCGGCGCCGATCATCGCCCGGGGTGAGGAAGACGGGTCCAGATCCTTCGGTCCTGCCATGGCAACTCCCTGTCGGACACCCGGGGTTGTTGGGTCGCCCCCTCTGGCCAGGCTAGACGCGTGGTCGCCACTCTGTGTGGAGAACGCGAATACTCAGAGTGGAGAGGTGTGGGCATGGTGGAGCTGATGTCGAACGGGCGACTGCTGACGACGGACGAGGTGGTGGCGCGGTTGAGGGCCGCGTTGAAAGAGGTCGGGGTCGCCCTGCCCTCCCTCGGCGTCGACCCCGTGAGCGGTGCGAGTGACGAACCCTTCGCCCTGGTCGTCCTCGGGCGCTGCAACGTCCGTACGGCGACGCGGCTGGCCGCCGTGCTGGAGGGCCTGGCCGTGGGGGACGACGAGGGTGCGTGAGGTGGCGTACGCCCTCGATGTGCGCGACGGGCGGATCGGCGAGGTCATGGGGCGCGAGGGCGGATACGTGCAGCTGCGGCCCGTGGGCGGCGGGCGGGAGTGGGACTGTCCGCCGGACGCGCTGGGGGACGTACCGCCGGGGGAGGTGCTGCGGGAGCGGGTGCGGCGGGTCAACCGGGAGGGGCGGCTGCCTTGAGGCGGGCGGGGTGATCCGGCCCGGACGAGGTCGGGCCGGATCAGGGCGCGGCAGCTGTCGTCAGGTCAGCAGGTGCGGCCGACGTACCACGCGTCGTCGATCCTGCTGGTGCTGCCGAGCCAGGTGACGCCCGGGAGCACGCACTTCTCGTAGTTCGGGCCCCACACCTCGACCTCGATCACGATGTGCGAGCCGTCGCTCGTGCAGTGGTTGTAGTACGCGTCGCTGCTTGTCGCGTAGTACCCGCAGGGGTTGGCTGCGGCCGTGGCCGCCGGGGTCGCGACGGCGAGCACCAGGGCGCTGGTCAGGGGGCCGACGACGGCCAGGGCGGAGGACAGGAAGCGGCGGACGTTCAAGGAAGATCTCCCCGTGAAGGAACGGCAACGAATGAGTCGGACACCGGCAGCATCGACGATCACCGGCCGTC
This sequence comes from Streptomyces sp. AK08-02, assembly GCF_033795085.1. Lineage (NCBI taxonomy): Bacteria > Bacillati > Actinomycetota > Actinomycetes > Kitasatosporales > Streptomycetaceae > Streptomyces > Streptomyces sp. AK08-02. The sequence continues at coordinate 171,283 of NZ_JARAZV010000015.1, forward strand.
CGATCCGTCGCCTTGCCCCGGACGAGGGACCTCGTTCACCCGGTCGTGTGGATCAAGGTTTGCGGCGACCGGGGCTTCTCTTGAGGGGTGTTGGGGCGCCGGGGGCGGTTACAGGTTGCCCATCGGTTCGATGTCCACCTTCACCGGTGTGCCCCAGATGCGCAGGACCTCGTAGTCGGTGAACTCGTGGACCAGGCGGTAGGCGATTCCTGGGTGGGGGGCGCGGCGCTCGGCGGAGAGGTAGTGCTCGGCTTCTGTGCGGTCGCGGCGCGGGGTGCCGCAGAGTTGCCAGTTCTGGCCGGTCCAGACCTCGGGGATCCAGCGCTGCTGGGGCTGGGGGCGGTCCGCGCGGATGCCGTAGCGGGACATCGTGCGCTCGGGGGGTGCCGATTCCGGGTCGGTGTGGCGGGCCGGCGGGTAGGTGCCGTTCTGCTGGGAGCGGCGGGCGCTGCGGCGGCGCGTCTCGCAGAGCAGGCAGAGGTCGTTCGCGCTCTCGTCCACCGGGCCGTTGGGGTGCTCGGCGCAGCGGGTGGTGGGCGCCGAGCCGGTCACCGTGTCGTCCAGGATCGCCAGGGCCCGCTTCAGGTCGGCCTTGATCTCGTGCAGCTTCGTGTCGGGGGTGTCGCCGGTGAGTGCGTCCCCGTGCTCGCCGAGGACGCGCAGGGCTCGCCCGAGGGCGGTCAGCTGGGCGTGGTTCACGGTGGTCGTCCCTTCGGCGTGCATGTGGATGTGCGTTTGGTGCGATGTGCTGAGCGCTCAGCGGTCTCCACCGTCGCACACGCCACTGACAACACGGGCCGGAGTACGCGTATGCCTGGGGTTGCGGCTGTGGCTATGCCTCGAACTCCGTCAGGTCGATCGCGTGGACGAGCAGCTGGTGGCCGTACACGGGGTGGGTCGTGTCCCGCTCCTCCGTCAGGCCCAGCTTGCGGATGATGTTCTCGGAGGCGTCGTCGCCCCCTCGGCTGATGCTGATCACGCGGTCGAGGCCGCGGTCCTGGAGGGCGAACTCCAGGGTGGCGTGGGCGGCCTCGGAGGCGTACCCCTGGCCCCAGAACTGGGAGCCGAGCAGCCAGCTGATCGCCACGTCGTGCGCGACCTCCGGCAGGAACTCGGGCACGGACAGGCCGACAGCGCCGATCAGTTCGCCCGAGGCGAGCAGTTCGACGGCGAAGAGGCCGAAGCCCTCCTCGTCCCACTCCTCCTCCCACCGCTCGATGGCCTCCGCCGCGTACTCCAGGTCGCGCACCGAACCGTCGTCGACCCAGCGCATGACCTGGGAGTCCGCGAGGATCTCCGACAGGGGCACGAGGTCGTCGTCGGTCCAGCGGCGGAGGAGGAGGCGGGGGGTGTGGATCTCGGTCATGGCGCCCATCCTGCCCGACCCACGAACGGGTGAGTGAATCAGCGGCCCGTCATCGACCCGTCATCGAAGGGCCGCCGCCAGTGCTGCCCGCAGGTGGCCGTCGTTCTCCGTGAGGAGGCGGGCGGCCGTCGGGCCGTCGACCGAGCCGAGGAGGACGAGGATCGCGTTCTTCGTCTCCCCGTCCGTCGCCGCGAGCGCGGCCTCGGTCTCCTCGTCGCCCGCCCCCGTCGCCAGGGCCACGATCCGGCGGGACCGGGCCCGGAGCTTCTCGTTCGACGCCCGTACGTCGACCATCAGGTTCCCGTACGTCTTGCCGAGCCGGATCATCGTGATCGTCGACAGCATGTTGAGGACCAGCTTCTGGGCCGTGCCCGCCTTCAGGCGCGTCGAGCCGGTCAGCAGCTCGGGCCCGACGACGACCTCGATGCCGTGCTCGGCCGCCGCCGCGAGCGCACTGCGCTCGTTGCAGGACAGGCCGATCGTCAACGCGCCCAGCGCGCGGGCGTGTTCGACGGCACCGACCGCGTACGGCGTACGGCCGGACGCCGAGACGCCGACCACCGTGTCCAGGGCGGTGACGCCGAGCGCGTCGAGGTCACCGGCCGCCAGCTCCTTGGAGTCCTCGGCGCCCTCGACGGAGACGAACATGGCCTCGGGGCCGCCCGCGATCACGCCCATGACCTGGGCGGGGTCGGTGTTGAAGGTGGGCGGGCACTCGGACGCGTCCAGCACGCCGAGGCGGCCGGGCGTACCCGCGCCCGCGTAGATCAGCCGGCCCCCGCGTGCCATCCGGGCCGCCAGGGCGTCGATCGCGGCGGCGATCTCCGGGAGCCGTGCGGCGACGGCGGCCGGGACGGTCGTGTCCTCGGCGTTCATCAGCCTGGCGATGTCGAGGGTGGGAAGCTGGTCGATCTCGGCCAGCTCCGGGCGGAACGCCTCGGTCGTCAGCGACTCCAACTCCTCTTTCAGAGCGCGGTGGTTGGAGGAGGCGTCAGCGGTTGAGGTCATGGCGTGCTGCTCTTTCCGATCTCCCGGGACGGCAGTTGCGGCAGTTACGGCAGTTGTGGTGGTGACGACTGGTAACGCCGTTACGGCTGTTCCGGTGGGGCTTGCGTCCTAGCGGCGCGATGTCGCGCCGCCGCGCGGGGTGTGGCGGTGGGCCAGGGCCTCGTAGGAGGCGGACAGGGCCGGGGCGGCCGTCTCGTACGTCTGCTGTGCCACGCCTATGAACAGGCAGTCCACGACCAGGAGTTGGCTGGTGCGGGACGACATGGCAGCAGGGCGCAGCTCGCTCTCGCGGGCCGTGGATGTGGTGAGTACGTGGTCGGCGTACTGCGCGACGGGCCCGTCCGGCCGCCCGGTGATCGCGACCGTCGTGGCCCCGCGCTCGAAGGCGACGCGCAGCGGCTCGATGACGTCACCAGTCGACCCGGAGTGCGTGATCGCGACGGCGACGTCCCTCGCGCGCAGCTGCACGGCGTTGGTGACGGCGAGGTGCGGGTCGCTGTGGGCGTGCGCCACCAGTCCTATGCGCAGCAGCTTCTGGGTGAGGTCCTGGGCGACCAGTCCGGAGGCGCCGACGCCGTAGATGTCGATGCGGCGGGCGGCGGCCAGCGCGCCGACGGCGGCGGACAGCTGGGCCATGTCCAGCCCGGCGGCCGTGTCGGCGAGGGTCTGCTGCTCGTCGTACGCCAGTTTCGCCACGACGTCCGCGATCGGGTCGTCCACCGCGATGTCGGCGGTCACGGCGGGGGAGCGGCCCGACTGCTGATGGGCGGCGAGGCCGGCGAGCGCGAGGCGCAGGTCGCGGTAGCCGGGGTAGCCGAGCAGACGGGCGGTACGGACGACCGTCGCCTCGCTGGTACCGGTGAGTTCGGCGAGGCCGGTGACCGTGAGGGCCGCGCAGCCGGCCGGATCCGCGGCGACCGCCTCGGCGACGCGCTGCATGGAGCGGGTCATCGAGGGCGCCAGCGTCCGCACCTTGGCGGCGAGGGCGGCGGGCGCGGGCGGGGTGACACCCGGGAGGCCGCCGGGCGTGCCCGAAGTGCCCACTGTTCCGAAAGTTTCCTTCACGTCTCGGCTCACGTCATGAAAGATATTTTCCATTCGGATGTCAGGTCAAGAGTGCGCACAATGGGTGCATGACCCCCAACGGCGACCCCAGTAACCCCGTCACCCCACTGGAGCAGGCGTTGCACGCGGCACGCGCCCTGGTGCTCGCCGACCTGGCCGCCCGCGAGGTCGCCGAGGCGGACGTCGTCTCGATGGTCGAGGAGTCGGTCGTACAGCGACGCTGGTGGGTCGAGCAGTGGCCGGACGGTGCGGGCTTCGTGGCGGGGCTGGTGGCGCAGGACGTCCAGGACGCGCTGCTGGAGACCTACGGCCGCTGGCCGCTGTGCCCGGTCTGCGGCGCCGGTGATCCGCACGCCCTGGAGGTCGAGCCCGAGTTGGGCCCCGACCCGCAGTGGGTGTGCCACAAGGCGGGGGTGCGGGTCTCGGCGGTCGGCGGCCTGGCGTCGGCCTCGGGTGGACCGGCGTCGTCGTGACCCTCTACATAGACCCGCCGACCTGGCCCGGCCACGGCCGCCTGTGGTCGCATCTGGTGAGCGACGTCTCGTACGACGAACTGCAGGCGTTCGCCGACCTGTTGGGGGTGCCCCGCCGGGCCTTCGAGCGCGACCACTATGACATCCCATCGCACCGGTACGGAGAAGTGGTGGCCGCCGGGGCGGTGGAGGTCAGCAGCCGCGAGGTGGTACGGCTGCTGCACGGGTCGGGACTGCGCAGACGGAAGGAAGCGCGCGGGCCGGGCGTCGCGGGCGGGGCGGGCGCGGGCGCGGTGCGCGGGGTGGGCGACGTGGACCGACCTGGCCGTCAGCCGCGCAACTCGTAGGCCTGCAGCCCCTCTTCGTCGAGTTCCGCACTCACCGGCACGAAGCCGACGCGAGCGATCACTCCCTGGGACGGGACGTTCCCCGGCTCGATGGTCGCGAACAGGGACCGTACGTCGTCCCGGGCCAGCGCCCACTCCGCCAGCGTGCGCAGCGCCTCGGTGGCGTAGCCGTTGCCACGGGCGGCTTCCGCGAGGTCGTAGCCGACCTCGGCCCTGCCCTCCTCGTCGGGGGCGCCGTGGAAACCCATGCCGCCGACCGCGCGGTCGTCCTCGCGCCGTACGAGGACGAACAGGCCGAACTCCGGGCGGTGCACGCCCGCTTCGTACGCCTTCGTCGTCATCCCGGCGGCCTCCCGGGTGCCCTCGAAGGGGCCGCCCTCGACCCAGTCGAAGCCGCCGGTGCCGCCCGCGCTCAGATCGGCGGCGGCGGCCGGGGTGACACCCTCCAGGCGGAGCCGTTCGGTGTCGAGGACCAGGTTGTTGGTCCAGCGCCACTCGGTGAGCTGGGCGCGGCCGGGCAGGTTGGCGCGGCCGGTCGCCCACAGCAGGGTCTGCCAGTGGTCCGGGCCGGGCCGGACGTTCGGGAAGATCCGGGTGAGGACGAACTCCGCGAGATGCGCGGGCGGTTCGTACGGCAGCCCCAGTCCCTCGGCCATGTCGTCGGCGTGCAGCAGCACTTCGGCGATACCCATCGCGGCGAAGCCCTCGCGGTTCGCGCTGCGGAAGGGGAACGGGTGGAAGCCGCGCGCGTCGCGGGGCGCGGTCCGGACGGCGGCGGTGAGCAGGGCGCCGGTCGTCGTGAGAACGTCGAGGATGCCCGCGTTGTCGGCGGGGTCCAGACCGTCCTCGCGGCCGTCGATGCCGATCTGGAAGGGGACGTACGCGTTCTGCGCCCGGCCCGCCAGCTGCCCCGCGTACGCGATGAGGTCACTGGCGACGTGCTCGGCCGTCTGCCGGCAACTCCACTCCAGTCGCCCCGCGTTGACCTCCGCCCAGTCCCGGTCCAACGCTTGCCGCAACAGCGCCACCGCGCTCGCGACAGCCTCGTCCACTTCGTTCCCGCCCATGCTCAGCATGCGGCGAGGATAGGGGGTGGGGTGCGGTTACGGACACGCATTAAATCGGGCCCGAGCCCTCTTCGAGCCGCCGCAGCTCCGCCGCGATGTTGGCGCGTGCCGGCTCCTCCCAGTGCTCCGTCCCGTACGGCGTCCGGAACAGCTGTGGCAGGTCGAGGAGTTGGCGCAGTACCGCTGCCCGGCCCGCCCTGAAGGCGTCGTCGGGGACGAAGGCGTACTCCTCGCGGACGGCTGCCGTGTAGGCGGCGTACGTGTCCGGGGCGGCGGCCAGGATCGCTAGGTCGGCGTCGCACAGGACCTGGCCGTTCCGGTCGTCGGGCGCGGGGTCGTGGGTGAGCGTGAGGCGGACCAGACGGGCCACCTCCGCGGTGCCCGCCGGGGAGACGCCGGCTTCGGTGAGCGCGCGTTCGGCGAGACGGGCGGAGCGCTCCTCGTTCTCGGAGCGGTCGGGGGCGTACACGGCGTCGTGGAACCAGGCGGCGAGACGCACGAGGGGCAGGTCGAGGGTGGGGTCGGGGGTGATGTCGGGGGCGGGGGCGGGCGGCCCGGCCTGCTCGAGTTCCCGTTCCAGGACGTCGATGTGGTCCAGGACCGCCGTGAGGTGGGTGACGGTGTGGTAGCGGCGCCGGGGTTCCTGGTAGCGGGCGAGGAGGTTGTCGGCGTAGGCGGTGGGGTCGGGGGCGTTCCCGTTGCCGGGGGTGGTGCGGGCCGCTTCCAGGGACTGGGTCCAGCGGGCGCGGAGGGCGGCGAGGGCGGCGAGGGCATCGGGGGTGGCTGGGGTGGCTTGATGGGGCATACGGGAATTCTGTCGTCCGGGGCGGGACGGCACCTAGCGTGGGAGGCATGACGTCTTCCGCTGATGCAAGTGACGTACGTGACCCCGAGCTGCCCGGGCGGCTCCTCACCGTCGAGCGCGACACGCTGATACCGCTGCTGCGGGCCCGACCCGAGGCGGACTTCGGGATCCTGACCGCCGGGTGCCCCGAGTGGACTGTGCGGGAGGTGCTCGCGCACTGTTCGGCCGCGCTGTCGAGGGTGGTCGAGGGGCGATTCGAGAAGGGGGTGTTCTCGCCGGAGGCGAACGACCGGGACATCGCCGAGCGGGGTGACTGGACGAATGCCCGGATCCTGGACGAGCTGGAGAAGGGGATGAGCGGGGCCGGGGGCGTGATCGCCGGGGGCGGCGGGGCGCTGGACGGGCTCGCGCTGGGGGAGTGGGTGCATGCCGGTGACGTACGGGAGGCGCTCGGCGAACCGGGGGCCTATGCGGGGCCCGGACTGCCGTACGCCCTGGCCCTGCTCTCGCGGCTGAGCCGGGAGCACGGGCTGGTGCCGCTCCATGCGGACGTCGACGAACTGGACGAGCCGTTGCGGCTGGGGGACGTGTCGGGGGCGCGGACGCCGGGGCGGTTCATCGGGAGCGGTGCGGCACTGGTGCGGTTGTACGCGGGGCGGTCAGTGGCGGGGGCGAGCGTGGGGGCCTTCGAGCTGGCGGGGGTCGAGGAGGGGGAGCTGAACATGTTCGGCGGGTGAGTGCCGGGGGTGTGGGGCGCGGGCGTATTCTGGATTGGACTAGACCTGTAGATGGGACTGGACCTGTAGCCGGCGGTGTCGGCGTCGATGAATGGGGACCCATGAGTGAGCGCGCGATCCTGGAGGTGATCGCCCTCGGTGTCGAGGACGCCGTCGCCGCCCGGGACGGAGGGGCGGACCGGCTGGAGCTGGTCACCGACATGGCGGCGGACGGGCTCTCGCCGGCAGTGGAGACCTTCGCCGGGATCCGGGCCGCCGTCGACATCCCGCTGCGGGTGATGCTGCGGCTGGCGGACGGGTTCGGCGCCGGTGACATCGAGCGGCTGGTGCGGGTCGCCGGGGAGTTGCGGGGGGCGGGTGCGGAGGAGTTCGTGCTCGGGTTCCTGGGGGCGGACGGTGCTGTCGATCTCGGCGCGGTCGAGCGGGTCGTGGACGAGCTCGGTGGCTGCCGGTGGACCTTTCATCGTGCGATCGATCATGCCGTCGACCGGGACGCGTTGCGCAAGCAGCTTGATGGGCTTCCGGGTCTGGACACCTACCTCACCGCGGGGTCTGCGGGTGGTGTCGACGCCGGGCTGCCCACGCTGGTCGCGGAGGCGGGGCGGCGTGGGGAGCCCGGGTACGAGCAGCGGCTGCTTGTGGGGGGCGGGTTGCGGCTGGAGCATGTGCCGAGGCTGCGTGCGGTGGGGGTGGACGCGTTTCATATCGGGGGTGCGGCTCGGCCGGAGGGGTGGGGGAAGGGGGTGTCGGTCGCTGCGGTCGCTGAGTGGCGGGGGGTGTTGGACGCGGGGTGATGGCCGGGTTTTCTCGCCCCCGCCGCCCCTACCCGTCCCATCCTGTTCCTGGGGGCTGTGCCCCCAGACCCCCCATCGGCCCTGAACGGGCCTTGTCCTCAAGCGCCGGACGGGCTGGGAATGCGGGCCGGGGCTGGAGGGGTGTGGCCTGGGCTGTAGGCGCGGTGGGGGTGGGTGGGTAAGGAGCCGGTCCGTGACGGGCCTTGTCCTCAGGTGCCGGACGGGCTGGGAATGCGGGCCGGGGCTGGAGGGGTGTGGCCTGGGCTGTAGGCGCGGTGGGGGTGGGTGGGTGGGTAAGAAGCCGGTCCGTGACGGGCCTTGTCCTCAGGTGCCGGACGGGCTGGGAATGCGGGCCGGGGCTGGAGGTGTGGTCCCCTCAGTCCAGTTCGCTCGGCAGCGGCGCCCCGTGTGTCACGATCAGGCCCGAGACCGCTCGGGTCAGGGCCACGTACAGGCGTCGTAGGCCCGTCCGTTCGTCCGGCTCGGCGTCCACCACTGCCTGGGGTTCGTCCAGGACCACGTAGTCGTACTCCAGGCCCTTCGCCAACGAGGCCGGGACCAGGGTCAGGCGGGTTTCGTACGTCGTCTCCTCACCGGGGGACAAGTACTCGATGCCCGCCGCCGTCAGGGCCTCCGTGAGGGTGGGGATGCGGGTGTCCGCCGCGATCAGGCCCGTCGAGCCCTCGTTGCGCAGCAACTCCTCGCAGGCGGCGACCACTTCATCCACCCCGCCTCCGCTGATCGGACGCACGTCGAAGAATCCCGGGTTCTCGCGGACCGACGCCACCGGTGTCAGGCCCGGCGCGATGTGCGGGAGGAGGCGGGAGGCGTAGGTGATGACGTCCGTCGGGACTCGGAAGCCCGCCGTCAGTTCCTCCACCACCGCGTCCGCCTTGCCCAGGTGGCCCAGCGCCTCCGCCCAACTCCTCGTCGCCCAGGGCGTGGTGCCCTGCGCGAGGTCGCCCAGGACGGTCGCCGAGCCGGTCGTGCAGCGTCGGCCCACCGCCCGGTACTGCATCGGCGAGAGATCCTGCGCCTCGTCCAGGACGACATGGCCGAGCGAGTGCGTGCGCTGGACCAGGTCGGTCGTCTCGTCGATCAACACGGCGTCCGCCGCCGACCACTTGGCCGACTTCACCGACCGTACGGGCTTGGCCCAGAGGATCTCCTTCTGCTCGTCCTCGTCGAGGACTCCAGCCGCGTGCACGGCGAGGAAGTCGGCGTCGGTGAGGAGGCGCAGGACGAGTTTGGCCGGGTCGACGGGCGGCCAGATCGCCTTGACCGCCGCCTTCACCGCCGCGTTGCGGGCGACGGAGTCCTGCACACGGTCGTCCGGGGCCTCACCGGACCGTTCCATCTGCACCAGCACCGTGTGCGCGATGCGCTGCGGCAGGGCCTCGCGGGCGGCGCCGTAGCGGATGTCCCGGTCCAGCAACTCCCGGACCATCGACTCCAGTTCGTACGCCGGGACGCGCCAGCGCCGGGACCCGCGCACGACCATGACCGGCTCGGTGGGCAGGGTGACATGGGAGTACACGGCGTTCCTCAGCACCGTCGCCATCCTCGCGTCGCCCTTGATGACCGCCGCCGCCGAGTCGTCCGTGCCGTGCACCTCGACATGGGCCACCAGGTCGTCGACGGTGGCCTGCTTGACCTCCAGCTCGCCCAGGGCGGGCAGCACTTGCTCGATGTAGTGGAGGAAGGACCTGTTCGGCCCGATAACGAGGGTGCCGGTCCGGGCCAGCCGGTCGCGGTGGGCGTAGAGGAGATACGCGACCCGGTGCAGACCGACAGCCGTCTTCCCGGTGCCGGGACCCCCCTGCACGCACACCGAGCCGCCCAGCCCGCTGCGTACGATCTCGTCCTGCTCGGGCTGGATGGTGGCCACGATGTCGCGCATCGGGCCCACGCGCGGGCGCTCGATCTCCTGCTGGAGCAGCTTGCTGGTGGCGGCCGCCTCCGACGGGTCCGCGGGGTCGGAGAGGTGCTCGTCCTCGTACGCTGTGAGGTCCCCGCCGGTGTACCCGAAGCGGCGGCGCAGGCCGACATCCATCGGGTCCGTCTTCGACGCCCGGTAGAACGGCTGGGACACCGGCGCGCGCCAGTCGATGACCATGGGGTCGCCACCGGCGTCGTGGACGTGCCGGCGCCCGATGTAGAACTGCTCCCCCTCCGCGCCCTCGGCCTGCTCGGCGCCGGGAGCGTGCAGGTAGTCGAGGCGGCCGAAGAACAGCGGGGTGTGACTGAGGTCGGCGAGAGCCTTGATCCGCTCCTCGATCTGGTGGGAGAGGACCGCCGCGTTGACCCAGTTCGCGGTGACGTCCCTGATGTCGAGGGACTCCGCGTCCTCACGCATGGCGCGGAGGGCTCCCCTGGAGGCGGCCAGGTGGGCGCGTTCGCGGCCGAGGGGGTCGTCGGCCGCGGGGGTCGGAACGGGGACGGGGACGGGGCTGGACAAGGGGGTGCCTCCGGCTGCCTGCGCGTACCCGCGGGGTACGCGCTGCTGGGTGGGACGTCGAGAGCCGACCGGTTTCCGTCCGGGCGGCGGCGCTCCACGACGGGAGGCGGGCAAGAGCGGAGATCCTAGGGGACGGGAGCAGGCGGAGGCCAATCAATTTCGGCGTACGCCGGGGAGTAGGCGGCCGGTACGGCAGCCGGCGTCCCCTAGGGGACGGACTCCACCTTCCTGTGGGGGAGACGTCCACCCGGAGGCGTACGGAGGGACGACGGAGGTTGGACCCGCAGGCCGATGGCACTGGCGGCCCCGGGAGCAACCATGGATACATGAGTGCAGCAGCCTTCACCCCCGCGTCCGCAGCCCCCGTGGCTTCCGTCCGCTCCGGCGCCACCCCCGTGCGGGGCGGCCACCGGCACCCCGTCGGCGACGCCCTGCGCGCCGTCAGGGTGTTCGCGGGCGCCGCCCTGAGCGTCGTACTCCTCGGCGAGTACGGAGAGGAAGCGGGCGTACGCCGCAGGTGAACGACCAGGTCAGGTGTCGCCGACCGCCGTGTGTCCCACCACCGCGCCGGTCTTCTCGTTGTTGATGGATTGTCCGGGGATTCTCTGTCCCCTGAGGTGAAGTGCCCAGTGGCAGGTTGCATGGCCTGCGGTGGCCGTCGCCGCCGCGCCCGAAGTCGGGACTGCGACTCCTGTCCTGAAAGGATCTTCCCTCACCATGTCTGTCAGACGGGTCATGCGGCTGCTCACAGTCGCGCTGGCCCTCACCCTGCTGCCGCTCGTCGCGGCCCCCTCCGCCCAGGCGGCCAGTTTCAGTCCCGTGGACGCCCAGCCCTGGGACCAGGGCCTGCCCCTCTTCTGCTCGGACAACCTGGTCATCGGGGCCCGCGGCTCGGGTGAGAACTCACCGGAGAATCCGCCGCTGCCCGGCCTCGAACACATGGGCGACCGGGTGGGTGCCTACCTACGGGAGGCCCAGATCGCCGGCCTCAGCGGATCCTCGACCGAGTACTACCCGCTGCCCTACGAGGCCGCGGACGTCAGCGTCGACAACATGCTGTGGAGCTCGACCTGGGTCAACTCGCGCAACACCGGGACCGCGCAGATGGTCCAGGTGGTTCGCAAGTGGGCGAGCATGTGCCCCACCTCGCGGATCGGTCTCGTCGGCTATTCGCAGGGTGCCAACGTGGTGCACGACGCGATCGACAACCTCACGGCCGACGAGCGAAGCCACATCGGCGCCGTTCTGATGCTGGCGGACCCACACAGTGCCGCGGGCCGGACCTCCTACGCGCTGCACGTGGACTACCGCACCGGCGAGGCCGGCAAGAGCACCGAGGGCGGCCTTCTCGAACCGCGGGTCCTGCCGTCCGACATCGCCGGGCGCAGCATCGACTTCTGCGTCGTCGGGGACATGGTCTGCGACCCGAGGCAGAGCGAGAACGACACGCTGGCCGCGCAGATCCACACCAGCTACCAGTCCTGCTGCGGCAACATCGACTACCGCCGCAGCCTCGGCAGCTGGTTCGCCCGCCAGATGAAGGGGATCAGCGGCCCGCCTCCCACTCCCACCTGGAACCCCGGCCGCGACTGCGGTATGACGGTGGTCGCGCCCAACGACGCGGCGGCCCGGGCCGTCGACTGGGCGTGCCGCGAGGTCAGTATCGGCACCTGGTACAGCTGGGGCGGCGGACACGGCCCGACGCCGGGAGCCTCGTACGGATACGTGGACACCAGTGATCCCGAACGCAGCAAGAACGATCCGAGCCGAAAAGGCTTCGACTGCTCGGGCTTCGTCCGCTACGCCTGGGCGAAGTCCGTCGGGTACGACGTCATGGGGCAGCGCACCGCCGCCCAGGAGTTCCAGCTGCCGGCCACGAACCGCTTCTCCGCGGCCCAGGGCACCGCGCCGTTGCAACCCGGCGACCTGGTCTTCTTCGGCTCACCCATCCACCACGTGGCCATGTACCTGGGCGACGGGAAGATCGTCGAGGCGCGCGAGTCGGACACCCACATCATGGTGTCGCAGTTCTCGAGCCACAACGGCTACACAGGGGCCATCCGCCTCGCCGCCTCCGGCGGGGCAGGCGGGGGCGGCGACCACAGCACCTGGGGCGACCATGTGAACGTGCGTGCCTCCGCCGGGCAGTCCGCCCCCGTCGTGCTCACCCTCGACGGCCCCACGGCCATCAAGGTCAAGTGCCAGCAGCACGGCGAGACCGTGACCGCCGAGGGCTACACCAACGACGCCTGGTCGTACCTGCCCGACTACGGCGGCTGGGTCAGCAACATCTACGTGCAGGGCGCGGCATGGCTCGACGGGGTCCCCGCCTGCGACGGCTCGGGGGGAGACGGAGGGTCCGGACGGTTCCAGACCTGGGCAACCGGAGTGAACGTACGCCCGCTGCCGTCCCGCACGGGAACGCCCGTAGCCACCTTCTCGGCACCGATGTCGGTGGCGATCCAGTGCCAGAAGCGGGCCGAGTCCGTCACCGCCGAGGGCTACACCAACGACGTCTGGTCGTACCTGCCCGACTACGGCGGCTGGATCAGCAACATCTACGTCCAGGGGGCCGAGTGGCTCGTGGGCGTGCCCGCGTGCGACGGGAACACGGGCGCGGGCAGCGGCGGGTTCTCCACCTGGGGCACGGACGTCAACACCCGTCAACGGCCCACTGTCTCGGCCCCGTTGGGCCCGGTCTTCGCCACCCCCACCAGGGTGACGGTCTCCTGCCAGCAGCACGCCGAGTCCGTGACCGCCGCGGGCGTCACCAACGACGCCTGGTCCTACCTGCCCGACCAGAAGGCATGGATCAGCAACATCTTCCTCCAGGGCCCCGCCTGGCTCGACGGTGTTCCGCCGTGCGGTCCCAGCAGCGCACCGGTCGGCGATCCCGGCTTCAGCACGTGGGGTACGGGTGTGCAGGTGCACGCGGACTCCTCGACGTCCACCGCGACGGTGCACACCTTCACCGGGCCGACCAACGTGCGCATCCGCTGCCAGGAACGCGGTGAGTCGGTGACGGCCGAGGGAATCACGAACAGCGCGTGGTCCTACCTGCCGGACTTCGGCGGCTGGGTCAACAACATCTACCTCCAGGGGCCGGCCTGGCTCGACGGCGTACCGTCGTGCGGGACCAGCCGTCCCGGCAACCCGCCCAACGTCCTGTGAGGCGATGAGTCGTCGGGCGGGGCGCGCACGCACCATGCGGAGCCGGACACGCCTCGCCCGTCCGGCTCCGCAATCCCCACGCCGTGCGACGAACTCGCCACGCGCGGGACTGAATCTCAACGCGCGGGACTGGACCTCAGGGCCGAGCCTGAACGGGCGCAGGGCGCCGGATACGAACTCTGCTCGACCTCGTAGGGCAGACATGCGCCGGGCGTGGGCGCGTAGTCCAGCAGACGGGCGCGCACCCGGCGGGTGTACGGCAGCAGGCGGTCCGGTACGCCGTCCGCCCGCTGCACGACGAACGTGGCCGTGCGGTAGGCGGCGGCCAGGTTCATCACCGGGTCACCGGCGACCCCCTCCAGCTGTGGGGCCAGCGCGCACAGCATGCGTCCCAGGGCCAGGATCGAGTCCTCGGGGTCGAACGGCGGAACCGGGACCCGGTCCTGGCGCTCCGGGGGCAGGTAGTACCGCAGGACCCGCGGTGTCCACCGCGCGATGCCGTACTCCTGAGCGGCGGGATCGGCCAGACCGGGGTCGAAGCCGCTCTCGGCGGCGAGGATGGCGGCGACCAGGGCGGGCGTGATCTGCGGCACGGGGCACATGGTGCCGGCGCGGATGATGGCGGGCCGGAACCGGTCCGGTATCGCGGCACGGGGATTCAGCCACCTCGCCGCGTCGGCCGGTGTCGCCGAGGCCGTCGCGAAGGAGTCGTGTGTCGCGTTCGCCTGCGAAGCACAACAGCCGAACAGCACCAGGGCCAGGATGCCGACACGCCACCACGACGCACCCCCTCCGCGCCGCCCCTTCCGCCGCACGGCTTCCTGACCGACGAACCCGGCGCTCGCCGCGACCGGCGCCGGGCGGACCTCGGCCTGAGTGCCCTCGCCTTCGTCCTCGTGGCCGTCGTCCTCGTGCTGGATCTCGCTCTCGACCTCGGCCGTGTTCGCATCCGTGTGCGTGCTGGTGCAGATGCTGGTGTCCAGGTGGATCCGCGTACGGATGCGGCGGGACTCCCACTCCGTCACATCGCCCCCGCAGGCCCGTACGTACGCCTCGAGTACGGCGGCGCTGGGCAGCCGCTTGCCCGAAGCGCAGGCGGCGAGTGTGGAGGAGGCGAAGTGCGTGTGCCCGGCCAACTGCTGGTAGGACGGCGATCCCGCCTGCCGCCGCAACAGACGCAGGTCGTGGGCGAACCGCTCCAGGACCCCTCTCGTCGGATCGATGCTGCTCTCGCGTCGTCCCACGTCTCCCCCAAGCCAGCGTGCGTGTTCTCCGTCACCAGGTCACGGCGACGCCAGCTGATTGTGCATGTACAGGGCAAAGCCCGCCACTGCTGCCGCTCTCACCGCCGACGTCCGGGACCACCGCCCACGTCCGGGACCACCGGCGACCGCCGATGGCCCCGTCGGCCTCAGCTCCCGGCGAGCAGCTCGTCCGCGTCCATGATCCGGTACGCGTACCCCTGTTCCGCCAGGAACCGCTGGCGGTGCGCGGCGAAGTCCTGGTCGATGGTGTCCCGGGCGACCACCGAGTAGAAGTGGGCCTTGTGACCGTCGGCCTTCGGCCGCAGTACGCGACCCAGCCGCTGAGCCTCCTCCTGCCGTGACCCGAACGTGCCCGACACCTGGATGGCGACGGTCGCCTCCGGCAGGTCGATCGAGAAGTTCGCGACCTTGGACACGACCAGCACGCTGATCTCGCCCTCCCGGAACGCGTCGAAGAGCTTCTCGCGCTGCGAGTTCGGCGTCTCACCCTTGATGACGGGCGCGTTCAGATGCTCGCCCAGTTCGTCGAGCTGGTCGATGTACTGGCCGATGACGAGGATCTGCTGCCCAGCGAAGCGCCGCACGATCGCCTCCGTGACCTTCCGCTTGGTCGCGGTGGTCGCACAGAAGCGGTACTTCTCCTCGGTCTCGGCGGTGGCGTACGCGAGCCGCTCCGACTCGGTCAGATTGACCCGTACCTCGACGCAGTCGGCGGGCGCGATGTAGCCCTGCGCCTCGATCTCCTTCCACGGCGCGTCGAACCGCTTCGGGCCGATCAGCGAGAAGACGTCCGACTCCCGCCCGTCCTCCCGGACGAGGGTCGCGGTCAGACCCAGCCGCCGCCTGGCCTGCAGATCGGCGGTGAACTTGAAGACGGGCGCGGGGAGGAGGTGCACCTCGTCGTAGATGATCAGGCCCCAGTCGCGGGAGTCGAACAGCTCCAGGTGCGGATAGACGCCCTTACGGCGAGTTGTCAGCACCTGGTACGTGGCGATCGTGACCGGCCGGATCTCCTTGCGCGTACCGCTGTACTCGCCGATCTCCTCCTCGGTCAGCGACGTCCGCTTCACCAGCTCGTGCTTCCACTGCCGGGCCGAGACGGTGTTGGTGACGAGGATGAGGGTGGTGGCCTTCGCCTCGGCCATCGACCCGGCCCCGACCAGCGTCTTTCCCGCCCCACAGGGGAGTACGACCACTCCGCTCCCGCCGTGCCAGAAGTTCTCCACGGCCTGCTGCTGGTACGGGCGCAGCGCCCACCCGTCCTCGGCCAGCTCGATCGCGTGCGCCTCACCGTCGACGTACCCGGCGAGGTCCTCGGCCGGCCAGCCCAGCTTCAGCAGCACCTGCTTGATCTGCCCGCGCTCGGAGGGGTGCACGGCCACGGTGTCCGGGTCGAGCCGGGCGCCGACGAGCGGGGTGATCCGCTTGGAGCGCAGGATCTCCTCCAGCACGGGACGGTCGGTGCTGGTGAGGACCAGCCCGTGCGTCGGGTGCTTGGAGAGGGTCAGCCTGCCGTAGCGGTCCATCGTCTCGGCGATGTCGACGAGCAGCGCGTGCGGCACGGGGTAGCGGCTGTACTGCACCAGCGCGTCGACGACCTGCTCGGCGTCGTGCCCGGCGGCCCGCGCGTTCCACAGGCCCAGCGGGGTCACCCGGTAGGTGTGGATGTGCTCCGGCGCCCGTTCCAGCTCGGCGAACGGCGCGATGGCCCGACGGCAGTCGCCCGCCTGCTCGTGATCGACCTCAAGGAGCAGGGTTTTGTCCGACTGGACGATGAGTGGACCATTCACGTACGTACACATCCCTTCCGCACGGCCTACGGCCAAACCTCCAGTGTGCCCTACCGGCCTGGGGTCACGGCGGGGCGCACATCACAGTCCGCGGTGCCTACGGCTGGTCGTCCGCCAGTTCCGCCACGCCGGTGACCCGGTGCAGGGGGTAGGTCCGTACCTCGTCCGCCGTGTGGTCGTACCCCGTGACGAAGCCGCCCTCGACGCGGACGGGGGCGATGAGGCGCTGGGTGGCGGCGCCCTCGGCGTTGACGTAGCCGATCCAGAGGGCCTCGCCGGTCATCACGGCGGCCTGCATCGTGGCCAGGGTCTCGGCGGGGCTGGTGCGCGGGAGGTCGCCGTTCGCGGCCGGGGTCTCCGTGGGCCTGCGGGGGGCCGTCGCGGCCAGGTCGCCGGCCCTGATCGCGCGGATCGCCGCCGAGAGAAGGGTGGTGTCGGGGGTCGGCGGGCCGTCCGGTACCGGGTCGGGGGCGGTGCGGGGCGGGGTGCGGTGGGCGTGGGCGCGGGTGATCAGGACGTCGCCCTCGGCGGACTCGGCGGCCGGCGCGAAGCCCATCGCGCGCAGCCCGTCGAGGAGGGCCGCCGGGTCGGCCTGCGCGGCCAGCACCGTGGGCGCCAGGCGCCGCAGACGCAGGCTCTCGGACCGCTTGTCGGCGAGGATCTCGCTGAGCACCGCGTCGTCGTCGCAGCGCACGTACGCCGAGGCGGCGCCGATCCGCAGATGGCCGTGTCTGCGCGCCACGTCGTCGATGAGGTAGGCCAGCGGCTGCGGAACCGGCGTACGGGAGTGGGCGGTCAGGAAGTCGTGCAGGTCGGAGGCGGAGCGGCCCGCGTCCAGGGCACGGCGTACGGAACCCGGGGTGAAGCGGTAGACCGTCGCGCCGCCCTTCGACTCGATGTCCGCGAGTACGCCGAGCACATCGGCCAGGGGGCGCTTGAGCGGGCCCGGAGCCACCGCCGTCAGGTCCGCCTGGAGGAGGACGTGGTCGAGCGGCTCGGGCAGCAGCGGGGTCAGCAGCCGGGCCGCGGCGGCGGACGCGGTCGCCTGTTCGGCGGGTGAGAGGGGTTCGAGGGTGTGGGTGTTGGAGGGGGAGAAGTGGGTGTGGGGGTGGTGGTCGTGGTGGTGGACCGGGAGTTTGTCGCCCGGGCCCGTCGGTTCGGCCGGCTTCGCCGGTGCGGCGGGGGCGCCGAGCAGGGCCCGGCCCTGGGACGACAGGGCACCCCGGCCCGTGACGCCCAGCGACTCGGCCTCGGCCAGTGTCCAGCGGGCGAGTCTGGTGCGCAGGTCCTCGTCGCCGCCCCGGTCCTGCTGCGGGCCACGTGTCGGACGCTCCCAGTGCAGCCGGGCCAGCACGGACTCGACGGTCGGGGACGTGCCCTCCGGGAGGGCGGCCAGCAGGGCCAGCACCCGGTGCCGTACCTCCGGCGCGGCCGACCGGTCCAGGCCCGGGCCGAGGGCGGACAGCGTACGGTCCTTCGCGTCCCGGCCGCCGATCACTCCCGGTGTCCGGGTCGCCGTCAGCCACGCCTCCGCGAGCCGCGCCCAGCGCCGGGCGGCGGGCCACTGGAGCCACTCGTCGTAGACGGGGGTCGCCGCGTACCGCTCGTCGGCCTCGCCGTCGGACGCCAACAGGCCTGCCGCATAGGCGAGTTCGACCCAGAAGGCGGCCACAGGCTCGGAGACGTCCAGGGCGACGGCGGTCCGCTTGAGGTCGCGGACGCTCAGCCCGCCGGCCCGCAGCACCGCCGGGCCGCCCTCGTCCCAGTCCTTCAGCAGCTCCTCGACGGTCGCGAGCGTCGTGTACGCCTGCCCGGCCGCCGCGCTGTCCACAACCTGTGGACGATGGACGGCAGCCGGCTCGACCCCGGGCGGCAACGGCTCGGTCGTCCGGTGTGCCAGGCCGCCGCGCAGATGCAGGGCCACCTCGCGCGGCAGTACGACCGTGCCGGGCGCCGTAGGCAGGAGCAGACCCCGGTCCAGCAGCCAGCGCAGGTGCGCGGCAGGCTCGGCCGTGACCTGCCCGTACGGCGGCCCCCAGACGAGACGCCGCAGCACGTCGACGGAGTCCGGGGACGCGGTGTCCAGCAGCGCGGCCATCCGCCCGCGGTCGGTGAACAGGGCGGTCAGCGAGGCCACCGCGCTCACCGCGTCGTGCGTCGACGTGAGCCCCGCCGCCGCCACGATCTCCTGGACCCGGCCCGGTGACATCCCCGCCGTCGCCTCCGCGACCGTCGGCCCGAGCCCTGTCGGGGACGGATGCTGCGGCGAGGGCGCCAGCAGCTCACGGGCGGTACGCACGAGGCGCAGCCGGTCCGGGCCGCCCCACACCAGCGCCTGCTCGCGCAGCACGGCGAGGGCACGCGGCACGGCGGCGACGACGCCGGGGTCGGCGGCGTCGCCCGCGAGCAGGGCCAGCAGATCGTCGTACGACGCCGGGTCCGGGGCCACGGCCAGCGCCTGCGCCGTCTGGAGCGTGAACCGGTCGAGGCGCTCCAGGGCACGCACGACCGAAGCGCGGGTGCCGGCGCGGGTGGCCAGCTGGGTGAGGTCGGTGGGGACGGGGGTGATGAGGTCCGGACGGCTGCGCAGCAGCGCGGCCAGGGACGCGTCGTCCCGCGCGCGAAGCGCCTCCGCGAGGGAACGCGGCGCCGGTGTCTCCTCGGTGCTCATCCCGCCCACGGTAGCGGGTGGGTGCGGCGAGGTGTCTTTCGTCGGTGCGGGGAGTCGGTGTGGGCGTCGCTGGGGGCTGCGCCCCCAGGCCCCCGCTCCGGCCCTGAAGGGGCCTTGTCCTCAAGCGCCGGACGGGCTGGGTGGGCGGCGATGCCGGTAACGTCTGACTTCGTGGGTATCGAGAGTGATCAGGTCGTCTACGAGTATCTGAGCAGGGTCGGAGACCTGGCCCAGCAGCGGCAGTTGCCGTCCGGCGAACGGATGCGGCTCGTCTCGGGGTTGCGCGAGGAGATCGACCGCCGCCGCGCCAAGGCCCCGGTCGACAGCCCGGCCGCCGTACGCCGCATCCTCGACCGCATCGGCACCCCGGACGAGGTGGTGGCCGACGCGGGCACCGGTTCTCCGGGTGCTGCCGGTTCTGCCGGTGCTCCTGAGGCGCCGCGTGCCTCCGTGCCCGTACAGCGTGACCGTGACCGTGAGAAGCCGCGGGGCAAGGACAAGGGCAAGGGGCTCGGGCGTCTCGTACCGCGCCCGCGCCCGGCGGAGACCGACCGGGGAGCGGGCGTCGCGGACGCGTTCGCTCCCTTTCCCGCCGACGGCGACCCCGCCCCGCCCCATCTCGCGGGCACGGACGAACTCGGGGACGCGGACTGGTGGTTGGCGGGCCCCAGGGGGCCGTTCACGGACTCGGACAGCCTCCCGGCCGGGTTCGTCGGCGGTGTGGAGATCCCCGCCCTGCTCAAGCCGCCGCCCAGGCCGCAGAAGCCGAAACCGGCGGACGAGACCGGCGAGGCCGTCGAGGCGGAGGTGCCCGACTCCGCGGAGGCGGTCGAGGACGGGAGCGCGGAGGCACCCCGCCGGCGCCGACGGGTACGTCTGCCCCTCCCCTCCGGCGGCTGGAGCAACCCGCTGCTGCTGCTCGCCGCCGGCCTGCTGGTCGCCGGAGCGGTCCTCGGCAACATCTACGCCCTCCTCGTCGGCTGGGCCATCGCCTACGTCTCGCGCCGGCTCTCCCAGGCCGAGACGAAATGGGCGGTCGTGTACCTGCCCGGAGCGGCGGTCGCGGCAGGCGCCGGGTGGCTGTGGGGCCGTACGCGGGGCCGCTGGGGCGACCCCATCGCCGAGGGCCACATGAACGAGGCCCTCTCCCAGACCTGGCCGTGGGTGCTGAAGGGCGCAGCGATCGTCTCCGCCCTGTTCCTGGTCTGGCGCTCCCAGCGCCCACGCTGAGCACCGTCGTCGGCGCCGCCGCCGCCCGTGACCGAGCCTGTTCCTGAGCCCGCGCCGGCGACCCGCGTCTGAGCCCGTTCCCGTGACCGTGACCCGCGCCTGAGCCCGTGGCCGAGCCCGAGCCCGTTCCTGAGCCCGCGCCTGAGCCCGAGCCCGAGCCCGAGCCCGAGCCTGAGCCCGAGCCCGAGCCCGAGCCCGTTCCCGAGCCCGTGACCGAGCCTGAGCCCGTGACCGTTCCTGAGCCTGAGCCTGAGCCCGTGACCGAGCCTGAGCCCGTGACCGTTCCTGAGCCTGAGCCTGAGCCCGAGCCCGTGACCGAGCCCGAGCCCGTGACCGTTCCCGAGCCCGAGCCCGTGACCGAGCCCGAGCCCGAGCCCGTGACCGAGCCCGAGCCCGAGCCCGTGACCGAGCCCGAGCCCGAGCCCGTGACCGAGCCCGAGCCCGAGCCCGTGACTGGAACCGCGCCGGAGCCCGTGACCGGGACCGCTCCTGAGCCCGCTCCCGCGCTGAGCACCGTCACCGCCCGCTTCCGCGACCGAGGCCGCTCCCCGCCCCGCGACCGCTCCCGCACAATGGTGCATATGACACTGACCGTCGGCTTCGACCTCGACATGACCCTCATCGACTCCCGGCCCGGCATCCACGCCTGCTACCTGGCGCTCGCCGAGCGGACGGGTACGTTCATCGACGCCGACCTGGCCGTCACCCGGCTCGGTCCGCCCCTCGCGGACGAGCTCGTGCAGTGGTTTCCGGCCGATCGCGTCGATGCCATGAGCGACCTCTACCGGTCGATGTATCCGGCCATAGCCATCACCGCGACCCCCGCGATGACCGGCGCCGCCGAGGCCATCGCGGCCGTGCGGGAGCTGGGCGGGAGGGCGATCGTCGTCACCGCCAAGTACGAGCCCAACGCCAAGCTGCACCTCGAACACCTCGGCATCGAGCCCGACGCGGTCATCGGAAACCTGTGGGCCGAGCAGAAGGCGGTGGCGCTGCGCGAGCAGGGCGCGAGCGTGTACGTCGGCGACCACGTCGGAGACGTACGCGGTGCCCGGATCGCCGGTGCCCTGTCCGTGGCCGTGCCCACCGGGCCCTGCGACGCCGCTGAGCTGCGCGCGGCGGGCGCGGACGTAGTCCTCGACGACCTCACCCACTTCCCGGCCTGGCTGGCCGGCTACTCGGCCGTGGCCGCCCGCGCCTGACGCCGGCCCTCGGCCACCGACCGGAGCACCCCGGTGGCGGCGACGAGGAAGCCGACGCCCATGAGCATGCTCAAGCCGAACATGAACGTCGGGAATGGCGTCGTGCCGAGGAGGAATGGGGCCACGGTGACCAAAGTGGCCACCGCACCCACGAAGAAGACGATGGCACCGGCACGGATCAGCCGATCTCCGGCCGCGGCGGAATTCGTTTGGGTTTTGTCACGCACTCGACCAGGGTAGTTCCCTGCCCGAAGGAACAAGCGGGCGACGTCTTGTCACCCGCCTGTCGACCACTAGCCTTGGTACCGGCGGGTCCAGCGACCCGCCCAAGTGCTATCAAGACCCGTTTTCCTGCCAGCAGTTCGCAGCACCTTCAAGCAGTGCTACGCAGCCCGAAGCAATTTTCCGACGAGTACGAGGACGAGGAACAGACGTGCCCACGGGTAAGGTCAAGTGGTTTAACAGCGAGAAGGGCTTCGGCTTTCTCTCCCGCGACGACGGCGGTGACGTCTTCGTCCATTCCTCGGTCCTGCCCGCCGGAGTCGAGTCCCTCAAGCCGGGCCAGCGCGTGGAGTTCGGAGTTGTCGCCGGGCAACGCGGTGACCAGGCGCTTTCCGTGGTGATCCTGGACCCGACCCCGTCCGTCGCGGCGGCGCAGCGCAAGAAGCCCGACGAACTGGCCTCCATCGTCCAGGACTTGACGACCGTCCTGGAGAACATCACCCCGATGCTGGAAAGGGGCCGTTACCCCGAGAAGACCTCGGGCGCGAAGATCGCGGGCCTGCTGAGGGCGGTTGCCGACCAGCTCGACGTGTAGGTGTCGCCGGGGGATTTCCGTTGGTCCGCGTCGGTCCCCGCTGATCTCCATGGCCGTCCAGTGGATTTCTAGGGGAAATCGAGTGCGTTCGGGCCGAGGGGCGGCACCAGCCCCTCGGCCGCCGCGCGGGTCAGCAGTCCCCTCACCGCCGCATAGCCGTCCGCACCGAGGTCGGCGGTGAACTCGTTGACGTACAGCCCGATGTGCTGGTCGGCGACTTTCGGGTCCATCTCCTGCGCGTGCTCCAGGACATAGGCCCTGGAGGCCTCCGGATCGTCCCAGGCGGCCCGTACGGACGTCCGGGCCGCCTGGGCGAGGCGGCGGAGCGTCTCCGCTCCCAGCGACCGCTTGGCGATGATCGCGCCGAGCGGGATCGGCAGGCCGGTCGTCGCCTCCCAGTGCTCGCCCATGTCCGCGAGCTTGTGCAGCCCGTAGTTCCGGTACGTGAAGCGCGCCTCGTGGATGACCAGCCCGGCGTCGACCTTGCCGTCCCGTACGGCGGGCATGATCTCGTGGAACGGCATCACGACGACGTCCCCGACCCCGTCGGGGACCGTGTCCGCGGCCCAGAGCCGGAACAGCAGATACGCCGTCGACCGCTCGCTCGGCACCGCGACCGTACGTCCCGTCAGGTCGGCCCCCGCCTCCCGGGTGAGCACCAGCGGCCCGCAGCCCCGGCCCAGCGCACCCCCGCAGGGCAGCAGCGCGTACTCGTCGAGGACGTACGGCAGGACGGCGTACGACACCTTCAGTACGTCGAACTCGCCGCGCTCGGCCATACCGTTGGTGATGTCGATGTCCGCGAACGTCACGTCGAGCGCGGGCGCGTCCGGCACCCGGCCGTGGGCCCAGGCGTCGAAGACGAAGGTGTCGTTCGGGCAGGGCGAGTACGCGATCCGCACCTCCCCGGGCTTCTCGGGGCTCACGTCAGTGCTCTCGGGGGAGTTCACGGGGCTGCTCGGCGGATTGCTCATGTGGGTTCCAACTCTCCAGTACCGGCGCGAGCTTCCCGAAGGCCTCCGTCAGGGCCGTGAGGGCGTCGCCGATGCGCCAGGCGGTGCGGTCGCGGGGCCCGACGGGATTGGACACGGCCCGGATCTCCAGCACCGGCACACCGTGCGCGGCGGCGGCCTCGGCGACCCCGAAGCCCTCCATCGCCTCGGCCAGCGCGCCGGGGTGCCGGGCGCGCAGTTCGGCGGCGCGTTCGGCGCTGCCGGTGACGGTGGAGACGGTCAGGACGGCGCCGGCGCGGGCGCCTGTCACGGCCGTGACATCTCGTACGAGTGCTTCCGGCGGACGGTGGGTGACGGTGCCGAAGCCGAGACCGGTGACCGGAACGAATCCTTCCGGTGTCTCGGCGCCCAGGTCCGCGACGGTGATCTCGTCGGCGACGACCAGCGAGCCGACCGGCGCCTGGGGCTGGAATCCGCCGCCGATGCCCGCCGAGACGACCAGGTCGTAGGGGGTGCCGCGAAGGGCGGCTGTGGTGAGCGCCGAGGCGACGGAGGCGGCGGAGGCGGCGGGGCCGACTCCCACGGCGATGACGTCGACCGGCCCGTCACCGGGCGGGAACACCTGTGCCACCGCGTCCCGTTCGACGGGGACCGCGGTGGCTACGAGGACGCGTACCCCTGACGTCGTCAGGAGTCCTTCTTCAGCTTGAACGACCACAGGCCGTTGACCTCTTTCTCGCCCTCCTTGATGGAGACGAGCGTCGAGTTGCCCTGGGCGCCGTACTGGGCGTTGAAGAACACGCTGCCCGGAATCGTGCGGTACGTCTTGGTGCTGGAGTCCGTCAGCGGCTGGCCGTTCATCAGGATCGTCCAGCCCTTGTCGGCGATCTTCGGGTCGACGCCGAAGCGCACGGTCTCGTCCGGGTCGACCGTGATGCTCTTGATGTCCGTGTCCTTGAGGCACTTGGCCACGTCGGCGGTCTTCAGCTCCTTGCCGTCGTCGTAGCAGGAGGCCTCCGAGTTCACCGAGGCACGGCCGACGGTGATCGTGGAGATCGGCGTCGGCTTGTCGCAGGCGGACAGGACGAGCAGTCCGGCACCAACGGCGCCGACGGCGGCAACAGCGCGGCGGCGGCGCGCAGTGGAAGCGGAACGCAACGAGGTCATGGCCGAAGGCTATCGGGCACCCACGGCACGGTCGTCACGTGGGTACGGCGTGCCGGGCCCGGTAGGACCCGATGGCGGCTCTCAGGCGACGCGGGGGTGGGCGCGGCCCCCGTGGCGGGCGGAGCCGATCAGACCCTTGACCGTGGTCAGCCAGCCTACGGCGACGATCGCGGCGGCCACCCCGAGGCCCAGCTCGCCGATCAGGGGCAGCGCGATACCGACGGCGCCGCCGAGCACCCAGGCCATCTGGAGCAGCGTCTCGGAGCGGGCGAACGCGGATGAGCGGACGAGTTCGGGGACGTCCCGCTGGATCAGCGCGTCCAGGGACAGCTTGGCGAGCGCCTGGCAGAACCCGGCGACCGCGGCCAGACAGGCGACCAGGGCGGCGCCGAAGAAGATCGCGGCCACGATCGCCGCGCCGAGGACCACGGCGACGACCGTCACGACGATCAGCTCCGGCGCACGCTGCTTCACGGCCGCCCCGACCGCCGTACCGAGCGCGTTGCCGACGCCCGCCGCGACGGCGACCATGCCCAGCGACCACGCGGCGCTCTCCCCGGTCAGCGGATGCTCGCGGAGCAGGAAGGCGAGGAAGAAGATCAGGAAGCCGGACAGACAGCGCAGGGCGGCGTTGGCGCCCAAGGCGTGCGTGACGGCCGTACCGACCGTGCGCAGACCCGGGCGGCGCAGGGTCTCGCGGCGGTGCGGGCCGTGCAGATGCTCCGGGTCGGCGGCCAGCAGGGCGATGTCCTCGCCCTTGGCGGAGTCCACCTTGTGGGGCAGCGTGAAGGACAGGAACGTACCCGCGATGAAGATCACGAAGGCGCCGTAGAGCGGCCAGCGCGGCCCGAGGGCCTGGAGTCCGCCGCCGATGGGCGCGGCCACACCGGTGGCGAGCAGCCCGCTCAGCGTGACCCGCGAATTGGCCTTCACCAGGGAGAAGCCGGGTGGCAGGAGACGGGGTACGACGGCGCTGCGGACCACGCCGTACGCCTTCGAGGCGACCAGGACGCCCAGCGCGGCCGGGTACAGCTCGATGCTGCCGGTGGCGACCGCGCCGGCGAGCAGCAGGGCGAGGAGGGCGCGGGCGAGCATCGAGCCGGCCATCGCGGCGCGGCGGCCGTGCGGGAGGCGGTCGAGCAGGGGGCCGATCACGGGGGCGAGGAGGGTGAAGGGCGCCATGGTGATGCCGAGATAGATGGCCACGCGCCCGCGTGCCTCGTCGGTGGGGACGGAGAAGAAGACGGTGGAGGCGAGGGCGATGGTGATCATGACGTCACCGGCGCCGTTCACCGCGTGCAGCTCGATGAGTTTGCCGAGCCCGGACTCCCCGGCGCCGTGCGCGTGGGTGGCCTTGCGGATGCCACGGGCGGTTCCGGTCACCGGGAAGTGCAGGGCACGGCCGACCGCACGTACGGACCCGTTCATCCGGTCCCGTACGCCGTGCCGGCCGCTCTTGGTGCCGGTGCCACTCCGGTTGTTCCCCTCGACCCCGCCGATCCCGGTGGCGCCGTGGGGCGACCTCTCGGTTGCCACTCCGCCATAGTGCCCCGAGAAGGGCGTAACTAGTGCGGTTACCGCGCGTATGGGTCCGAGTGGGATGCGAGTGAGGGTCTTTCAGGAGTCTCTTGGAAGTCTCTCTGAAGTCTCTCGGACGGTTTTGGTGGGGTGTTTTCCGGCCATCCGGGGGTGGGAAGAGTGGGGTGAGAGGCGAGGAAAAGGGGGGCCGGAGTTGCCACGGTTGGATGTCGGTCGCCACGAAGCGTCCCGTCGGTGTGGGCCCTGGGCGCTGGAGAAGGTAGCGTGCGTAGCGCGCAGTGGCGGTTGTTCTCGGCCGCGCGCCTCTCGGCCATCCCGCAGAATGGATGACGTAGGTGCGCCCGAGCGTGATCGGGCGCGAACGTTGACGCGGCCCTCTGGTCCGCTCCGTTCGCAACCGTTCGCACCCCGTCGGGACGGGCGCACTCGTGAGACGGCGTAGGAGAGAAGCGATACCTGTGAGCGCAGCGACAACGCGAAGCCGCACCCCCGACCGCCTGTGCGCCGAGGCCGTCGACCTCGCCCTTTCGGCGGCGGAGGAGGCGGCGGCACCTGGCGTGGTGGGTGAACACTCGGGCGTGGTGTCCGAAGGAGACCGTGTCGTCACGCACTTCTTCGAGTGCAAGGAGTTCGGCTACCGGGGCTGGCGCTGGGCGGTGACGGTCGCCCGGGCGTCCCGGGCCAAGCTGGTCACCCTGGACGAGGTGGTGCTCCTCCCCGGCCCCGACGCCCTGCAGGCCCCGGAATGGGTGCCCTGGAGCGAGCGGCTGCGCCCTGGTGACATGGGTCCCGGGGATCTGCTCCCCACGGACGCGGAGGACCTGCGTCTGGAGCCGGGTTACTCGGGCGAGGACGAGCCCCTGCCGAACTCCGTGCTGGTGTCGGGGGCGGCCTCGGTGGCACTGGCGGCGGAGCTGGCCGACGCCGAGGACGCCGACATCACCCCGGGCTCACCGTCCGCCTTCACGGTCGTACCCGCCCGTGGGTCGATCGCGGCGGTGGCCGAGGAACTGGGCATGCGCCGGGCGCGCGTCCTGTCGCGGTACGGCCTCCACACCGCCGCCGACCGCTGGGAGGACGCCTACGGCCCCACGACGCCCATGGCCCAGGCCGCGCCGGCGACCTGTGTGAGCTGTGGGTTCCTGGTGGCGATCGGAGGGTCGCTCGGTCAGGCGTTCGGCGTATGCACGAACGAGTTCGCTCCGGCGGACGGGCGTGTGGTGTCCCTGGCCTACGGCTGCGGGGGGCACTCGGAGGCAGCGGTCATGCCGAAGCCGCCGGTTCCGCCGCCGCACGTGATCGACGAGACGATCGTGGACCCGTTCCCGCTGCGGCCCGCGGCGGACTCGGGCTCGGTGCCGGTGGGCGAGGACGACGCGGACGCGGCGGAGCTGGGCCACTCGTAGGCAGAAGGTGAGCGACCCCGCCGAGGCCTGCTGATCGGCGGGGTCGTTTCACACGGGCTCCGGTCGGCTATTTCTTGGTGCCGTCCACGATGACCGGGGTGCCGTTCGCGTTCGTGCCGCACGGCACCGCGTACACCGCGTTGTACTTGGCGGCTTCCTTGTAGGCCTCCAGGCACTGGTTGTACAGCACCTTGTCGCTGAGTGACTTCGCGAGGATCTCGTTGGCGCGGGCGATGCCCTCCGCCTCGATCCGCCTGCGCTCGGCCTCCGCCTTGGCCGTGCGCGCCGCCTCCACGGACCGCTCGGTGTCCTGCTCCTGCTGGATCTTCTTGTCGATCTGCTCCTGCAGCTTGTCCGAGGGCTTCACGTTGCGCAGATTCACGTTGGTGACGTCGATCCCGCGCGGTGCCAGACGCGCCTTGACGAGGGTGGCGATCTCCGAGCCGATTTCCTCGCGGGCGGAGGCGTAGCCCTCCTCGCTGGTGTGCTTCGCGAAGACGTTACGGATGATCTCGCGGCTGTCCGGCACCACCAGCCGCTCCTGGACGGCCTCCTCACTGCCCGCCAGCCGGTACAGCTCGACCGCCCTGTCCGGGATGACGGCCCACTTGATGGTGACGTCCGCGTAGAGCACCCCGCCCTGTGCCGAGCGGACCTCGACCACGTCCTTGCCGTACATGTCGAGGTCCACGGGACGGGTGGAGAAGGACGTGACGTCGGTGAACGGTGACTTGAACTGGATGCCGGAGGTCAGCGGTTCCCCGACCTTGCCGAAGGTCACCGGCACCCCGACCTCGTAGGCGCGCACCACATGGACGCACGAGAAGACACCGGCCAGAACGGCGGCCACGGCGCTGAGCGCCGCCCCGATCTTCCAGCCGCCGGCGTCTTGGGCGCGGCCGACGAAGAAGAGCACGACCGCCGCTATGAGCAGCAGTATGGACAGCACGAACACGGAAAACCCCCCTGAGGAACAGGCACTTGGTACCTGGTTCACGGATCGGCGCCGCCTCGGGCGCGATCCGGAGGGAATGGTAGGGGGCGCCCGCGCAGGCGAACAGGCCCGGTGGGCGGGGTCTCTCTCCGGCGCGCGGTACCTTCTTGCTCACGCCGATGAGGAGAGTGAACGTACGTGAGCAAGTTCGTGCGACCTGCAGCTGAGGGCGCGGATCCTTTCGGCACGGCCCGTCTGCGCCGAGGCGTTCTGGACGCCTGGGCGACCAGTCCCGCCAGGTTCCGTGAGGACGCCAACGCCGAGGAGGATCTCGTCCTCGGCGGCTACCGGGACCGGCTCGTCGTCGAGCTCGCCCAGAACGCCGCCGACGCCGCCGCGCGGGCCGGAGTGCCGGGCAGGTTCCGGCTCACCCTGCGCGAGGGCGTCCTCGTCGCCGCCAACACCGGTGCCCCGCTGGATGCCACCGGTGTCGAATCCCTCTCCACGCTGCGCGCCTCCGCGAAGCGCGACGCCCAGGACAGCAAGGACGGCGAGGACGGCAAGGGGACGGCCGCTGTCGGCCGGTTCGGCGTCGGCTTCGCCGCCGTCCTCGCCGTGAGCGACGAGCCCGCCGTCGTCGGGCGGCACGGTGGTGTGCGGTGGGCGCTCGCCGAGGCGCGCGAACTGGCCGCCGAGACCGCCCGGCACAGCCCCAACCTCGGTGACGAGGTGCGCCGTCGCGACGGCCATGTGCCCCTGCTCCGGCTGCCGTTCGCCGCCGAGGGCACCGCGCCGACCCCGTACGACACGGCCGTCATCCTCCCCCTGCGCGACACCGCCGCCGAGGATCTCGCCGAGCGGCTGCTGAACGGCGTCGACGACGCGCTCCTCCTCACCCTCCCCGGTCTGGAGGAGGTCGTCATCGAGGTGGGGGAGCGGACACGGACCCTCAGCCGCCGTACCGACGGCCCCCTGACCCTCGTGGAGGACTCCCGCGACGGCACGAGCCGTTGGCGTACCGTCTCCGCGCACGGACCCCTGGACGCCATCCTGCTGGCCGGGCGGCCGGTCGAGGAGCGGCTGCGTCCGCACTGGTCGGTCACCTGGGCCGTGCCCGTCGACACCGACGGGACTCCCGTACCGCCCCGGACCAGCCCCGTCGTGCACGCGCCCACACCGAGCGACGAGCCGCTGGGCGTACCGGCGCTGCTCATCGCCTCGCTCCCGCTGGACACGGCCCGCCGGCACGCCGCGCCGGGCCCGCTCACCGACTTCCTCGTGCAGCGCGCCGCCGACGCCTACACCGAACTCCTCGCCGACTGGCAGCCGGTGGGCGAGGGCATCATCGCGCTCGTCCCCGGCCCGCTGGGCAAGGGCGAACTCGACGGTCAGCTGCGGCACGCGATCCTCGAACGGCTGCCGCGCACCGCCTTCCTCCCGCCCGCGCTCGACCCGGGGGACGACGAGGAACTGCCCTCCGCTCTGCGCCCCCGGGACGCGGAGGTCGTCGAGGGTGCCGGGGCCGAGACGGTCCGTGTCCTGGCCGAGGTGCTGCCCACCCTGCTGCCCGCCGGGCTCGAACGCCGGGTGGAGCTACGGACGTTGGGGGTCGCCCGTGTCCCGCTCACCGACGCCGTCGACCGGCTCGCCGGCCTGGAGAAGGCGCCCGAGTGGTGGCACCGGCTGTACGACAGCCTGGCCGGCGTCGACCCCGACCGGCTGACCGGGCTGCCCGTACCGCTCGCCGACGGGCGTACGACCATCGGGCCCCGGCAGGTGCTGCTGCCCACCGGCGGCGAGGTGGGGGCCGCCGCGCCGGAGACCCTGGCCCGCCTCGGCCTCAAGGTCGCCCACCCGGACGCCGCCCACCCCCTTCTGGAGAAGCTCGGCGCCCTCCCGGCCACCCCGCGCGCCGTCCTGACCACCCCGCAGGTGCGGGCCGCCGTCGCCGGCTCGCTCGACGAGGACGCCCGCAGCCTGTCGTGGGACGACGAAGACACCCCTGACGCCGAGGAGTTGGCCGACACGGTCCTCGCCCTCGTACGCGACGCGGGTCTCGAACCCGGCGACGAACCGTGGCTCGGCGCCCTCGCCCTCCCCGACGAGGACGGCGAGTTGGCCCCCGCCGGTGAACTCGTCCTGCCCGGCAGTGCGTTCTCCCAGGTGATCAGGGAGGGTGAACTGGCCTTGGTCGACGGCGAGTTGGCGGACAGGTGGGGTGAGCAGCCGCTGGCCGCGTGCGGAGTCCTGGCGAACTTCGCCCTGGTCCGCGCCACCGACGTCGTCCTCGACCCGGACGAACTGGACCCCCGGGACAGCGACTTCGCCGAACCCGACGACCCGGGCCTGCTCGACGCCGTGGACGTGTGGAGCGAGGACATCCTCGACCGCTTCCCCGATTCGCCCGTACCTCCCGTCGCCACGGAACTGGTCGCCGTACGCGACCTCGACCTCGTCGACGACGACCGCTGGCCCCAGGCCCTCGCCCTGCTCGCCCAGCCACCCCTGCGGGACGCGATCGTCCAGCCGGTGCGGGTCCTGCTGCCCGACGGCACACATGAACTCGTACGGCCGTACACGGCTTGGTGGTTGCGCGGAAACCCGGTGCTGGACGGGCGCAGGCCGGCCGGTCTGCTCGCGGCCGGCGGCGACCCGCTCCTGCGCGGCCTGTACGAGGAGGCCGACGCCACCGGGTTCGACGACGAACAGGTGCTGCGCGCCCTGGGCGTACGGACGTCGGTGGCCGCCCTCCTGGACGAGCCGGGCGGCGCCGCCGAACTCCTCGACCGCCTCGCCGACCCCGACCGGGAGGTGACCGGCAGCCAACTGCACGCCCTCTACGGCGCGTTGGCCGACCTCGACCCGGAACAGGTCACGCTCCCCGACGACCTGCGGGCGGTGGTCGACGGCCACGTGGAGGTCGTGGACGCGGCGGACGCCGTGGTGGTCGACTCACCCGACCTGCTGCCGTTCACAGCGGGGGTGCCGCTGCTCCCCGTACGCCCGGCGAAGGCGGCCGAGCTGGCCGAGCTGTTCCAGGTACGGCGACTGAGCGAGTCGGTGACGGGCGAGGTGACGTCGGAGGGTTCGGAGCACGACGTACCGGAGTCGGTACGGGTACTGCTCGGTGCGGGGACCCCGGCCACCTACGTCGAGCACGAGGAGCTCGTGGTCGACGGCGTGGAGCTGGACTGGCGCAGGACGAGGGACGGCGTGCTGCACGCCTCGACCCTGGAGGGCGTCGCGGCGGCCCTCGCCTGGACGGCCGGCCAGTGGCCCCGCCGCTTCGAGGTGGCGGCCCTGCTGGAGGACCCGTCGAGGACGACGGAGCTGGCGCGGGACCGGTGGTTCGACTGAGGTGCGAGAGAGGGTGCGATGGGCGCGGGCGTGGAGACCGGAGGAGTGGCCGCGCCCGACCCTCGGCTCGTCGTCGCTGGTCACCGACGTGCAAAGACCGTAATGCGAACACAAAATCTCCGCGTTCTGCGTAGGTTTTCGCAACTTCCGTACAACCATTCCCATCCGTCACGGATCTGAGCGGGCGAGTCAAGAGACTCCCAGATCACTCGGGCCCGGGTGCGACTGCGAGACGTGCGGCCGACTCCGTACGGACGAGCACCGCCGGGCCCCTTTCTCCAAATGGGGAAACGCATGCGCATACGTGCCACCGTGGCCGCCGTCTCCGGCGCCCTGGCCCTCTCCGCCCTTGTCGTGCCCGCCGCGCACGCCGACGGTTCCGCCGCTTCCACCCACCGCGCGGACGTCGCCAAGGTGAAGGAAGCCGCGCACTCCGCGACGAGCGGCAAGTCCGCGTTCAGTACGGCGGCCGACGACGAGCCGATGCCGTACAAGCTGAACGTCTCCTTCTCGAACTTCAAGATCGCCAAGACGGTCAAGCTCGGGGCCACGGGGCATGTCTCCGTCCCTCTCAGCTTCACGCTGACGCACGGCGCCGAGGTCGACATCACCGCCGACGACTTCCTGCTCGAGGCCTACATCTACCGGGGCTCCTTCGCCACGGAGACCACGGAATCGGAGAGCGAGCTCTACGGCGACGACTTCCCGACCTGCACCGCGACCTCGGCGACCGTCGCCACCTGCAAGAGCGACATCGACATCTACCTGGGTGAGGATGCCGACATCCTCAACTCCCAGGCCGGCACGTGGAGGGGCGCCGCTGACGCCGTCGCGTTCAACGGGCAGTTGGTGCCGGGTGGAGGCATGGACATCACCAAGGTCGGCTTTGCGGAGAAGGGCGGCCTCGCCACCACCCTGCTGCAGCGCGCGTCGAGGCTGACGGCGAACGCCACGCCGGAGCCGGTGAAGAAGGGCAGGACCATCACGGTCACCGGCAAGCTGACCCGCGCCAACTGGGACGCCAGGAACTACGGCGGCTACTCGGCCCAGCCGGTGAAACTGCAGTTCCGGAAGAACGGCACCAGCACCTACACCACCGTCAAGACCATCAGGACGAACACGAAGGGCGACCTGAAGACCACCGTCAAGGCGACTGCCGACGGCTTCTTCCGGTACGTCTTCGCGGGCACCACGACCACCTCGCCGGTCAACGGCGCGGCGGACTTCATCGACGTCAAGTAGGTCATGCGGGCCGTATGGTCCGGATGGTCCGGGATGGACCCCACGGTCCGGGGTGAACCTCAGAGCGAAGGCCGGTGCCGCCCGAGTCGGGGCGGGCACCGGCCTTCGCGGCATTCTTGAGTGATGCACGTCACGTGCCGGACACCCGAAAAACTTTCGCCACCCGTACAACCATTCACATGCGTTGCGGATCTGAGCATGCGAGTCAACTGACTCAACGATCACTTGGGCCCCGGGTGTGACGACGAACCGTGAGGACGACCACCAAGAGGGCCCCTTTCTCCAGTTGGGGAAACGCATGCGCATACGTGCCACTGTGGCCGCCGTCACCGGCGCCCTGGCCCTGTCCGCCTTCGCCGTGCCCGCCGCCCAGGCCGCCACGGCGCCCGACGTCACCTTCACCAAGGTGACGATCAACAACGGCAAGCCGATCGTCGCCAAGGCCACGGGGACCACCTCGGTGCCGGTGACGTACACCTTCAAGCACGCCGCCGGGCTCGACATCAGCTCGGACAAGCTCTTGGTCCTTCCGTTCCTCTACGTGGGGGCGGTCGACGTGGACACGGTCCGTCTCGGTGGCGAAGACCCCGCCACGTGCACGGCCACCTCGTCGACCACCGCCAGTTGCAAGTCCTCTTTCGCCGTGAACACCAGCGGAGACGACGCCAGGCTCCGGAACACCGACGCGCGCACGTGGAAGGTGGGCGCCGTCGCCGTCGACATAGCGGGCGAGGGTGACTACAAGGCTCAGGGCGACCTCGGCACCATCCAGGTCAAGTTCCACTCGAAGCTGACCACCGACGCCACCCCGGAGCCGGTCAGGAAGAACGCGACCATCACGGTCAAGGGCACCCTGACCCGCGCCAACTGGAACACCGGCAAGTACGCGGGCTACGTCAACGCCCCGGTGACCCTCCAGTTCAAGAAGAAGGGCGCCACCACCTTCACCACCGTCAAGACGGTCAAGGCGGGTGCCGCCGGCGCCCTGAAGACCACGGTCAAGGCGACGGTCGACGGTACTTATCGGTTCGCCTTCGCGGGCTCGTCGACGACGGCGCCGATCAACGCGGTCGGGGATGTCATCGACGTGAAGTAGACGGGACGCGGGCCGTGAGGCTCGTACGACGCATGACGAGAATGACGGGCAGAGGCCGGTGCCACCCAGCCAGGGGGGCACCGGCCTCTGTGCTTCGGATTCCGCTCAACCGAATCCGGGGTGTCGGCGCCCTTCTCAAGACGGGCGATGAGGGACCTCATTTCTGACCTGTCGGGGGAATCCGTTCTGACTGTGATGTTGATCTCAGTGTGACGGAGGGTGTGGAAGGCCGTTTGTTCGGTATGAGGTCGATGAGGTGGTTCTCGCGGGCTCCGCACAGGATTCGCCCAGCTCCCTCATAGGAGCCCCGGTTACCAGGTGTAACTGCCCTGAGTAACAACTTCCTTGCCCTGAGAATCACCGACGTGTCTATGGTGGCGTCCGCTCCCGGGAGGACCTGACCAGTCCGCGTGTCCGGGAGTGTCCGGCGTATCCACGGGGGGATCGCCCAACACTGCGTGAGGCCCATGGTGCGGGCCTGACGTGTCCCTCCCAGGAGTGCGCCTTCAGCAGCCACCCCCTAGAGAGAGGGATACACGTGTCGCGTAGACCTGTACGGAAGCAGGGCAGACGCCCGAGACGGCTGGCCGGTCTGGCCACTTCGATCGTCCCGCTCGCCTCGCTGGCCCTTCTCGCCTCCCTGGCGGTGCAGCCGGCCTCGGCTGTTGTCCAGGATCCGCGTACCGGCCCGGCCGTCGACTCCTACGACGGGTTCGATGCCAAGGCCGCTGAGCAACTGCGCTTCGATCAGTGCCTGATGGCCGACGGGCTGCGCAAGGGCGGGCCGAGTCAGTTCGGTCTGGCCAGCACCTCCCTGTCGCTGTCGGCGGACCAACTGCACCAGAAGGCGGACCGCACCTACGGCACCGGCGCGTTCGCCCTGGCATGGCAGAAGGACAGTGACGACTCCGACGCCTGGGTGAAGAAGACGGATGACGCCCGGCAGTCGTGGAGCACCGCCGTAAGCGGCCTGGACAACTACCCCGGCGCCGCCGCGAAGGAGAACTTCTTCGACAAGACGGGGCTGCTTCCCTGGCTCTACCAGTCGTACTTCAAGTCGGTGGACCTGCAGTCGCCGTTCTACGACCCGTCACCGCAGGCGGACGACAAGACGAAGAAGGCCGCCCTCGCGATCGGTGACCCGCTGTACACCAGCGGGGGGACGAGCCAGGAGCAGGAGGCCTGGAAGGTCTGGAAGAAGAACTCCGGGCCCATCGTTCCGAACGAGATATTCGTTCCGCGGGTGTTCGCCGACGACGCCCGTATCTTCCTCGCTTCCGGAGGCTTTCCCAGGACCGCTCCGGTGCCGGACACCCAGGAGTACCGCGTCGCGGTGGAGGACCTGAAGACGCGGTTCGCCTCGTGCGCGTGGCACAGTCCGATCGACCCGGACCGAGTGCTCGGCAAGGAGGTGGCGCAGGCCTCCGCCGAGTGGCAGCAGGAGATCGCCTCGCAGGCCACCCAGCGGGGCCAGATCCTCGCCGCCGGCAACAGCGCCGGCAAGGCGCTGCAGGACGGCGCGTTCGCCCTGGGCAAGCTGCTGGGGCAGTCGTGGATCGCGGACTACTCCACCCGCTGGCTGGACTACTACACCGAGGGCGGCTTCAGCTGGATCGGCGACGGCCAGCTGGAGATCCAGGTGCCGGGCGCCACCGGCAAGTGCATCGAGGTCACGGGCGCCGCCAAGACCAACGGCACGCCGGTGCAGATCAACACCTGTAGCAGCGGGGCCGGCCAGAAGTGGCAGTTGTGGGGCTCCTACGACGGTGGCTACACCCTGCAGAACCCGAACTCGGGCAAGTGCCTGGAGGTGCTGAACGGCGGCAACGCCGACGGCACGAAGATCCAGATCCGTGACTGCGGCAGCGCCAAGGCCCAGCAGTGGAAGTTCGACGTGCGCAGTGCCACCGCGCTGGTGAACGCCGCGTCCGGCAAGTGTCTGCATCTGCCGACGTTCGACAACAGCAAGGACGCGGTGCTGTCGGCGTGCAACGGCTCCGCCGCGCAGAAGGTGCGGATCGTCGCCAAGACCCACACCGGCAGCGCCCCGGCGAAGGCCGATGTGGACAAGGCCAAGGCGGCCGTCACCGCCGCGCAGACGGAGGCGAAGAAGCAACTCGCCGCGCTCAAGGCGCAGTTGCCGACGGCGCAGAAGGCCGTGACCGCGTCGGACACCGCGCTCCAGGCCGCCTACGGCATCGCTGACACCAATGGTGCTCCGCGGGGTCGTGGTCTGCTGGTGGGGCTGCAGAAGGACCAGGTGACCAGGGGTGCGGCTGCCGCGCTCCAGGCACTGGTGAAGGCCGGTGAGACGGCGGAGGCCGCGACGCGTGCGTCGGCCGGGGACAGCGCGACCATCGGGCAGCGTGCGTTGGCGCAGGCGGCGCAGTCGAACGCGGAGTTCCGCAAGAAGGCCGCCGAGGCGGCGGAGGCGCAGGCGAAGGCCGCGGCGGACGCGGCCAAGGTGCACCGCGACAACGCGAAGAAGGACAAGGAGGCCGCGGAGGCCAAGCTCGCGATCGCGATGAAGGCCGAGGGCGACGCGAAGGCGGCCGCCGCCGACGCGCACGCCAAGCGGCTGGCGGCGGAAGCCGAGGAGAAGACGGCCAAGGCGGAGAAGGAGAAGGCCGCCGCCAAACAGGCCGAGGCCGCGGAGCATCGCAGAAACGCCGAGTCGGAGGCGACGAAGGCCAAGGACGCCAAGGACAGGGCTGAAGCCGCCAAGCGGACCGCCGAGAGCAGGCGGGACGACGCGGTCAACGCCAAGGACCACGCCAAGGAGATGCGCGACGACGCGTGGGACGCCGAACAGAAGGCGGACGCGGCCCGCGCGAAGGCCGACGCCAAGCAGGCCTACGCCGACTCCCTCGACTCCGGTGACGCGGCAGACGCGGCCCGAGCCGCGGCGAACGAGGCGGACAAGGCGGCCGACGACGCCGAGTCCGCGGCGGGCCGGGCCCGTTCGGAGGCGGACGCCGCCACGCAGGCCGCGGCAGGCGCGGACGCCGCCGCGACGCGTGCCGAGGCCGCCGCGAAGCGCGCCCGTTCCGACTCGGATGCTGCCCAGGCGGCCAAACTGAGGGCGGACGCTGCTGTCAGGACGGCCACCAGCGCCGCTGCGGACGCGATCACGGCTTCGCAGCATGCCGCGTTCGAGGCGAAGACGGCGGTGGAACTGGCCGACGAGGCCAAGCAGCAGGCCAAGGACGCCAGGACCCAGGCCGACGGCGCCAACAAGGAGGCCGGCAACGCGGTGGCCGCGGCGGCGAAGGCCGCCGGGTTCGCGCATGTCACCGCGCAGGCTGCCGTGGACGCGGGCAAGGCGGCCCAGCAGGTCGCCGCCCCCGCCAATGACGCGATCGAGCTCGGCTCGCCGTATGTCGACATGGACTCCGCGGCTGGTCTGGTGGTGCTGACGGGGCAGTCGTCGAAGACGATCGCCGAGCAGCAGCAGGCGGTCGCCGAGGCCCACGCCAAGAACGCCACCGCCGAGGCCGACGCCGCGAAGAACATCGCCGACCAGGCCAAGGGCGACGCCAAGGAGGCGTACATCCACGCGGCGAACGCCGCCAAGTACGCCGCCGACGCCCGCGTCTACTCCCAGGAGGCCCTTGGCTACGCGGCCGACGCCGCCAAGGCCGCGGCGGCGGCGCAGTCGTCACTGGCCCGCACCATCGAGTACGACCGGCAGGCCACCGCCGACGCCGCAGCCGCAGACAGGGCGGCCGGCAATGCAGAGGGCTACGCCAAGGACGCCCGCGACTCCGCCGACGCAGCCGCACTCGACGCCGAAGCCGCGCGCTCCGCCGCCGCCCAGGCCGAACAGGAAGCCAAGGACGCCCGCGCCGCAGCCGACCTCGCCGCCGTCGCCGCGACGGAGGCGGAACAGGCCGCCAAGGACGCCGACGCGTACGCCAAGGAGGCGGAGGAGACAGCCCGGCGGACAGAGACCAAGAACCGCAACGACCAGCTCGAGGCCGGTACCGGTGGAGTCGACGGCGTCTTCTACAAGACGCGGGCCGAACCCGTCGGCGACCCGGAGATCCTGAAAAAGGAGAACTGCAACGCCATCGTTCACGTCGGTGACTGCGTCATCACCGCGAACGTCACCTCGAAGACCATCGTCGACATCTACCTGTGTACGGCGACGAACATCCCGGATGCGCAGTCCGGATGCCCCGCCACCGAAACCCTGTACATCGACACCGTCGAGCTGAAGCCCGAGACCAAAAAGGTCACGTACACGATCTCGGCTCTGGAGTTCAACGACGCCGTCGCCAAGGGATTCGTGAAGTCCCTCACCGAGGACTTCACCGGCTGCTGGGACAGGATCACGACGGGTGGCGGCGGAACCCTGGGCAACTGCGGATGGGCGGTCTTCGACGTCGCCCTCCTCGTCTTCGGCAATGTCGCCATCAAGGCCATCAGGAACGCCGTGACGGCTTTTGACGCCGCCATGAGAACCGGCATCGCCATCGACGACGCATGGAGGGCCCTGCGCACCGCCGGCCTCACCGAGGCCGCCATCGAGGGACTCACCGCGAAGCTCGCACTGACGAAGTGCTTCCCGGCCGGCACCAAGGTCGCGACGGAAGACGGCCCCAAGTCCATCGAGGACATCGAGGTCGGCGACCGGGTCTGGTCGCAGGACCAGGTCACGGGCAAGAAGACCCTGCAGCCGGTGCTGAACCTGTTCAACCGGACCGTCGACTCCGTGGTCCGGATCACCACCGCCGACGGCCAGGTCGAAGCGACCGACTCGCACCGCTTCTGGGTACGTGAACGGGGCTGGGTCGAGGCCGACGAACTGCGCGCCGGAGACACCCTCGAGCCACGGGAGGGCAGTGCCACAAAGGTCCTCGGCACCACGGTCGTCAAGGGACCCGTCGAGGTCTTCAACTTCGAGGTCGCGCGAAACCACACGTACTACGTGTACGCGGGATCGACGCCGGTCCTGGTGCACAACGAGTGCCTCAAGGGGATTCTTGACGACCTCGTCAAGGACGGCGACCACATCGTTCTGGGGATCAACCCGTACTCCGATACGCTGGCCAGAGAGACCCTGGGTGGTACCGGCGGCCTGAGCGGTGCCTGGGCACGGACGTTCAACCACAAGCTTCTGGGCAAGCCGGCCCCTGGCGGTGACGGGCGTCCGATCTGGATGGCCGGTGTCGAGAAGGCACTCGACAACAGGTCGGTGAAGTTGAGCATTTCACTGGACGGTGTCCCGGACGCGAAGAACGCGGCAGACGCCCTGAGCAAGCTCGTTGAACGCGGGAAGCCGCTGGTGGGCGGCGACTGGCAGACGGTGGCCAAGGTGGGAAGCAACAACGGCACCGCTTGGGAAGTGGCGACGCTGCGTCTCAAGGTGATCCTCGGACGCCGGGACTTCGAAGCCGTCGACTGGTACTTCACCAAGCCGGGCGACAAGGCGCCGAGCCTGGTCAAGGACATGCCGACGCCGGACTGGGCCCAGTGACCCGAATCACCCGATAACAGGAAGAAAATAGAGAATGTCAGATTTCGTACGAGAGGGACGTCTGTTCCGGGTGGTCAGCTTCGCCGCGTCGCACCGGCAGTTGCTGCTGCGCAGTGACGCCACCGCCGTCGACGGAACCGACACCCGCGTGGAGGTGTACTTCGGGCACGTGGAGCTCATGCTGCTCAGGCCCATCTACCAGAAGGGGATCCACGTCCGCCCGGCGTCGGAGGTGGAGTTCGCGGTACTGAAGGAACGTCATGACCTTCCCGCGGGGGACGCGGCCTTCACCTGGATGATCGAACCAGGCGGGGAGAGCTTCGTCGTCTCCGCCGAACCCTCGTGGCGTGAGGCGGACCGTAAGTTCGAAGACCCGTCCCTGTTCGACTTCGCCCAGCCCTGGCCCCCGGACTTCCCCGTGGAGTACGGCAGCGTGGGCTGACGCGGATGACACACTGAGGGCGCCCCCTGTGGCAGGGGGCGCCCTCAGTGCCGTGCACGCCCCTTCGTTGCTGAACGACCGGATGGACATCATCGGTGCCCGTCGGATCCCGGCCGGCGCCGAGGCCGTGCTCGACTACTGTCGGACCCCTTCTCCTCATGGGAAACGCATGCGCATACGTGCCACTGTGGCCGCCGTCTCAGGCGCCCTGGCCCTCTCCGCCCTTGCTGTGCCTGCCGCGCAGGCCGAGGGCTCCGTGTCCCGTGCGGACGCGGTCAAGATGCTCGAGGCCGGTCAGGCCGCCTCCGGTAAGTCCGCGTTCAGTACCTCGGCAGTCGCTGACGACGCCGGTACGCCGTACGCCCTGAACGCCTCCTTCTCCAACATAAAGATCAACAACGGTAGGTCGATCGTCGCGGGTGTCACCGGCACGATCACCGTGCCGATCACGTACACGCTCACCCACGGCGCCGACGTCGACATCACCGCCGAGGACTTCTTCACCGACGTCGAGCTGTACTACGGCGCCTCGTACGTCGACTCCGACTTCGGGCTGTTCGGCGACGACTGGGCGCACTGCACGGCCGCGTCGGCGACCGTCGCCAACTGCACCCAGTCCATCGTGATCCACCCGACCCGGGACCTCTTCAACGAGAGCGCCGGGAAATGGAAGGCGTTCGCATACGCCGAAGCCTGGAACGGTCAGGACCTCGGCAGCGACGACTTCGACGCCTCGAAGGTC
The DNA here is from genome assembly GCF_033795085.1 of Streptomyces sp. AK08-02. Classification (NCBI taxonomy): domain Bacteria; kingdom Bacillati; phylum Actinomycetota; class Actinomycetes; order Kitasatosporales; family Streptomycetaceae; genus Streptomyces; species Streptomyces sp. AK08-02. The sequence continues at coordinate 211,906 of NZ_JARAZV010000015.1, forward strand.
GGCATAGTGGAGAAGGACCGTCTCGCCGGCCCCAGCCTCCTGCGCGCCGCGAAGTTGTCCGTCAACGCGACCCCCGAGCCGGTCGTCAAGGGCAAGACCATCACGGTCACCGGGAAGCTCACCCGCGCCAGCTGGGACGGCGCCAACTACACCGGCTATGCGACCCAGCCGGTGCAGCTGCAGTTCCGTAAGAACGGGACGAGCGCCTACACCGTCGTCAAGACCATCAAGACGACCACCAAGGGCGACCTGAAGACCACCGTCAAGGCCGCCTCCGACGGGTACTTCCGGTACGTCTTCGCGGGTACGGCGACCACCGGCGCCATCGGTGCCACGCCCGACTTCGTCGATGTGAAGTAGCAACCGCCGCATAAGCCGTCAGTTCGGCGAAATGTACGCAACCGCCGTCGACCCTCCGTGTTCCACGGGTCGGCGGCGGGGCTGTTCCTGAGGGTGCGCGTAAGGGGTGGGCAAAATTACGTCCCCTCCGCACAACCAACCACTCCCGTATTAAATCTGATCATGGGGGCCAACTGGCTCCACGATCACCTGGGCCCCGCGATGGGTGCGCGTCGATGCGAACGGTCGCCGTCGGGTCCCTTCTTCATGTGGGGAACACGCATGCGTATACGTGCCACTGTGGCCGCCGTCTCCGGCGCCCTGGCCCTCTCCGCTCTCGCTGTGCCTGCCGCGCAGGCCGACGTCCACGCCTCCGGCAGTGCCTCCTACCGCGCGACCGTCGCGAAGATTCTGGAGAACAGCGGCAAGACGGCGTTCATCACCTCGCCGGTCGCCGCCGCCAAGCCGTACCCCCTGAACGTCACCTTCTCCAACTTCAAGGTCGCCAAGTCGATCAACGTCGGTGCCGGCGGCCACGTCGTCGTCCCGGTCACCTACACGCTGACCCACGGCACCGAGGTCAACATCAAGGCCGCCGACTTCGACAGCAGCCCGTACCTGTACACGGGCGAGTTCGGAGACGCAAAGGACGTGGTCGCCAGTGAGAAGGCCGGCACCTGCACCGCGACGTCGACGACGACCGCCAACTGCAAGGCCAACCTCGACATCTACCCCGGCGAGGGCGACCTGACCAACACCGACGCCGGTGCCCGCTGGACGGCGGGTGGTATTGCCATCGCGTTCAACGGTCAGGACCCCGAGAGCAACGACTTCGACCCGTCCAAGGTCGGTACCGCCCAGCAGGGCGACCTCGGCACCACGACCGTCCGTCGCATCTCCAAGCTGACGGTCGACGCCGCGCCGGAGCCCATCGTCAAGGGCAAGACCATCACGGTCACCGGCAAGCTGACCCGCGCCAACTGGGACGGGCCCAACTACACCGGGTACGCGACCCAGCCGGTGCAGCTGCAGTTCCGTAAGAACGGGACGAGCACCTACACCGTCGTCAAGACCATCAAGACGGCCACCACGGGCGCTCTGAAGACCACCGTCAAGGCGACCGCCGACGGGTTCTTCCGCTACGTCTTCGCGGGCACCGCGACCACCGTCGGTTCCAGCGCCGCCGCGGACTTCGTCGACGTGAAGTAGGCCCTCTCCGTACCCCCTGGTACGGCTTACGCCGGGAAGCGGCGGTCCACCCACCTCCACAGGAGTTCCAGGATGGCCGCCGCCACCGCCGCGATACCCACCGCGATCCACGGCATCGTCACGCCCACCAGCTTCAGCGCGAAGAACTCCTGGAGCGACGGTACGACGAGCACCAGCAGGAAGCCCGCGCCCATCGACGCGACCAGGGCCACCCGCCACCAGGTGTAGGGGCGGGCGATGATCGCCAGCACCCACATCGAGATCAGGAACAGGGTGAGGGTCGCCGCGCTCGTCTCCGCGTCCAACGCGCCTGTGCCCGTGTAGTGGTGACGGGCGATCAGGTACGTCGTGAAGGTGGCGACGCCCGCGAGTACTCCCCCGGGGATCGAGTAGCGCATGACCCTGCGTACGAAATGGGGTTTCGCGCGTTCCCTGTTCGGGGCCAGGGCAAGGAAGAACGCCGGGATTCCGATCGTCAGGGTGGACAGCAGCGTCAAGTGGCGGGGCAGGAAGGGGTATTCGACCTGCCAGCAGACCACCAGGACGGCCAGGAGAACCGAGTAGACCGTCTTCACCAGGAACAGGGTGGCCACTCGCGTGATGTTGCCGATGACCCTGCGGCCCTCCGCGACCACCGAAGGCAGCGTCGCGAAACTGTTGTCGAGCAGGACGATCTGGGCCACGGCCCGGGTCGCCTCCGAGCCCGAGCCCATGGCCACGCCGATGTCGGCGTCCTTCAGGGCGAGTACGTCGTTCACGCCGTCGCCCGTCATCGCCACCGTGTGCCCGCGTGACTGCAACGCGCCCACCATGTCCCGCTTCTGCTGCGGGGTGACCCGGCCGAAGACCGTGCCCTCGTCGAGAGCCTTCGCCATCTCGTCTGCTTCGGCGGGGAGTCGGCGGGCGTCGACCGTCGTGCCGGACAGGCCCAGCTTGGTCGCCACCGCGCCGACCGACACCGCGTTGTCGCCCGAGATGACCTTCGCGTCGACGTTCTGCTCGGCGAAGTAGCGGAGGGTGTCCGCAGCGTCGGGGCGCAGGCGCTGCTCCAGGACGACCAGGGCGGTGGGGGTGGCGCCGGTGACGACCTCGGGGTGGTCGAGTTCGCGGGTGGTGCGGGTGAGGAGGAGGACGCGCAGGCCGGCCCGGTTCAGACGGTCGGTCTCGGTGAGGGCGGGCCGGTCGGCCGGGTTGTCGGGGGAGAGCAGGACGTCCGGGGCGCCGAGCAGCCACGTACTGCTCTCCCCGTTGCCCTCGCTGAACGAGGCGCCGCTGTACTTGCGTGCCGAGGAAAACGGCAGTGACTCGGTGCAGCGCCAGTCCTCGCTGTCCGGGTAGGCGTCGATGATGGCCTGGAGGGAGGCGTTCGGGCGGGGATCGGACTCGCCGAGCGCGCCCAGGACCCGTCGTACGTACGTCTCGTCGCTGCCGCCCAGGGAGCGCAGCTCGGTCACGTCCATGCCGCCCTCGGTCAGCGTGCCCGTCTTGTCGAGGCAGACCGTGTCGACGCGGGCGAGGCCCTCGATCGCGGGCAACTCCTGTACGAGGACCTGCTTTCGGCCGAGCCGGATGACGCCGATCGCGAAGGCGACGGAGGTGAGCAGGACGAGGCCCTCCGGGACCATCGGGACGATGCCGCCGATGGTACGGGCGATCGAGTCCTTCAAGTCGTTGTTCTTGACGACCAGTTGGGTGATGCACAGGCCTATCGCGGCCGGCACCATCATCCAGGTCACGTACTTGAGGATCGTCGAGATTCCGGTACGGAGTTCCGAGTGGACGAGAGTGAAACGGGAGGCCTCTTCGGCGAGTTGGACCGCGTACGCCTCGCGGCCGACCTTCGTGGCCGTGAAGGCGCCGCCGCCCGCGACGACGAAGCTGCCCGACATGACCGGGTCACCTGGGTGTTTGACGACGGGGTCGGCCTCACCGGTGAGCAGCGACTCGTCGATCTCCAGTCCGTCGGCCTCGACGCACTCGCCGTCCACGACGATCTTGTCACCGGGGCCGATCTCGATGAGGTCCCCGAGGACGATCCCGGAGGTGCTCACCTCGGTCGCGACGCCGTCACGGCGGACCGTCGGTCTGGCTTCGCCGATCACGGCGAGGGAGTCGAGGGTCTGCTTCGCCCGCCGCTCCTGGATGATCCCGATGCCGGTGTTGGCGAGGATGACGTACCCGAACAGGGTGTCCTGGAACGGCGCGACGAACATCGTGATCAGCCAGAGCACGCCGATGATCGCGTTGAACCGGGTGAAGACGTTGGCGCGGACGATCTCGGAGACGCTGCGGCTGCTGTGTACGGGAACGTCGTTGACCTCGCCGCGGTCGACGCGTTCGGCGACTTCGGCGGCGGTGAGGCCGCGGGCGCGCGGGGCATCTCCGGGGGCCTTCCCACGGGGCCCGTTGCCCGGCGCGGCGCCGGGGAGGGGGACGGGGTGCACAGGATCGAGTTCGGCGCCGGCGTCGATGTGCGTCATGTGTTCGACGGTACGTGCGGATTTAGGGCTTCACACGCCGAGTGCGCCAAAGTTCCGACCTGGGGAGGAGGGAAGCGGCCGGAAATGGTGCCGTGGTCGTAGGCCCTGAACGGGCCTTGTCCTCCGTCGCCGGACGGGCTGTGGGTGCGGGCCGCGTTCTACTCCTCCGGCGGCGACGTCTTCGTGGGCGACGTCTTCGTGGACGCCGACGCACTCTTGATCGCCGCATCCCGCTTCCGTACGAACCAGGTTCCGTACAGTCCCAGCACCGTGCCCGCGAGGCACGTCCACACCCACCACTCGTGGCCGTGGTCCCGGTGCCAGCCGTAGAAGGGGAGCTGGATCAGGAAGAGGACGAACCAGAGGATCGTGCCGCCCGTGATGGTGGCGACGACGGGGCCCTCCAGGGGCTCCGGCGCCTCGTGTATCGGTGTCCACTTCGCCATGCGCACAGCTTACGAGGACCCGCCCGGCGGGCGCTCCGCAGCCCCGAGCGGCCTGGCGCGCCGCGATCTACGCGCAGAGAAGGTCGCCTCAGTGTCATATATTCACACTGAAACGACTTGAGTTTGTCTCTTTTCTTTCGTACGAAACTCCAAGACGCCAACAGAAACATGAGCACACGCATGTCCACCTCGGCCCCCGCCAAGGCCCTCGACCGCCATTTCAAGATCTCCGAGCGGGGCAGCACCCTGTCCCGGGAGGTCCGCGGCGGGTTCGCCACCTTCTTCGCGATGGCCTACATCATCGTGCTGAACCCGATCATCCTCGGCAGCGCCAAGGACATGTACGGCCACCACCTCGACAGCGGGCAGCTGGTCACCGCCACCGCCGTGACCGCCGCCTTCACCACGCTCCTCATGGGCGTCGTCGGCAACGTGCCCATCGCGCTGGCGGCCGGGCTCGGGGTCAACACCGTCGTCGCGCTCCAGCTCGCACCGCGTATGTCATGGCCGGACGCCATGGGGATGGTCGTACTCGCCGGGCTCGTCGTCATGCTCCTCGTCGCCACCGGGCTTCGTGAGCGCGTCATGAACGCCGTGCCGCTCGGGCTGCGCAAGGGCATCGCGATCGGCATCGGGCTGTTCATCATGCTGATCGGGCTCGTCGACTCCGGGTTCGTGACCCGGATCCCGGACGTCGCGCAGACCACCGTTCCGCTGCAGCTCGGCGGCGACGGTCACCTCGACGGCTGGCCCGTGCTCGTCTTCGTGCTGGGCACTCTGCTCACCCTCGCGCTCATCATCCGCAAGGTGCCCGGCGCGATCCTGATCTCGATCGTCGCCATGACCGTGCTGGCCGTGGTGATCAACGCCGTCGCGACCGTGCCGTCGTGGGGGCTCACCACGCCCAAGTGGCCCGGCAACCCCGTGGCCAGTCCCGACTTCGGGCTCATCGGCAAGGTCAGTCTCTTCGGCGGGTTCGGCAAGGTCGGCGTGCTGACCGGCACCCTCTTCGTCTTCACCGTGCTGCTCTCGTGCTTCTTCGACGCGATGGGCACGATCATGGGCGTCAGCGACGAGGCCAGGCTCACCGACGCCCAGGGCAACATGCCCGGCATCAACAAGGTCCTGTTCGTCGACGGCATCGCCGTCGCGGCCGGGGGAGTCAGCTCCTCCTCCGCCACCACCTGCTTCGTCGAGTCCACCGCCGGGGTGGGGGAGGGGGCTCGCACCGGGTTCGCGAACGTCGTCACCGGTTCGCTCTTCGTCGTCGCGCTGTTCCTGACCCCCGTCGCCACGATGGTGCCCTCCCAGGCGGCGACCCCGGCCCTGCTCGCCGTCGGTTTCCTGATCCTGGCCGGCTCGGTCAGGGAGATCGACTGGGCCGACCACACCATCGCCGTCCCGGCCTTCGTGACGATGGTGATGATGCCCTTCACCTACTCGATCACCAACGGCATCGGCATGGGCTTCATCACCTTCGTGGTGCTGCGGCTGGCGGCCGGTCGCGGGCGCGAGATCCCGGTCGCCATGTACGTCGTCGCCGCCGTCTTCGGGTTCTACTACCTGATGCCGGCCCTGGGCCTGCTCTGACCTGCGATTACCCCCGACCGACCGTGTCCTGCGGGGTGTCTCACGGCACCCCGTAGAACCTCTCCGTCTCCTCGACCGCGCTCTGGAACCGCTCGTCGAAGTCGTTCCGGATGAGCGTCTGGACCACGTAGTCCTGAACGCTCATTCCCCGTTTCGCCGCATGGTCCCGGAGCCGGTCGAGCAGCTCCCCGTCTATCCGCAGGCTGAGCACGTTGGTCCCCATGGAGACGAGGGTCGCGGGCCGATGCGGGGCGGCGGGGGGCTTTTTGCTGTCGATTCACTCGTACGGGTGATGTGGAGGTTCAGTGGCCCTTGTCACGGGCGATTCGGCGCGTCGCGAGTGGTCTTTAGTCAGAGTAATGAGTTAGGCTAAAGAACATGCCGGACCTAACCCATGGCGACGACGCTGCCGCTGTGAACTCACTGCGCTCCGCCGTGATGCGCCTCTCGCGCCGACTCAAGCACCAGCGCGTCGACGAGTCGCTGAGCCCCACCGAGATGTCGGTGCTGGGCACCCTTGCCCGCTGCGGCTCGGCCACGCCGGGCGAGCTGGCCCGCAAGGAGCACGTGCAGCCCCCCTCCATGACCCGTATCGTCGCGTTGCTGGAGGGCAAGGGGCTGGTCCGACTGGAGCCGCATCCCGAGGACCGGCGCCAGAAGGTTGTCACCCAGACCGAGACGGCCGAGGCGATGCTCGAAGAGAGCCGCCGCAGGCGCAACGCCTGGCTGGCCGGTCTGGTCGAGGACCTGGACGAGGACGAGTGGGCCAAACTGCGCGCCGCCGCCCCCGTACTGGAGAAGCTCGCGCATCTGTAGACAGGACCCAGCAAGGAGGCGAATTTCTTTGAGTTCGGGAACCGGAGCAGACTCCGCACCCGCACCAGCCGCCCACGACCCCCGGCCCACCCACGATCCCCAGCCCACCCACGACCCGCAGCCCGCTCCCCACCCCACCGCGCCCGTCACGCCGGCGGTGTCTGCCGTTCCGGCGGTGTCTGTCACTCCCGCCGTGCCCGTAACTCCGGCGGCGCCCGTACCCTCGGCCCCCGCCGGCGATGCCCCCGAGCCGTCTGCCGGGCTCCCCACGCCTTCCGCCGAGGCGGAGTCCCCACGCGCCGGCTCCCGTGCCGCCATGTTCAGTTCCCTGAAGGTTCGGAACTACCGCCTCTTCTTCCTCGGCCAGGTCGTCTCGAACACCGGCACCTGGATGCAGCGCATCGCCCAGGACTGGCTGGTCCTCAGCCTCACCGGGTCCTCGGCCGCCGTCGGTATCACGACCGCGTTGCAGTTCCTGCCGATGCTGCTCTTCGGGCTGTACGGCGGAGTCCTCGTCGACCGGCTGCCCAAGCGCCCCACCCTGCTCGTCACGCAGGCGATGATGGCCGTCACCGGCCTCGTGCTCGCCGCCCTGACGCTCACGGGTGACGTCGAGGTCTGGCACGTCTACCTCGCCGCCTTCGCCGTCGGTCTCGCCACGGTCGTCGACAACCCGGCCCGGCAGTCCTTCGTGTCCGAGATGGTCGAGCCCGGCCAGCTGCAGAACGCCGTGAGCCTCAACTCCGCGAACTTCCAGTCCGCACGCCTCGTCGGACCCGCCGTCGCCGGTCTGATGATCACCGGTGTCGGCACAGGCTGGGCCTTCCTCTTCAACGGCCTGTCCTTCGTCGCCCCCATCACCGCCCTGCTGCTCATGCGTGGCCGTGAACTGATCGCCGTGGAGCGGGCACCGCGTGCCAAGGGGCAGCTGCGCGAGGGCCTGCACTATGTCGCCGGACGGCCCGAGCTGATCTGGCCGATCGTCCTCGTCGGGTTCATCGGCACCTTCGGCTTCAACTTCCCGGTCTTCCTCTCGGCGTACGCGGACGACGTCTTCCACGCCGGCGCCGGCGCGTACAGCCTCTTCAACACCCTGATGGCGGTCGGTTCCCTGGCGGGCGCCCTGCTCGCCGCCCGGCGCGGGACGGCGAAGCTGCGCGTCCTCGTCGCGGCGGCCGTGGTCTTCGGCGCGCTGGAGATCGTCGCCGCGGTGGCCCCGTCCCTGTGGCTGTTCGCGCTGCTGATGGTCCCGATCGGGATCGCCGGGCTCACGGTCAACGTCACGGCGAACACCTCGGTCCAGATGGCCACGGACCCCGCCATGCGCGGCCGGGTCATGGCCCTGTTCATGATGGTCTTCATGGGCGGTACGCCGCTGGGCGCACCGCTGGTCGGCTGGATCACGGACGCGTACGGCCCCCGGGTCGGCCTCGCCTTCGGCGGCATCGTCGCGACGGCCGCCGCCCTGACGGTCGGCCTGGTCCTGGCCCGCGTCGGCGGACTGAGGGTCTCCGCCGACTGGAACTCCGGACACCCGCGCGTCAGCCTCGTCAAGCGGCGGGCGGGGGATCCGGCACAGCAGCAGGGCCAGGAACGGCGGGAGCCGGTGGCCTCCGGGGCGTGAGTACGGTGAGCACTATGAGTGCCATGAACACGGTCCGGCTGTTCGCCGCCGTACTGCCGCCCGAGGACGTCGCCGAGCAACTCGCCCTCGCGGTGGCCGGGTTGAGGGGCCTGCCGGGTGCGGACGGGCTGCGCTGGACCGGCGTACCGGGCTGGCACTTCACCCTCGCCTTCTACGGCGAGGTGGACGAGGGCGTCGTACCGGAGCTGTCGGAGCGCCTGGAGCGGGCCGCCCACCGTACGGACGCGTTCGCGCTGTCGGTGTGCGGCGGCGGGCAGTTCGGGCACGGGCGGGCGTTGTGGGCGGGCGCCGCCGGTGAGGTGAACGTGCTGCGCCTGCTGGCCGACCGGGCGGAGGCGGCGGGCCGGAAGGCGGGCGTCGAGATGGGGGAGCACCGGCGCTACCAGGCCCACCTCACCGTGGCGCGCAGTCGCGAGGCCTTCGAGGTGCGGCCGTACGTCGAGGCCCTGGACGCGTTCACGAGCCGCACCTGGACGGTGGACGACCTGGCGCTCGTACGCAGCAATCTGCCGAAGTCGGGAGTGCCGGGGGAACAGCCCCGGTACGAGGTGGTCGACCGCTGGCCGCTCGCGACGGCCGGTTAGGCTCGGCGGCGTGAATCCGAAAATCCGGAACCGGGTGATGGCCGGTGTGCTTGTACTTTTGTTCGCTGCGGTGGCAGTGGCGGCGGCGGTCGGGAAATGAGTGAGTAGTGGGTGGGTGAGCGAGCCGGATTCCGGCTCGCTCGTTTCCCGGCCGCCGATCACCTGCCGGACAGGTCCTAGGACCGCCGTGACGACCGTCGCCTCACCAGGCGAAGGCCTCCGGTGACGGGCCCGGGCCCGGGAAGATCTCGTCGAGTGAGGTCAGCAGTTCGTCGCTCAGCTCCAGTTCGGACGCCCGTACCGCCGACTCCAACTGCTCGGCGGTGCGCGGGCCGACGATCGGGCCGGTCACGCCGGGGCGGGTGAGCAGCCAGGCGAGAGCCGCCTCGCCGGGTTCGACGCCGTGCTTCTCCAGCAGGTCCTCGTACGCCTGGATCTGGGCGCGCTTGGCGGGGTCGGCGAGGGTGTCGGCCGCACGGCCACTCGCACGCCGGCCGCCCTGGACCTCCTTCTTGATGACGCCGCCGAGCAGTCCGCCGTGCAGCGGCGACCAGGGGATGACCCCGAGGCCGTACTCCTGCGCGGCCGGGATGACCTCCATCTCGGCGCGCCGCTCGGCGAGGTTGTAGAGGCACTGCTCGCTGACGAGCCCGATGGTGCCGCCGCGGCGGGCGGCGATCTCGTTGGCCTGGGCGATCTTGTAGCCCGGGAAGTTGGAGGACCCGACGTACAGGATCTTGCCCTGCCGCACGAGGGTGTCGATCGCCTGCCAGATCTCCTCGAAGGGGGTCGAGCGGTCGATGTGGTGGAACTGGTAGACGTCGATGTAGTCGGTCTGCAGGCGCTTGAGCGATGCGTCGACCGCGCGGCGGATGTTCAGCGCGGAGAGCTTGTCGTGGTTGGGCCAGGCCGCGCCGTCGGCGGCCATGTTGCCGTACACCTTGGTGGCGAGGACCGTCTTTTCGCGGCGGCCGTCGCCCTTGGCGAACCAGTTGCCGATGATCGATTCCGTACGGCCCTTGTTCTCGGCCCAGCCGTAGACGTTGGCGGTGTCGAAGAAGTTGATGCCCGTTTCCAGGGCCGCGTCCATGATCGCGTGGCTGTCGGCTTCGTCGGTCTGGGGGCCGAAGTTCATGGTCCCGAGGACGAGTCGGCTGACCTTGAGTCCTGTGCGTCCGAGCTGCGTGTACTCCATGACTGTTCAGCCAACGTCGTGGAGTGCGCTCTAGGCAAGGGCGGGTCGGGAGGGGCGGGGTGGCAGGGGTGACGAACCTTGACACTAACTCCTGGTTAGTGCTTACGTATGCGCAGCGCCACTCGCTTTAAGTTTCAAGATTCTGATTCATCGTCAAGATCGCGAAAGATCCCGAGAGAGGGAGCACTGTGACCCCCCACATGCCTGCCCCGCACATGTCCGTCCGCCGTGCCCTTGTTGCCGCGCTCGCCGCGTCCGCCCTGCTGGGCGCCGCGACCGTGCCCGCCGTCGCCTCGCCGTCCACGAGTGCGCGTCATGCCGTCGGGCATGTCGGTGACGGCGCCCGGCTCGACTACCAGAAGGGTGTTGCCGTACGCGTCCTCAAGGGTGTCTTCGAGCAGGGTGACACCGCGGTCGTGGACAGGTTCGTGCGGCCCGACTACATCCAGCACAACCCCCTCGCGGCCGACGGCTCCGGGCCGCTGAAGAACCTGGCCACCGGCGTGCACCAGCAGTTCCCCGAGGCGAAGTACGACGTCAAGCGGGTCATCTCGGAGGGCGATCTCGTCCTCGTGCACTCCAACGTCGTACTGACGCCGGGGAGTCGGGGCTCGGCCGTGTTCGACATCTTCCGGTTCCGGGGCGGGAAGATCGCCGAGCACTGGGACACCGGACAGAACGTGCCGGACACCAGCGCCAACGGCAACGACATGTTCTCGACGGTCAGCCGGCCGCAGAGCGAGCAGCCGGGGTCGCGGTGGCTCACCGCCTACAACAAGAAGCTCGTGACCAAGGCGTTCGACCGGCTCATCGTCGACAAGGACCTGTCCGCGCTCGACAAGTACTGGGGGACGGAGTACCACCAGCACAATCCCAACATCGCGGACGGTGTGGCCGGCGCGCGGGCGGGACTCGGCGGGTACTTCCAGGCGTTCCCGGAGCTGGCCGTCTCGCGAAAGCGGGTGGTGGCGGAAGGGGATCTGGTCGCCGTGCACAGCCACTACGTGAACGCTCCGGGCGAGCGCGGGCAGGCCGTCGTGGACCTGTTCCGGGTGCGGAACGGGAAGATCGTCGAGCACTGGGACGTACTGCAGGACGTGCCCGCCACCTCGGCCAACGACAACACGATGTTCTGAGCCGGTCCCGATGCTCTGGGGTGACAACGGGGCCGCTTGAGCGGTGGGGCCGCCCGGCTTCCCGCGCCGGGCGGCCCCGCTCCCGTTCTCACCCCGTCGCTGTCGCCGTCGTCAGAGCTGGGCGAACATGCCCGGCTGGTAGTCGCCGGCGGGCTGCTGGACGATGACGTTCATCCGGTTGAAGGCGTTGATCAGGGTGATGGTGAGGACCAGGGCGGCGAGCTGCTCCTCGTCGTAGTACTTGGCGGCGTTCGCCCAGGCCTCGTCCGTGACCCCGCCGGCCGCGTCCGCGATACGGGTGCCCTGCTCCGCGAGTTCCAGCGCGGCGCGCTCGGCGTCGGTGAAGACCTTGGCCTCACGCCAGGCCGCGACCAGGTGAAGGCGCTGCGCGGTCTCGCCCGCGGCGGCCGCGTCCTTGACGTGCATGTCGGTGCAGAATCCGCAGCCGTTGATCTGGCTGGCGCGGAGCCTCACCAGTTCCTGCGTCGCGAGCGGCAGGGCCGAGTCCGCGGCCGCCTTGCCCGCCGCGACGAGGTGCTTCGTGGCCTTGGTCACGACCGGGTTGGCGAAGAGGTTCAGGCGGGCTTCCATGATGAGCTCCTCCGTCTTGGGTGCTGCCCTCATCGGGCGTTACACATGGACGACGGGACGGAGCGATGAGATGTGACAGACCTGAGTGAATGTGACGTGGGTCTCATCGATGCCTGACGGTGGGGGGCGAGCGAGGCTGCGTTGCCGGGTGACCATGGCACGCGCGGATTCGGTCAGCTGGTTTCAGCCCCGTACCGCTCCCCCAGATCCCACGCCTCGTACAGGGAGTCCGCGAACGCCCCCGCGATCTTGTGCTCGCCGCTCGCGTTGGGATGCGTGCCGTCGTACGTGTCGTGGTTGATGTCGTACGAGGGGGGCGGCGACGCCAGGAGCAGGGGTGAGCGGGGTTCGTCCAGGTCGGCCGCCGTTTTCGCCAGGAGTTCGTTGAAGCGGGTGACCTGGGCGGCGAAGGGCGGGTCCGTCTGCGCGCGGACGTTCGGGATCACCGGCAACAGGGCTATGGCGATACGGGGGTTGGAGCGGCGCGCCTCGGCCACGAAGAGGCGGGTGTTCTCGGCCGTCTGTTCCGCGTCCGTGTAGAAGCCCAGGTCGATCAGGCCCAGGGAGACCAGGAGGACGTCGGGCTTGTGGGCGCGTACGGCGTCCGCGATCAGCGGGGTCATGTGCTGCCAGCCCTCGCCCCAGCCGGCCAGATGGGCGCGGGGGAAGTCCGGGTCGGCGTACTCGTACGAGTCGGCGGTGTCCGTCGCCTTGTCGTACAGCGCCTCGCGCGGGCCGACGATCCGGAACGGGCCGCCGTACGTCTCCCGCAGGTGCTGCCACAGCCGGTAGCGCCAGGTGTGTTCACCGGCGCTGCCGATCGTCATGGAGTCGCCTACGGGCATCAACCTGAGCATCCGCTCATGATGAGGGATCGGAGGAGGGGCGTGGGCCGGGTGTGGTGTGTGAGTCGGGCCACCCGGTGTCAGGTGTATGTCAGATTGCGGTTAGTTGTGCCGGTGGCTGATCCGGCGGGGCGGTCAGGGTCGTGGGCCTCGTATCGATCGCCGGGATGGCACGCTTGAGGGCATGCGCCGATCGCTCGCCCTCCTCGCCGGGGGCCTACTCGTCTGGGTGCTCGCCGCGCCCGCCTCCGCCGCCGATGGTGACCAGGACTTCACCATCAAGGACCCGCGGATCACCGAGTCCAGCGGTCTCGCCGCCTCCCGTCTCCACCCCGGCGTCTACTGGACCCACAACGACAGTGACGACGGTGCCTTCCTGTACGCGATCGACAGCGCGACCGGGCAGACCGTCGCCACCGTCACCATGAAGGGCGTTGGCACGCCCCGCGACATCGAGGCCATCTCCATCGGGCCGAACAACCAGATCTACGTCGGCGACATCGGCGACAACGACGGCGTGACCTGGGACTACGTGTGGATCTACCGGCTCCCCGAGCCCAAGGTGCTCAGGAACCAGACGATCCGGGCCACGCAGTACGTCGTGAAGTACTCGGACGGCTCGCGTGATGCCGAGTCCCTTGTCGTGCATCCGAAGACCGGGCGCGTCTACATCATCGACAAGCAGGAGGACGGCGGGCATCTCTACGCCGGGCCCGCCAAGCTCTCCTCCTCCGGCACCAACGTCTTCAGGCCCGTCGCCCCCGTCGACATGTGGGCCACCGACGCCGCCTTCTCGCCCGACGGGCGGCAGTTGGCCGTACGCGGGTACTTCGGAGGTGTCTCCTACGCCTGGAACGGCGGCAAGCTCAAGCGGCAGGGGCAGCTCGACGTGCCCCTGCAGGGGCAGGGGGAGTCGGTCACGTACAGCCGTGACGGGTCCAAGCTCATGTACGGGAGTGAGGGCGCCGAAAGCGGTGTCGAGGCCGAGGACGCTCCGTCGTACGGGAAGTCCGGTGGCTCCGACTCAGGCGGTGGCAACGGGAGTTCGGCCTCGGGAGACGACGGGGGCGGGGACTCGGGCGGGAACGTCAGGAACGGAGCTGTCGTTGTCGGCGTGCTTCTGCTCGCCTATCTCGGGCTGAAGCGGCTTCGGCGGCGGCCTTCGTGACTGTGCGGTGCTGCCGGGAGCCTTCGCCCCTGAGTGGCTGAGTGGCTGAGTGGCTGAGTGGGCGAGTCGCTGTCGGTTGTCGAAAGCCGTACGCGTCCCGGGATCCCAGGATGCCGTGAGTATTGACGTGGGCATGTTGTGTCAGTTTCCTGGGAGGTGCGCGGTATATGGGAGCGCTCCCATCGATTCCGGGGCCGCGCCTCCCGAGAGGAACAAGCGACATGTTCCGCTTCCGTACCCTGAGAAGAGCCCTGTGCGCTGCCGCCGCCGTGCTTCTGTTGCCGCTGGGAGCCGGTGCGCAGGCCGCGCATGCGGCGGATGTCCGAGCGGCGGACGCCGGTGCCGGCTACTGGCACACCAGCGGGCGGCAGATCCTGGACGCGGCCGGGCAGCCCGTCCGGATCGCCGGTATCAACTGGTTCGGCTTCGAGACCGGTAACTACGTGGTGCACGGCCTCTGGTCCCGCGACTACAAGAGCATGATCGACCAGATGAAGTCGCTCGGCTACAACACCATCCGGCTGCCGTACAGCGACGACATCTTCAAGTCCTCCACCGTCCCCAACAGCATCGACTTCAGCAGTGGCAAGAACGCCGATCTGCAGGGACTGGGCTCCCTGCAGGTCATGGACAAGTTGGTCGCGTACGCCGGTCAGATCGGCCTCAAGGTCATCCTGGACCGGCACCGGCCGGACTCGGGCGGGCAGTCGGCGCTCTGGTACACGGCGGCGGTGCCCGAGTCGACGTGGATCGCCAACCTGAAGGCGCTGGCGACGCGTTACGTCGGGCAGGACGCGGTCATCGGCATCGATCTGCACAACGAGCCGCACGATCCGGCCTGTTGGGGCTGCGGTGACACGACGAAGGACTGGCGGCTGGCGGCACAGCGGGCGGGCAACGCGGTTCTCGGCGTGAATCCGCAGCTGCTGGTGTTCGTGGAGGGCGTGCAGACGTTCAACGGGGTCTCCGGCTGGTGGGGCGGCAACCTGATGGGGGTCGCGCAGTATCCGGTGCAGCTGAGCGTGGCGAACCGGGTCGTGTACTCCGCCCACGACTACGCGACGAGCGTGGCCCAGCAGAGCTGGTTCAGCGATCCCTCGTTCCCCGCCAACATGCCGGGCATCTGGGACAAGTACTGGGGCTACATCTTCAAGCAGAACATCGCGCCGGTGTGGGTGGGGGAGTTCGGTACGACACTCCAGTCGACCGTGGACCAGCGGTGGCTGGCCGCGCTGGTGGACTATCTGCGGCCGACAGCGACGTACGGCTCGGACTCCTTCCACTGGACCTTCTGGTCCTGGAACCCCAACTCCGGTGACACGGGCGGCATTCTGAAGGACGACTGGTCGTCGGTGGACACCGTGAAGGACGGATATCTGGCGAGCGTGAAGGCGCCCGGCTTCCCGGGGAGCGGCGGCGGAGGAGGGGGCGGTGGTGGCGGTAGTACCGCGGCCTGCGCTGCCACCTATGCCGTCAGCAGCGACTGGGGTGGCGGGTTCAACGCCGAGGTGAAGGTGACCAATTCGGGCACGGTCGCGCTCAAGTCCTGGAAGGTGACGTGGACCTGGGGCGGTTCACAGGCGGTCACGAGCATGTGGAACGCGACGTACACACAGTCGGGGTCGACGGTGACCGCTGTGAACGCGGTTCACAACGGGAGCGTGGCGGTGGGCGGTTCGGCGAGCTTCGGCTTCGGAGGAGCACCGGGAGGCGGGGGGACGCCTGCGGTGAGCTGTACGGCGACGTGAGTGAGTGAGTGAGTGAGTGAGTGAGTGAGGGAGGGAGGGAGGGAGGAGGGGCCCGGTGACTCGCCGGGCCCCCTCCTCCGCCGACCTGCCGCTCCGCACACGCCGGAGACTAGGATGTACGGCGGCATCGCGTGTCGGTCACCGGCTGGGTGAGGCATGGAGGTGTCGGGACATGCCTTCGGAGGCATTCCTTGTCAGTCGAGTTGAACCACACGATCGTCCACGCCCGGGACAACCGGGAGTCCGCGGAGTTCTTCGCGAACCTGCTCGGCCTTGAGATCACCGCCGAGTGGGGCCCGTTCATCGGCGTCGATCTGAGCAACGGCGTCACGCTGGACTTCGCCACGATCCCCGCCGACAGCATCACCCCGCAGCACTACGCCTTCCTGGTCTCCGAGGAGGAGTTCGACGCGGCGTATGCGCAGATCAGGCAGCGCGGCGTCGAGCACTACGCCGATCCCCACCGGAAGCAGCCCGGCGCGATCAACGTCAATGACGGTGGCCGCGGCGTGTACTTCATGGACCCGGCGGGCCACGCCATGGAACTCATCACCGTGCCGTACGGCGGCTGGACCTCCTGAGCGGTACGTGTGCCGAGGGCCGCATCCCAGCTCGGGGTGCGGCCCTCGGCCGTGGTCTCGCAGTCGGTGCGGGTTCTCGCAGGCCTTACAGGTTCTAGCCTGCCGTGCCGAAGTAGCGGTCGCCGAAGTCGCCTATGCCGGGCAGCATGTACGCGTGCTCGCTCAGGCCCTCCTCGATGGCGGACGTGACGATCCGTACGCCGGGGTAGCGCTCGCACACGGCGGTGATTCCCTCCGCCACGGTGATGAAGTTGACGAAGACGATGTGTTCCTCCGGCACCCCGAGTCCGCGCAGGACCTCGATGGCGGCGATCGCCGTGCCGCCGGTCGCCAGCATCGGGTCGAGTAAGAGCACGTGACGGTCGGCGATGTCGTCGGGGAGCTTCGTGTAGTACAGGTGCGGTTGCTTGGTCGTCGGGTCCCGCTGGATGAGGACCTTCCCGATCCTGATCCCCGGGACCACCGCCCGCAGTTCGGCCTCCATGCTCTCGCCGGCGCGGATGATCGGCACCCCGCACAGTTTGTTCGCGAAGCGCAGACCCCGGTAGGTGCTGCCCACGGGCGTGGTGACGTCGTACGGCTCGAAGGGCAGGAGGTTCAGGGCGGCCTCGGTGAGCAGGCGGATGATGCGGCCGGCGTAGAAGACGAAGTCCTCGCGGGGGGCGTCGCGGTCGCGGACGGCCGTGTGCAGGGCGCGCAGTTGGTCGGTCTGGGGGAGCAGGTGGACGTTGCGGTCCAGGTACGTCTGAAGGGTGGGTGCGGTGACGCTGGTCGGTGTGGTTGTGGTCGCTGCGGTTGTTGTCGCGCTGGTTGCTGTCGCGGTGGTCATGTTCGGCTCCTCGTACGTGAGTTGGTGGACGGCGATGGTCAGTCGACCGGCGGCTGTTCGAAGGTGGAGGGCAGTTCGGGTGTCGCGGTGAACTGGCCGGCGGCGACGCGGTAGACGGACCGGCCGCCCGAGCGGTGCCACATCTCGCGCATCACGTAGACGAGCTTCGGGTTGTGCTCTTCCTCCTCCTCGGCGGCTCGGGCGACGAGCCACTCCCATTCGCGGGCCCAGCGAGGGTCGGTGACGTCGTCCACGGCCGTGTCGACGCCGAAGAGGCTGTCGAGCGCCGTGAGCTTTCCGGGGCTCGCGAAGTGGCCGCGGGAGAACAGGACGCCGAGGATGCCGGTCCAGTAGCACTTCACCGCTTCGGGGCGCTGCTCGGCGGGGAGGGCGTCCGCGATGTGCCGCATGGCGTGCAGCGCGGTCATCAGGTGCAGCAGGAGGAAGTCCCCCGGTTCCGCCAGGTAGAGGAGGGTGACCAGATAGCCGAGCTGGTCCCAACTGGCGTCGGTGTCCTGGTCGTTGACCCAGACGGGCGTCTCGTAGACGCGGGGGTGGCCCTCGCCCAGTATGCGGGCGATCCGGTGCTGCAGGCCGGACCTGAGGAGCTCGGGGTGGATGTCGGCCGTCGTGTCGTCGACCAGGTTCTGTACCCAGGCGCCGAGCTCCTGCCGGTTGGCCTCCCAGTAGTGGGCGATGCGCAGCAGCGAGTCCTTGGGCAGCTCGGCGCCGTACGCCTCCGAGACGGTGGCGCGTTCGGGGTGGCAGTCGACGTGGGCGAAGGCCAGGTACGCGATGCCCTCGATGGCCATCCAGCGGTTGCCGGCGTCCAGCGCCCAGCCCAGATGGATGGTCGCGTGCTGGAGGGCGCCGACCCAGCCGGAGAGCAGGGGCGGCAGATAGCGCCGCAGCATCTCCGCCAGTCCGAGTTCCTGCTCGCGGCGGTCGAAGAACTCGCAGTAGGCGGCGAAGTCCTGTCGTTTGCCCAGGAGTTGGAGCCAGTTGTCGTCGTCGATGGTCTGCTGCGGCGCCCGGGCCGGCTCGACCGGGCAGCCGTACGGCGTGAGGGTGACGTAGTTGTCGTGGTAGGCCTTGATCCGCTCAGGGTCGATGCCGAGGCCGGCCAGGGCGACGACGGCGTGCTTCACGTGGTTGGTGAGGTGGCCGTTGAACTCGATGTGGTGGGTGCGGTCGTTCAGCATGTCCTCGACCAGGGTGTTCCCGGCCAGGGTGCTGTCGGGCAGGTCGCTGTCGGGCAGTGTGCCGATGATGTGCGCCACGACCTCGGGGAACGTCTCGGCGACGTATGTCGGGCGGGCCGACTCCAGTTCGGCCCGCTGGTGCACCCCGTAGGTGACCGCGACCGAGGCGATACCGGCCGCCTCGGCCATCCGCAGGTCGTGGGTCGTGTCGCCGACCATCACGGCGTGCTCGGGGCGGGCGTCCAGCTGTTCGAGGATCCGCAGCCCCGACTCCGGGTGGGGTTTGGGGTAGGTGACGTCGTCGGCGCCGATCAGGACCGTGAAGTGGTCGCGCAGGCCGGCGGCGGTCAGCAGTGCGTCGGCGCTGGTGTGGAACTTGCTCGTGGCCACCGTCAGGACGACTCCCCTGCGGCGCAGTTCGTCGAGGCCCTCGGCGACGCCGGGGAACACCAGGGACCGGGCGCGGGGCAGGATGACCGTGCGGAACGCCTGCTGGTACTGGGCGACGCCCTCGGCGACCCGGGGGTCGTCCTGCGGCACCCCGAGCAGTTTGCCGAACGCCTGCTCAAGCGGCAGACCGATGGTCGCCCGGACGTCCGCCGGGTCCCGGGGGTCGGCCCCCATCGCCTCGAAGGCGACGGCGAACGCCTCCACGATCGCCCGCGGCGAGTCGACGAGCGTGCCGTCCAGGTCGAACATCGCCACGCGGGTCACAGTTGTCTCCTGGGGATCGGATCGGGGCTGGATTCGGGGCTGGATCTGGGGCAGCGGCAGGGGCAGTGGGACTGGCTTCGCCGGGGTCATCGGTTGTCCTCGCGTCGGAGCCGGGCGTGGGCCGCGGCGAGCCGGCCGCCGACCTCGGCGGTGTGGATGAGTACGGCCATGTTGGCCAGCGCGGACCGTCCCTCGGTGGCGCGGTCCACGGCACGCATCACGTACTTCGTGACGGCGCCGCCCCGCACCCCGTCGTCGGCGGCGCCGCGCAGGGCCCCGGCGATGGCGGCCTCGATGTCCTGCCCGTCGATCGCGTCCTCCTCCCGGGTGGGGCTGGTGACGAGGACACCGCCGGGGTTGCCCAGGGCCCAGTGGGTCTCGACGGCACGGGCGATCAGGGCCTCGTCGTCGAGGCGTTGCGGTGCGCGCAGTCCGCTGGAGCGGCAGTAGAAGGCGGGGAAGTCGTCGTAGCCGTACGAGATGACGGGGACGCAGTGGGTCTCCAGGAACTCCATGGTCAGGCCGAGGTCGAGGATCTTCTTCGCGCCGGCGCAGACGACGGCCACCTTCGACCGGGTGAACTGGATCAGGTCCGAGGAGACGTCCATGGTGGTCTCGGCGCCGCGGTGGACGCCGCCGATGCCCGCCGACGAGAAGAAGGGGATCCCGGCGAGTTCCGCCGCGACCAGCGAGGACGCGACGGTGGTGGCTCCCATCCCGCCCGAGGCGAGAACGGCCCCGAGGTCCCTGCTGCTCACCTTCGGGATACCCGGAGTGTCCGCGAAGCGCTCGATGTCCGCGTCGGTCATCCCGACCAGGATGCGACCGCCGTCGATGCCGATGGTGGCGGGCACCGAGCCGCCGGTCCGTACCGCCTCCTCCACCTTGCGGGCGGTGGCCGCGTTGTCGGGGTAGGGGAGGCCGTGGGTGATGACGTTCGACTCCAGGGCCACCACCGGGTCGCCGTCGGCGAGCGCCGCTGCCACCTCGTCGGTGAACACCAGGGGCACCGGACGGTGTCCGTGTCCTTGTCCGTGTCCGTTTCCGCGGGCGGAGAGCGTCATGTGAAAGGTCCTTTGCTGAAGGGCGGTCGGCGGTCGAGGCGGTCGAGGCGATGGAGGTGACGTCGGTCAGTAGTTGGGCGTCTTGCGCAACAGGTCCTGCCGGTCGACGATCTCGGGCACGTAGACCCGCTCGTTCCACACGTCCGCGGTGACGGGTTCGAGTGCGATGGAGACGACATCTTCCTTGCAGCCGAAGGCGTTTCGCACGGCCGCCGTGACCGCGGTGACCAGTTCCCGTTCCTGCTCGTCGGTGATGGGCACCGGGAAGTGCTTGATGTTGATGTGGGGCACTCCGACCTCCTGGAGAACGGCGTGGGCCGGTCGGCCCGGACGCGTGGACGTGATGACGTCGGCGGCGCTGATGCCGGTGGCGACGGTGGCGACGGTGGTGATGGTGGTGCTGAGGCCTGTGGTGGCGGCGGTCGTGGCGCCAGTCGTCGCGTCGATCCGGGCGTTGAGCAGCGCGGCGAGTTCGGCGGCGTACGGCTCGCGCAGCAACTCGTAGTGGCCGGCCCGCAGTTGGTGGACGGCCGGTGGGCGGGTGGAGAACCCGCCCCCGCGCTCGCTGCGCTCGATGAACGAGTAGTTGTCGTCAGTCGCCTTGACGAGCGTCACCGGGGCGTCGAGGCGCCGGCCGGTCAGCTCGTCGAACTCGTAGGTGAAGGAGTAGGTCTGCCGGACGACGCCCGTGACGGCGCGTACGAGTTCCTCGCTCAGGCCGGGGAAGCGGGCGGTGACGAAGGCGACGAAGCCGTCCTCGTCCCTGACGGTCCGCAGAGCCTCGTCCAGTGCCGGGCCGCTGACCGTGCCGGCGAAGACCGAGAAGAGAATGGCGAGGAAGGCACGGTCGCCGAAGTCCGCGCGGTGGCCCGCTCCCTGGGCGTCCTGGGGGCGCAACCGGGGCTGGCCGGGGGCGACGAGGAACAGGTGCTCCACCAACTCGCCCGCCTGCTCCAGCTGGTAGGCCGCCTCGAAGGCGACCCGGGCGCCGAACGAGTAACCGCACAGAAGGTAGGGGCCGTGCGGCTGGATCTCCCGGATCGCCTCGACGTCCGCGGTCGCCATCTCGCGGACGGTGGCGTACGGGACCTCGCCGCTGTTGATGCCGTACGCCTGAACCCCGTGGACGGGCCGGTCGTTGCCCAGGGCGGTGGCCAGCGGGCGCAGGTTCATGGGGTAGCCGCCGAGGCCGGGCCAGCAGTGCAGCGGGGTGCCGGTGCCCTCGGGCTGGAGCGGCACCAGCCGGGTCAGCGGCGCGGACGTCTCGGTGTCGAGGCGGGCGGCGAGCTTCTCGACGGTCGGGGCCTCGAACAGTACCTGCAGCGGCATCTTCTGGCCGAAGTCCGCGTTCAGTCGGCCGACGAGGGCCACGGCGAGCAGGGAGTTGCCGCCCAGTTCGAAGAAGTCGTCGACGACGGAGACCTGTTCGCGCTTGAGCACCGTCTGCCAGACATCCCGGACCCGACGCTCCGAGCGGGTGCGGGGGGCGACGAACGCCCGCCCGGACAGGGCTAGTTCGGTCTGCTGGGACGCTTCGAGCGCCTTGTTGTCGATCTTCCCGTTGGCGGTGAGCGGCAGCCGGTCCAGGACGACGATCCGGTTGGGCAGCATGTAGCGGGGCAGCAGTCCGGCCAGATCCTCCTTGATCAGCTCGGCCGGCCCCTGCATGTGCACCGAGTCCTCCTTCATGTCCTCGCCGCGCAACTGCTCGTCGCTGACCCGCCCGCCCACGAAGAAGTACGACGGTCCGGTGGGCAGTCCGCAGTCGGTGAGGATCCTGGTCAGCTGCTTGGCCGAGGGCAGGTCGTTGCCGGACTTGGAGCTGTAGCCCGAGGACATGAAGCCGAGGCCGAGGTCGTTCATCTGGAGGCGCTGGAGTTTGCGGCCCAGGTCGAGGTACTGCCGCCAGGAGTCGGGGCTGGTGGCGACGAGGCTGACCCCGAAACCGGCCCGCTCGTGGACCCGTTGGTTGATGGCGATGACGTGCTTCTTGGCCACCAGGTCGTCGGAGATCCGTACGAGGCTGCCGTCGGTGTACCGGTACTGGCCGGCCGGGAGACCCTCGACCCGGCCGGAGTGGGCCTGGACGTAGATGTCGTACCCGGCCGAGTTCTCGGCGGCGTCGCTGGGCAGGAGTTCGAACGTGCCCAGGTAGTGGTCCTCCTCGGCGCAGTCGAGACGGTCCTTGACGGAGGGCAGGTACTCCGTGGCCGCGATGCCGAGGCCGTGGGCAGGCAGGATCTCCTCGAACAGGCCGACCATGTGCCCGGCCTCGATCTCCAGGACCTCGCGGATGTTGTTGCGGTAGACCGGTTCGATCGCCCGGTGCTTGCCGAGGAAGTGGACTCGCGCACGGGGAGCCCGGTGCGTACCCGTGCCCGTGCCTGCACCCGTACCCGTATCCGTATCCGTATCCGCATCCGTGTCCGTGTCCGGGTGGGCCGGGCCGACGAGCACCAGGTGGTGGTGGAGCGGGTGGTAGTAGTACAGACCCGCGGGTATCCCGCCCACACCGTCGAGTTCGAGGTACAGCTGCGTGGCGTAGAGGGAGCCGGGTGAGGCGTAGGCGTATTTGGGCAGCAGGCGCTGG
Organism: Streptomyces sp. AK08-02; assembly: GCF_033795085.1. Taxonomy (NCBI): domain Bacteria; kingdom Bacillati; phylum Actinomycetota; class Actinomycetes; order Kitasatosporales; family Streptomycetaceae; genus Streptomyces; species Streptomyces sp. AK08-02. Next base: position 234,678 of record NZ_JARAZV010000015.1, read on the forward strand.
TCACTGACGTGTCGGCCGAAGTTCCGCAGGAGCGCGCCGAGTTCGGCCCGGGGCAGGTCGGCGAGGTGGCGCGCGGGGTGCTGCGGCCGGGGGCGGGGGGCCAGGAGGCGCAGGATGTCGTCCCGGCCGACGGTCCCGCCCTCGTAGAAGCGGTACGTCTTGCGGGCGAAGGCTCGGGCGCGCTGCTCGGAGGTGGCCTCGGCGCCGGGGAGTTCGACCACGGGCCGGCCGTCGAGTTCGGCGGCGTCACGGCAGCCGGAGTGCGCCAGTTGGGCCCTGACCTGGAGCCTGCTGCGCTTGGACTGGTGGTGCGAGCCGTGGTTGCCCTGGTCCATCACGGCGGCTTCCTTGGGGTTGAGCTCGACGAAGGCGACCAGGTTCTGGAACCCGGTGGCATCGTTGTCGTGCAGCAGGACGGCCGCGCCGCGGACCCAGTCGTGGGTCTCGATCGTCTGGCGGATCTCGTCGAGCTCGACCCGGTAGCCGCGCAGCTTGACCTGGTTGTCGGCGCGGCCGACGAACTGGACCGTGCTGTCGGCGTTGAAGTGGGCCAGATCGCCGGTGCGGTAGAGACGGGCTCCGGGGGTGGTGGAGAAGGGGTCGTCCAGGAACCGGTCGGCCGTGAGGTCGGGGCGGCCGAGGTAGCCGCGGGCCACCTGGATCCCGCCGACGTGCAGTTCGCCGATCTCGCCGATCGCGACCGGCTTCCCCTGCGGGTCCAGGATGTGGAAGGTGGTGCCGCTGACGGGCGTACCCACCGGCATGGTGCGCGGTCCGTCGTCCACCGCCGCACGGTCCACGACGAAGGCCGAGGCGTTGATGGTGCACTCGGTGGGGCCGTACAGGTTGACCAGCCGGGCCGTCGGCATCGTGTCGAGGCACTGGGCGGCGAGGCTTCGGGAGAGCGCCTCGCCGCCGCTGAATATGTGGCGCAGGGAGCCGCAGGCGGAGAGGTTCTCGGTGTCGAGGAGCGCCTGGAGGAGGGTGGGGACGCACTGCAGGGTGGTCACGCCGTGCCGCCTGATGGTGGCGATGATCGCCTCGGGGTCGCGGTAGACGCCGGGGGCTCCCATCACCACCGTGCTGCCGCAGGCGGGGGCGAGGATCTCCCACTGTGCCGCGTCGAAGCTCATGGGGGTCTTCTGGAGGATGATCTCGCCGGCGTCGATTCCCTGGGCGGTGTGCAGCCAGCGCATCTGGTTGACGATGCTCCGGTGCTCGACCATCACGCCCTTCGGCTTTCCGGTGCTGCCGGAGGTGTAGATGACGTAGGCGAGATCCTCGGCCCCGGGCTTTCCCTCCTCCTTTTTCTCTCCCTCTCCCGCTTCCCTCCCCCTGCTGCTTTTCTTTTCATTCCCGCCCATTCCGTTTCCGTTCACTTCCGGCGACTGGAAAACCTCGTCGAGGGTGACGGCTCGAACTCCCACGGGGGACAGTTCCTGGAGGGCGGGGCGGAGTAATTCCTGGGTGAGGACTATTTCCACTCCGGCGTCCGCCATCATGTACGCGATGCGCTCGCCGGGGTATTCCGGGGAAAGGGGTACGTAGGAGCCGCCGGCCCACAGGATTCCCCACACGGTCGTCATCAGGTCGAGCGACGGTTCCATGAACACGCCGACGCGGCTGCCCCGGGTCACGCCGACCTGCCTCAGGAACGCGCCCAACTCCTGCCCTCGGTCCATGAGCTGCGAGAACGTCAGGCTCTCGGCCTCGTGGACCACGGCGATCCGGTCCGGTGAGAGGCGTGTCTGTTCGGCGAGGAGGTCGGTCAGGCAGGTGGCGGCGAGACGAGTACGGGACATTGCATCTGTGCTCATTTGTTTCCCTTTTCCGCATGATTGAAGAACGGCGCTTCTGTGCATGGGGGCGCCGTCACGAACAACGGTTTTTCTGGTGCGGTTTACGGAATTTCTCGCCGACCGGCTATGGGTGGCGGATTCGGCAGTTCGGCGGCTGCTCGTTCTTTCTGGTTTCCGCTTACTCGTTCAAATCTACGAGTATTGTCGCTGCACAGTCAATGGGATCGATTGATTCGATTCAATTGATTTGGCGATCCAGTCGATCCAGTCGATCCAGCCGATTCGACGACTCAGCCGATCTGGCGGTTTCGGCCCGCCACCAGGCCCGCCGCGATCTGTACCAGGGTCAGCAGCAGAACGAAGCCCAGGGGCAGTCGCCAGCCGTCGGAGTGGTCGTAGAGAACGCCCACGACGACGGGCCCGGGGATCGACAGCAGATACCCGAAGCCCTGTACGAACCCGGAGAGGCGGACGACGGAGGCGCCGTCCCGGCCGCGCATGCCGATCATCGTCAGGGCCAGTGGGAAGGAGCAGTTGGCCACGCCCAGCAGGAACGCCCAGAGCCAGGGCGTGGACGCCGGATCGGCCCACAGGCCCGTGAATCCGGCCAGGCCGCACACGCCGATCGCCGCCGCGATCCCGCTCTGGTGCCGCAACTTCCCGGCCAGGGCCGACAGGGCGAAGGAGAGGGGTACGCCGAGCAGTGAGGTGCCCGAGAAGAGCAGGCCCGCGGTCTGGGCGGAGAGGCCGGAGTCGCGGAAGATCTGGGGCAGCCAGCCGATGATGATGTAGGCGGAGCTCGCCTGTAGCCCGAAGTAGGCGGTGAGCGCCCAGGCGGTGGGATCCCGGGAGAGTCGGCCCCGGGGCGGAGGCTGCTGCGGGGCGTCCGCGTCCACCGGGTCGGGTCCCGGTGGTGGTCTGCGGCGGGCCAGGGCCAGCCAGGGAGGCACGGCCATGGCGGCCAGCACCGACCAGGCCCCCAGGCCGTACCGCCAGTCGCCGCCGAACGCCTCGGTCAGCGGGACGGTCACGGCGGCGGCGGACGAGGCGCCCGCGTTCAGTGCCATGGAGTACAGGCCGGTCATCGCGCCCACCCGGTCGGGGAAGCGCTCCTTGACGACGGCCGGGAGCAGCACGTTGGCGATGGCGATACCGGCGAGCGACAGGGCTGTCAGTACGACGAACAGTGCGGGGTCGGTGGCGAACGGCCGAAGCGCGAGTCCGGCCGTCAGCACCACGCCGGCGGCGGCGATGGCGCCGGCCGCGCCGTAGCGCCGGGCGAGAGCCGGGGCCGTGGAGCCGACCAGGGCGAAGCAGGCGGCGGGGATCGAGGTGAGGACCCCGCTCGTCGTGCCGCTCATGGACAGGCTGTCGCGCACCTCTTCGAGGACCGGCCCGAGGCTGGTGACCCCCGGCCGCAGGTTCAGGGCCGCGAGTACGAGCGCCGCCAGCGCCAGGCGGCGCGTGTTCCGGGGGGTGCCTCGGGAGGTGCCCCGAGGGGCGCTGTGGATGGCGTTCGGGGAGGTGCGCGGGTCGGGGTGCTGGACGGATTGCGGGTCGGGGTGCGAGGCGGGCCTGTTGGACTCACTCTTCGGCATAGGCCCCATCGTAGACTCATCCCATGACTCGATGTCTAGTGGTTTGTAGATAGAGTCATGGGATGAGTCGATGACTCGGTGACTCAGTGAGTCGTAGGGAGGTTCATTGGGTGAGAATCGACGTAGTCTGAGAGGATGACTATGGATCCCGTTCGCCGCCAAGCGCTTTCCGACCAGGTGATCACCCGGTTGCGGCGGCAGATCACCTCCGGCGCCTGGCCCGTGGGCTCGCGCATCCCGACCGAGACGGAGCTGGTCGAACAGCTCGGCGTGGCTCGGAACACGGTGCGTGAGGCGGTCCGTGCCCTGGCGCACACCGGCCTGCTGGAGATCCGCCACGGCTCGGGGTCGTATGTGCAGGCGACCAGCGAACTCGCCGGCATGATGCGGACCCGCTTCGAGAAGGCCCGGCGGGAGGACATCACCGACGTCCGCAGCGCCCTGGAGATCCGAGCGGCGCGGCTGGCCTGCGCCCGCCGTACCCCGGACGACCTGGAGCGGCTCGAACTCCTGCTGCAGCAACGGCAGGAGGCCTGGTCGGCCGGGGACCGGGTCGGTTTCGCGAACGCCGACGTGGCCTTCCATCTGGCCGTGGTCACGGCGTCCCACAACACCGTGCTGGCCGAGTTGCACGCGGACCTGGGCGAGGTGATCCGGGACTCGCTGCTCGACCACTTCGGCGAGACCCTGCGCCCCGAGCAGTTCCAGGACCACGCCCGCCTCGTCGAGGCGATCCGCGAACGCGACAGCGACCGGGCGGCGTACGAGTCCGGCTCCTACATGGACTGCGCCCCCGCCGAGAAGTACGAGTGACGGTCCGTGGCCACCCCGTACCGGCATGACGAAGGGGGCGCCCGGTGACCAGCACCGGGCGCCCCCTTCGTCGTACGGGAGAAGGTCAGAGCTTCTCGATCACGTAGTCGACGCACTTCGTCAGGGCCTCGACGTCCGCCGGGTCGATCGCCGGGAACATCGCGACGCGGAGCTGGTTGCGGCCGAGCTTGCGGTAGGGCTCGGTGTCCACGATGCCGTTGGCACGCAGGACCTTGGCGACGGCGGCGGCGTCGATCTCGTCCGCGAAGTCGATCGTGCCGATGACCTGCGAGCGCTTGGCCGGGTCGGTGACGAACGGGTTCGCGTACTTGACGTCCTCGGCCCAGCCGTACAGGTTGCGGGCGGAGGTGGCGGTGCGGCGCACGGCCCAGTCCAGGCCGCCCTGGCCGTTGATCCACTCCAGCTGCTCGTTGAGCAGGAACAGGGTGGAGAGGGCCGGGGTGTTGTACGTCTGGTTCTTGCGCGAGTTGTCGATCGCGGTGGGGAGACTGAAGAACTCCGGGATGTGGCGTCCGCTCGCGTGGATGCGCTCGGCGCGCTCGATCGCCGCCGGGGAGAACGCGGCGAGCCAGAGCCCGCCGTCCGCCGCGAAGGACTTCTGCGGGGCGAAGTAGTAGACGTCGGTCTCGGCGATGTCCACGGGCAGACCGCCGGCACCGGACGTCGCGTCCACGAGGACGAGGGAGCCCTCGTCCCCGCCCGCTACGCGCTTGATGGGGGCGGCGACACCGGTGGACGTCTCGTTGTGCGTGTAGGCGTAGACGTCGACGCCCGCCTCGGCCTCCGGGTCCGGGTGGGTGCCCGGGTCCGAGGAGATCACGGTCGGGTCGGCGAGCCAGGGGGCGAGCTTGGCGGCCTTCGCGAACTTCGAGCTGAACTCACCGAACGTGAGGTGCTGCGACTTGTTCTCGATCAGGCCGTGCGTCGCGACGTCCCAGAACGCGGTCGAGCCGCCGTTGCCGAGGACGACCTCGTAGCCGTCGGGGAGCTGCAACAGCGCGGAGATGCCCTCGCGTACCTTGCCGACCAGGTTCTTGACCGGGGCCTGGCGGTGGGAGGTACCGAGGAGGGAGCTACCGGTGGCGGCCAGCGCGTCCAGCGCTTCCGTCCGCACCTTGGAGGGGCCCGCGCCGAAACGTCCGTCGGCGGGCTTGATGTCAGCGGGAATCTGGATCTCAGCCACGGGGGGAGCGTAGCCGTTTTGGGAAACGTGGTGGAAACGTGGTCCGTCCGGTGAGACGCGCTCCGCGGGTTTGGCGGGGGTTGGGGGCGCCCGTTCCTGGGGGCTGTGCCCCCAGACCCCCCTTCGGCCTGAAGGGCCTTGTCCTCAAACGCCGGACGGGCTGAAAGGCAGCACGCGCCGGACGGGCTGAAAGGCAGCACGCGCCGGACAGGCTGAAAGGCAGCACGCGCGGACGGGCTGGGAAGGGCAACCGGAGACAGGTCGTGAACCCGATTGACGTTCGTTGGCAAGTACTGGGTGAAGCCTGTGCAGTTCCCACGACCCTCTGACGACACGGACCCGTCCATGACTGATTCGCTGTGCCGGCCCTCCCAGGGGGCCGGTGTGGAGGCGGATGCCGTGCTGATCGCGGCGTCGCTCGATGAACCGGAGCGCTTCGCGGCGCTCTTCGACCGCTACGCGCCCGCCATCCATCGGTACGTCGCCCGGCGCCTCGGTGCCGACGCGGCCGACGACGTCACCGCCGAGACCTTCCTGACCGCTTTCCGGATACGGGCCCGCTACGACAGCGAGCGCGCCGGCGTCCGCCCCTGGCTGTACGGGATCGCGGCGAAACTGATCAGCCGGTATCGCCGCGAGGAGGTGAGAGCGCTGAAGCTGCTCGCCCGGACCGGGCACGATCCGGTGGCCGAGGCATGGACCGACTCCGCCGACGACCGCGTCGCCGCGCAGGCCGTCTCCCGGCCCCTCGCCAAGTCGCTGACCAGGCTCTCCGAGGGCGACCGGCACGTACTGCTGCTGTTCGCCTGGGCCGAGTTCACCTACCAGGAGATCGCCGAGGCCCTGGACATCCCGGTCGGCACCGTCCGGTCACGGCTCAACCGGGCCCGCCGGAAGATGCGCGCCTCGGCCGGCGCACACAGCCCCTTCAATCAGACGTTCGAATCGCACGCACCCGAAGGTGACCTCACATGAACGACCTCTTCGAGTTTCCCGAAGTGTCCGCACTGCGTGAGATGCGTTCCGATGCTCCCCTGCCCACCCCTGAACACCTCGCGCCACAAAGGGAGTTGCTGATGACCGCACTTCAGGGGGAGGCCGACGGAGCCGGGAACGCGGCCGTGGGTACGCCTCTTGCCCTTCCCCGGCGCCGGCTCGTCCTCGTGGCTGCCGCGGTGGTCGCCGGGGTCGGCGTCACCGGGGGCGCCGTCGCGTCCCTGGCCGGCGAGAGCAGCCGTACCGCCACCCCCGCCACCGGACTGCTCTCCGCCCAGGCTTCCGCCGACACCCTCGAACTGGCCGCGGTCACCGTGGAGAAGCTCGGCGAGAACGAGCCCGGACCGAAACAGTGGGTCTACGAGAAGAACACCACCTTCGGCCACGGCGGGCCCCAGACGAGCGAGCAGTGGACCCGCTGGGACGGCACCGGCAGCGCTCGCCTGCCCGGATTCCCGCGCGATGGCGTCTTCGACCCGGACAAACTGCAGGTCTGGTACTACCCCAACCAGGAGGAGAAGTGGAAGCGGGAGGGCTACGACGACCGGTCCCAGCGGCAGTTCTACCGCTTCCTCGCCACCCTCCCCAGTGACCCCGGCCGCATGATGAAGCGCATCCGCGAGGAGGCCGGTATCGGTGACCTCCAGGGGGAGGCCCGGGCGGAACGCGACTGGCGGGAGATCGACGTCCTCTACCGCTCCGTCCTCATTCCGCCGAACGTCCGGGCGGGCCTGTTCCGGGCCCTCGCGAGGATCCCCGGCGCACGAGTGGAGAAGGGCGTCAAGGACCCGATCGGGCGCCCGGCCATCGGGGTCACCGTGACCTACACAAAACTCACCGCCTCCGGCTACCTGGGCAAGCAGGAGCTCTTCTTCGACACCGAGACGTACGCCTACCTGGGCGAGGCCTTGGACACCGGACTGGATGGGAGCCAGGACGCCGCGTACATCACCGCACGGGCCGCCTGGGGCGTCGTGGACAAACCCGGCGCACGCCCCTGAGCCCTTCCGCGGCAGGAATCACGTCGGTACGACGCCCAGTGCCGGCGTAGGAGTGAAGCGCACCGGGAGTTCCACCAGCCCCCGCAGCCATGGGGACGAGCGGCGCGTCAGGGTCTCCGCCGGGACGGCCAGGTCGATGTCGGGGAGGCGGTCCAGGATGACCTCGATGCCTGTCCTCGCGATGACCTCCGCGATCTCCTGCGCCGGGAACGGGCAGCGGTGTTCCCCGTGGCCGAAGGAGAAGTGGGCGTTGTTGCCGCCGGTGAGGGCGGAGCCGTCGGTACGGACCTGGGGGTCGGAGTTGGCGCCCTGCAGACCGAGGAGCAGCAGGTCGCCCGTACGGATGTGCCGCCCGCCCAGGCGGGTGTCGCGGGACGCCCAGCGGCCCGGCATGGTCTGCACGGGCGCGTCCTCCCACAGCACCTCGTTCATCGCCTCGGCGACACTGCTGCGACCGCCGAAGAGGGAGGCCGCGAACCGCTCGTCCGTGAGCATCAGACGCAGCGAGTTGCCCATCCAGTCGGCGGTCGGGTCGTTTCCCGCCGCGATCATGATCATCAGGTCGTGGGTCACCTCCTCGTCCGTGAAGCCGTACGGGTTCGCAAGCATCCGGGAGACCACGTCGTCCGAGGGGCGCAGCTTGCGGGCGGTCAGCAGTCGGCCCATCGACGCGATCAGGTGCTGCTGGCCCGCCATGCCCGTCTCCAGGCCGCCGGTCATGGCGAGCGCCGCGGAGACCAGGGCCGGCCCGTCCTCGTCGGCGAAACCGAACAGACGGGCAAGGACGCGCACTGGCAGCAGCATCGCGTACTCCTGGACGAGGTCCGCCTCGCCCCGGGCGCAGATCGCGTCGATCAGCTCGTCCGCGAACTTCTCGGCGTACGACCGCAGTTCGACCGGGTCGGTTTCCTCCAGCGCACTGCCGATCATCGCGGCGCGCCGGCGGTGGCGTTCGCCGACGGTGTAGAGGATCGAGGGCTGGCCACGGCCGATCATCGGCAGGTGCGGCCAGTCGGCGGGGATCCTCTCCCACTGGTTCCACAACTCCGAGTCCCGGCTGAACAGCACGGAGTCGCCGGTGACTTGATGCAGTTCGCGGTAGCCGAGCACCAGCCACGCGGGTACGTCCCCGTCGAGCAGCACCGGTGTCACCGGACCGTGGTCGCGCCTCATCTCCCGGTACACCCGGTCGGGTTCGGTCCGCAGCCGGTGGCCGTTGAGGAGGATGGGGGCGGCGGTCACCGGGGCAACTCCTTGTGGTGTGCGGGCACTTGGCCATCGTGTGTATGTGCAGTGGCTGACTGTGACTGCGCCCGCCGGTAGCGGTGTCTCGCGTGTTCCACGAGTGCGATCAGCACCCGCTTGCTCGAATTCCGGGCGCGCGCGTCGCAGTGTACGAGCGGTACGTCGGGGTCGAGGTCGAGCGCGTCGCGGATGGCCTGCGGGGCGAAGTCCTGGCCGCCGAAGTCGTTTCGGGCCACGACGAACGGGGTGCCGTGCTGTTCGAGGCGGTCGATCGCGTACCAGGAGTCGTCGAGGCGGCGGGTGTCGACGAGGACGACCGCGCCGAGAGCGCCGGCGAACAGCCGGTCCCAGAGGAACCAGAAGCGTTCCTGGCCCGGCGCCCCGAACAGGTACAGCACGTTGTGGGCGTCGAGCGTGATGCGGCCGAAGTCGAAGGCGACGGTCGTGGCCTTCTTGTCGCGCACCGCGCTGACGTCGTCGACGCTCTCGCCGGCCAGCGTCATCGTCTCCTCGGTGCTGAGGGGCCGTATCTCGCTGACCGACCGGACGAGCGTCGTCTTGCCGACGCCGAAGCCGCCGACGATCACGATCTTCAGCCCGTTGTCGGCGGAGGCACGCAGGGGCGGCCGTGGGTCGGCTTCCGCGCGGTCGTCCGCGCGGTCAGAGGTTGCGGAGTCCAACGAGCACCTGCTCCAGGATGTCGGGATCGGTGATGGCGGTCCGGCGCGGATGGCGGGCGCTGACACGGCCCGCGGCCAGGAGGTCGGCGAGCAGGACCCTGGTGATGCCCACCGGCAGCCGCAGCACGGCGGCGACCTCCACCACTGCCGTGGGACGCTCGGCGAGCCGCAGGATCGCGGCGTGCTCGGACTGCATCCCCGGCACCGGACCGGACTCGGCGACCACCAGCGTCACCAGGTCGAACGGGTTGTCGGGTGCGGAGCGGCTGCGGCCTCCGGTGAGTGTGTAGAGCCGGTCCGGAGAATCGTCCCTTCCCGGACGGTTCCCGGCTTGTCCCCCCGGACCATTCATGCCGTACGCGGCTGAGTCGTTTGGCGCCGAGTCGTCCGGGGCTGGGCGCGCAGGTGTTCCCCGAGCTGTTCGACGAGTTCGCTCATGTTGTGGCCGACGAGCCCGGTGTCCGCGTCCTCGGTGGTGACGACGGCCAGGTGCGCGCCCTGGCCCGCCTCGACGATGAACAGCACCCCGCCGTAGAACTCCGTCATCGCGGTACGCACACCTCCGCTGCCGTCCCCGAACTCCACGGACGCGCCGTGCGACAGGGACTGGATACCGGCGGCGATCGCGGCGAGCTGGTCCGCCTGGTCGACGGACAGTTCCGGCGTACGGCACAGTTTCAGGCCGTCCCGGGACAGCACGAGCGCGTGCCGGGCACCCGGGGTGCGCTCCAGGAGGCCCTCGATGAGCCAGGTCAGCTTCTCGTCGGCGGTCGTCGGTCCGGGGCCGAGGCCAGTGCCGGTCATGGGGTGGGGTCGCCTTCCGGGTGGGAGGTGGTGGGGGGTGAGGTGGCGGGCGGTACGGGGGCGGCTTCAGCCGAGGTCGAGGGGGCCTGCGCGGGGGCCGCGGAGGGCGCGGGCGGTGGCTCCGGGCTGGTGCTGCCCTGGAGGGCCGCCTGATCGGGCACGGTGCCGCGCACGGCCTGCCGGAAAGTCCCGAAGCGGGCCACACGCTCGCGCGTGTCGTCCGGGTCGGGCGGTGCGAGAGGGATGGAGAACCTCGACTCGTCGGCCGGTTCGGCTCCCCGGGCGCGTTCGGCGGCGGCGAGCGTACGTCCCCGGCGCCGCTGCGGCAGCCCGTCGGAGGCCACCTCCGCGGTGAGGCTCTCCGGCTGCTCGGGGTGCTCCGGGGCGTGGTCGGGGGACTGGTGCGTCGGTACGGGGTCCGGGTCCAGGTCGCTGACGGCGGCGCGGGCGGCTGTGTACGAGGGGTCCGCGTACGTCTGTTCCGTGTACGCCTGCTCCGCGTAGGGCTCCTGGGGTCTGGGCCGGGGCTGTTCCGCGTACGGTCCCTGTGTGGAAGGCCTGTCCGCGTAGGGCTCCTCGGGGTACGGCCATTCCGCGTGGCCCTCCTCCGCGTACGACACCGCCGGGTGTCGTCCCTGTCCCTGCCACTGTTCCTGCCCTTGTCCCTGTTCCTCGTCCTCGGAACGGGCTTCCCAGGGTTCGCCGGGAGTGGGTGCGGGGGCCGCGGGTGCCTCCGGTACGGGCGATGTCACTCGCGTTGGCGGCGGTGTCGTCGGCGTCGTCGGCAGCGGCGGGGCCGCGACCGCGTCCCCGGCCAGGATGTCCTGCGGGATGAGCACCAGGACGCCGGTGCCCCCGCGCGCGGACGGGCGGAAGGAGACCCTGAGGCCGTACTTGCGGGCCAGCCTGCCGACGACCGAGAGGCCCAGGCGGGTGCCGGTGAGGCCGCCGAGCCCGATGCCGTCGGCGTTCCGTCCGCCGCCCTTGGCGTCGTTGCTCCCGTCCTCCCCGGAGACTGCCCGTTCGGCGCGGCGCAGCTGCACGTCGCTCATGGCCAGGCCGCTGTCCTCCACGGAGACGATGATCCCGGCGGGGACCTCCTCGACGTACACATGGACCTCTGCGGTCGGCGGCGAGAAGTTCGCGGCGTTGTCGAGGAGTTCGGCCAGCGCGTGCATGACGCCTTCGGCGGCGTGTCCGGCGACGGCGGCGGTGCTGGCGGAGTGCACGCGCACGCGCTGGTACCCGCTGATGCGGCCCATGGCGCCGCGCAGGATCGACTCCATGACGATCGGGCGGGCCCAGCGGCGGCCCGAACGGGCGCCCGAGAGGACGGCGACGGAGTCGGCGAGGCGGCCCGCCTGGGCGGTGCGGTGGTCGAGGTGGAGGAGGTCGGCGACGACGTCCTCGTCGGTGTGCCGGTCCTCCATGGCACGCAGGTCGGCGAGGGTGCTCGTGGCCAGCGCCTGCATCCGCCCGGCCGCGTTGGCGGTGGCCGCGAGGGCCGCCGCCCGCTCCTGGTTGGCCCGGCGCAGCTCTTCGGTCAGGCGGGCGATGTCCTCGGTGAGCAGGGTGAGCTCGTGGGCCTTCGCCTGCTGGAGGCGGGTGAACTCCTGGGCCGAGGCCTCGTGGAGGCGGACGCGTTCGCGGACGAGGTCGGCGGACACGCGCGCGCGTTCCCGTTCCAGATCGGCGGTCAGCCCGGCCCGTACCTGGTTCAGCTCCTCGGAGAGCCGCGCGCGGTCGTGCAGCAGACGCCCGGCGTCGTCGCTGACGGCCGTGAGCCGACGCCGCGCCAGACGGGCGGACCGCAGGCCGTGGGCGGCCACGGTGACCGCCACGCACAGCAGCAGCGTGGCGCCTGCTCCGCCCAGCGCGAGCGGGACGCGCGCCTCGTTCGACGCCCGGGAGACCGCGCCGGCCACCGCGAGCGCGGCGAGTACGGCGGTGAGCAGCGGGGCGGGCAGGAGCGCACGGTAGGCGGGGCGTTCGCCTGGCTGGCGGGGCGCGGTCATGAAGCGGTCCTCGGTCGGTTCCTCGGTCGGTTCCTCGGCGGTGTGCTCGGCTGCGTCCTCGGTGCTGCTGCCTGGGCCAAGGGGCCCTGCGGGGTGCCTGTGCAATCGGTTTGTGAGCGAGTTGTGACGGATGGTGCTCAACTCGCCGTAACTATAGGGGAGTTAGTGAGCGAATTTGAGGTGTTTCGGCTCGGTCCCCACAAACCGTCCACGTTTCGCCGGGCGCTCGGACGGTCACTGTCAGTGGTCGGATGCATGCTGGGGTCATGACGGATCTTCGGCCGCTGGAGGCGGAACTGCGGAAGGCCGTCCGGGGCGAGGTCGGATTCGACGCCATGTCCCGGGCGCTGACCACCATGGACGCGTCGAACTACCGACGGGTCCCGCTGGGCGTGGTCGCCCCGCGCGACGCGGACGACGTGGCGGCGGCCCTCGCCGTCTGCCGAGCGCACGGGGTGCCGGTCGTGGCGCGCGGCGGGGGCACGTCGATCGCCGGCCAGGCGACGGGCACGGGGGTCGTTCTGGACTTCACGCGGCATATGCGCCACCTCCTCTCCCTCAACCACGAGGAACGGACCGCTGTTGTTCAGCCAGGGCTGGTTCTCGACCGTCTTCAGGAGGCCGCCGCCCCGCACGGCCTGCGTTTCGGCCCCGACCCGTCGACCCACGGCCGCTGCACGCTCGGCGGCATGATCGGCAACAACTCCTGCGGCCCGCACTCCGTCGCCTGGGGCACGACCGCGGACAGCGTCCGCGAGCTGACGGTGATCCGCGCGCGCGGCGACCGCCTCCGCCTGGGACAGGGCTGGTCGGGCGCCCCCGAGGGGCTGCGACAGCTGGCGGAGGGCGAGTTGGCCCGCCTGCGTACGGGCTTCCCGAACATCCCGCGCCGTATCTCGGGGTACGCGCTGGACGCACTGCTCCCCGAGAAGGGCGCGGACGTCGCCCGCTCGTTCTGCGGCTCGGAAGGCACCCTGGGCATCGTCACGGAGGCGGTCGTCCGTCTGGTCGAGGCCCCACGCGCGCGTGCGCTGGCCGTGCTGGCGTACGCGGACGAGAGCGGGGCGGCGGACGCGGCGGCGGGCCTGCTGCCGTACGGTCCGCTGACGGTCGAGGGCATGGCCGCCGACCTGGTCCGCACCCCCACCGAACTGCCCAGGGGCGGCGCCTGGCTGTTCGTGGAGACGGGCGGCGCGAACCCGGCGGAGGCACGCGCGCGTGCGGACACGATCGTGCGCGCGGCGGACGTCGCGGACGCCCTCGTGGTGTCCGACCCGGCCGGCCAACGCGCCCTGTGGCGCATCCGGGAGGACGCGAGCGGCACGGCGACGAGGATGCCGGACGGCACGGAGGCCTGGCCCGGCTGGGAGGACTGCGCGGTACCCCCGCTCCGACTGGGCGCCTACCTGCGGGACTTCAGACGGCTCCTCGCGGACCATGGCCTGCGCGGCACGCCGTACGGCCACTTCGGCGACGGCTGCATCCACGTACGCATCGACTTCGACCTCCTGACCGCGCCGGGTGTGGCCCGCTTCCGCCGCTTCTCGGAGGACCTGGCGGAGCTGGTGGTGTCCCACGGCGGTTCCCTGTCCGGCGAACACGGCGACGGCCAGGCCCGCGCGGAACTGCTCCCGAAGATGTACGGCCCCGAGGTGATCGCCCTCTTCGAGCGCACGAAGGCCCTCTGGGACCCGGACGACCTCCTGAACCCCGGCATGCTGGTCCGCCCCGCCCGCCTGGACGAGAACCTCCGCTTCGCGGTCCTCCCCCGCGAGCCGGTGGACGTGGCCTTCGGCTACCCGGCGGACGGCGGGAACTTCTCGGCGGCGGTCAGCAGATGCGTGGGCGTGGCGAAGTGCCGTACGCCGGCGGCGATCGGCAAGGGGGTCTCAGGGGGCTCGGACGTGATGTGCCCGTCCTTCCGGGTGACGGGCGAGGAGGCGCACTCCACCCGGGGGCGGGCCCGGCTGCTGCACGAGATGCTCGCGGGCGAGGTGATCACGGACGGCTGGCGCTCGGAGGAGGTCCGCGAGGCACTCGATCTGTGCCTCTCCTGCAAGGGCTGCCGCTCGGACTGCCCGGTCGAGGTCGACATGGCCACGTACAAGGCGGAGTTCCTCCACCACCACTGGGCAGGCCGTCTGCGCCCGGCGGCCCACTATGCGATGGGCCGGCTGCCGGAGTGGCTGGGGGCTGTCGCCCGTACGCGCACGGCACGCGTGCTCAACTCCCTCGCCTCGGTACGGGTGTTGGCGGCGGCGGCGAAACGGCTCGGCGGAATCGCGCCCGAGCGGGAGCTCCCGACGGTGGCGGGGGAGACGTTCAGCCGGTGGTGGGGGAGGCGAGGGGCCGCGCGTGACAGTGGCGGGCGTCGGCGGTCGGTCGTCCTCTGGCCCGACACGTTCACCGAGCACTTGACCCCGGTGGTGGGACAGGCGGCCGTACGGGTACTGGAGGCGGCGGGCCTGGAGGTGACGCTGCCGCCGCCCGCGCGTACTCGTGTCTGCTGCGGACTGACGTACGTCTCGACCGGCCAACTGGACCGGGCGCGCGCGGTGTTGCGCCGAACGCTCGACATCATGGAACCGGCCCTGGACGCGGGTACCCCGGTGGTGGTCCTGGAACCGAGCTGCGCGGCAGCACTCCGCACCGACCTCCCGGACCTCCTGCACGAAGACCCACGCGCGCGGCGCCTCGCGGACGCGGTCCTCACCTTCGCGGAGACCCTGGAACACCACGCCCCCGACTGGGCCCCGCCCCGCATCGACCGCCCGGTGACGGGCCAGACCCACTGCCACCAGCACGCGGTACTGGGCGACGCGGCGGACCGCCGCCTGCGCGAGGCAGCGGGCATGACGGGTGAACTGGCGGGCGGCTGCTGCGGCCTGGCCGGCAACTTCGGCTTCGAGAAGGGCCACTACGAGGTGTCGAAGGCCTGCGCGGAGGAGCAGCTGCTGCCGGCGGTACGGGAGGCGGGCGAGGGGGCGGTGGCGCTGGCGGACGGCTTCTCCTGCCGGACGCAGCTCCAGCAACTGGCGGGGGTGCGGGGGCGGCATCTGGCGGAGGTGCTGGCGGAGGGGCTGGAAGGCGACGAGGTATGAGCGGGGTGCCATGCGTGTTTCCCGAAGCTTGTTGCCCACCTCCCGCCATCCTTCGACCGTCACGGTCTCCCCGTAGCGGACGTCGTACTCGTTCCTCCCCGGTCGCGGTGCGACCGGATCTCCTTTCTTCGGGCTCACTCGGAAGGGGCCTTCGGCGGCTCGACCGGGCCGAGGTCTTCACTCGCCGGGGTGGTGAGCTCGCGGTGCAGGTCTTTGTCGGCGTGAATGAGTGCGGTGGACTTCCACGCGGCGATGACGGGGGAGAGCAGGTTCAGGTTGTCGAGGTCCACGGCTGCCCGCGCTGTCTCGACGAACTCGACGAGGAACTCACGGACGGCCGCTTCGGGCAGGAACCGCACCCACGGGAACGCCTCGGGAAAGACGTGCGTGAGGATCTTGGTCGCCTGCGGGCCGCTCTTCATCATGGCGACGAAGATCCGTGTGGTGGAGTCGACGACCTGCACGGCCTCGTCCGCCCTGGCCGCAGTGGTGAGGTACAGGTCCTCGTCGTCGCGGCGGTGCAGGCGGATGCCTCGGTGGGCACTGCCCTGCATACGGGCGACCGTGTCCTTGGGCTTTTGGATCAGTTCCGAAAAGTTCGCTTCTATGGGCATCGTGGTCATGACTTCAAAACTAGTTCAGAAGTCTGTCGATGTCCATCGCGATCCTGCCTCGGCGCCGGAGCGCAGGCCGGGGCGCGTCGGACGTGCGAAGGTTTGCATGCCCTTCCCAGTCCATTACTCTGGACGTTAAAGTCCATCGCATTGTACGGAGATCGCGGGTAGATCATGGGAAGGCCCTGTAAAGATGACCAGTGCTGAGCGTCTGCCCGCGTGGGCCGTCGTGGCCGGACCGGTCGTGCCCGCAGGCGTGGAGGATGCCGTGTCGCCCTCCGCCAATCTGCCCGCCCTTGTCGTTCCCACCTCCGGGGGCTCTCGGGGGCGGCACCGGGGGTCGCGCAAGGGGTGGGGGACCCTGGGCGCCGTAGGGCTTGTGCTGTCCGGGGGGATATCCGTGCAGTTCGGCGGGGCGCTCGCCGTGACGTTGCTGCCGAGGGCCGGGGCCTTCGGGATCGTGACGCTGAGGCTGGTGGCCGCCGCCCTGATCATGCTGGTGGTGTGCCGGCCCAAGGTACGCGGGTACTCGCGGGGCGACTGGGGAGTGGTCGTCCTGTTCGGTGTGACCATGGCCGCCATGAACGGGCTGTTCTACCAGGCCATCGGGCGCATCCCGCTCGGGCCCGCCGTCACCCTGGAAGTGCTCGGGCCGCTCGTGCTGTCCGTCATCGCCTCCCGGCGCGCTCTCAATCTCGCCTGGGCCGGTCTCGCTCTCGCCGGGGTCTTTCTGCTCGGCGGCGGCAGTTTCGACACCCTTGATCCCGTAGGGGTCGCCTTCGCGCTCGGCGCCGGCGTCATGTGGGCGGTGTACATCGTCCTGAGTTCCCGTACGGGTCGACGCTTCCCGCAGGCCGACGGACTGGCGCTCGCCATGGTGGTGGCCGCGGTGGCGTTTCTGCCGTTGGGGATCGTGGAGTCGGGGAGCAGGCTGATCGACCCGACGACCGTGGCGCTGGGCGCGGGGGTGGGTGTCCTGTCCTCCGTCCTGCCGTACACGCTTGAGCTACTCGCCCTGAGGCGCCTGCCCGCCTCCACCTTCGCGGTCCTGATGAGCCTGGAGCCCGCCGTCGCCGCGACCGCCGGGTTCCTGATCCTGCACCAGGCCCTCTCCGTCCCCGAGGCGCTCGCGATCTCCCTCGTCATCGTGGCGAGCATGGGGGCGGTACGGACGCAGGTGGGCCGGAGCAGGACTCCGGTCGCCGTCATCGACGAGGTGGCCGAACCTCCTGCGGTCAAGAAGCCGTTGGAGTTGGAGGCCTGAGTGGGCTGGGTGGCCCGAGCCCGAGGCGGCAACCTAACCGAGGGCCGGCTTCTCCCACACCGACACATGTTTCGTGCTCTCGCTCGTGAACGGTTCCCGGGTCCACCCCTCCCACCGTTCGCGCAGCCGCATCCCGGCCAGCTGGGCCATCAGGTCGAGCTCGGACGTCCACACGTAGCGGAAGGGGATGGAGCGGTAGGACCCGCGTCCGTCCACCACCTCGACGTAGTTCGAGCTGGTCGCCTGGGTCGCGGTGTCGTACACGTCGAAGGCCCAGCGTGTGGGGCTCGTGTGGAACGGTACGACGTTCTGGCCGGGCGGCAGGCTGCGCAGCCGAGGGACGCTCACCTCGATGACGAAGGTCCCGCCCGGCGCCAACTGCGCCGCGACGTTGCGGAAGCAAGCGACCTGTGCCTCCTGTGAGGTCAGGTTCATGATCGTGTTGTAGACGAGGTAGGCGACGGAGAAGTCCCCTTCCGTCGTGGCGGCCCGAGCGGTCGAGAAGTCCCCGATCGTCACCCCGATCGTGTCCCCGCCCGGCTTGGCCCGCAGCCGGGACACCATCGCCCGGGACATGTCGATACCGTGCACATCGACCCCGCGCCGCGCCAACGGCAACGCGATACGTCCCGTCCCGACGGCGAGTTCGAGGGCCCGGCCTTCACCGGCCAACCCGGCCAGCCCGGCCAGGAAGTCGGCCGCCGGTTCAATGGCGGCGGCCGTGAACATGTGGGAGGACGGGTCGTCGTACTTCTCGGCCACGGCTTCTCCGAAGTAGCCGTCTTCGTCCTGATCGTCGTCTGCGGCTCGGCCCTGGTCTGTTCCGGCATCTGAGGCAGTCACCTGAGGACCGTACTGCGGGTTGCGATCGCGACGCATTCGAATTTCGTCCGCGATCCTCAGTCAAGGCTCACTCGATCCTCACTCAATGCAAGCACGCTTGATTGTTTCTTGTGGCGCTGCCATCCTTCGGGAACGGATCGCTCCACGCCGCCCCACGCCGCAACGCCCGGCACGCCGTCGTGCCCGAAAGGAAGCGCCTCGTGTCCGACCTCTCGGCCGTCATCGACGATCTGTGTCAGGAGGGTGCCCAACTCGACGAACTGGTAGCCGAGTTGAGTGCCGAGCAGTGGGCCCTCGACACCCCCGCCCCCACCTGGACCGTCGCCCACCAGATCGCGCACCTCGCCTGGACCGACCACTCCTCCGTGCTGGCCCTGACCGACCGGGCCGCCTTCGACCGTGAGGTGGAGATCGCCCTGACCTCGCCGGGGGACTTCGTGGACAACGGCGCCGAGGAGTGGGCGAGGAAGCCGCCCGCGCGGTTGCTCGCGGACTGGCGGGCCGGGCGCGAGGCCCTGGCGGACGCCCTGCGCGCGGCACCCGACGGGGCGCGGTTCCCCTGGTACGGGCCGCCGATGTCCGCCGCCTCCATGGCGACCGCCCGGCTGATGGAGACCTGGGCCCACGGCCTGGACGTGGCCGACGCGCTGGGTGTGCCCCGGATCGCCCCCACCGCCCGGCTCCGGCACATCGCCCGACTCGGTGTCCGCACCCGCGACTTCGCGTTCGGTGTGCACGGAGCGGAACCGCCGTACGACGAGTTCCGTGTGGAACTCGTCGGACCCTCAGGCGAGTTGTGGACGTACGGTCCGGAGTACCCGAAGTACGCGGTCGGCCGGGTCACCGGCCCCGCCCTCGACTTCTGCCTCCTCGTCACCCAGCGCGCCCACCGCGCCGACCTCGCCCTGCACGCCGAAGGCGCCGACGCCGACCGGTGGCTCGACATCGCCCAGGCCTTCGCGGGACCGCCGGGCAGCGGACGCGCACCGGAGGGGGACGCAAAGTGACCGTCCCCGGAGCCCCGCTGCGCATAGGCAACGCCTCCGGCTTCTACGGCGACCGGTTCGACGCCATGCGCGAGATGCTCACCGGCGGTCAACTCGACGTCCTCACCGGTGACTACCTCGCCGAGCTGACCATGCTCATCCTGGGCCGCGACCGCCTCAAGGACCCGAAGGACCCGTCGGCCGGGTACGCCCGCACCTTCCTGCGGCAGTTGGAGGAGTGCCTCGGGCTCGCCCATGAGCGTGGCGTGCGGATCGTCGCCAACGCCGGTGGTCTCAACCCGGCGGGCCTCGCGGAGAACGTCCGGAAACTGGCCGACCGGCTCGGCATCCCCGTCCGCGTCGCCCACGTCGAAGGCGACGACCTCACCCCCCTCCCCCACTCTCGACTGCGCTCGACCGGGGGGACCACCATCCCCAACAGCCTTGCCGCACACGCCTACTTGGGCGCCTTCGGTATCGCCGCCTGTCTGCGCGAAGGCGCGGCCGTCGTCGTCACCGGCCGGGTCACCGATGCCTCCCTCGTCGCCGGTCCCGCCGCTGCCCACTTCGGCTGGGGGCCGGAGGACCATGACCAGCTCGCGGGTGCCGTCGTCGCCGGGCATGTACTGGAGTGCGGCACGCAGGCCACCGGCGGCAACTACGCCTTCTTCGCCGAGCACGTCCGCCGCGACCCCCGCATCCTCCGTCACCCCGGCTTCCCACTCGCCGAGATCCACCCCGACGGCACCAGCGTCATCACCAAGCATCCCGGCACCGGTGGCATCGTCGACGTCGGCACGGTCACCGCTCAACTCCTGTACGAGACACAGGGCGCCCGGTATGCCGGCCCCGACGTCACCGCCCGCCTCGACACCGTCCGCCTCACCCAGGACGGGCCCGACCGGGTACGTATCCACGGCGTACGGGGGGAAGCGCCCCCGCCCACCCTCAAAGTGGGCCTCAACCGGCTCGGCGGATTCCGTAACGAGGTCACCTTCGTGCTCACCGGGCTCGACATCGAGCACAAGGCCGCACTCGTCCGGGATCAGCTGGAGACCGTGTTGTATGCGGCCAAGTCCCGCCCCGCCGAGGTGCGTTGGACTCTCGCTCGCACCGACCACCCCGACGCGCCCACCGAGGAGACCGCCAGCGCGCTGCTCCGGCTCGTCGTCCGCGACCCCGACCAGAACGCCGTGGGCCGCACCCTCAGCGGCGCCGCCGTCGAACTCGCCCTCGCCAGCTACCCCGGGTTCCATGTCCTGGCACCCCCCGGAAAGGGCGCCCCCTACGGGGTGTTCGAGGCGGAGTACGTCCCTCAGGACGCCGTGGACCACGTGGCCGTACTCGACGACGGGCGCCGGATCCCCGTACCCCCGCCGCACGAGACCCTCGTACTCGAAGAGCAGCCGAAACCGCCCCTGCCCGACCCTCTGCCGCCCGGTCCGACCCGCCGCGCCCCCCTCGGCCTGCTCGCCGGTGCCCGCAGCGGGGACAAGGGCGGCAACGCCAACGTCGGCGTCTGGGTGCGCACGGACGAGGCATGGCGCTGGCTCGCCCACACCCTCACCGTCGCCCGGTTCCGTGAACTCCTGCCGGAGACAGCCGAGTTGACCGTCGTACGCCACACCCTCCCGCACCTGCGCGCCCTCAACTTCACCGTCGAGGGCATCCTCGGCGAGGGCGTCGCCGCGCAGCACCGCTTCGATCCACAGGCCAAGGCGCTCGGCGAGTGGCTGCGCTCCCGGCATCTCGACATACCGGAGGCATTGCTGTGACGGTCCTCGCGTCCGCGCTCGACACCGCGTCCTCGGAGTACGCGTCCCACCGGGAGTCCATGCTCGGCAGACTCACCGCCCTCGACGCCGAACACGCCAAGGCCCTCGCGGGCGGCGGTGAGAAGTACGTCGCCCGGCACCACGCCCGCGGCAAACTCCTCGCCCGTGAACGCATCGAGCTGCTCCTCGACCCCGACACGCCCTTCCTGGAGCTGTCGCCGCTCGCGGCCTGGGGGAGCGAGTACGCGGTGGGGGCCTCCCTCGTCACCGGGATCGGGGTCGTCGAGGGGGTGGAGTGTCTGATCACGGCCAACGATCCGACCGTGCGCGGCGGCGCCAGCAACCCGTGGAGCCTGAAGAAGGCCCTGCGCGCCAACGACATCGCGCTCGCCAACCGGCTGCCCTTCATCAGTCTCGTCGAGTCGGGTGGCGCGGATCTCCCGTCCCAGAAGGAGATCTTCATCCCCGGCGGAGCCGTCTTCCGCGACCTCACCCGGTTGTCGGCGGCCGGAATCCCGACCGTCGCCGTCGTGTTCGGGAACTCCACCGCCGGTGGGGCGTACATCCCCGGTATGTCCGATCACGTGATCATGGTCAAGGAGCGCGCCAAGGTGTTCCTCGGCGGGCCGCCCCTGGTCAAGATGGCCACCGGCGAGGAGAGCGACGACGAGTCGCTGGGCGGCGCCGAGATGCACGCGCGCGTGTCGGGTCTCGCCGACTACTTCGCCCTCGACGAGCACGACGCCCTGCGCCAGGCCCGCCGGGTCGTCGCCCGACTCAACCACCGCAAGGCGTACGCCGATCCGGGGTCGGCGGACGTCCGGCCGCCCAAGTACGACGCGGAGGAGCTGCTGGGGATCGTGCCGGGTGATCTGAAGGTGCCCTTCGACCCGCGCGAGGTCGTCGCCCGTATCGTCGACGCCTCCGACTTCGACGAGTTCAAGCCCCTCTACGGGACCAGCCTCGTCACCGGCTGGGCGACGCTGCACGGCTATCCGGTCGGCATCCTCGCCAACGCCCGGGGTGTGCTGTTCAGCGCGGAGTCGCAGAAGGCGGCCCAGTTCATCCAGCTCGCCAACCAGCGTGACATCCCGCTTCTCTTCCTCCACAACACCACCGGTTACATGGTCGGCAAGGAGTACGAGCAGGGCGGCATCATCAAGCACGGCGCGATGATGATCAACGCGGTCTCCAACTCCCGCGTTCCCCACCTGTCCGTCCTCGTCGGGGCCTCGTACGGCGCAGGGCACTACGGCATGTGCGGGCGGGCCTACGACCCCCGTTTCCTCTTCGCCTGGCCCAGCGCCAAGTCGGCCGTCATGGGCCCGCAGCAGCTCGCCGGCGTGCTGTCGATCGTCGCCCGCCAGTCGGCCGCCGCCAAGGGCCTGCCGTACGACGAGGACGGCGACGCCGCGCTACGGGCCATGGTCGAGCAGCAGATCGAGGCCGAGTCCCTGCCCATGTTCCTCTCCGGGCGGCTGTACGACGACGGCGTCATCGACCCGCGCGACACCCGGACCGTCCTCGGCCTGTGCCTCTCCGCGATCCACACCGCCCCCTACGAGGGCGCCCGCGGCGGCTTCGGCGTCTTCCGAATGTGAGGAGCGAACAGTGATCACCTCCGTACTCGTCGCCAACCGTGGCGAGATCGCCTGCCGCATCTTCCGTACGTGCCGTGAGCTGGGGATCCGGACGGTCGCCGTGTACTCGGACGCCGACGAGAACGCCCTGCACGCGCGCGTGGCCGACGCGGCGGTACGGCTGCCGGGGGCCGCCTCCGCGGACACGTATCTGCGCGGCGACCTGATCGTGCGGGCTGCGCTGGCGGCGGGCGCGGACGCCGTGCACCCCGGCTACGGCTTCCTCTCCGAGAACGCCGGCTTCGCGCGTGCCGTGATCGACGCGGGGCTCGTCTGGATCGGCCCGCCCCCGGCCGCGATCGAGGCCATGGCGTCCAAGACGCGCGCCAAGCAGCTGATGGGGCTCAAGCCACTGACCGGCGTCACCGAGGCCGACCTGCCGGTGCTGGTCAAGGCGGCGGCGGGCGGTGGCGGTCGCGGGATGCGCGTCGTACGTGAACTCGTCCAGCTGGATGGTGAGTTGGAGGCGGCCCGGGCGGAGGCCCAGAGCGCCTTCGGGGACGGCGAGGTCTTCGTCGAGCCGTACGTCGAGGGCGGCCGGCACATCGAGGTCCAGATCCTGGCCGACACCCACGGCACGGTCTGGGCGCTCGGCACCCGCGACTGCTCCCTCCAGCGCCGCCACCAGAAGGTGATCGAGGAGTCCCCGGCCCCCGGAATCCCGGCCACGCTCACCGCGGAACTCCACGAACTGGCCGTCCGGGCGGCTCGCGCCGTCGACTACACGGGCGCCGGCACGGTCGAGTTCCTCGTGGGGGAGGACGGCAGGGCACACTTCCTGGAGATGAACACCCGCCTCCAGGTCGAACACCCGGTCACGGAGGCGGTCTTCGGCATCGACCTCGTCGCCCTTCAGCTGCGTGTCGCGGAGGGCGGGATTCTCGAAAACGACCCTCCACGCGCGCGTGGCCATGCGATAGAGGCCCGCCTGTACGCGGAGAACCCGGCGGACGCCTGGACCCCGCAGACCGGCACCCTGCACCGCCTCGCCGTCCCGGAGGCGGAGAACATCCGCCTGGACACCGGCTACGCCGACGGCGACCCGATCCCCGTCCACTACGACCCGATGCTCGCCAAGGTCGTCGTACACGCCCCCACGCGCGCGGAGGCCATCCGCAAACTGGCGGGCGCCCTGGAACGGGCGACGATCCACGGCCCGATCACCAACCGCGACCTCCTCGTCCGCTCCCTGCGCCACAGCGAGTTCACGACGGGCCGTATGACCACGGGCTTCTACGACCGCCACCTCACCTCACTCACCACCCCGGCCCCCGACCCCCACGCCCCCCTGGCCGCCGCCCTCGCCGACGCCCACGGCCGCTCCCGCTTCGGCGGCTGGCGCAACCTCCCCGCACAACCCCAGGTCAAGCGGTACGCCACGCCCGACGGCGAGGAACACGAGGCGACCTACCACCACACCCGCGAGGGCCTGACGGCGGACGCGGAGGGGGTGCAGGTGGTGCACGCCGACGCGCGTCTCGTCGTACTCGAAGTGGACGGCGTACGAAGGAAGTTCGAGGTGACGAGATACGCCGACGACGACCGGATCCACGTCAACACCACCACCCTGACCCCCCTGCCCCGCTTCCCGGACCCGACGGCCCAACTCGCCCCGGGCTCCCTCCTGGCCCCCATGCCGGGCACGGTGGTGAGGGTGGCGGAGGGCTTGGCCGTAGGCGCCTCCGTGCGGGCCGGAGAACCCCTCCTGTGGCTGGAGGCGATGAAGATGGAGCACAGGATCGCCGCTCCAACGACCGGCACACTCACAGCCCTTCACGTGGTCACCGGGCAACAGGTAGAGGTCGGCACCCTGCTGGCGGTGGTCCTTTAGGGGCGCGACAAGCCACGACGCACCCGCACTCACCACACGACGGAACCCCCCTCCCCCTTAGGAGCCTCGAATGCCCTCCGCGATCGAATCCGAGGAACACCAAGCGCTCCGCAGCGCGGTAGCCGCCCTCGGCAACCGCTACGGCCGCGACTACCTGGCCACAGTCACCCGAGAGAACCGTCACCCCACCGAACTCTGGCAAGACGCCGCCAAACTCGGCTACCTGGGCGCCAACCTGCCGGAGGCATACGGCGGCGGAGGCGGCGGCATAGCCGAACTCTCCATAGTCCTGGAGGAGTTGGGAGCCGCAGGCTGCCCCCTCCTCATGCTCGTCGTCTCCCCGGCCATCTGCGGCACCGTCATCGCCCGCTTCGGCACGGACACCCAGAGGCGGACCTGGCTCCCCGGACTCGCCGACGGCACCCGCACGATGGCCTTCGGCATCACCGAACCCGACGCCGGCTCCAACAGCCACCGCATCACCACGACGGCCCGCAAGGACGGCGCCGACTGGCTGCTCACCGGCCGCAAGGTCTTCATCTCCGGCGTGGACATCGCGGACGCGGTCCTCGTCGTCGGCCGTACGGAGGACTCCCGTACGGGACGGCTGAAGCCCTGTCTGTTCATCGTCCCGCGCGACGCCGAAGGCTTCTCGCGGCGCCGGATCGACATGGACATCGAGTCCCCGGAGAAGCAGTTCGAGCTGACCCTCGACGACGTACGGCTGCCCGCCGACGCGCTCGTCGGCGACGAGGACGCCGGTCTGCTCCAGCTCTTCGCCGGGCTCAACCCGGAGCGCATCATGACGGCCGCGTTCGCCATCGGCATCGGGCGGTACGCCCTCGACACCGCCGTCCGGTACGCCAAGGAGCGCACGGTCTGGAGGGAACCCATCGGCGCCCACCAGGCCGTCGCGCACCCCCTCGCCCAGGCGCACATCGACCTCGAACTGGCCCGCCTGATGATGCAGAAGGCCGCCGCCCTCTACGACGCCGGTGACGACGTCGGCGCGGGCGAGGCGGCCAACATGGCCAAGTACGCGGCCGGGGAGGCCTGTGTGAAGGCCGTCGACCAGGCCGTCCACACCCTCGGCGGCAACGGCCTCACGCGCGAGTTCGGCCTCGCCTCTTTGATAACGGTCGCCCGTGTTGCTCGTATTGCTCCGGTGAGCCGGGAGATGATTCTCAACTACGTCTCCCACCAGACACTGGGCCTGCCCAAGTCGTACTGACCGGCAAGGCCCGACCGGCACAGCCCGACCGCACGGTTTCGCGCGAGGAGGAACCATGTTCCGCAGCGACTACGCAGACGTCGACCCCGTCGAACTCCCCATCCACGAAGCCGTGCTGGGCAAGGCCGCCGAGTTCGGTGACGCGCCCGCCCTCGTCGACGGCGTCGACGGCACCACCCTCACGTACGCCCAACTGGACACCTTCCACCGGCGGATAGCCGCCGGACTCGCCGAGGCGGGCCTGCGCAAGGGTGATGTCCTCGCGCTGCACAGCCCGAACACGATCGCCTTCCCGACCGCCTTCTACGCCGCCACGCGCGCGGGTGCCACCGTCACGACCGTGCATCCGCTCGCCACCGCCGAGGAGTTCGCCAAGCAGCTGCGCGACTCGGGCGCCGCCTGGATCGTCACCGTCTCACCGCTGCTGGAGACGGCCCGCGCGGCGGCCGAACTGGCGGGCGGCATACGGGAGATCCTCGTCTGCGACAGCGCCCCCGGGCACCGCTCGCTCATCGACATGCTCGCCTCGACAGCGCCCGAGCCGAGCATCGACATCGACCCCGCCGAGGACATCGCCGCCCTCCCGTACTCCTCCGGGACGACCGGCATCCCCAAGGGCGTCATGCTCACGCACCGCTCCATCGCCACCAACCTCGCCCAGCTCGCGCCCACCCTGCGCATCGGCCCCGGCGACCGCATTCTGGCCGTGCTGCCGTTCTTCCACATCTACGGTTTGACCGCCCTCATGAACATGTCCCTGGGGCACGGCGCCACCGTGGTCGTCCTGCCGCGCTTCGACCTCGACACGTTCCTCGCCGCCATCGAGAAGCACCGCATCACCGGCCTGTTCGTCGCCCCGCCGATCGTCCTGGCCCTCGCCAAGCACCCGGCGGTCGAGAGCTACGACCTGTCGTCCCTGGAGTACGTCCTCAGCTCCGCCGCACCCCTCGACGCGACCCTCGCCGCCGCCTGCTCCGCGCGGCTCGGTCTGCCGCCGGTCGGCCAGGCGTACGGCATGACGGAACTGTCGCCGGGCACGCACGTCGTCCCCCTGGACGACATGAGCACCGCCCCTCCGGGCACGGTAGGCAGGCTCATCCCGAGCACCGAGATGCGCATCCTGTCCCTCGACGACCCCGACCAGGAGGCCGTCGCCGGCGAGGCCGGCGAGATCGTCATCCGGGGCCCCCAGGTGATGAAGGGCTACCTGGGGAACCCCGAGGCCACGGCCGCGATGATCGACGCCGACGGCTGGCTGCACACCGGGGACGTCGGCCATGTCGACGCGAACGGCTGGCTGTTCGTCGTCGACCGGGTCAAGGAACTCATCAAGTACAAGGGCTTCCAGGTGGCCCCAGCGGAACTCGAGGCCCTGCTCCTCACACATCCGGGGATCGCCGACGCGGCCGTCATCGGTGTCTACAACGAGGACAACAACGAGGTCCCGCACGCGTACGTGGTCCGCCAGCCGTCCGCCACCGACCTCTCCGAAGGAGAGGTCATGATGTACGTCGCCGAGCGCGTCGCCCCGTACAAACGCGTCCGGAACGTCACCTTCATCGACGGTGTACCGAGGGCCGCCTCGGGCAAGATCCTGCGCCGTCGGCTGAGGGAACCGAGGGAGACGCCGTGACACCGACAGTGACCGCCACACGCGCGCGGGGCATCGCCACGCTCACCCTGGACGCGCCCGCCAACCGCAACGCCCTGTCCGCGTCCCTCGTACGCGACCTGAGGGACGCGCTGACGGACTGTGGCAAGGACCCGGCCGTACGCGCGGTCGTCCTCACCCACACCGGGAACACGTTCTGCGCGGGCGCTGACCTGAAGCAGCCGCCCGACCCGGCGGCCTTCGTCGGCCTGCTCCGGCAGCTGCTGGAGCTGCCGAAGCCGGTGGTCGCGCGGGTCACCGGCCACGTACGGGCGGGCGGCCTCGGACTGCTGGGCGCGTGCGACCTCGCGATCGGCGGCCCGGAGACCTCCTTCGCGTTCACGGAGGTACGGATCGGGGTGGCGCCCGCCGTCATCTCCATGCCGCTGCTGCCCCGTCTCGACCCGCGTGCCGCCGCCCGCCACTACCTCACCGGCGCTCGTTTCGACGCCGTGGAGGCCGCCCGTGCCGGACTCCTCACGGAGGCGGCCGAGGATGTCGACGCGGCCCTGGAGCCGATCCTCGACGGGCTGCGCAGGGCGGCGCCGGGCGCCCTGGCGGAGACGAAACGGCTGCTCACGGCTAAGGTGCTGAAGATCTTCGACCGGGACACCCCCGAGCTGACCGCCCTGTCGGCACGCCTGTTCGCCTCCGCCGAGGCCCGCGAGGGGATGACGGCCTTCCTCGAACGACGGGACCCGGCATGGACGCTGTGAACGCGGCGAACCCTGTGAACACTGTGAACGCCGCGAATGCGGCGAAAGCGGTGGGTGCGGTCAACGCGGTCAACTCGGTCAACGCGGTCAACGGTGTGGCCAGGAACGCGCCCCAGACGCAGCGTGTACAGCGCTCACAGCGGTCACAGCGCGCGCCCAAGCAGGACCGCAGCCGGGCCACCCGGCAGCGTCTGCTGGAAGCCGCCGTGGCCTGCCTCGCCGAGTACGGCTGGGCGGGCTCCACGGTCTCCGTCGTCGCTGAACGCGCCGGAGTCTCCCGAGGCGCCGCCCAGCACCACTTCCCCACCCGCGAGGACCTGTTCACGGCCGCCGTCGAGTACGTCGCCGAGGAACGCTCCACAGCCCTGCGCGCCCTCTTTCCGGAGGGCGCCGCCGACCGCCGCGCGGTGGTCGCGGCCCTGGTCGACCTCTACACCGGCCCCCTCTTCCGCGCGGCCCTCCACCTCTGGGTGGCCGCCTCGAACGAGGAGCAACTGCGCCCGCGCGTAACCGAGTTGGAGGCGCGTGTGGGGCGCGAGACACATCGCATCGCGGTGGAGCTGCTGAGCGCCGACGAGTCCCGTCCGGGCGTACGAGAGACGGTCCAGGGCCTGTTGGACATGTCCAGGGGCCTGGGTCTGGCGAACCTGCTCACCGACGACGGGGGTCGCAGGGAACGCGTGGTGGCCCAGTGGGCGGCCCTGCTGGACGCGTCCCTGAACTGACGACCGCTGTGCCCCTGTCGGCAGGGGTTGGCCGGAGCCGGAGCCGGCGCGCTCGGCCGGAGTCGGTCAGGTGGGGCCGGGTTCGGTCAGGGGCTGAGCCGCTCCACACGCCAGCTACCGTCCGCCTCCGCCACGTACCGCAGCCGGTCGTGCAGTCGGTTCTCGCGCCCCTGCCAGAACTCCACCGTCTCCGGGGCCACCCGGAATCCGCCCCAGTTCGGCGGCACCGGCACCTGCTCGCCCTCGGGGTAGCGGGCGGCCAACCCGGCGTAGGAGGCGTCGAGTTCGTCCCGGGAGAGGATCACCGAGGACTGGGCGCTGGCCCACGCGCCGAGCTGTGAACCGTGCGGCCGGGTACGGAAGTAGGCGGCCGTCTCGTCCCGCCCGGTACGGCGGGCGACTCCCGTGACGACGACCTGGCGGCCCAGCGGGAGCCAGGGGAACAGGAGCGAGACGTACGGATTGGCGGCCAGGTCGCGCCCCTTGCGGGAGCCGTAGTTGGTGAAGAAGACGAAGCCCTGCTCGTCGTACTGCTTGAGCAGCACGGTACGAGAGGAGGGCCGTCCGTCGGCATCGGCCGTGGCGACGACCATGGCGTTGGGCTCGACCAGCCCGGCGTCGGCGGCGGCCTGCCGGAACCAGCGCGCGAACTGCTCCATGGGACCGTCGGCCAGCTCACCCTCGGAGAGACCGTCCGCGCGGTACTGCTTGCGCATGACGGCGGGATCGACGGGGTCGAGGGGGCCATCGGAGGGAGTGGCGTCGCGAGCGGTCACACAGTCATCTTGCCGTATCGGCGACATCACTGTGTGGCACTGAGTGCCGCAAGGGCTCCCCAAAGGTGGCACTCAGGGATATCGTGCTGTTGCCGTCCGGTTGAACGACCGATCGAACGGGGCATCACCCAGGTGACCGTTTCGGACCGCGAGCAGTGCGTGAATGGCCGTGGAACCGCACCGGACACAGATACCGGAAACAGCTGTTCGCGCAGCCCGGCCTTACGGCCGTACCCCCCGTCGCACACATCAAGAGGAGCCGCCTGATGTCCGACTTCGTACCCGGACTTGAGGGAGTAGTCGCGTTCGAGACGGAGATCGCCGAACCGGACAAGGAGGGCGGCGCGCTGCGGTACCGGGGCGTCGACATCGAGGACCTGGTCGGCCACGTCTCCTTCGGCAACGTCTGGGGCCTGCTCGTCGACGGCGCCTTCAACCCCGGTCTGCCGCCCGCCGAGCCGTTCCCGATCCCGGTCCACTCCGGCGACATCCGGGTGGACGTCCAGTCGGCCCTGGCGATGCTCGCCCCCGTCTGGGGCCTGCGCCCGCTCCTCGACATCGACGAGCGGACCGCCCGCGACGACCTGGCCCGTGCCGCCGTCATGGCCCTGTCGTACGTCGCCCAGTCGGCGCGCGGCCAGGGCAACGCCATGGTCCCGCAGCGCGAGATCGACAAGGCGCAGTCCGTCGTCGAACGCTTCATGATCCGCTGGCGCGGTGAACCGGACCCGAAACACGTCGCCGCGGTGGACGCCTACTGGACGAGCGCGGCCGAGCACGGCATGAACGCGTCCACCTTCACGGCGCGAGTGATCGCGTCGACGGGCGCGGACGTGGCGGCGGCCCTGTCGGGCGCGGTCGGAGCGATGAGCGGGCCCCTGCACGGAGGCGCCCCCTCCCGCGTCCTCGGCATGATCGAGGAGATCGAACGCACGGGCGACGCGGACGCCTACGTCAAGCAGGCCCTCGACAAGGGCGAACGCCTGATGGGCTTCGGCCACCGTGTCTACCGGGCCGAGGACCCACGCGCGCGCGTGCTGCGCCGCACGGCCCGTGACCTGGGCGCCCCGCGCTTCGAGGTCGCCGAGGCCCTGGAGAAGGCCGCGCTGGCGGAGCTGCACGCCCGCCGCCCGGACCGTGTCCTGGCGACGAACGTCGAGTTCTGGGCGGCGATCGTCCTGGACTTCGCCGAGGTTCCGGCCCACATGTTCACGTCCATGTTCACGTGCGCGCGTACGGCCGGCTGGTCGGCCCACATCCTGGAACAGAAGCGCACCGGCAGGCTCGTACGCCCGTCGGCCCGCTACACCGGCCCGGGCACCCGCAACCCGCGGGAGATCGAGGGGTATGAGGGCATCGCCCACTGAAGCCTCGGGTGAGGGACTGTCGCCCGCTCCGATAACGTGTCCCGCTCGAACGAGGGGAGACACGGCAGATGCTGGTCGGGGCGGGAAACAGACGGCACGGGTTGGTCCGGGCGACGCTGCTGGTGGCGGCGCTGGCGGGCTGCTCGCAGTCGGCCGACGACGATACGGGAGCGAAGGCGACCGCGAGCACCACGGCGACGGCGGCCGGGACCGCCGCCAAGAGCGGGGGCGGCATCGGAGCCGCCGGCTCGGCCTGCGAACTCCCCGTCACGTTCGACATCGCCGAGGACTGGACGGCGGAAGCCGTGCACGAGCCTCCGCGTCAGGGCCCGGTCGCCCTCGTCTGCGAGGTGGACGCCAAGCCCGCCGGCCACATCGGCTTCCTGCGCGTCTGGACCGGCGCACCGGGCGCCGACGACGCGGGCACCGTACTGAAGGCCTTCATGGCCGCCGAGACCGGTGCGACCAAGGCGCGGTACAGCGCGTTCAAGGCGGGCGCCCTGTCCGGCGTCGAGGTGAGGTACACGTACAAGACCGAGTTCGACGACACGGCGAAGACGGAACGCGCCCTCGCGGTCACGACCCCGCGCGGCCCGGTAGTCGTACACCTCGGAGGCCTGGACGACGGGGAACACGAGGCGATGCTGCCGGCGTACGAGCTCGCGAAGCGCACGGTGAAGGCTGAAGGCTGACGACCGCACCGCCGATCGATGACGCAGACGACCCGCGAGCTCGGGCCCTCTGGACGAGGGGCCGGCCGGACGTGCCGGCGAGCTCGCGGGTCGGGTGACTGCGTTGGATTCGGCCGGCTGCGTGTCAGTTGCCCACGCTGGTCCGGCACCGCATTGAACGTGGTGGCGAGCCGCTAGCCCGCAGCCACCTCACGCGTCCGGGTTTCACTCATTTACCCGATCACCTCCCATCATGTGTAAGCCACACCCTAGGAAGCGATCGAGCGCGCATCAACCTATTTTCCGAGACGCCGATCGAGGCCGTCTGCGACATGGAGGTACGGGCGTCAGGCGGACTGTCCGAACTGGATGCCGCGGCCGTTGGTGGCCAGGTAGACCATGCCGGGGATGCGGGGGTCACCGGTGATGGCCTGGCCGAGCCAGCCCCACTGGTGCTGGTCGTCGTTGATGCGCCGCCAGGTCTTCCCGGCGTCGTCGGAGCGGTAGACGCCGGTGACACCGCCCACGGTGGCGACCTGGTAGACCGAGAGGTACGGGGCGCCGGACGCCGCCGCGCCGAACCCGAGCGTGAACGATGCCTGGCAGCTCGTGACCCGGGCGAAGGACCTGCCGCCGTCGGTGGAGCGGAACAGGCCGTTGCCCTTGGCGCTGAGCCACAGGTCACCGGAGCGTCCTGGGGCCGCGACCAGTTGGAACCCGGAGTCGCCCGAGGGAAGTCCGGTGGCCCGGGCGGTGAACGTCAGCCCCTTGTCGGTGCTGGCGAACAGCGTTCCCGCGCCGGTGTCGAACGCGTACAGGACCGATGTGTCGGCCGGGTCCGCGACCGGGGTGGCGCCGATGGGGAACGTGGCGGTCTCGGACCAGGTGGTGCCGTTGTCCGTGGAGCGCTGGGCCGGGTGCTTCGAGCCGTCCCCGGCAATGAAGGACCACACCAGGACGCTGCCGTCGGCGGTGACGGCGACCGGCCCCGACGCCTCCTTGGCGATGGCGGGCTGGGCCTTGAAGGGCGCCCAGGTCTGTCCGCCGTCGTTCGAGAAGGCGCCGTTGCCGTTGTCACCGATGCCCGTGCGGACCACGTAGGACGGCTTCTTCGCGGCCTGTGCGAGGCCCGTCGCCGTGTTGAAGACCGGGTTGGTCGCGAGGCCGCCGGCCGGGGACACCGTCAGTTGGTTGTGGTACAGCGTGCCGATGTCCCGTGAGCCGCTGAGCAGGTGTGCCTGACCGGCCGGGGGCGAGATCAGGAACAGCACCGCCGTCTCCTCCAGACCACGGATCTGCGGGGCCCACTTCTTCAGGTCACGGGTGCCGAAGAGAGTGGCGCCGGTGCCGTAGACGATGTGCTGGGAGTCGAACGGGTCGATCGCGGCCATCTGGATCCACCAGCCGAACGTCGCCGCGTCCTTGCCCCACTTGAGGAAGGGGGTCTCCGACACGTCGATGGTCGCCGAGTCCTTGAGGGAGGTCCAGGTCCGGCCCCCGTCGGTGGTACGGAACAGGGTGTCGCCCGACGACCAGCGGTTGTTGGTGGTGACGACGACGGTGCCGGCGCGCTGGGCGTCGACAGCGGCCCCGCCGTATCCGAAGCCGTCGGAACCGCTCGGCTTCACCGGGGTGACATCGGTCCACGTACCGGTGGTGGTGGCGAGTTTGCGCACGCTGCCGTTCGACTGACCGTTGGGGCCGGGGGCGTCGGCGTACGTCACGTACAGCTCGTTGGACCGTGCGTCGTACGCGGCCCGCATCGGCATCTTGGCCGTCGGGCCGGTCGGCTGCCCGGGGACGGGCGCCCAGGTGGTGCCGTCGGTGGTGGCGTACAGGGTGTTCGTGCCCGTGGAGCCGTCGCCGTCACCCCAGCCGGCGTACAGGGTGCGCCCGGCGGAGACGAGGACGGTGACGCCCTGTCCGGAGGCGCTGGGCTTGGGCGGGAAGCCCGGCGCGGCGGCCCAGGTGGCGCCCCGGTCGGTCGACTTGAGGAGGCCGTCGTGCCGGGTGCCCAGCCACAGGGTGTCGCTGCTGCGAGGGTCCACGAGGAGCCGTTCGCCCGTGCCCCGGCCGTCCTCGTTGGAGCCGAGCTTCACCTTGAGGTCGGTGCGCGTCCAGGTTGCCCCGCGGTCGTCGGAGCGCAGGAACGCGCCGTTGCCCGCCCATGGCTGGGTGTAGGTGCCGAGGGCGAGGTATACGGAGTTCGGCCGTGCCGGGTCGATGGCCAGGGATTCGACGCCGATGAGGTTCGAGTCGTCCTGGCTGACCCAGTCCAGGAGCGGGACCCAGCGGGCCGCGCTGTCGTCCCAGCGGTAGGCGCCGCCCATGTCGGTACGGGCGTAGGCGAGCCCCTTCACGGCGGGGTGGAACACCACACCGGTGACGAATCCGGTGCCGCCGATGAACACGTTGCGCCAGTCGTACGGCGTCGCGTCGGGTGCGGCCCCGACCGTGGGTGCCGCGGCCCGGGCACGGCCCTGAAGGGCCGGGAGGCCGACGAGCGCGGCAGAGACGGCGGAGGCGGCGGTACAGGCGAGAACGGAACGCCGACTCGGATCGGACGCATGCATGACGTACCTCAATCTGTGGAGCTGAGGGGGGGAGGAGGTTCGGTCACGGTGTGGGTCGTCGACCGACTCACACGATGATCACTCCAGGTCATCATGAATGCACGCTGTGTAGTTTGGCCTGCTTGGTCGCGCTGCGGGGTGAACCGTGTTGCCGAGGTCATTCAGCCGGCATGCGCACCATGAACACATCCACCGCATCCTCGCTCTCCACCCTGAACCCGTGCCGCTCGTACAGCCGCCGGGCGGGGCTCCCCCGGAGCACGTTCAGCCGGACCGGAGTGCCCTCGTCGTCGCACCGTTCCAGCAGTTCGCGCAGGACGCCCGCGCCGATACCGGCGCCCTGGAGGCGCGGGTCCAGATAGAAGTGCTCCAGCCATTGGACGTGACCCTGGGCCTCCTCGGCCGGGCGCAGTGCCACGCAGCCCGCGAACTCGCCGCCCACCTCGATCGCCCAGGTGTGGGCCGCGTCGAACGCGTCCCGGAAGCGCTGCCGGACGCGCTGTTCGTCGAACCGCCCGAGCCGTTCCAGATCCGCCCGCATCACCACGGCACGCAGCTCGGCCACCGGCTCGATGTCCGCTGTCGTCGCCGGTCGTATCTTCCAGTCCGCCATGATCGGCACGGTACAACTCCGTTGACGGACGCCCGCGGGGTGCGATTTTCTGGCGGCGTGTCTGATCTTCGTATCGTGCCCGTGAGTGATGTCGATGCCGATGTCGACGAGGTGGCCCTTGAGGACTGGCGGTACGTCCACAACGTGATCGTTCCGCCCGCCGCCATGTCGTCGGCCGACGTACGCGCGCGCAGTGGGCGGAACCGGCTGGAGGTCGCGTATCTCGGCGACACCCTGGTGGGGTGTTCCACCGTCCGGCCGCCCGTCGCTGACGGGGGCGGGGGCGGTGACGCGGCCGTGGCCACCGTCATCGCGCGCGTGCTGCCCGGTTTTCGCCGGCGCGGGTTCGGGGCCGAGATGTATCTACGGGGGCTCGGGCAGGCGCGGGAACTCGGTGCCGAGGTGATCGAGACCGTCGTCCTGGCCGCCAACGAGGACGGGCTGTCCTTCGCGCTCAGGCACGGGTTCGAGGAGGTCGAGCGGTATGTGCTGGACGGGGAGAGCGATCTCTGGGTGGACCTGCGACTGGCAGCCACCGCCCCCTGATGTCCCCGGACGCCACCCTGACATTCCGTACGGTCGGTTTGGTCCGGTGGTGGGAGGGGCAGGAGCGGCTTGTTCCCGGAGTACGGCGAATTTCCGCCGTACAACGATTTCCTTCGAACTTGGGGGAACTCGATGTGTGCTGCGTCACGTTCGAGTTGAATGATGGTGAGTGAGCGAACCGTCGCGCAGTACGTGCGGACGCGGCCTGCAGGGGGTCCAGGTGAGTGCTTCCCGGCGTAGTGGGACCACCGACGAGCTGGGGCCGGACGAGCCCGAGAGGGACGGCCCGGAAGGTTCGGACGGCGGCGGGTTCGACCTGCTCGCCGCGCTTCTCGACGGCATGGACGCCGCCCTGTGCGCCTTCGACGCCGACGGCGTCGTGACGCACTGGAACCGGGAGGCCGAGCGGATTCTCGGCTGGACCGCCGCCGAGGCCGTCGGGCGGCACGGATTCGCCGGGTGGGCGGTGCGCAAGGCCGACGCCGAGGAGGTCGAGGGGCGGCTGCTGTCCGCGATGCACGCCCCGGGACGCCAGGTGCACGAGTTCGCGCTGCTGACCAAGGACGGCGGGCGGGTGCTCGTCCGGACCCAGTCCGCCGCCGTTCGCGGGCCCGACGGCAAGCCCGCCGGGCTGTACTGCGCCTTCAGCGAGGTGCACGCGCAGATAGACCTTGAGCGGTCGATCGCCCTGAGCGAGGCGTTGTTCGAGGACGCCAGCTGGGGCGTCGTCCTCGTCGACGCCGATCTACGGCCCGCCGTCGTCAACGCGCACGCCGCGCGCTCACTCGGCACCGGCCGCACCGCCGTGCTCGGGCGCCCCCTCGGGGAGCTGCTCTCCCAGGGTGTCGAGGAGCTGGAGAGCGCGCTGACGCACGTCCTCGCCGAGGGCGCGCCCCCCGCGCCCGCCGAGATGTGGGTGAGTGTGCGGACGCCCGAGGGCGAGAAACGGCGCTGCTGGCGCAGCGGATTCCTGCGGCTGGCCTCGCCGCTCACCGAAGAACCGGTTCCCCTCGGGGTGGGGTGGCTGTTCCAGGACATCACCGAGGCCAAGCAGATCGAGCAGGACGCGGCTCAGCTGCGGTTCCGCAGCCGGCAGCTGCACCGAGCCGCGCGTGCCGCCGCCGAGTGCGAGGACCCCGCCGAGGCCGCGACCACACACCTGGACTTCGCCCTCGCCGGCTTCGCCGACCACGCGCTCATCGACCGGATCGCCGTCATCGGTGGCACGGCTGCCGACGGTACGGCGGACGACGGGGACGGTCCCGTACGACTGGTCCGCGCCGCCGCCACGCCCTCCGGGGCCCCGGGGCCCAGCGTCCTCGCCGGGCAGGCCGGACTGCCGGTGCGCTACGGCGACGGGCACCCTGCCGTGCAGTGCGTGGAGCGGTCCGGGTCGGTACGGGCGAGCGCCGGGTCGTACGCCGTGGAACAGGCCCGCGCGTGGGCCGTCCAGCGCCGGTGGCCGCCGGACTCGGTCCACGCGCTGTGCGCGGTGCTGCGCAGCCGAGGGCGCACCCTGGGCGTCGTGACGTTTCTGCGGGGCGCCGGGCGGAGCCAGTTCGAGCGTACGGACGCGATGTACGCGGAGGACGTGGCCGCGCGGATCGCGGCGGCCCTCGACCTGGCCGGGCTCGGGGAACGGGACCTCAAGGACCTCAGGGACCTTCAGGACCTCAAGGATCTCAAGGACCGCAAGCAGGAGGGGCAGGGTCCTCAGCGCTCGTAGAAGATCCGGTCGCCGTACTGCTTGAGGATGCGCGCGTTCCAGTCGTGGCCGCCGTCCACGTTGCCGGAGCGCAGCAGCGGGGGCTCGATGCCCCGTTCCGCCAGGATGCCCGCCGCCGTGGCCATGACCGACTGGAGCAGGGCCGACGTGACGACCGTGGAGGCGGGGGCGAAGGGCGCCGGGACGGTGTCGAGGGTGAGTACGGCGTCACCGGGGGCGATCTTCGAGTCCAGTACGACGTCGCAGTGGTCCTTGAGGAACGTGCCCGAGGCGTTCCGGGGCGTCGTCTCCGTCGCGTAGGCCACCGAGGTCACGCCGATGACCTTCACACCGAGGGCACGCGCGCGGAGCGCCATCTCCACCGGGAGGGCGTTGCGGCCGGAGAGGGAGATGATCACGAGGACGTCCCCGGCGCGCAGCGGTGAGGTGTCCAGGACCGCCGTGGCCAGGCCCTCGACGCGTTCCAGCGCGGAGCCCAGCGTGGCGGGCATGACGTCGACGCCGACGACACCGGGGACGGCCAGCAGGTTCATCAGGGCGAGGCCACCCGCGCGGTAGACGATGTCCTGCGCGGCGAGCGAGGAGTGCCCCGCGCCGAAGGCGAACAGGCGCCCCTCGGCCGCCACGGTGTCGGCGATGAGCGTGCCGGCGGCCGTCACGGTGTCCGTCTCCTCGTCGCGCACCCGCCGCAACAGTCCGATCGCGGCGTCGAGGAACTGCCCGGCCAGGTGTTCGACCGGCTGTCCGCTCGGCTGTCGGGTCGGCTGTCCGGTCGGCTTGGTGTCGCTCATTCCGGGGCCCCTCGGAGGTTCGTGGCGGCTGCGTCGCCGATCACGGTGAGGTCTGGACCACTGCCCTGTCAACAGCGCCACCGGCCGTTCCCGCGCCCGTCGCCGTACCCTCGGTGAAACGTGCTGTCTACCCGACCGCGGGGATCCGTAACCGTGTGGTTCCCCCGCGGCGGCACGGTTGTCAGTGGTATGCGTCAGAATTGAAGCCAGGGCCAGCGCACGCGCCGGAGCCGTCGAGCCTCCGGCACATCTCATCAAGGGGCACGTATGTCCGGACTGATCGATACGACGGAGATGTATCTCCGCACCATCCTCGAGCTGGAGGAGGAAGGTGTGGTCCCCATGCGCGCCCGGATCGCCGAGCGGCTGGACCAGAGCGGTCCGACGGTCAGCCAGACCGTGGCCCGGATGGAGCGCGACGGTCTGGTGGCGGTCGCCAGCGACCGGCACCTGGAGCTCACGGACGAGGGCCGCCGCCTCGCCACCCGCGTCATGCGCAAGCACCGCCTCGCGGAGTGTCTGCTCGTCGACGTGATCGGCCTGGAGTGGGAGCAGGTCCACGCGGAGGCGTGTCGCTGGGAGCACGTGATGAGCGAGGCCGTGGAGCGCCGGGTCCTCGAACTCCTGCGTCACCCCACCGAGTCGCCGTACGGCAACCCGATCCCGGGCCTGGAGGAGCTGGGCGAGAAGGACGGCGCGGACCCCTTCCTCGACGAGGGCATGGTCTCGCTGGCCGACCTCGACCCGGGTGTGGACGGCAAGACGGTCGTCGTACGGCGTATCGGCGAGCCCATCCAGACGGACGCGCAGCTGATGTACACGCTGCGTCGCGCGGGTGTGCAGCCCGGTTCGGTGGTGAGCGTGACGGAGGCGGCCGGCGGGGTGCTGGTCGGCAGCGGTGGTGAGGCGGCCGAGCTGGAGGCGGGTGTGGCCTCGCACGTGTTCGTGGCGAAGCGCTGACCCGGGCCCCCGTCGCGGCTCCGGTTGCCGCACCGTCAACTCCTGTGACCGGCGCGGAACTTGTCATGTCCTGGGATCCGTGCCGTTCCAGGGCGCCAATCCAAGATTCAGTGTGCGGAATCGCAGCGCTCGGCCGTTTCGCATGCCACGCTGTCGCGAGAGGCATATGACCTGAGGGCTCTTGGCCGGGAGCGGCAGCGGTGTCGCCCGGCGGGGGAGGGGGAGCGTGAGGATGTGCCGCGGACGTGACGAGGGCCCCGGCGCCAAGTGGCGCCGGGGCCTGTCCTCCCCTGTGCTGACCCGGAGCCCCGAGCTCCCAGGGTCATCCCCTTCGGACCGTCATCCCCGAGCGGTCCGCCTCCCGCAGAAGATCTCCCCTCGGCCGCGCGGATCATTCCTTGAGAGGGGTCACTCGAACGAGGGGTGTTGCGGCCGGAGACCGCATTTTCGAATAGCCATTCGATAATCTGTCGGCAGAGGAAACATCGATAGCTAGGGGGGTGCCAGAGACCTATGGCGCGGCGTATCGACGTGACCGGAGCGGGCGGCGTGCGACTTGCCGCCTGGGAGTTCGCCGACCCTCCCAAAACCGGTGAGGAACAGGCCAGGGTCGCAGAACCCGGCCAGGCACCAGGCGTGCTGTTACTGCACGGGCTCATGGGCCGCGCCTCGCACTGGGCGTCCGCCGCCCGCTGGCTGGGCGAGCGGCACCGGGCCGTCGCACTCGACCAACGGGGCCACGGCCAGAGCGACCGCCCACCGGGCGACCTCTACACCCGCGAGGCGTACGTCGAGGACGCCGAGGCGGCGATCGAGCAGCTCGGCCTCGGCCCCGTCGTCCTCATCGGCCACGCCATGGGAGCCCTGACGGCCTGGCAGCTCGCCGCGAAACGCCCCGACCTGGTGCACGGCCTGATCATCTGCGACATGCGGGCGTCGGCGCTGGGCGCGGCCTCCCAGCGTGAGTGGGAGGACTGGTTCAAGGCCTGGCCCGTCCCCTTCGCCACCCTCGCCGACGTACGCAAGTGGTTCGGTGAGGACGACCCCTGGGTGGAGCGGCCCAGCCCCTCGCGCGGCGAGTTCTACGCCGAGGTGATGCAGGAGTCCCCCGACGGCTGGCGCCCCGTGTTCCAGCCGGAGCAGATGCTCAAGTCCCGTGAGACGTGGGTGTTCGACGCGCACTGGGAGGAGCTGACGCAGGTTCAGTGCCCCGCCCTCGTCGTGCGCGGTCTGGACGGCGAACTGGGCCGGGCGGAGGCGCAGGAGATGGTCCGCGTCCTGCCGAGGGGCGAGTACGCCGAGGTGGCCGACGCCGGCCATCTCGTGCACTACGACCAGCCGGACGCCTGGCGCGCGGCGATCGAGCCGTTCCTGGACGGTGTCCTGACCCGGTAGCGCTCCTCGGGTCGGGGAGGACAGCCGGGGCTCCGCCCGCGGGCCGAACAGGGGACCGGCCGCGCGCGTCCCCGCGCCCCTGGCCTGCCACGGGCAGGGTGTCAGGTCCTGCCGGTTCCTCCTGTCGCCGTCAGGAAGGCGACCGCGCCCGTCGCGACGAGGGCCACGGCGAGAAGGCACCAGCGGCGGGCCTCGTGGAAGGCGGCCCGGATCTGCCAGACGTGCGCCATGGCCAGCAGCCAGCGTACGAAGGGGTCGGTGCGGGCGATGTTGGCCTTCGCCCGGTCCAGGTGCCCTCGCAGTAGCGCACGGCGGTGCGGGTCGGTCTCGGTGGCGAGCGCGCGGTGGATGTTCACGGCGACGGCACGGTGGCGCAGCAGATCGTCGACGCCGGTGGCGGCGGAGCCGAAGAAGTCGGCGGGGGAGGCGTCGATCAGCTCGCGCAGGCCGCGTGTCGCGGGGGTGCCGAGGGCGGCCGCGGTGGTGATCGGCGGCACGAGCACCCGGCTGACCTGCCAGACGGCGAGGCAGATCCCGGCGAGCGCGACCGCCAGGGCGGCGCCCGCGACCAGCGCCTCGCCCAGCCCGTGCACCTTCCCGACGGCCACCAGCGGCCCACCGCCGACGAGCGCGACCCCGACGGCACCGAAGCAGGCGATCATCCACCGTGCGGCGGCCCGCAGTTCGGGCACGGCGTCGAGCGGGGAGGGCAGGGCGTCGAAGGGCGTGCCGGCGTCCGGTCCCGGCGAGGCC
This sequence comes from Streptomyces sp. AK08-02, assembly GCF_033795085.1. Taxonomy (NCBI): domain Bacteria; kingdom Bacillati; phylum Actinomycetota; class Actinomycetes; order Kitasatosporales; family Streptomycetaceae; genus Streptomyces; species Streptomyces sp. AK08-02. The sequence continues at coordinate 275,381 of NZ_JARAZV010000015.1, forward strand.
GGCGGCGGTTCGGTGCTCACTGCGGCCAGTCCTTGACGGTGGGGGAGTCCTTGGTCAGCGCCTGGGGCGGGCCGTCGTCGTCGGGCACGTCCGGGTACAGGACCCACGCCGTGCCGTCGTAGAACTCCAGCACACCGTCGTCGCCGAGCCGTACGTCGTTGATCTTCGGGGCGTCCGCCATGCGCGCAGTATCCCAGGCGACAGCCGCGAACCGCCGGTCAACGGACCGCCGTCTCCGCCACGTTGAGATGGTGCAGCACCGCGGCGACCGCCGCCCGCTGGGTCGGCTGCGGCAGCCCGGCGCCGAGCGCGGGGTCGCGTTCGCCGCCGAGGATCCGTTCCAGGGCCGAGGCCATCGGCGCGAGGCGCGGGTCCGAGGCGAACCCGTCCAGGTTCTCCCGGGTCGCCTCGTCGGTGCCGTCCCCGCCGAGGGCGGTGGTGACGAAGATGCCGAGGGCGATGCCCAGATGCATCGCGGTCCACATCTCGACGGGTACGGCCACCCGGCCGGCCAGCGCGTCCAGCGCGCGCCTCGCCACGGTGGCGTCGAGGGGCTTCAGCCCGGCGAGCACACCGGGGCCGCGCTCACCGCTCTGGATCCGGGTCAGTACGTCGGCCAGGGGGACGAACATCGGGTCCAGCAGGCTGAGTTGGGCGAGGTGCTGGCGCAGCTTCACCTTCGCCGCCGTGTTGCGCCGCTCGGCGGCCAGCAGCGCCGCGAGCGCGGGTTCCCAGGTCATGCCCCACGCCGCCGCCTGCACAGTGGCGAGCCGGCGCCACTCCGCCTCCGTCACCGGTCCGGTCCCCGTTCCCCGCGCTTCCTCCGCCGCGCTCCTCCGCACGTCCCGGACCAGCGTGGCGAGCGTCTCCCGGGCGCGGGCGAGCCCGGGGTCCAGGCCGGCCAGCAGCCGGTCCAGGGCCACCCCGGGCACCTCGGCCACCCGTGCGCACAACTCCTCCACGTCCACGGGCAGTTGCGCCTGAGCGTCCGGCCCGAACTCCCGGAGGTCGTCCGCGAGGGACAGCGCGGCGCTCGTCGTCCGGCCGCCGCCGGCGAGGGTGCCGAGCAGCGCCCCCGCGAGATGGTGGGCGACCGCGCCCGCCGCGTCCCGCGCGTGGACGTGCAGATAGGTGCCCAGGTTGGCGTGGCCGACCGCGACGAGCGCCGGCAGCCCCGCCCGGTACGCGTACCGCAGACTGTCCCGTTCCCGGGCGACGGCCACCTCGCCGTGCCCCCGGACGTGCGCCACATTCCCGAGCGCCCCGAACACCTCACCCAGGTACGGGAAGTCCCCCGCGGCCTCGAAGACCTCCCGGCACTCCTCAAGCAGCCGCAGCGCTTCCCGCGTCCGGCCCAGGCTCAGCAACGGCATGTACGCGGGCAGCCGGGCCCGCGCGAAGTCGGTGACCGGGGCGCCGCGGGCCTGTTTGGAGGCGCACAGGTCGTCGGCGTACTCCAGCGCCCGATGCCACTCGCCCGCCTCGATCGCGGCGCGCTGCCCGGTGTCGCACAGCTCCTCCCAGACCTCCCACCAGTCGACTCCCTCCCGGGGCCCGCGTTCCCGGGGCACGTCACGGGCTCGCCGGTGCAGGGCGTCGGCCTCGGCGAGGGCCTCGCCCGCCCGGTCGGTCTGCGACAGTACGTGCAGCCGCTGGACCTCGTACAGGAGCGTCGTCCAGGTGCCCGAGCCGGCTCTGCGCACGTGTTCGATGCCCTGTTCGGCGAGGGTGAGCGCCTCCGTGAGGCGTCCGGCTCGGAGACAGAGGTCGACCAGGCCGCTGGTCGCGGTGGCGGCGGCCGAATGGTCGCCGCGTTCGAGCGCCGAGGCGAGTGCGGCGCGGTCCTGCCGTTCGGCGAGTGCCGGGTCGGTCTCGATGAGCACCCGCGCCAGCGCCTCCGTCGGCGGCACGACTCCGGTACCCGGCGCGGACGCGGCGCGCATCGCGATCCGGCGCAGCAGGGGCAGTACGCGGGCCCTGGTCGGACCCGAGGTGTCCCGGCGCAGTACGGCTTCCAGCAGCGTCGCGGCGTCCGACTCCTGCCCCAGCCGGATCAGGTAGGGGGCGGCGGACAGCGCGGCGTGCGTCAGCAGCGGCCCGGCCAGTCGGGCGCCCTCGGCGTCGGTGCCCTCGCGGGTCCACGCCATCTCGAACACCCGCAGCCAGTACCCCCACATCCGCGTGTCGACCGGTTCCCGCACCCGCGCCCCGGCCCGCGCCCGTCCCTCGGCGGCGACGGCTGCCTGGATCTCGTACGACTGTCCCGGGCGCGGGGTGAGGAGCCCGTGGGCGACCAGTGTCCGCAGCGCCGCGTCAACCGGTGTGTCGGGGTGGCCGAGTCGGTCGCACAGATCACGCCAGTTGTGGTCCAGGACCGCGCGGCTGCGGTCGGTCTCCTCCAGGCAGCACAGGACATGGAACAAGTCCCGTTCGGTGGGGGCGAGTTCGGCGGCGATGCTCACGGACCAGGCACGGAGTACGCGTAGCCGCTCGTCACCGTCCTCGTCGGCGCCGCCGTCCCCTGTCGTTGCCCTCGCCGCTGCCCGGTTCCCGGCTGCCAGCAGCCTGGTCAGACGCTCCGGATCGGCGGCCTGCGTGTCGGCCAGCTCCAGCAACCCCGGGTGCCCCTGGGCGAGTTCGAGAAGCCCGGTGGCGAGTCGACGTGCGACCTCGGGTGCCGTGCCGGGAAGCTGCCCGGCGATCAGACGGGCCAGGTGGGGGAGTTCGCGGGCCAGCAGCAGGGCCTCGTCGCGGGTGAGCAGGTCGACCGGCTCGGTCCGTACCCGTGTCCCCAGCCCGGCCGGCCGTACCCGCCCGCACAGGATCAGCCGTCCCGCTCCGGTGTGCCCGGACAGCGCACCGACGAGAGCACCCCAACGCGGGTCCCGCCAGGCCCTGTCGGGAGTCAGCAGCGCGTCGATGCCGTCGACGACCAGCAGCACCCGCTCCCGCTCCAGCCACGAGGAGACCGCGCCGACGAATTCCCTCGCCGACCGGTCGGGCCCGTCCGCGTCCAGCAGACTCAGACAGCGCAGCTCGGGCACCGCCTGTTCCAGGGCCAGGGCGAAGGAGGCGAGCGCTTCCTCCGGGTGCTGGGCGTCGTCCTGCTCCTGGGGCGCGGTGAACCAGACGACCTGCTCGAAGGCGTGAGCGTGCGTCGCGGCCAACTCCCTTGCGCACGCGGTCTTTCCGGCCCCCGGCATGCCCTGCAGCAGCACCCCGCGGAGCCCGCTGCGAGGGGCCAGGGCGGCACCGGCGCGCGAGAGAAGGGCGACACGGCCGACGAAGTGGTCGGGTTCGGGAGGGAGTTCGGCGGCCGTGCCCCGGCCGGGGATGTCCGCCCCGCCAGTCGCCTCGCCAGTCTCCCGGCCGGTGTCCCCGCCAGTCGCCTCACCCGGCGGCGCCCCCCTCGGCGCGTCCAGGGTGAGCCCCACCGCCCGCGCCCCGAACAGCGCAGGAGTCGCCGCACGCAACGCGGAACCAGGCACCCCCTCCGCCCCGGTGTCCGTCGCCGACAACTCGCCCAGCACCCGGGCCAGCGCCCGGGGCAACACCTGCCCCTCGACGACCAGTTGCCGGTAGAGACGCTCGGCGAGAGCGATCGCGAACCCGTCCTCCACCGGGTACCGCATGGCCAGCACCGCACACCCGAGCCGCTCGACGAGGTCCCCGGCGACGGCCCCGACCACCGCCCGTGCCGCGGGCTCCTCCGGGTCACCGGAATCCTCGTCCCCCACCGGATCCCCGGCCGCCGCCGACCAGCACGCCGACAGAGTGACGAGGGAGACGCCACGGGTGGCGCCGAGAAGGTCGACGAGTTCGGGCGCGCGGATACGGTCGGGGCGCCCGGCGTCGGTTTCCAGGAGGAGTTCGCCGGGGGCGCCGTGCCCGGAGACGTGGACGAGGTCCCAGCCGTCCGGCCCCGCGAGTACGGCACGCAGCCGCTCGCGCGTGACCCCGTACTGCAGGGTGCGCACCTCCACCGCCCGGCCGGAACGTGCCGCGTCGGTGAACAGCCGGGTCAGCGCGAGGCGTTCGCGCCGCAGGTTCAACGCCCGGCTGCCCTCGGGCAGACTGAACAGCGCCAGCACCCGCACCGGCCGGTCAAGCTGGTCAGGCCGGTCACTGCCACGCCCCCCGGACCGGCCCTCCGTACCCCACTGCGTCACCAGGGTCACGTCCTGGACAGCCAGTGGCCGCCCCCGGGCATGGGCCAGCTCCAGGGGTACGAACATCAGACGCCGCGCGGCCGGTACGTCCCTCGGCACGACGACCCGCACCACGGCCGGGGCCGCCGCGAGCAGCACGGGCGCGACGGGCCCGAGGACCTCCGCGCCGATCCACGTGCCCACGTCCCGGACGATCTCCCGTTCCCGGACGGCCCGTACGTCCGGGGCCGCGTGGCGGCGCAGATATCCGGGCAGGTCGACGAAGGCCTCGTACTGCGGGCCGGACCGGTCCAGCCGGACCTCGTGGCGTGCGAGCACCTCACCGTCGGGCGCCACCAGCACCCACCGCCAGCGGTCGGGCCCGGCGAAGTCCTCGACGAGCAGGGACAGTTCGACCACCGACCGCTCACCACGATCCGCCGACCGCTCACCACGATCCGCCGACCGCTCACCACGATCCGCCGACCGCTCACCACGATCCGCCGACCGCTCACCACGATCCGCCGGCCGTTCACCATGAGCGGCCCGACGAAACCGATCCGGCACCTTCATCAGTCAGATCCCGAACTGGCTGCGCAGGCCCTTGATCATGGCGAGCGTCTTCTCGATGCCGGGACGCACGGGGTGGTGGGCCGGCAACTCGCCCAGTCCACGCGTGTACATGTCCTCCGCCGCGCCGATGTGTTCCGGATGGCCGCTCTGGACGAGCCCCAGGAGCACTCCGCCGAGGTTGATGAGGCGCATCGGGTGCATCGGATGGTCGTCCGGGGTGTCGCGCAGCGCGGCGCGGGCGTGCCTGGCCGCCTCGTTCAGGATGTCGAGGTCGCGGCTGCTACGCCCCTTGCGGAGCAGGGAGTTGGCAAGGTTGGACTCCTGGGCGACCCGCGCCTCACCCTGTCCGGCGCTTCTGATCGGCATGAGGTCCAGGCAGCCCTGGTACAGGGCGATGGCCTCGTCGATGGCCTCCTCGTCGTGGGTGCTGTCGTAGACCTCCTGGAGGGCGGTGGCCAGGGAGGACATGTGCCGGGGGAGTTCGGTGTCGCCGGGCGGGGACCTGTCGACGGCCCGGCGCCCGTAGTCGACGGCCTTGACCAGATCGGCGGCGGACCGCTCGCGTTCCCAGCTCAGCCGGTGCAGCATGCACAGCGCGGAGAGGGCGGCGGCGTGCCGGAGGTCGTCGACCGGGTAGACCTGAACGGCCAGTTCGGCGGCCTGGAGGGAGCCGCGCAGCAGCTTCGGGTCGCCGGTGCGGCCGTAGGCCAGCCGCAGGTCGTCGGAGACACCGAGGGGTTCGAGGTGCTCGGACTGCGCCGCGGCGCCGACCGGGTCATAACTTTTGGACTTGGATCTGCCGAACCATCTGGCCATGCGAGCGCTCCCCCCATGAAAGCTTTCGTCACCCCTTCCCTCCCCGCGATTTGTGGCGCAAACCCCTTATGCCGTAGGCAAGTTCGGCGGAGTTGTCGGGGTGTGCGGGCGGGTTCAGCCCTTGCTGACCGCCGCCAGAATCTCCGGCAGCCGCCGTGCCGTGCGCGGTGCGGAGAGTCGCAGTCCGAGCAGGACGAGCAGGGCGCCGTAGCCGGCGCCGACCGGCAGCAGCAGCCACGTCCACCGGTCCCCGCCCGAGTCGACGTTCAGCCAGATGGTGAGGGCGATGACGGGGGCGCACAGCAGGGCGGCGCCGACCATGCCGCCGAAAATGGCGGCCATGGCGAGCCCGGCCTGCCCGGGGGCCACGTTCTTGTAGTTCTCCTGCGGGATGGAGTACGGGTACTGGGCCGACGACCAGGCCCCGGCCGCCAGCATCGCCCCCAGCAGCGCGAGGGACATCCCGAGCGCCTCGGGCAGCGAGGTCCAGTCGTCGAGCAGCGCGGTGGTGAGAACGACCACGAGGATGGCGTACGGCAGGCTGATCAGCAGCAACGCCAGTGCCCGGCCACGTAGTTCGACGTACGCGTCCCGGGTGGACGAGATCGTCATCGCGACCATCCAGAAGGCGGAGGTGTCCTGGCCGAACTGGTTGTACATCTGGATGCCGAGCATCCCGGCCGCGAAGCAGGCGAAGTAGACCGAACCGGTGCCCTGTATCGCGTTGAACACCGGCACGATGAGGCCGATCGCCAGCGAGGTCACCCACGCGGCCTTGGTCTTGGGGTCCCGCCACGCATAGCGCAGACTCCGCTCCATGACGGTCCCGGTACGCCCGTCCGGCAGCCACCGGGCCGGCCCGCCGGACGTCCGCTCCCGCTTGCCGGACGGCTCGGCGGCCTGCAGGGTCGACCCGTCGGGCGAGGTCATCAGCCGGGTGAGGGTGCGCGACCAGACCCGCAACAGCACCACCAGCGTCCCCGCGCTGAGGGCGAGTCGGGCGAGGGCGACGCCGTACGAGCCGTCGCTCGCCGAGTCCACCGCGCCGAGGGCGGACGCGGGCGGCACCCAGGCCAACACGGCGGCGGCCGGGTCGAGTTGGCCGAGCCCCGCCGAACCGAGCTGCTGCATACCGAAGTTGACGAGCTGCGCCCCGATCGCGACGACCAGCCCGCTGAGTACGGCGAGATCGCGCCCCTTGCGGCTGCTGAGCAACCGGACGTTGGCGGCGGCGACGGCCCGCGCGAGCGCCACGCACACCAGCAGCGCGAGGGGAACGGCGACGAGCGACACGGCGAACGCCGCCCCGCCGTGCGCCAGGGCGAGTACCGACCCCACGAGCAGCGACAGGGTGAACAGCGGCCCGATGCCCACGAGCGAGGCCACGAGCAGCGCCCGGACCAGTGGCCGGGGGCGCAACGGCAGCATCACCAGCCGGGTCGGGTCGAGGGTCTCGTCCCCGCTGGGAAAGAACAGCGGCATGAAGGTCCAGCCCAGCGCCATCACCGCGAGGAGGATGACGGTGACGGACGCGGCGTGCGCGTTGCCGCGCAGCGCGATCAGTCCCAGGAACTGCAGCGCGGCGAGCAGCAGCACGACGACGAGGGAGGTGACGTACGCGGCCCGCCGCCCCGCTGACTGCCGCAGCCCGTTGCGAAGCAGCGACAGTTTCAGGCGTACGACGACCGAGGTGACCGACGCGTCCCCCGTCATCGGGCGCCGCCGCCCAGCCAGTCGAGGTGGGACCCGTGGTCGCGCTCGCCCGCGCCGACGAGTTCGAGGAACGCGTGCTGGAGCGTGGGCGCGTCACCCCGCACGTCGGCCAGCGGGCCGTGCGCCCGGATCCGTCCCGCCGCCATCACCGCGACCCAGTCGCACAGCGACTCGACCAGCTCCATGACATGGGAGGAGAAGACGACGGTGGCGCCGGAGCCGGTGTACCGCTCCAGCACACCCCGGATGATCTGCGCCGACACCGGGTCCACGCCCTCGAACGGCTCGTCGAGGAACAGGATTTCGGGATTGTGGAGGAGAGCGGCGGCGAGGCCGATCTTCTTGCGCATGCCGGTCGAGTAGTCGACGACGAGTTTGTGCTGCGCGCCGGCCAGGTCGAGGACGTCGAGAAGCTGGGCCGCCCGCTTGTCGACCTCGACGCCGGGCAGGCCACGCAAGCGACCGGAGTAGGCGAGCAGTTCACGCCCGGACAGCCGCTCGAAGAGCCGAAGCCCTTCGGGCAGCACCCCGATCCGCGCCTTGACCTCGACGGGGTCGCTCCACACGTCGTGCCCCACGACCTCCACGGTGCCCTGGTCGGGCCGCAGCAGCCCGGTCACCATCGAGAGCGTGGTCGTCTTCCCGGCCCCGTTCGGCCCGACGAGCCCGACGAACTTCCCGGCGGGCAACTCCAGATCGATCCCGGCAACAGCGACCTGCTGCCCGAACCGCTTCCAGAGTCCCCGCACCCGCACGGCAGCACCATCAACCATGCGAGGAGCCTAAGCGGCAGCCGTCCCCGGCACACGGGGCCGCATTCGATCGGCGGCGACGGGCGGCAACCCCGGGCTTTTCAGGGGCGCGGGGAAGTGACCGACGAGCGGCAACCCCGGGCTTTTCAGGGGCACGGGGAAGTGACCGACGAGCGGCAACCCCAGGCCTTTCAGGGGCGCAGGGAAGTTACCGACGAGCGGCAACCGCAGGCTTTTCAGGGGCGCGGGGAACTGCGCGACAAGCCACAGCGCACCCGCAGCCGCCAGACAACCGAAACCAGGCACCCCGAACGGCGAACCTACCGATCCCGCCCACACGCATAGGCAAGCGGCGAGATCAACTCCTCCGCATCCGGCAGCCACCGATTCGCAGGCGTAGGCCGGCAGGCCCACTGCACAGCCCCCCGAGACGCGTACCGGGTAGGCGGCGCAGCCACATACGCGCCCTCACCCAACGCGACCAGATCCAGCGAGGCAGGCGACCACCCCAACTTGCGCACCAGATCAGGCACCTTCACCGACGCCCCCGGCAACACGAAGAACCGCATCCGCCGATCCGGCGTCAACATCACCGGTCCGAGCGTCAGTTCCATCCGCTCCATACGCGCCAGCGCGAGGAACCCGGCGGTCTCGGGCACGTCAATCGCATCGAACGTATGGCCGGTCGGCAGCAGGATCGACGCCGTCGGCTGGTCGGTCCACAGCCGGCGCGCGACGGTCGCACTGCCTGTGGCCTGCGTGATCCAGTCGGGACGCGACGGGTGTGCGCCGGGCAGGGCGCACGCTGTGTCGCCGCAGGAGCATCGCTGCACCCCGTCGACTGCTTCCAGCCACGTACCGGGAAACACGTCCCAGTGGCGTTCTTCGGCGTAACGGACGGCGGTTTCCAAGAGGGATTCGCCGCGTTGCTTGGGGATTTGGGCAGCATCAGGGCCCGCGATGGTCTCTTCCACGATGAGGACAACTCTAGTGGGATTCATGAGTTACGCATGTCACATGCGCGGGGGAGGAGCATCGATTCCGCATCTGGGGCGCATGGATGCATGGGCGGGGGCGCGCAGGAGGATCCGGGACGGGGCTGGGTAGGCAGGGGTGGGGCTGGGCATCCGCCTTTACCCCGGCAATCCTCACATGCTTCGCATTGTCGGCATGTCTGCGGGGCATTGATCTTCGAGGCCGGATCTTTTCGCCGTACTCGTCCGCTCGTCGGGCCGCGTACGGAAGGGGATCCGGGCACGGAAGACACGTCAACCCGGTGCGTGGGCACGGCACCGCAGCCTCAGGGGGTACGCCATGGCCGCAAGGCCTCTCGTCGCGCGGCAGCCGAACGAACGGCTGCAGGCGCTCATCCAGGAAGCGGGCTGCTCGAACGCCGGGCTGGCCCGTCGGGTCAACATGTGCGGCGCGGAGCACGGCCACGATCTGCGGTACGACAAGACGTCCGTGGCCCGTTGGCTGCGCGGACAGCAGCCCCGGGGCCGGGCGCCCGCGATCATCGCCGAGGCCCTCGGCCGAAAACTCGGCCGTACGGTCACGATCGACGAGATCGGCATGGCCAACGGCAAGAACCTCGCCTCGGGCGTCGGACTCCAGTTCTCCCCGACCGTCCTCGGCGCCATCGAGCAGGTGTGTGAGCTGTGGCGCAGTGACGTGGGCCGGCGGGACTTCCTCTCCGGTTCGTCCGTCGCCGCGTCCGCGCTCGTGGAGCCCAGCCGGGACTGGCTGATCTCGTCCCCCGACTCCCAGGTGGCGCGTCAGGCGGGCCCCCGCGTGGGGCCGTCGGACGTGGCCGCGGTGCGCGCGATGACACAGGCGCTGACGGACCTGGACCACCAGTTCGGCAGCGGGCATGTCCGTCCGGTCCTCGTGCACTACCTCAACAGCGTCGTCTCCGGGCTGCTGGCGGGCTCGTACCGGGAGGCGGTCGGCCGTGACCTCTTCGCCGCCGTCGCGCGGCTGACCGAACTCGCCGGGTACATGGCGGTCGACACCGGCCAGCCCGGTCTCGCCCAGCGCTACTACATCCAGGCGCTCCGGCTCGCCCAGGCGGCCGGGGACCGGGGGTACGGAGGGTACGTACTCGCCGCCTCCATGAGCCATCTCGCCGCGCAGCTCGGAAACCCGCGGGAGATCGCCCAGTTGGCGCGGGCGGCACAGGAAGGGGCGCGTGGCAGGGTCACCCCGCGCGCGGAGGCGATGTTCCACGCGGCCGAGGCCCGGGGGCACGCCCTGATGGGCGACGCGCGGTCGGCCCAGCTGGCGTCGTCGCGCGCGGTCAACGCGCTGGACGCGGCCGATCCGGAGTCCGGGGACGACCCGGCGTGGATCGCCCACTTCGACGGGGCCTATCTGGCCGACGAGTTGGCGCACTGCCACCGGGACCTCGGCCAGGCCGAGGCGGCGGCGCGGTGCGCGCAGGAGTCGCTGGACGGACACCCCGAGACGCGAGCCCGGCGCCGGGCCATCGGACTGGTGCTGCTGGCCACGGCACAGGTCCAGCAGCGCGAGGTGGAGGAGGCCTGCCACACGGGGCTGCGCGCGGTGGAACTCCTCGGCACCCTGCGCTCCAACCGGGGCGCCGAGTACCTGGAGGACCTCCACATGCGCCTGGAGCCGTACCGCGAGGAATCCGTGGTCCGGGAGTTCGGGGCTCGGCTGGACCTGCGGTCGGCGGCGTGACGGGAGACACAGCGGAAGGCTGAGCGGCTGGTGGGGGACCGGTCCGGTCCTGTGCTGCGGTGAATCGGATTCCGGGGACCCGGTAGCGTTAACCGACGATTCCGAAGGTCCCCCATCAGTAGGAGTCCCGGTGACGCAGAGTGGACAGGGCGAGGAGCCCTCGCCGCGCGTGGCGCGCGAAGGCATCGTGCTGCCCTCCGACGGCGGCGAACCGCTGCTGCCGGGCATGACGGGGGGAAGCGTCGGCAGGCCCGTCCCCGCCCCGGCGCTGCCTCCACCGCCGAACCCGAACCCGACCACCGGTCAGGCCTGGGGACAGCCGTGGGGCCCGGACATGAACCAGGCCCAGGCCCAGGGGCAGGGGCAGCCTCCGGCGGCCGATGGCTGGCCCGCGGCACCGGACGCTCAGCAGCACCAGGAGCAGTACCAGTACCAGCACCAACAGTGGGGTGACCAGGGCCAGTTCCACCCCCAGCCGCAGCAACAGCCCGAGCAGCAGGCGCCGTCGGCCCCGGCGTGGGACAACGACCCGCACATGTCCGGCGGTTGGGCCCAGCAGCCCGGTTACGGCGACCAGCCGACCCCGGACGCCCCCCACGGCGCCGGGTCCGCGCCGCTCCCGCCCGCCGCCGGGGGCATACCCATGCCGGAGTACCAGCAGCAGGCCCAGCAGCCGGCTCCCGAGCAGGCCCATCAGCTCTACGGGCATCAGCACGGACAGTCGTACGGGCAGCAGTACGGGCAGTACGGTGGCGCCCCGCTGCCGCCCGAGGGCGGTGCGGCCCTCCCGTACGCCGCCGCGCCCGGTGCTCCGCTGCCGCCCGTCGACGAGGGCGCGACCCAGTACATCCCGCCCGTTCCCGGCACCCCCGGGCCGGTCGCCGAACCGGCCACCCAGTACCTCCCGCCGGTGACGGCGCACTCCCCCGCGCCCTCCCACCAGGCCCCGCACGTCAACGAGGCGGCGACGCAGTTCCTCCCGCCCGTGCCGCCCGTGGGCCCCGGCGCGATGCCGCCCGCGACGGCCGCCGAGGCGACCGCGTATCTGGGCCGCGTCCCGCAGGCCGCCCCCGGCGGTTCCGACGCCGACGCCACCCAGTACATCCCGCCGGTGCCCGCAGGGCCGTACGGCGGACACCCGGGCGGCCCCGACGACCGTCAGCCGCCCTCCGACTTCGACAACCTCTTCCGCGGCGGCCCGAGCGCACCCGGCGCCGGGTCACCGGCCGGCGCCACCCAGCAGATGCCCCGCATCCAGCCCCAGCAGCACCAGCAGCCCGCCCCCGGGCCCTACGGCCAGCAGGCTCCGTACGCCGCCCAGCAGGCCCCGTACGGCTTCCAGGCGGGCGGGCCGCACGAGCCCCACGACACGGACGACCGGCACGGCGGCGGGGGCGGTGGCGGCAGGCGTTCACGGGTGCCCGTCATCGCGGCCCTCGGGGTCGGCATCGCCGTGCTCGGGATAGGCGCCGGCGCCTATCTGAGCAGCAGTGGCGGGGACAGCGCCAACGACGCGGGCAACAAGACGGTCGCGGCGACCTCGGCCGCGCCGAAGGAGTCCGAGGCACCGGCCGCCGACCCGGCCAAGGCGCAGGCCGTCGAACTCGACAAGCTTCTCGCCGACAGCAACAACAGCCGCGACACGGTGATCAAGGCCGTGGCGAACGTCAAGTCCTGCAACAACCTCGGCCAGGCCGCCGCCGACCTGCGCGGCGCGGCCCAGCAGCGCGGCGAGCTGGTCACCCGGCTCGCGTCGCTGTCCGTCGACAAGCTCCCCGAGAACGCCCAGCTGACCGACGCCCTCACCAAGGCGTGGCACGCGTCCCAGTCGGCCGACGAGCACTACGCGGCCTGGGCCGACCAGGTGGCGGGCAAGCACGGCTGCCGGAAGGGCCAGGCCCGTTCGACCGGCCAGACGCAGAAGGGCAACCAGCAGAGCGGCATCGCCACCGAGCAGAAGGCCAAGGCGGCCGAGCTGTGGAACGCGATCGCGAAGCCGTACGGCCTGACGGAGCGCCAGTCCACCCAGCTCTGACCCGGTTCCGACCCGGCGCGGTCCCTCCGGGAGGGACCGCCCGCCGGTTGTCAGTCCGTCGCGCTCTCCAGCAGCTTCCTCGTGTCGACGGAGCCCTCGCGCGCGGCGACGAGGCGGCCCCCGCGCACGACCTGGAGGGTCACCCGCGCGTTGATGAGGCGCGGGAAGCCGACCACCGACAGCAGGTCCTCGAAGCGCCAGCGCAGCGCCGGGGTGAGGCCGCCGGTGCTGACCCGGACACCGTCGTCGAGGGCCCGCCGGACCGTGGTCGACGACACCTCGCCCTCGCCCAGCGACTCGACGACCGTCTTGAGGACGGTGTACGCGATCCAGGTGGTCTGCACCCCCGCGTCCTGCGGGTCGATGCGGTTGTCGTCGAAGGCCTCCTCGTTGATGACCTTCTTCATCCCGTCCCAGCGGGCGTCGCCGGCCACCGGGTACCAGCCGGTGATGTACGAGCCCTCGTACGGACCCGTCCTGCCCCCGGTCGCGTTGATCACCGTCTGGTCGACGCTGCCGAGGACGGTGGCGGTGCGTACGGCCGGGTAGTCCTCGCGGTCGCGCCGGAAGGAGTCCATGAAGGTGTTCGTACGGTCCCCGAGCGCGGGCACGACACAGCCCTCGCGCTCGGCTTCCGTGCCCGCTGCGCCCGCCTTGCCCGCCGTGCGCTCCAGGGCGAGCCGGGTGTGCGTCGCGTACTCGGTGGCGTTCTCGGCGGCCAACTGGTCCCGCGCCTCGGCGTGGCCGCCCGCCCGCAGCCCGGAGTCGAGGAGCTGGGGCAGCTGGTCGCCCGCGATGGTGTCGGGGCGGATCAGGGCGACGGGCCCGCAGACGGAGGCGAGCTCCTTGCCGAGGCCGGCCAGAAGGGCGGGCGAGCCGCCGTTGACCGGGTAGGACATCGGATTGGTGAACTCGTCGTTGGTGACGCCGTAGCCGCCGATGTAGGGGATTCCGGCGGAGGCCAGCGGGCCCAGGAAGTCGTCGCCGAACTGGCTGTAGGAGCCGACGACCGCGACGACGTCCTCGTCGGCGGCGCGCCGGGCGCACTTCGCGGCGGCCACCCCGTCGTTGTGGTCGTTGCAGGTCAGGACCTTGAGCTTGCGCCCGTTCAGGCCCCCCGTGGAGTTGATCCAGCGGGCGTACGCCTGCGCCATGGCCGGCATACCGGGTTTGTTGGTGGCGTCGGTGCCCTCCGGTGCCCAGGTCATGACGGTGATGTCGCCGCCCTCGGCGCCTGCCGAGGTGCCGGGTATGACCCCGCAGCCGGCGGTGAGTGCCGCGCACACGGCCAGCACGCCCATCGACATGGGGAGATTGGTGCGGAAGGAGCTGCGGGTGCCTCGCCTGCCGGTCATGGACACGCACGATTCCGTCACACAGCCAACCCGGATGTGACCCTTGGTCGACAGGCGGTGACGGGGAGGTGAATTACGGGGGGTGTTGATCTCATTTTCACAGGGACCGTACGATCGATGACCGTGCAAGGTTCGGAAGACTCTTCCCGTCGCGGCCGTCGCTCCCCCACCATGGGCGGCATGCCACTCAACGACATGCCGTGGTGGCGCTGGCGCAGCAATGTGCGCTCCGCGCTGCACATGCTCTCCGATCCGGTGTTCCAGCGAGACGTCTGGCTGGCCGGCGTCGACGGCTACGGGGACGTCACCGACGCCGTGTACCGCCTGGTCGAGGACACCTGGCTGGACAGCTGGTCCGCCGAGAAATACGTCGGCACGATCTTCCGGGACTCCCAGGAAGCCGCCCTCGTCGACACCGCCGTACTCCGCGTCCTGCGGATCATGCACCAGGTCGGCCCGGACGCCCCCGTCTCGGCCTACCTCGACCACGCCGGCTGGCCGGAGGCCGTCCGCGCGGCCCGGGACGCCCATGTGCGCCTGGCGGCGAGCGACGGCGAGGAACCGGACGTGCCGCCGCGCACGCTGGAGGTACTGCGGATACTGACGCGCTCGGCGTAGGCGCACATGGGCGTCCCGGCCGGTCCGTTCCGGAGGCCCGTTCCGGGTGGCGGACGGGAGTCGGCCGTACCAGGTGGATATGGGACCCTGTCCGGCATGAACGAGCAGTCCAGCCAGGCCGCGCCCCCCGCCGAGCAGTACGTCCTCACGCTCTCCTGCCCCGACAAACAGGGCATCGTGCACGCCGTGTCGAGCTACCTCTTCATGACCGGCTGCAACATCGAGGACAGCCAGCAGTTCGGCGACCGGGACACGGGACTGTTCTTCATGCGCGTCCACTTCTCGGGAGAGACGCCGGTGACGGTCGACAAGCTGCGCGCGAGTTTCGCGGCGATCGGTGACGCCTTCCACATGGACTGGCAGATCCACCGGGCCGAGGACCGTATGCGGGTCGTCCTCATGGTCAGCAAGTTCGGCCACTGCCTCAACGACCTCCTCTTCCGCGCCCGCATCGGCGCGCTGCCGGTCGACATCGCGGCGGTCGTCTCCAACCACACGGACTTCGCCGAGCTGGTCGCCTCGTACGACGTCCCCTTCGTCCACATCCCGGTGACGAAGGACACGAAGGCACAGGCCGAGGCACAACTCCTGGAGCTGGTCCGCGAGAAGAACGTGGAACTGGTCGTCCTGGCCCGCTACATGCAGGTGCTGTCGGACGACCTGTGCAAGGCGCTCAGCGGCCGGATCATCAACATCCACCACTCCTTCCTCCCGAGCTTCAAGGGCGCCAAGCCGTACCACCAGGCCCACGCCCGAGGCGTCAAGCTGATCGGAGCGACGGCGCACTACGTCACGGCGGACCTGGACGAGGGCCCGATCATCGAGCAGGAGGTCGAGCGCGTCGCCCACGACGTGACTCCGGACCAGCTGGTGGCCATCGGCCGCGACGTGGAGTGCCAGGCACTGGCGCGCGCGGTGAAATGGCACGCGGAGCGGCGGATTCTGCTGAACGGGCGACGGACCGTGGTGTTCGCCTAGGAGTCCGGCGAACCTGGACCGGGGCTGGGGGCGTGTGGCGCGTGACTGTCGCCGGCGTTCGGAGCCGTGTCCTGCGGGTGGTGCGCGGCGTCGGCTCGTTCCTCAAGGAGCTCCTGGAAGAAGTCGCCGGGGAGTTGGTGCTGGCGTTCGTCGTCTGCGTCGCCGTCGCGGTTGTGTTTCTGGTGTCCCACGAGGGCTGGAAGCACAGTCCGCTCGTCACCGGAGCCCTGGGCGGCGCCCTGCTGGTCCTCCTCGGCTACGGCGGCTGGGAGCTGCTTCGCCCCGCCAGGCCAGGACAGCGCGGGCGACTGGCCGGCGCGGCGGCCGCCACCTTCGCGGGGGCGGCCGTGCTCGTCGTCCAGGCCTGGCCCTGCGACTGTGTCTGAGCGGTTGGGCGATCAGGCCGGACGCGACCCGGCTTCCGTCGCGGGGGGCGGCCGGGACGGTTCAGGCGTCGTCGCGTCCGACGCCGCGGTCGGGTGCGCTCATGTCGCCGGTCCTCGGTGTGCCGTCCGCGAGCCCGTAGCGCAGGTACACGGTGCCCTTGGCGCCGGCCGCCGGGGGTTCGAGGAGCGTGATGTTCGTGGGCACCGTGCCGCCGTCGAAGACCTTCTTGCCGACGCCGAGGACGACCGGGTGCACCCAGAGGTCGAGACGGTCGAACAGCTTCTCGCGCAGCAGGGTCTGCACCAGGTCCAGGCTGCCGACGACCTTCACGTTCTCGTGCCGGTCCCGGATCTCGCGCACCGCGCCGGCCAGATCCGGGCCGAGGTGCGTGGACCCGGCCCACGAGAGGTCGGGCGTGCCACGGGACGCCACGTACTTCGGGACGCTGTTGAAGAGCGTGGCGATCTCGTTGTCCTCGCCACCCTTCTGATGCGGCCAGTAACCGGCGAAGAGGTCATACGTCCGCCGGCCCAGCAGAAGGGCGTCCGTGCCCTCGTACGCGGCGAGGATCTGCGCTCCGGTGGCCTCGTCCATCAGGGGCGCCTGCCACCCGCCGAACGGAAACCCCACCGGATCCTCGTCGGGCCCACCGGGCGCCTGTCCGACGAGGTCGAGGGTCGCGAACATCTCGATGTGGATGAGGCCCATGACTTACTCCCGGTGAGCTGGCTGTCTGTATCGGTCGGGGGGGGGTAGACCGGTGGGCGCCGGAAAACTCATCGCCGGGGCGGGACAGAGACGACAGTCCTGTTCACGTCCGGTGCCTACATCCGGCTCAGCGAAGCCGCCGCGAACAGCACGTCCCTGATGGCCTCCCGGTCCCCGTCCTGTCCCGCCGCGGCCTCCTCCGGGGAGACGTGGCCCGCCGCCAGCTGGCAGAACTCCACGCCGTCCAGGGCCACATGGGCGACCTCGTGGGCCGCTGAGGGGACGGCGGCAGGGGAGTCCAGGGGGATGAACCACTCGCCGCCGCCGGAGCCCTCGATCTCCAGACGGAGGCTGCGGCCGGGTTCGCCCGCCGGGACCAGGTGGCGGGTCGTCCGGTCCGGGGAGGCGAGGCCCGCCTGGCGGCGGGCGGCCAGTGCTTCCGGGAGCATGCGGGCCGCGAGGTCGATCATGTCGTGGAGGTGGCGCGGGGCCGGCGGTTCGTGGGGGTAGTCGACCGCGTCCGCGATGTCGCCCGCGTGTACCCAGCACTCGAAGGCGCGGTCCAACATCGCGTCCCGCAAGGGCAGTTCGAAGTCACCGTACGACACAGGCAGCTTCCCCGAGCCGCCGCCCGCGAACGCCACCGTCCGGACGATGCCATGGCTCTGCTCCCGCCACGGCAGCCGTACGGAACGGTTGTGCGGGTGGTGCGAGGCCTGCCAGTACGCCTCCGTACGGCCCGCCGGAGTCGGGGCGACCGGGGTCTTCCACTCGCCGGTGAGCGGGTCGTCGAGGCCCAGCGCGACGGCGACCAGGCCGTCCACGCTCAGCAGGTGAGCGATGACACCGGCGACCGTCGTACGGCGGCTCGTCCGCTCGGTGCCCTCGAACCAGCGCAGCCGCACGGGCGCGTGCCACTCCGCGTCGCCGAAGTCCTGCAGCAGGGCGTCGAGCCGGGCGGTCTCCGCGTCGTACGGGGCCGCCCACTCCGGCACCGGGATGCGCGGCGGGCGGCGGTCGAGGCAGGTCTGCAGGACGCGGGTGCGCAGGGTCGGGTCCAGGTCCAGGGGCTCCGGGCGTTGCAGCAGCTCGACCGCCTCGCGCAGCCGCCGGGCCTCGTCCGCGCACGCTCCGCACTCCCCGAGGTGCTCCTCGACGGCCAGTGTCTCCTCCGGCGCGCAGGCGGCCAGCGCCCACGCCCCGAGCAGCGACCTCAGTACGTCGTGTTCCAGGACGAGGGGCGCAGCAGCCACAGCGGGGACAGGGGCTACTGGAGCCACTGGGGGTACGTCGGGCAGGGGGAGTCCCGTGTCCTCGACCGAGGAGCGCGGCATCGGTATGCGGCGCGGAGGGTCGCCGGGGTCCGATCCCTTGCTGCCGAGGTCGCCGTTGCCGTCGTTCGGCCCCTGGGCGTCGTACCCCTCGTACTTCTCCCAGTCCCCGTCCTCGTGACCCGCGCCGCTCACACCGCACCCCCGTATTCGGGGGGTGCCCCCGGTGTGCCGGTGTCGTGGGCCGTGGACAGGAGCTGGAGGCCGAGGCGGAGGCGGCGGCGGGCCTCGGCCTCCGTGACGCCCAGGTCGGCGGCGGTCTGGCGGTAGTCGCGCCGTTGGAAGTACGCCAGTTCCAGGGCGGCGCGCAACGGTGCGGGCATCGACGTGACGATGTAGTCGGCGCGGGCGGCGACGGAGGCGCGGCGGACCCTGCGTTCCAGTTCCTCCATGGAGCCGCTCGACCCCGTGGGGCGCTCGTCCCGGTCGGTCGGATCGTCGTGGGTCAGCGCCGCCGTCTCCGTCTGGCGGAGGCGCTGGACCGCGAGGCGGTGGGTCAGGGCGGCCAACCAGGAACGCAGCGGGCCCTGCTTGGGGTCGTAGGTGTCGGGGTGCTGCCAGACGTGGGCGAAGACCTCGCGGGTGATGCGGTCGGCGGCCTGTTCGTCGCCGAGGACCCGGTGGGCCAGGCCGTGCACGAGGGACGCGAACCGGTCGTACAGCTCACCGAGCGCGGCTGCCTCCCCGCGCGCGAGTCGTTGCTGCATCTTGCGGTCCCAGCGGGGCGGTGTGTCCCTCTTCGGCATGCTGCCCCCTCACCCCCGTACGTCTCGGTCGCGTCAGTTGTCCCAGTCGTGCCCGTGCCGTGTTCGTGTCCAGGTCCGGTGGCCGCCCACCCTCTCGTCGAATGTAGTCGGCCCCTCGGACAGCCCACTCCGCTTTGCGGCATTGTGCGCCCTCCGAAGGCCTCCGGATGGTAGAGAACCTTCGGAGACCGACCGATCGTGACGTAATCTGCACCGCTTTCGATCGTTCTGGATCGCGGGTGACCGAAACAGGCCCCTTGCAAACCGCCTGCAAGTCTCTTGCGGTTCGGGCCGAGCGGATGTGCTGTGTTTGATGACATGGCTGTTGGGCAGCCGCGTCGAAAGGAAGCGTAAGTAAGGCTTCCGTTTCTGCCGGACGAGTCGGATAGAGGCGTGATGGTGGCGTTCAAGGTGACCGACGACGAGCACGGCGGCTGGACCGTGCTCCGGGTGTCCGGGGAAATGGATCTGGTCACCTCGCCGGAGCTGCGGCAGCGCGTGCACGACGCGGTGGCCGACGGCCGTCACAGCGTCGTCCTCGATCTCTCCGAGGTCGTCTTCTGCGACTCCAGCGGCGTCGGCGTCCTCATCGCCACCCGTCGGCTGCTGCGCTCCTGCCAGGGCCGCCTGCGCCTGATCCTGCCCGCGCAGGGGGACGCGGAGAGCGCCCACGCCCATCACGTCAACCGGGTCCTCGGTGCCCTGGGGGTCCGTCGCCTCTTCGACGTCTACGCGGATGTCACCACGGCCGCCGACGAGGCCGCGGCGCCTCTCCAGGCGGCCTTCACGCGCGCGTGACCGGCCCCGCACGGGCGCGACCCCGGACCCCGCGCGCGTGACGCCGTTGTCGCGGAATTTACCCAGTCTCGGTACAGGTGTCGTTTTCCTGCTCCGGCGGTCACCCGCGCGTCGTACGCTCCGTGCGGGAAGACGACCCAAGACACCGGCGTAGGACGCAGACGTAAGGCAGGCCCGACAGACATGGTCAGCTCCGAGTACGGCCGGAAGATCGCCGCCCGGTTCGCCACCTTCGACCAGGACGGCAACGGCTACATCGACCGCGTGGACTTCAGCGTGGCGGCCAAGGCGCTGCTCGCCGAGTTCGACACCCCTGCCCGGTCCGACAAGGGCCAGGCCCTCTACAGCGGTGCCGAGGCCTTCTGGCAGGGCATGGCGGGGATAGCGGACCGGGACGGCGACCAGCGGATCACCCGCGACGAGTTCGTGAACGGCGCGGTGAAGCGGCTGCACGACAGCCCGGGCCGGTTCGCCGAGATCGCCCGGCCCTTCCTGCACGCGGCGCTGGCCGTCGCGGACCGGGACGGCGACGGCGCGGCGACCCTCGAAGACACCGAACGCGTTCTCAAGGCGCTCGGTGTGCCCGAGGACGTCGCCGCCATGGCCGCCGCGACGCTCGACACCGACGCGGACGGCAAGGTCGGCGAGACGGAGATCGTCGACGCGCTGGCCCGCTACTTCGATGTCTCCGACTCGGACGAGGGCACGGCGGACGGACCGGGCGAGGGCTCCGAATAGCGTTCGCGCAGCTTGTACTTGAGCACCTTCCGCAGGGCGTCGTTGCGTGGAAGGGCGTCCACCAGCTCCAGCCGCTCCGGCAGCTTGTGCACGGACAGCCCTTCCGACCGCAGGTGGGAGGTCAGCCCGGCGAGGGTCAACTCATCGGCGCCTGCCGCCTGTTCCACCACCGCGCAGACCAACTCCCCGCGCTCCGCGTCCGGCAGCCCCACCACCGCCACGTCACCCACCCCCGGATGCGTGTGCAGCAGGTCCTCGATCTCCTTCGCCGAGATGTTCTCGCCCTTGCGGATGATGACGTCCTTGAGTCGCCCGGTGAGCACCAAGTGCCCGCTTCCGGTGAGGAATCCCAGGTCGCCGGTGCGCAGAAAGCCGTCCTCGTCGAAGGCCTCGGCGGTCTGCGCGGGGTCCAGATAGCCCTGGCACACGGCCTCGCCCCGCAGTCGCACCTCGCCCTCCACCACCCGTATCTCCATCCCCTCCGGGGGGCGCCCCTCCGTCGTCGCCAGGTTGTCGACCGTGTCGTCCGGTGCGCCCATGGTGATCATCGGCACCTCGGTCATCCCGTACCCGTGGGTGAGCTGTACGCCCATCTCGCGTACGACGGAGTGGTAGACCTCCGGCGGTTTCGGCGCCCCGCCGCCCGCGAGCAGCCGCAGGGAGGGGATCACCGGAGTCCCCGGCTGCTTGCGCTGTTCGGCGAGGAACATGGAGTAGAAGGCCGTGGATCCGCCGGCCACGGTCACGCCGTTCTTGCGGTAGCCCTCCAGCGCGTCCGGCAGCGCGAACTGCTCGAACATCACCGCCGGGAACCCGTACAGCAGGAGCATCACCGTGTAGTCGGGGCCGGCGATATGGGCGTACGGGAAGGCCATCGAGCCCACGTCCGACTCGGTGAGCCGGAGTGCGTGCGCGAGGCAGGAGCCGCCCGCGATGAGTGAACGGTCGGTGTGGAGCACCCCCTTGGGGTCGGAGGTCGTGCCCGAGGTCCAGTAGATCCAGCGGACCGAGGTGCCGTCGGCGGGCGGGGGCGGCAGCGACGACGGGTCCCCGTCCGGGAGTTCGTCGCTGTCGTACGCCTGGAAGACGCCCTTCGCGCCGAGCCGCCGTGCCATCTCCGTGTGGTCGAAGCCGCGCCACACGCCGGGCACCGCGAAGAACTCGGCCTTCGACTCCCGTAGCGCGAAGCCCACTTCGCGGTCCCGGTAGAAGGGGATGACCGGCGACTGCACGGCGCCCAGCCGGGCCAGGGCGAAGGAGAGCAGGGCGGTCTCGATACGGGTGGGCAGCTGCCAGGCGACGACCGTGCCGGGGCGTACACCCATGTCGTACAGGCCCGCCGCCACCCGTTCGGAGCGGGCCCGGAGTTCGCCGAAGGTGAGGGCGCGGTCGTCCTGGAGGAAGACCGGTCGGTCGGGGGTGAGTTCGGCGCGGCGGGTCACCAGTTCCCAGAGGGTACGGGCCGAACCCAGGGCGTGTGCGGTGTCGACGACGTTCACGTTGCCCCCAGTTGCCAGCTGACCGGAAGTGCTTCTGACGAACAGTCAGATTGTGCGGGGAGCGTAGGGCCTGGCGCCTTGTCGGTCCATAGGTGCGGGACTAACCTTCTAGAGGCGCAGAACTGACGGACCGTCAGATAATCAACACCGGCTGGCCAGGCGGAGGGGACCCATGACCGAACTGCCCCGCATCATCAGCGTCGACGACCACGTGATCGAACCCGCGCACCTCTTCGAGACCTGGCTGCCGGCCAAGTACCGGGACAGAGGGCCGAAGCCCTTCACCGCCGGAATCGGCGAACTCGCCTACGTGGGCGGCAAATACCGGATCACCACCGACCCCGACGGCCCGGTCACCGACTGGTGGCAGTACGAGGACCTGCAGTTCCCGTACAAGCGGATCATCGCGGCCGTCGGGTTCTCGCGGGACGAGATGACCCTCGACGGCATCACCCGCGAACAGATGCGGCGCGGCTGCTGGGACCCGAAGGCCCGGCTCGCGGACATGGACCTCAACCATGTCGAGGGCTCCCTCTGCTTCCCCACCTTCCCGCGTTTCTGCGGCCAGACCTTCGCCGAGGCCCAGGACAAGGAGGTCGCGCTGGCCTGTGTGCGCGCCTACAACGACTGGATGGTCGAGGAGTGGTGCGGCGACAGCGGCGGCCGGCTGATCCCGCTGTGCCTGATCCCTCTGTGGGACGTCGAGTTGGCGGTCGCGGAGATCCGGCGCAACGCCGAACGCGGGGTGCGGGCGGTGACCTTCTCGGAGATCCCCACCCACCTCGGCCTGCCGTCGATCCACTCCGGCTACTGGGACCCGTTCTTCGCGGTGTGCGAGGAGACCGGGACGGTCGTCAACATGCACATCGGCAGCAGCAGTCAGATGCCCGCCGCCTCCCCGGACGCCCCGCCCGCCGTCCAGGCCGCGCTGAGCTTCAACAACGCGATGGCGTCGATGATGGACTTCCTGTTCAGCGGCGTACTGGTGAAGTTCCCGACGCTCAAACTCGCGTACAGCGAAGGCCAGATGGGCTGGATCCCGTACGCCCTGGAACGCGCCGACGACGTGTGGCAGGAACACCGCGCGTGGGGCGGGGTGCGGGATCTGATCCCGGAGCCGCCCTCGACGTACTACTACCGGCAGATCTTCTGCTGCTTCTTCCGCGACAAGCACGGAGTCGCCTCGATCGACGTCGTCGGCCGGGACAACGCCACCTTCGAGACCGACTACCCGCACGTCGACTCGACCTTCCCGCACACCAAGGAGGTCGCCCTCGACCATGTGAAGGGCCTCGACGACGAGACCGTCTACAAGCTGATGCGCGGCAACGCCATCCGCATGCTCGGCCTCGACCTGGACAAGTAGTGGACCTCGCCGACACCCCCCAAGAGGCGGAGTTCCGGGCACGGTTGAGGGAATGGCTGGCGAAGGTCCTGCCGGCGCTGCCGGTCGCGCCCTCGCCCGACGACTGGCCCGGGCGGCGGGCGTACGACCTGGGCTGGCAGCGGACGCTGTACGACGCCGGGTACGGCGAGGTCCACTGGGGCGCCGACCCCGCCGTACGGATGATCTTCCTGGAGGAGACGGAGAAGGCCGGCGCGCCCTATGTGGGGGCGAACTTCGTCGGGCTGCTGCACGCCGGGCCGACCGTCGCCGCCGAGGGGACCGACGAGCAGCGGGCGCGCTGGCTGCCGCCGGTGCTGCGCGGCGAGGAGGTCTGGTGCCAGGGGTTCAGTGAGCCGGACGCCGGTTCGGACCTCGCCGCGCTGCGCACCCGCGCCCGGCGCGACGGCGACCACTACGTGGTCAGCGGCTCCAAGATCTGGACCTCGCACGCCGAAGTCGCCGACTGGTGCGAGCTGTTGGTGCGGACCGACCCGGAGGCGCCCAAGCATCGCGGGATCACCTGGCTGGCCATGCCCATGGACGCGCCGGGCGTCACCGTACGGCCGCTGCGCACGCTCGCCGGGTCGAACGAGTTCGCCGAGGTCTTCCTCGACGAGGTCCGGGTGCCCGTCGCCAACCGGGTCGGGGAGGAGAACGACGGCTGGCGCGTGACCATGGTGACCCTGTCCTTCGAGCGCGGTACGGCGTTCGTGGGGGAGGTGGTCGCCTGTCGCCGGGTGCTGGGCGAACTCGCCCTGGCGGCACGGGAGAACGGCCGCTGGGACGACCCTGTCCTGCGCCGTCGGCTCGGGCGGCTGAACGCCGAGTTCCGGGCGCTGTGGCGGCTGACCCAGTGGAACGTGAGCGAGGCGAGCGAGGGCGTGCCCGGGGTGGGCGCGTCCGTCTTCAAACTGCGGTACTCGCATGCCCGGCAGGAGCTGTACGAGGCGGCGGCGGAGGTGCTGGGAGGTGCGGGCGGCACGGCGCTGGATCTCGAACAGCCCTGGCTGCTCGACCGGTTGTCCTCGCTGTCGTACACCATCGCCGCCGGCACCTCCCAGATCCAGCACAGCATCGTGGCCGAACGCGTTCTCGGCCTGCCGAAAGGGCGGTGACTTCGCAGATGCGGTTCCAACTCACCGAGGATCAGCGGGCGTTGCAGACAGGCGTACGGGGGCTGCTGGCGTCGCGGTTCGGGCGCGAGCGGTTGCGGGCGGCCATGGACGTCGCCGACGGGCCCCGGCTGGACCGGGGGCTGTGGCGGGAACTGGGGGACGCCGGGTTCTTCTCGCTGCGGCTGCCGGAAGAGGAGGGCGGGGTCGGACTCGGGCTGCCCGAGGCGGTGTTGGCGTTCGAGGAGGCGGGGCGCGTACTGCTGGCCGGGCCGCTGATCGCCACGCATCTCGCGGCGGGGGAGGTGCCGGGGGCGGCGACGGGGGAGACGGTGGTGACCGGCGTCGACGCCGGCGGAGTGGTGGAGTGGCTGGCGGCGGCCGACGTCGTACGGGGAGACGCGGCCGGCGCGGTACGGATGCGGTCGGTGGATCCGCTCACGCCCCTGCACAGAGCCGGGGATCCGGGCTCCGGCGACCGTACGGACGTACTCCTGACGTCTCTTCTCACCGCCGCCGAGCAGCTCGGCACCGGGGCCCGGGTGTGTGAGCTGGCCGCGCAACACGCACGGACCCGTGAGCAGTTCGGGCGGCCGATCGGGGCCTTTCAGGCGGTGCAGCACCTGTGCGCCGGGATGCTGGTGCGCGTAGAGGTGGCGCGGGCGGCGGTGTACGCGGCCGCCGTCACCGTCGATCCGGCGGACATCGCGGCGGCCCGGCTCCTCGCCGACGAGGCCGCGGTGCGTGGCGCCCGCGACTGCCTTCAGGTGCACGGCGGCATGGGCTTCACCTGGGAGTCGGACGTCCATCTGTATCTGAAGCGGGCCTGGGTAAGGGCCCGGCGACCAGGTGCGGTGACGGAGTGTGAGGAGGTTCTCGCCTCCGCGTTACTGGCCGAGGCGCTGTGACCGGCGGTCGGAGCGGTACTGGCCGGATTGGTGTCGCCGATCGTGGCGGGATCGAACCGTGACCGAGGTGTTGTGAGATCACTCAGCGTCGATACCGGGTTGTGTCCTTCGCGGGACTCGTCACGGCCCGGAGTCATGTGTTCCCTCCGGTACCTTCTGTGGCATGCGAGTGGTTCCGAGGTCGAGCCATCCCGGTGTCGCCCCTGAGGCGCCCCCGGATTCGGCGGTGCGCGCCGCTCGCGGGGCGGGTCGGTGTCTCCAGCTCGCCAGTTCGACTGCGGGTGGCGAGCGTCGCACAGTATGCCGCAGGAGTACTCCTTCGCGTTGGAATATGCCCGAAGCGCTTGTTGGCGTGACTGTACGTCAACCATGCTTTCTCGTAAGGGACTCACGTTCTGTGATCCCCGATCTGGCCGCCGGCCCAACCGTTGTTCTGGGCATGCAGAAAATGGCTACGATCGTGGCCCTCGTGCGGCGCGAGGCGATGTGTCCGCCGGTTCGGATGGTGTGAGCGGTGCAGGTGCTTCAAGTGCAGCTGGAGATCCGGCCCGACCCCGCAGAGGTGGGGCGGGCCAGGAGATGGGTGCGGTCGCGGCTTGCCGGGTCCGGGGTGTCGGACGACGAGCCACTGGCGGAGACGCTGATCCTGCTCGTCTCCGAACTGGTCACCAACGCGGTGGTGCACACCGGGCGTCCCGCGGTGCTGCGGCTGACGTTCCAGGGCGTGTGCGGGGCGCAGACCGGCGCCCAGGGCGTGGCCGACGGCATCGTACGGCTGGAGGTCGTCGACCTGAGCGCCTGCCCGCCGGCCCCCCGGCATGCCGAGCGTGACGAGACCAACGGGCGCGGGCTGGAGCTGGTGGACGGGCTCGCCGACCGCTGGGGGTGGAGCCCCGAGGGTGTCGGCAAGCGCATCTGGTGCGAACTGGACCGCTGTCCGGCTCCGGCGCCGTGCGGGGGCGGAAACGCCGTCGCCGCGCCGGGGGTCGCCACGGCCGCCGTCGCGTCCGCCGCGACGGCCACCGCCACGGGCGCGACCACCGTCACGGCTTCCGCTTACGGGGGCATGGCGGCGTACGAGGCCGTGTGACCGGGGCGGCCGCCGTGACGGCGCGCGGGGTGGTCTGCCGTCTGTCATGCCGCCAATGCCGCCTGCCCGCCGCGCGTGGTGCCGCGTGCGGCGCCCTGTGTGGGCGCCGTGCGGGGGTGCCGTGCGTGGGGCTGTGCCCGGTGCGGCGCTCGGCGGGGCACCGGTGCAGAAAATCCGACCTTTCCGGTCCGGTGTGGTGCGGTGCGCCGGGGTGTGCCCCTGTGCGCGGTTGTCGCAAAAAGGGCGTAAGTAATAAATCTCCGAACAGGTGTTGACGTGACGTGACCGGGTGAACACGCTTGTGTTCAACGCGATCCGCCGTGAGGGGACGGCGAGGGTTCGGTGACGGGGGCCCTCGGCGAGTGTGGATCGCGATTCGGCGTCGGCTCCTTCAGGGCCCGGGGGGGGTGGGGCGGGAACGCCGAAGGCGGGTGGCGGCGCGCGATGCCGTACTTGGGGTGGGCAATGGCGCGCCGCCGACCGGCCGACAGAGGTCAGAGGAGTGCCACGGGTGCCACGGGACTGCCCGTGGCACCCGTGAACGGTTCGGGGGTCGCCGACAGCAGGAACTCGTACCGGTTTTCTTGTCCACAGGCTGTGGACAACTCTTCGAGATTCCAGTTCTGACCCTGCGGCATCCCCATCTCCACCAGGTCGAGCGCGTGTACGGGCAGCCAGAGATCCTCCGACTCCGGCGGAAATATCTCAAAGGTGATGGTGTCGTTGGCGACCGCCGCGACATCCCGCGCGTGGAACCACTCCGGTGTACGGACCGACAACCCCGGCGAGGGATACATGTACCCGTGCTTGTCGCCGGCCAGGTACACCCGGATCTGCCCCGTCCGTACGAGCACGATGTCACCGGCGCGCACGCGTGTGCCCGCCAGTTCCTCCGCCGCGTCCAGGTCCTCCGGGGTGACCGCGTGCCCCCCGTCGAGCCGCTCGACGCCCCGCGCCCGGGCCACGTCCAGCAGCACCCCTCGCGAGACGACGTGCCGTGCCTTGTCGACGCCGGCGAACTCGGCGCCGGAGTGGGCCGTGATGGTGTCCGCCGGGCGCCCGTTGTAGAGCCTGCCGGAGTGGGAGGCGTGGGCGAGGGCGTCCCAGTGGGTCGCGCACTGGAGTCCCAGGGTGACGATGTCGTCGCTGGTCGCCACGGTTCCGCCGCCCGGCGGTCCGAACAGCTCCTGGTTGATCTGCACCATGGCGTGTACGGGGTTCAGCCGACCCGGGATCGCGCCGGTCTGGACGCCGTCCTGCTGGAGTGGAAGGGCGAGGGGGATGCGGCGGCCCGTGCGGACGGTCGCGGCGGCGGCGCGCACGACGGCGTCGGTGATGAGGTTGAGGGTGCCGATCTCGTCGTCCTCCCCCCAACGCCCCCAGTTGTTCACGCGTTTGGCGATGGCGTGGAACTCGGCCGGCAATGACATGAGTCCGGTCCTTCCTGGAGTCCGGTCCCTCCCGGGGCTTGCCTCCGGATATCTGACGGGTCATAAAATCTAACGGTCCGTCAGAAACCGCGGGAAGGGGCCGGACATGGGGAACTTCTTGGCAGGCAAGGTGGTCGCCGTGACGGGCGCCGGCCGGGGCATCGGCCGGGCGGTGGCGCTGGGCGCGGCGGCCGAGGGGGCCCGGGTCGTCGTCAACGACTACGGGGTCTCCATCGACGGCGCCTCACCGACGAGCGAGATCGCCGACGGCATCGTCAAGGAGATCGAGGCGGCGGGCGGGGACGCCGTCGCGGTCGCCGACGACGTGTCGACCATGGCCGGCGGTCAGCGGGTCGTGGACGTGGCGCTGTCGTCGTACGGCCGCCTGGACGGTGTCGTGTGCGTCGCCGGGATCCTGCGCGAGCGGATGCTGTTCAACATGTCCGAGGAGGAGTGGGACCCGGTCGTCGCCACCCACCTGAAGGGCACGTTCACGGTGTTCCGGGCGGCGTCGGCGGTGATGCGTCAGCAGCGGACGGGGACGCTGATCGGGTTCACCAGCGGAAACCATCAGGGATCGGTGTCACAGGCCAACTACAGCGCGGCGAAGGGCGGGATCATCTCGCTCGTCCGCAGCGCCGCGCTCGGGCTCCACAAGTACGGGGTCACCGCGAACGCGGTCGCGCCGGTCGCGCGTACACGGATGTCGGCGAACGTGCCCATGGAGCTGGCGGAGATCGGGGAGCCGGAGGACGTGGCCGCGCTGGTGGTGTACCTGCTGTCCGACCGGGCGAAGGAGCAGCGGATCACCGGGCAGGTCTACACGGTCGCCGGGCCGAAGATCGCGGTGTGGGCGCAGCCGAGGGAGTTGCGGGCGGCGTACGCCTCCGGCGGGTGGACGCCGGAGACGATCGCGGAGTTTTTGCCGGGGTCGGTGGGGGTGGATCCGATGCCGATGCTTGTGCGGTTGGAGGAGATGGAGCGGGCCGCGCGGGATGGGGCTCGGCCCAACGCCCAGTAACTCGGGGGTGCTTGTGGGTTGGCGGGTGCGGGTGCGGGTGCGTTGTGGCTTGTCGCGCAGTTCCCCGCGCCCCTGCCGGAGTCGGTCGCGTCCTGCGTTGATTAGGAGAGGTCTGTGGACTTTGGGTTCAGCGCCGGGGATGAGGAGTTTCGGGCGGAGGCTCGGGCTTGGCTCGGGGCGCATGTGGAGGGGGACCTCGATCGGCGCTCCTGGGAGCGGATTCTCGGGAAGGCCGGGTGGATCGGGCTCTCCTGGGGGGAGACGGGGTTCGGGAACCGGGCCGCCGGTCTCACCCAACAGGTCGTCTGGGCCGAGGAGTACGCCCGGTCGGGGGCGCCCGCGCGGTCCGGGCACATCGGGGAGAACCTACTCGCCCCCACGCTTCTCGCGCACGGTACCGATGAGCAGCGCAGGCGGTTCCTGCCCCCGATCGCGGCGGGCGAGGAGCTCTGGTGCCAGGGCTACAGCGAGCCCGGCGCGGGGTCCGACCTCGCCGGGGTGAGCACGAAGGCGGAACGGAGCGCCGACGGGACGTATCGGATCACCGGGCAGAAGATCTGGACCTCCCTGGCCCACGAGGCCGACTGGTGCTTCGTGCTGGCCCGTACGGAAGCGGGGTCGGCCCGTCACCGCGGGCTCGGATTTCTGCTCGTCCCCATGGACCAGCCGGGGCGGATCGAGGTCCGGCCGATCCGGCAGATGACCGGGACCAGCGAGTTCAACGAGGTCTTCTTCGACGGGGCCCAGGCACGCGCCGAGCATCTCGTCGGAGGCGAGGGCGCCGGCTGGACCGTCGCGATGAGTCTCCTCGGGTTCGAGCGGGGGGTCTCCATGCTCGCCCAACAGATCGGTTTCGCCGGGGAGTTGGGGCGGGTGGTGCAGGCCGCCGTCGACAGCGGGGCGGTGGCCGATCCCGTCGTACGGGAGCGACTCGTCCGGCAGTGGGCGGAGTTGCGGGCGATGCGCTGGAACGCGCTGCGCACCCTGGGGAGTTCGGCGGACGCCGGGGCGTCGAGTGTGGCCAAGCTGCTGTGGGGCGGGTGGCACCAGCGGCTGGGAGAGCTGGCGGTGCTGGTGCGGGGCGCGGGCGCGGGGGTCGGGCCGTCGGACTGGACGCCCTCGGCGCCGTACGAACTCGACGCCGCGCAGCACCTGTTCATGTTCTCCCGGGCCGACACGATCTACGGCGGCTCCGACCAGATCCAGCGCACGATCATCGCCGAGCGCCTGCTCGGTCTGCCGCGAGAGCCCAAGGGGGTCGTCTGATGCGCGGTGTGCTGTTCGACGGGAAGCAGATCCAGGTCGTCGATGATCTGGAGGTGCGGGACCCGGGCCCCGGAGAGGTGCTGGTGGCGATCTCGGCGGCGGGACTGTGCCACAGCGATCTCTCCGTGGTGGACGGGACCATCCCCTTCCCCGTCCCTGTGGTGCTCGGGCACGAGGGCGCGGGCATGGTGGAGGCGGTCGGCGCCGGTGTCACGCATGTGGTGCCCGGGGACCATGTGGCGCTGTCGACGCTCGCGAACTGCGGTGCGTGCGCGGAGTGCGACCGGGGCCGGCCGACCATGTGCCGGCAGGCGATCGGGCGGCCCGGCAGGCCGTTCACGCGGGGCGGGCGGCCGGTGTTCCAGTTCGCGTCCAACTCGGCCTTCGCGGAACGCACGGTGGTGAAGGCCGTGCAGGCGGTACGCATCCCGAAGGACATCCCGATGCCGTCGGCCGCGCTCATCGGCTGCGGCGTGCTGACCGGGGTGGGCGCCGTGCTCAACCGGGCCCGCGTCGACCGCGGGGACAGCGTCGTGGTCATCGGCACGGGCGGGGTCGGCCTGAACGTCCTCCAGGGCGCCCGGATCGCGGGCGCCCTGCGGATCGTCGCCGTGGACGCGAACCCGGCGAAGGAGGCGGTGGCGCGGCGGTTCGGCGCGACCCACTTCCTGACCTCGACGGAGGGCGTGCGGGACGTGCTGCCGACGGGCGCGGACCATGTCTTCGAGTGCGTCGGCCGGGTCGAACTCGTCCGACAGGCGATCGATCTGCTCGACCGGCACGGCCAGGCGATCCTGCTCGGCGTACCGCCCTCGACCGCCGAGGCGTCCTTCCTCGTCTCGTCGATGTACCTGGACAAGTCGATCCTGGGCTGCCGCTACGGCTCCTCGCGCCCCCAGCGGGACATCGCGCTCTACGCCGAGCTGTACCGCGAAGGGCGGCTGCTGCTCGACGAGTTGGTGACGGAGACGTACCCGGTCGAGGACTTCGAGAAGGCGGTCG
Source organism: Streptomyces sp. AK08-02 (assembly GCF_033795085.1). Taxonomy (NCBI): domain Bacteria; kingdom Bacillati; phylum Actinomycetota; class Actinomycetes; order Kitasatosporales; family Streptomycetaceae; genus Streptomyces; species Streptomyces sp. AK08-02. The sequence goes on from NZ_JARAZV010000015.1 coordinate 306,492, forward strand.
GGGACGCGGAGGCGGGGCGGGTCGCGCGGGGGGTGCTGACGTTCTGACCCCGGTACCTAGCGGACGGGGGCCGACGCCCGGAACGTACGGCGGTACGAGGTCGGCGTGACCCCGAGCGCCGTCTGCAGGTGCTGCCGCATCGACTGGGCCGTGCCGAACCCGGCGTCACGGGCCACCTGGTCGACGGACAGGTCGGTGGACTCCAGCAGGTGCCGGGCCCGCTCCACCCGCTGCTGGGTGAGCCACTGGCCGGGGCTGACACCGACCTCCTCACGGAACCGGCGCGTGAACGTACGTACCGACATCGACTCCTGCTCGGCCATGTCGCGCAGCTGGAGCGGTTCGTGGAGGCGGCCGAGCGCCCAGGCGCGGGCGGTGGTCGTGGTCGCCAACTGGGGCTCCGGGAGCGGGCGTTGGATGTACTGTGCCTGTCCGCCGGTGCGGTGCGGCGGTACGACCGTACGGCGGGCCACCTCGTTGGCGACGGCGGTGCCGTGGTCGCGGCGCACCATGTGGAGGCACAGGTCGATACCGGCCGCGACGCCGGCCGAGGTCAGCACGTCGCCGTCGTCGACGTACAGGACGTCCGCGTCGACCCTGACCCTCGGGAAGAGCCGCTGGAAGTGCTCGGCGTCGGCCCAGTGCGTGGTGGCCGGGCGGCCGTCCAGATAGCCGGCGGCGGCGAGGACGTACACGCCCGTGCAGATGGAGGCGAGCCGGGTGCCCGGCCGGATGTGGGCGAGGGCGGCGGCCAGTTCGTCGGGCAGCACGCCCTCCTCGAAGAGCGGGCCGAGTTCGTACGACGCCGGGATGATCACCGTGTCGGCGGTGGCCAGGGCCTCGGGACCATGGGCGACCTGGATGGCGAAGTCGGCGTCGGTCTCGACCGGGCCCGGCGGGCGGACCGAGCAGGTCACGATCTCGTACAGGTGCCGGCGCCGGGCGTCCCTGGGGCGGCCGAAGATGCGGTGCGGGATGCCCAGCTCGAAGGGGAGCAGACCGTCGAGGGCGAGAACGACGACGCGGTGGGGGCGGAAGTCCGTGTCGGCCCGGGTGTCTTCCCGAGTGTCTTTCGGAGACAGGGTCATGGCCCGATCCTAGCGAATGCTGTCCTTCCGGCCACTCGCCCGGAGAGTCCGCAGGTCGGAAGGTTGACAGCGTGACGACGACCTCCAGACAGACCCCCGATGCCGCCACCGACGCCGCTGATGCCTCCGGCCGCCTCCGGAAGCCCGGCCGGGCCGGGCGCCTCCGCGTCCACCGGGCCTGGTTCGTCGCCGCCGTCGCCTTCGTGACGATCATCGGCGCCGCCGCCTTCCGGTCCCTGCCCGGACTGCTCATCGACCCGCTCCATGACGAATTCGACTGGTCGCGCGGCACGATCGGCGCCGCCGTCTCCGTCAACCTCGCGCTCTACGGGCTGACGGCCCCCTTCGCCGCCGCGCTGATGGACCGCTTCGGCATCCGTCGGGTCGTCGCGGTCGCCCTCGCGATCATCGCCCTCGGCTCCGGCCTCACCGTGTGGATGACGGCGGCCTGGCAACTGATGCTGTGCTGGGGCCTGTTGGTCGGGCTGGGCACCGGCTCGATGGCACTCGCCTTCGCGGCGACGGTCACCAACCGCTGGTTCACCGAGCGCCGAGGCCTGGTGACGGGCATCCTGACCGCCGCCTCGGCCTCCGGCCAGCTGATCTTCCTGCCGCTGCTCTCATGGATCATCGAGACGTACGACTGGCGCCCGGCGGCGGTGACCGTGTCCCTGGCGGCCCTGACGGTCGTCCCCTTCGTCTGGCTGCTGCTGCGCGACCACCCGGCGGACGTGGGCCTGAAGCCGTACGGGGCAACGGAGTTCGTACCGAAACCGGCTCCCGTGCAAGGCGCGGCACGCCGTACGGTCCAGGTGCTGCTGTCGGCGGTGCGCACGGGTCCGTTCTGGCTCCTGGCCGGCACCTTCGCGATCTGCGGAGCCTCGACGAACGGCCTGATCCAGACCCACTTCGTGCCCGCCGCCCACGACCACGGCATGCCCATCACGGCCGCCGCCTCACTGCTCGCCGTCATCGGCGTCTTCGACGTGGTCGGCACGATCGCCTCCGGCTGGTTCACCGACCGCTACGACCCGCGCCGCCTCCTGGCGGTGTACTACGCGCTGCGCGGAGTCTCGCTCCTGTTCCTCCCGATGCTGCTGGCACCCTCCGTCCACCCTCCGATGATCTTCTTCATCGTCTTCTACGGCCTCGACTGGGTCGCCACGGTCCCGCCCACCGTCGCCCTGTGCCGTGAGCACTACGGCGACGACAGCGCGATCGTCTTCGGCTGGGTCCTGGCCTCCCACCAGGTGGGCGCGGCGCTCGTCGCCTTCCTGGGCGGCCTGGCCCGGGACGTCTTCGGCGCGTACGACGTGGTCTGGTACGCGTCGGGGGCGCTGTGCGCGGCGGCGGCGCTGATGGCGCTGGTGATACGGCGGCGCGGGCCGGTTCGGGTGGTGGGAGCGCCGGCCTGAGGCGTTCGGGCAGCGGGCAGCACGCATCCGCCGCACAGTGCAAGCCGAACACACGGGGCCGCGGACCAGGAACGAGTCGCTGAACGCCGTGGGGGCGGCGGGCCCGAGGGTGGTGGACCGGACCGGCACTCGGCCGAGTCGTCCCCGAGGCAGGGACCGCGTCGGCCCCCTGCACGCGGCCCGCGTCGCCGAAGTCACGTCGTCGTGGAGGGCGGCGGTCGCCCGAAGGCTTCCTGGTCGCTCCGGAGCCGGGTGAACTGCCCACGGTGGAACAGCAAGGGCTCCCCGTCCTCCGGGCCCGCCCCCAAGTCGTCCACCCGCCCCACCACGATGAGGTGGTCGCCTCCCGTGTGCACCGCCTGGATCGTGCAGTCGATCCAGGCGGCGGCGCCTGCGAGGAGTGGGGAGCCTGAGGCGGGCGTCGGCTCGTACTCGACGCCCGCGAACTTGTCCGTGCCGCTTCTCGCGAACCCACGGCACAACTCGCCCTGCCCGGCGTCCAGTACGTTGACGCAGAAGACGCCCGCGCGGGCGATGAGCGGCCAGGTCCTCGACGTACGGCCGACCATGAAGACGACGAGGGGCGGGTCGAGGGAGAGAGCCGAGAAGGACTGGCAGGCGAATCCGGCGGGGGTGGTCCCGCCCTCGGCGGGCGGGGCGGTGATGATGGTGACGCCGGTGGCGAAGTTGCCCAGTACGCGCCGGAATTCGGCCGGGGGGATCGGCGCCCGTTCGTCGTCGCCGACCGCCCGTAAGGCGGGGCGGGGCAGCGCTTCGACGGACGCCGCGACGGTGGGTGCGCCGGCCGATCTGAGATAACGGACGGCAGCCGCCGCCATTCCCGCTTGTCCCAACATAGGTTCCATTGGAACTGACGGAGCGTCAGAAGTGAAGCCCCACAGGGCAGTCAGCTGCCGGTGTAGTGAGGGGTTCGGCGTTCCACGAAGCTCGCCACCCCTTCCCGCGCGTCCGCCGTCGTCATGTTGATCTCCTGCGCCGTGGCCTCGGCGGCGAACGCCGTCGCGCGGTCCGAGTCCAGGGAGGCGTTGATCAGCTGCTTGGTGAGGGCGAGGGCGCGGGTCGGACCGGTGGCCAGGCGTTCCGCCCACTCACGGGCCGTCTTGTGGAGGTCCTCGGCCGGTACGACCCGGTTGACCAGGCCCAGGCGTTCCGCGTCCGGGGCCGTCAGCGCGTCGCCGAAGAACATCAGTTCCTTCGCGCGCCGGGGGCCGATCAGGCGGGGGAGGAGGTACGCGCCACCGCCGTCCGGGACCAGGCCCCGGCGGACGAACACCTCGATGAACCGGGCCTGTTCGGCCGCCAGGACCAGGTCGCAGGCGAGGGCCAGGTGGGCACCGAGGCCGGCCGCCGTGCCGTTCACCGCCGCTATCACCGGCTTCTCGCAGTCCAGGACCGCTGAGATCAGGCGCTGGGCGCCCTGGCGGATGAGCCGGGCCACGTCGCCCGCGATCCGTTCGCCCTGCGGCTGCCCGCCGCCTCGCAGGTCCGCGCCCGTGCAGAAGCCCTTGCCCGTGCCGGTGAGGACCACGGCCCGAACGGCCGGGTCGGCCGAGGCCTCCGAAAAGAGTTGGATCAGGCGTTCTCGCTGGTCAGAGGTGATGGCGTTGAGAGTCTCGGGGCGGTTGAGGGTGATCCACGAGACCTGATTGTCAGTGGCGTGCAGTACCAATGACTCAGACGCATCGGCGGATTTTTCCGGCGTGCCGGATTCTTCGGGGGAGGAAGTCATGGGAGTGCTGCTCCGTTTCTTGTGGCGGCTAGAGCGGCTGCTGGTTCACGTCCTGGTCCTGCGGACCCGGCCCGCACACCGCCAGCGCGTCCAGCGCCACCGCACCCTGCCCCCTGGGCAGCACCATCAGCGGGTTGATGTCCAGCTCCGCCAGCTCGTCCCCGAGTTCCAGTGCCATGCGCTGCACCCGCATGACGACCTCGACGAGCGCCTCCAGGTCGGCCGGGGGGCGCCCCCGGACCCCGTCCAGCAGGGCCCGCCCGCGCAGCTCGGTCAGCATGTCCCGCGCCTGCACCTCACCGAAGGGCGGCACGCGTACGGCGGTGTCCTGGAGCACCTCCACGAGCACACCGCCGAGCCCCACCGTCACCGTCGGGCCGAACAGCTCGTCGTGCGTGACACCGACGACCATCTCGACGCCCCGCTCGACCATCTGGCACACGAGTACGCCGTCCAGGTCCACGCCCTCGTATCGGGCGATGTCGGTCAGCTCGCGGTAGGCGTCGCGGACCTGGCTGGCCGAGGTCAGCCCGATCTTCACCAGCCCGAGTTCCGTCTTGTGCGCGATCTGGCCGCCCGACGCCTTCATCACCACCGGGTAGCCCACCAGCCCCGCCGCCCGGACGGCCGCCGCCGCGCTGGTCACCAACTGCTCGCGCGGCACCCGGATTCCGTACGCCCGCAGCAGCAGCTTGGCGGCGTGCTCGCTCAGCGTCTCGCCCGGCCGCATCAGCGCCCGCGCCTTGCGGAAACTGGGCGACGGGGTGCGCGGCGCCTCGTCGAAGGGGGAGCGGTAGGAGGCGGTGAACCGGGCGTGGTCGAGATGGGCGCGGACGGCGGTCACACAGTTCGCGAAGGTACGGAAGGTGGCCACGCGGGAGGAGCCGAGCAGCGTCTCGCGGTACGCCGGCTCCGTGCCGACCGGCGACCCCCAGATCACGCACACCAGCTTGTCCGTCTGCTCGGCCGCGTCCACGAGGTCCTGCGCGAGCCTGTCGCTCATCGGCGGAAAGGGCCCGGTGATCGGACAGACCAGGACGCCCACCGCCGGGTCGGCGAGGATCGCGTCGATGATCTTCCGGCCGCGCCAGTCGCCGACCGGATGCCCGCCGCTGTCCACCGGGTTGGCCACGTTCAGGTAGTCGGGTATCCACTGGTGCAGCTCGGCCTGCTTGGCTGCGGACAGCTGCGGCAGGCGCAGCCCGGCCTCGGTCGCCAGGTCCGCGAAGTGCGCCCCCGTGCCGCCCGAGATCGAACACACGGCGACCCCGTCGGCGAGCGGACGGCGGGCGCGGGCCAACAGGGCCGAGGTGTCCTGGAGTTGGTCGAGTCCGTCGACGCGGATCACCCCGTACTGCCGCATCGCCGCGTCCACCACCTTGTCGGCGCCGGTCAGTTTGCCGGTGTGGGAGGCGGCGGTGCGGGCGCCGGTCTCGGTGCGGCCCACCTTGACCGCGACCACGGGGACACCGCGCCGGGCGGCCCGGTCGGCGGCGAGGAGGAAGGCGCGGCCGTCCTTCAGGCCCTCGACGTAGCAGGCGATGGCGCCCACCTCGGGGCGCTCCGAGAAGTAGGAGATGAAGTCGGCGGTCTCCAGATCGGCCTCGTTGCCGGTAGGGGCCCAGTGGGAGAGGCGGATGCCGAGTTCCTGGAGGGCGAAGACCGGCCTGCCCTGGTGGCCGGACTGGGTGATCAGGGCGATCGCGGGGCCGTCGAGGTCCTCGCGGAAGTTCTCGAAGGCGTTGAGGTTGGTGTTCGGGCCGAGCAGCCGCAGGCCGGAGCGGCGGACGGCGTCGGACAGGCGGGCCTGTGCCTCCGCGCCCGCCTCGCCCGTCTCCGCGAACCCGGAGGCGAAGGCGACGGCGAACCTCACCTTGGCCTCGGCGAGCTCCTCGACCACGGGAAGGGGGTCCGCGACCAGGAGTACGGCGAGATCGATCTGCTCGGGCAGATCGGCGACGGAAGGGAAGCAGGGTATGCCGAAGACGGCCTCGCGGGTCGGATGCACCGGATGCAGCCGGGCTCCGACGCGATCGGCCCACGCCAGCAACTGCCTGGTGATACCGGTGTTCGGCCGGCCCTCGGTGTCCGAGGCGCCGATCACCGCCAGGGACTCGGGCCGGAAGAACCGGTCGAGATCGGGTACGCCGGCGTACAGGGGCCGGCCGCCGACGTCGAGATCGTCGACATCGGCGGGCCTGCCGTGCACGACGGGCGAGGGCTGCTCGCCGCAGGCGATGACCCTGGCCCGGCGGGAGTCGGTGGTGAAGGTGCCGTGGGTTGATCCAAGCATCGGTCCGCCCGCTCCTGTGTGACAGCCAATTAACTGACGCAGTGTCAGGTTACTGAACTGACACTCCGTCAGGAACCGGCGTGCGAGGAACTTCTTGGGCCGACGGTTCGGCCCCGCACTCCGCAAGGGCTGTCTGGGGAGCGAGGGACCTACTTCGCCCCGACGGACTGCTGCCGCGCGATCTTCTTGGCGATGCGTACCGCGTCGATGGCCATTTCCCGGAGCATTCCGCTGATGGGGTTGGTGTAACCGCTGAAGAAGAGACCTGGCGCGTTCTTCGGGGCCCGGGGCCCGTGGACGACCGGTTTGCCGCGGGCGTCGAGCACGTCGAGGTGGCCGACGAGGGGTTCCAGGCCCCGGAAATATCCGGTGGCGGCGATGACGGCGTCCGGCTCGATGTGCTCACCGTCGGCGAGGACGATCTTGCCGTCCTCGAACCTCTCGACGGCGGCCACGATCTCGACGCGCCCCTTGCGCACGGCGTCGATGAGACCGACGTCCTGCACGGGGATCGAGCCGGCGTTGACGCGCGAGTACAGCCCGGTGTCGGGGCGGGGCAGCCCGTGGGCGGACAGGTCGGGCACGCTGAGCTTGGCCATCGGTCCCGCGAGCCGGTCGACGAGGCGCACCGGCAGCCGTCGTACGACGATGCCGGTGAACTGGGCCGCCCAGCCGGCCGTGGACCGGCGCACGATGTGCGGGGCGGTGCGGACGGACAGCCGCACCCGTGAGGCGCCGCCCTCCACCAGGTCGACGGCGATCTCGGCGCCGGTGTTGCCGATGCCGACGACGAGGACGTCGCGGCCGGCGTAGGGGGCCGGGTTGCGGTACTGGGCGGCGTGCAGCAGCTCGCCGCCGTAGGCGTCGCGCCCGGGCCACTCGGGGATCCGGGGGGTGTGGTTGGTCCCGGTGGCGACGACGACCGCGCTGCCGGTCAGCTCGCGCCCGCCGGTGGCGTGCAGCAGCCAGCCGGTGCCGTCGGCGGTCCGCTCGACGCGGGACACCTCGACGCCGGTGACGACCTCCAGCTCGTGGTGCTCGGCGTACTTCTCCAGGTACCGGACCACGTCGTCCCGGGCCACCCACCGCCCGAAGGAACGCGGCATCGCCAGCCCCGGCAGCGAGGACAGCCGCCGGGTGGTGTGCAGGTGCAGCCGGTCGTAGTGGCGCCGCCAGGACGAGCCGACCTGGTCGCCCCGCTCCAGCACGACGGCCCGAACACCCTGGGCCTTCAGTGCGTAGGCGACGGCGAGACCGCCGGGTCCACCGCCGATGACGTACACGGGGGCGGCGGAGGACGGTGACGGTGTCGGTGAGTCGGCCATGTGCCCGAGCGTATTCACGTGCTCACTTGTTAGGTCTCGGTCAAGACCGGAATTGGTTGCGGATTGATCACGACAGTGGGGGATATGGGCGGGACCGGTGGGGCAGAGGGCCTGGTTGCGGGGGTGCGGTGAGGGCATACTGAGCGGACGCGACGAACTGACGTACCGTCAGATCCGGGTGATCGGCAGGGGGCCGTGGACATGGGCACGGACAGCGGAACGGACACGGGCAGGGGCCGGTTCGACATACCCGAGGTGGACGCCTTCACCCGTCCCTACTGGGACGCGGCGGCCGAGGGGCGGCTGCTGGTGCGGCGTTGTGGGGGCTGCGGGCGCGCTCATCACTATCCGCGCGAGTTCTGCCCGCACTGCTGGAGCGAGGACGTCACGTGGGAGACCGCGAGCGGACTGGCCACGCTCTACACCTGGTCCGTCGTCCATCGGAACGACCTGCCGCCCTTCGGGGAGCGCGTGCCGTACGTGGCCGCCGTCGTCGATCTCGACGAGGGGCCGCGGATGATGACCGAGGTGGTGGGGGAGTCGCTGCGGGTCGGGATGGGGCTGGAGGTCGCCTTTCGGGAGGGAGTGCCCGTGTTCCGTCCCCGGGGTGGGAGTCGTACAGCCGTACGGGCTTCAATGGGGTGATGGCCCATATTCATGAGCGGTCCCACGCCCACCCCGTGTCCGAGTTTCCCGAGCTGCTCGGCCAGGGACTCCGGCTGCGGCAGTGGCGCGCTGACCAGGACACCGACGTCGACGCCTGGCTGCGCGGGCTGACCGACCCGGACTTCCGGCGCTGGAACACCCCGATGAAACCGGTCACCGACCTCGACAGCGCCCGGGACTCCCTCGGCACCCGCTCCGGGACCGCGCCGGACGGCTCCCGGGTGTCCTTCTGCGTCACGGACCTCGCCACCGGCGCGATACTCGGCCACCTGGGCGTCAACGACATCGACCCCTTCATCCGGGTCGCCCGCGTCGGCTACTGGGTCCTCCCCGAGGCCCGTGGCAGGCGCGTCGCCACCCGCGCCCTCGGCACCCGCTGGGCCTTCGACAGCCTCGGCCTCAACCGCCTGGAACTCGGCCACGCCCTCGGCCACGACGCGTCCTGCCGCGTCGCCGAACACTGCGGCTTCCGGTACGAGGGGACCCTGCGGGGCGCGATGTTCGAGGCGGAACGCCAGGACGTGTTCCGGGACGTTCACCTGCACGGGCGGATCGCTCAGGACCCGGAGCCGGACGACACGATTTCTACGGCCACAGCAGCTCCCTGAGCCAATCCGTGGCCGTAGTCGCGCGGTGGTACCTGAGCCGTACGTGGCGGCGCTGGGCGTCTCCCTGGAAGAACTCGGCCTCGTCGGGGCGCAGTCGGTACAGGGTCCAGGTGGGAGCCGGTGCGGTCGGCTCGCGCCGCGCCCGTTCCCAGGCGTCCTGGGAGGCGTGCGCCAACTCGGCCAGGGAGCCCAGTACTTCGCTCTGGCGGCCGGTCAGCGCGGCGGCCAGTGCTCCCGTCGAGTGGGCGTGCAGGTCGGCCTGTGCCTCGGGCGAGGGGGCGGATTCGACGGGGCCCCGGAGCCGGATCTGGCGGCCGAGGGCGGGCCAGTAGAAGTGGAGTGCCGCGTAGGGGCGTGCCGCCAGTTGCCGGCCCTTGGCGCTTCCGGAGTGGGAGGCGAAGGTCCAGCCGTCGGTGTCCGCGCCGTGCAGCATCACGGTGCGTACGTCGGGCAGGCCGTCCGCGTCCGACGTGGCCAGGGACATGGTGTGCGGTTCGGGCTGCCCGGCGGCGACCGCCTCCGTGAACCAGGTGGTGAAGAGGGGGAGCGGGGAGGTGGGGGCGGACTCCGGGTCGAAGGCCGGCAGCGTGGTGATGTCCGGGGACCAGACCCGCAGGGTCCTGAGCAGGTCGTGGAGATCCGGTTCCGGGCGCGCGGAGGCAGAAGGTGGCATGGGGACGAGTATCGGGGAGGGCCTGTCCACGAAAACGTCCAGGCCGACCCGTACGGGCCGGCCTGGACGCTGTTACTCGCCTGCTCGGGCGAGTGGTGGCTCAGACGAGGTCGAAGCGGTCCGCGTTCGAGACCTTGACCCACGCCTTGACGAAGTCCTTGACGAACTTCTCCTTGGCGTCGTCGCTCGCGTAGACCTCCGCGACCGCGCGCAGCTCGGAGTTGGAGCCGAAGACCAGGTCGGTGCGGGTGCCGGTCCACTTGACCTGGCCCGAGGCGTCGCGGCCCTCGAACGTGTTCTTGTCCTCGGACGTGGCCGTCCACTCCGTGCCCAGCTCCAGCAGGTTGACGAAGAAGTCGTTCGTCAGCTTGCCGGGGGTGTCGGTGAAGACGCCGTGCGAGGAGCCCTGGTGGTTGGCGCCGAGGACGCGCAGGCCGCCGACGAGGACGGTCAGCTCGGGGGCGCTCAGGCCCAGCAGGTTCGCCTTGTCGAGCAGCAGGAACTCGGCGGGAAGGCGGTTGCCCTTGCCGAGGTAGTTGCGGAACCCGTCGGCGGTCGGCTCCAGGGCGGCGAAGGACTCGACGTCCGTCTGCTCCTGCGTCGCGTCCACGCGGCCCGGCGTGAAGGGGACCTCGATGTCGAAGCCGGCGTCCTTGGCCGCCTTCTCGACGCCCGCGGCGCCCGCGAGGACGATCACGTCGGCCAGCGAGACCTGCTTGCCGCCGGACTGCGCGGCGTTGAAGGACGACTGCACGCCCTCCAGGGTGCGCAGCACCGTGGCGAGCTCGTCCGGGCTGTTGACCTCCCAGGAGGCCTGCGGCTGGAGGCGGATGCGGGCACCGTTGGCGCCGCCGCGCTTGTCGCTGGCGCGGAAGGAGGACGTGGCGGCCCAGGTGGTGGAGACCAGCTGGGACACCGTGAGGCCGGAGGCGAGGAGCTGCGCCTTGAGGGCGGAGACGTCGGCGGCGTCGACCAGCTCGTGCGTCACCGCGGGGAGCGGGTCCTGCCACAGCAGCGTCTCGGACGGGACCTCGGGGCCGAGGTAGCGGACGACCGGGCCCAGGTCACGGTGGGTCAGCTTGAACCAGGCGCGGGCGAAGGCGTCCGCGAACTGGTCCGGGTTCTCGTAGAAGCGACGGGAGATCTCCGCGTACGCCGGGTCGAACCGGAGCGCGAGGTCGGTCGTCAGCATCATCGGGGGCTTGGACTTCGACGCGTCGTGGGCGTCCGGGATGGTGCCCGCACCGGCACCGTCCTTGGCGACCCACTGGTTGGCGCCGGCCGGGCTGGTGGTCAGCTCGTAGTCGTACTCGAAGAGGTTCTTGAAGAACCCGTGGCTCCACTGGGCCGGCGTGCTCGTCCAGGTGACCTCAAGGCCACTGGTGATCGCGTCGCCGCCCTTGCCGGTGCCGTACGAGCTCTTCCAGCCGAAGCCCTGCTGCTCGATCGGGGCGGCCTCGGGGTCGGGGCCGACGGCGTCGGCCGGGCCCGCGCCGTGGGTCTTGCCGAAGGTGTGGCCGCCGGCGATGAGGGCGACGGTCTCCTCGTCGTTCATCGCCATGCGGCGGAACGTCTCGCGGATGTCGCGGGCCGAGGCCAGCGGGTCCGGGTTGCCGTTGGGGCCCTCGGGGTTGACGTAGATGAGGCCCATCTGGACGGCGCCGAGGGGCTCCTCCAGCTCACGGTCGCCGGTGTAGCGCTCGTCGTCGAGCCAGACCTTCTCGGGGCCCCAGTACACGTCCTCGTCGGGCTCCCACACGTCGGCGCGACCGCCGCCGAAGCCGAAGGTCTCGAAGCCCATCGACTCCAGGGCCACGTTGCCCGCGAGGATCATGAGGTCGGCCCAGGAGAGGCTCTGGCCGTACTTCTTCTTGACCGGCCACAGCAGACGGCGGGCCTTGTCGAGGTTGCCGTTGTCCGGCCAGCTGTTCAGGGGGGCGAAGCGCTGCTGACCGGCGCCGCCGCCGCCGCGGCCGTCGCTGATGCGGTAGGTGCCCGCGCTGTGCCACGCCATACGGATCATGAACGGGCCGTAGTGCCCGAAGTCGGCCGGCCACCAGTCCTTGGAGTCCGTCAGCACCGCGGTGATGTCCTGCTTCACGGCGGGAAGGTCAAGGGTCTGGAACGCGGCGGCGTAGTCGAACTCCTCGCCCAGCGGGTTCGACACGGCCGGGTTCTTCGCGAGGATCTTCAGGTTCAGCGACTCGGGCCACCACTGGCGGTTGCCGCCGCCCTGGGTCGGGTGCGCGGCGCGCGTGTGCGCGACCGGGCAGCCACCCGTGCCCTCGGTTTTCGCGTCGGTGACGATCGCGTCATGGTTCTCAGACATGGGAATCCTTCCGGACGGGGCAGATCTCGGTGCTGCTGTTGCTCACGAACTGCGTTCTCAGGAACTGGAGGGGTGGTGAGGGGTGGGGGGACGGTCGGGCGCGTGGAGGAGGTCACACACGCCGTCTCGCCGCTGCTGTCTCCTGCTGCACTGGTGCCGCACTGGAGTCTCTTCCTGTCCCTCGGATCCCTTGGCCATCGCCGTAAGCGATCCTACAATGGACAAGGTCCAAGTCAAGAAGTGTGACAAATCCATATCCTATCGGAACCCGGACGTCCACTGGTAAAATCCGTGTATTCGACCGAACTTGAATAGGTGAACGATATGAGCGACCTGCTGGAGCGACTGCGTGGACGCGGCTGGCGGATGACTTCCCAGCGGCGTGTCGTTGCGGAGGTCCTCGACGGCGAACACGTCCATTACACGGCCGACGAAGTGCACGCCCGCGCGGCCCAGCGGCTGCCGGAGATCTCCCGTGCGACCGTCTACAACACCCTGGGTGAGCTGGTCTCCCTCGGGGAGGTCATAGAGGTCGCCACGGACGGCCGCGCCAAGCGCTACGACCCGAACGCGCACCACCCCCACCACCACCTGATCTGCTCGAACTGCGGCACGATCAGGGACGTCCACCCCACCGGCGACCCCCTCGCGGACCTCCCGGCGGAGGAGCGCTTCGGCTTCACGGTGTCCCAGGTGGAGGTCACCTACCGGGGGCTGTGCGGGGCCTGCGGGTAGCTCCGCTGGAGGGCGGCGACAGGTTGTCGGTTCGCTGCGGGCTCGCTGTGGCTGGTCGCGCGGTTCCCCGCGCCCCTTTGGGGGCGCTCAACTCCTCGCCCGCAGCCCGTCGCACAGCACCGCCAGTGCCAGGCGGGGGTCCGCACCCGCGTTCGCCCGGTGGCGCAGGGCCAGGAGGATGCCCGACAGGAGGGCCATCAGGTCCGCGATGCCGATGTCGGGGCGGATCGTGCCGGCGGACTGGGCGCGGGTCAGCAGATGGCCGATCACGCGGTGCAGGTCGGCGGAGGTCGCGTCGACCGTGGCCCGGACCTCGGGGCCCGCGTGGGCGATGGCGTCGATCAGATCCGCCTTAGTCACCGCGTCCGTCACCAGCCGGTCGAGCACCGTGAACAGCGCCGCGCCCGGGTCCGCCGCGTCGCGCAGGGCGCGGGCCTCGGCGAGGAGCGGGTCGAGCCGCTCATGGACCACCGCCTCGAACAGGCCCTCCTTCGTGGGGAAGTGCCGGTACAGCGTGCCCGGGCCCACGCCCGCGCGGCGCGCGATCTCGTCCAGGGACACCGAGAGCCCCTCGGCGGCGAACGCCTCCCTCGCCACGGTCAGCAGCCGGTCCCGGTTGCGGCGGGCGTCGGCGCGCAGGGGCCGGTTCTCTGTGGCCATCTCCGGGTCTCCCTCGTCGTGAACCTGCCATGGAGCCTTTAAGCGGGGCGCTGTCTCCGGTACGGTGCGGCTAACCGGGGCGCGCTCTCCGATTTTAGCCCCGCTTTCCTCCGCAAAGGTGAACACCATGGCCACCGGCACCGCGTTCCTCGCCCTCGACTACGTCACCTACATCGTCGACAACTTCAGCCACGACCCCTCCGTCGCCGAGCGCGCCGCACACGCCCTCACCGCCGCCCGTACGGCCGGACTGCCCGTCTTCCATGTCGTCCCGCAGGGCATGAGCGAGCAGATCCACCCGCTCCTGACCCCCGCCGAGGGCGAGACCGTGCTGACCAAGACCAGCTTCAGCGCCTTCGCCACCACCGGACTCCGTGAGCTGCTGGAGGCCGCCGGGGTCGGCCGGATCGTCGTCGCGGGCGTCGCCACCTCCGGGACCGTGCTGTCCACCACCCGGTGGGCGGTCGACACCGGCTTCCAGGTCACCGTCTGCGCCGACGCCTGCGACGACCCCGACCCCGAGGTCAACGCCGTACTGCTCGACGAGTCGGTCGCCCCGAAGAGCTGGATCGGGTTGTGGCGCATCGCCGACGTCCTGCCGGCGGACGGGATCCCCGAGCTGAGGGTGTGAGACGTGGATCCCCGGGCTGAGGGTGCGCGGTGAGCCCCCGGGAGTGCCTGCTCACCCCCGGCCCAGCACCACCGTCCCGGACGAGCAGAACCAGCCCCCGGTGCCGGAGGCCACCCCCAGCTCCGGCAGGGCTCCCGCGGTTGTACGGACCTGCCGCGCACCCCCGTCCCCGCGCAGTTGCCGTACCGCCTCCACCAGCAGGAACAGGCCCCGCATTCCCGGGTGCTGGGCCGAAAGGCCGCCCCCGTCCGTGTTGACCGGCAGCTCGCCGCCCGCCACCCGCAGACGGCCCTTCGCGGCGTCCACGAACTCCCCGCCCTCGCCCTTCCCGCAGAAGCCGAGGTCCTCCAGCGTCACCAGCGTCATATAGGTGAACGCGTCGTAGATCTCCGCGAAGTCCATCTCGTCCGGCCGGACTCCCGCCCGCTTGAAGGCGATCCGCCCGCTCACCGCCGCCGGGGACACCGTGAAGTCGGCCCACTCCGACATGCTCACGTGCGAGACGTGCTCCCCCGTCCCGAGGATCCACACCGGCCGCGTACGGCAGTCCCGTACGTACTCCTCGGCCACCAGCAGCACCGCCGCGCCCCCGTCCGAGCGCAGGCAGCAGTGGAGCTTGGTGAAGGGGTCCGCGATCATCGGGCCGTCGAGCACCTCGTCGACGGTGATCGGCGTCCGGAACATCGCCTCCGGGTTCAGCGCCGCGTTGTCCCTCGCCTGGACCGCGACCGACGCCAACTGCTCGATCGTCGTGCCGTATTCGTGCATGTGCCGGCGTGCGGCCATCGCGTACTTGGCGATGAGCGTGTGGCCGTACGGGACCTCGAACTGCAGCGGGCCACGCGCGCCGAAGGACAGGTTCCCGGTCCGGCGGCCCGCCTTGACGTCCGCGCGGGCCGTGGAGCCGTAGACGAGGAGTACGGCGTTCGCGTGGCGCGCCGCTATCGCGTCCGCCGCGTGCGCCGCCATGACCTCCCAGGTCGAGCCGCCCACGGAGGTGGAGTCGACCCAGGTGGGGCGCAGGCCGAGGTATTCGGCCACCTCGGCGGGGGCCAGCGTGCCGAGACCCGCGGACGCGAAACCGTCCACCACCTCCCGGCCGAGCCCAGAGTCCGCCAGTGCCCGCCGGGCGGCCTGCGCGTGCAGTGCGTACGGGGTGACGTCGTCCACCCGGCCGCAGTCCGACAGGGCCACCCCGACGATCGCGACCTTCCGGCTCATCGCCCGTCCTCCCGCCGTCCGTCGCCCGTTCGTTGTCGACTCAGCATGAATCTGACGGTATATCAGCTCCGACTCTGTGCGGCAGGGTCCGTCCGCCCTAATATGACGAACCGTCAGATCCGTCGGTTCCCGCTGAACGGGCGCTGCGGACGCCCAGGAGGGGCAGGTCATGGACGCCCGATTCACCCCCGAGCAGGACCACATCCGCCGTACCCTCCGCGAACTGCTCCACAAGCGGTGCGCGCCCGGTGACGTACGGGCCGCCGTCGACACCCCCAGCGGGTACGACCCGGCCCTCTGGACCGCCCTCGCCGGCGACCTCGGTCTGCCCGGCCTGGCCCTGCCCGAGGCGCACGGCGGGGTCGGCGGCACCACGACCGAACTCGCCCTCGCGGCAGAGGAGTTGGGGCGAGCCCTGGCGCCCTCTCCGCTGCTCGCGACCGCCGTACTGGCCGCCCCTCTCATCACCGCCCTCGGCACCCCCGCCCAGCGTGCCGACCTCCTCCCACGCATCGCCTCCGGCGCCCTGACCGCCACGCTCGCCGTCCCCGGCACCGCACTGGCCGCCGTGCTCTCCCTCAACGGCGCGCCCGACCGCGACTGGGCCGGGGGCGGGCGGGCCGGCGGGGTGCAGGCGGCCCGGAAGGACCCGGGCTGGCGGCTGTACGGGCAGGTCGGCCAGGTTCTCGACGGGCACAGCGCCGGGCTTCTCCTCGTCGCCGCGCACGCCGGTGGATACGCCCGTTCGCGCACCCTTCTCTTCCTCGTCCCCGGCGACGCCCCCGGACTCGTCCGCCACCGGCAGACCTCCCTCGACGCCACCCGGCCGCAGGCGCGCCTCGAACTGCGTGACGTACCGGCCGAGTTGCTGGGCAACGAGGAGAGCGGAACGGGCGATGCGGGTGACGGTGTGGGCGCCGACCTCGCCCTCGCCGTCACCCGCGCCCTCTCCCTGGCCGGAGACGTGGCCGCCACCGTGCTCGCCGCCGAGGCCGTCGGGGCCGCCGACCGGATCCTGGGGCTGACCGTCGAACACGCCCTGCGGCGCGTGCAGTTCGGGCGGGCGATCGGGTCGTTCCAGGCCGTCAAGCACCGGCTAGCCGATGTGTACGTCCAGGTCCAGGCGGCCCGCTCGGCCGCCTACTACGCGGCCTGGGCAACTGCCCACGAGGGTGAGAGAGTTGGCGGGCTCGCCCTCGCCCAGGCCCTCGACTCCCTCCGTACGGCCGCCGCCGAGGGCATCCAGCTGCACGGCGGTATCGGCTTCACCTGGGAGCACGAGGCCCAGCTGTACTTCAAGCGCGCCGCCGGCGACGAGCTGCTGTTCGGACCGGTGCACCGGCTCCGGGCGTACGCGGCCGAGGCCGCGCGGCTCTTCGACACGGGAGAGGTGACCGTCTGATGCCAGTGACAGCGACCAGGGTCGTGAAAGCGGTCCAGAAGATGTCCTCGGCGCCGGCCTTCGCGCGGATCGCCCCGCACGTCGTCCCCGCGCTCGACCGCGCCGTACACCGGCTGACCAGGGGCAAGGTGCTGCTCAGTGCCCAGCTGCTGCCCGGGGTGGTGCTCACCGTGCGCGGGGCGAAGAGCGGGCTGCCACGGCGTACCCCGCTCGCCTGTATGCCGGAGGAGACGCACAGCTGGCTGCTCATCGGGTCTAACTTCGGGCGTACCGGTCATCCCGCCTGGACCGCCAACCTCCTCGCCCATCCGGACGCCGAGGTCAGCTGGAAGGGGCAGGACATCCCGGTCACGGCCCGGCTGCTGGCCGGCGAGGAACGGGACGCGGCCTGGAAGGCGCTGCTGGCGTTCTGGCCGCCGTACGCGACCTATCAGGCGCGGGTCGAGCGGGAGATACGGATCTTCCGGATCGTACGGCGCTGAGTAGGCGCTGAGTGCCGGGCGAACTCGTCCCCGGTGCGCGACAGGCGGTGGTCCACCGGAGTGAACCACCGCCTGTGTGACAGGACTTGGGCCGGTTGAGGCGGCCATGGAACCTGGAATAGAAGGTCGGCGCTATTTCGTCGGCTTCTTGCCGGTCACGCCCAGGTGGACCAACTGAGCCAGGTTCGGCTTCAGTTCGGCCTGTTTCACACCCCAGGTCTGGAAGCCCTTCTGATGCGAGGCCACCGCCGCGAGCATCGCGACGAGGGAGCCGGCCATCGCGGCGGGGTTGACGTCCTTGTCGACCCTGCCCTTGGCCTGGAGCTCGGTGACCGTGTCCGTAAGGGAGTTGGTCACGGAGTTGAGGATCTTCATGCGGATCTTGTAGAACCGCTTGTCGCCCTCGGCGGCGCCGAGATCGACGACCCTGAGGATCGCGTCGTTCTTCCGCCAGAACTCCAGGAACCCGTCGACGAGTTCCTGGGCGGTCTGCCAGCCGGCCTTGCCGACCCAGGACCGCCCCGCGAGCAGCTGGGTCAACCCGGCGCCCTCGGTGGCCATTTGCTCGGCGATCTCCAGGACGGCGCCTTCGACGTCCGGGAAGTACTGGTAGAAGGTGGCGGGTGAAGTCCCCGCCTTCCGGGCGACATCGATGACTTTGACGTCCCGGTAAGGGGAGGAGCTGAGCATCTCGCTGAGGCAGTCGAGCAGCTTCTGCCGGGTCGCCTGCCCACGCCGACCCGCCACTCGGCCGTCGACGGTACGCACTTGTCCTGTCATGCCGTCAGCTTACCGAGGGGTGATCGGAGCGCGATTCGGCCGACTGCAAATGGGGTGCAATGGTGATCCGTGGGCGCTCAGGGGCGGCTTTGCCTGGTCCCGCGCCTGCTCTGCGGGATGCGTGAAGGACCGTTAACTTGACGGTATGGCCGAAAACAGGGCATCCGCCCGCACAGAGGGCGTCCCCTGCTGGGTGGACGCCCAGCTGCCCGACGTCGAGGCGGGCAAGCGCTTCTACGGTGAGCTCTTCGGGTGGACCTTCCAGGAGAAGGAGGGCCTCACGCAGGCCCTGCGCGAGGGCGAGCCCGTCGCCTCCCTCGCCCACAAGGCGGACGGCCGGATGCCCACCGTGTGGACGGTGTACTTCGCCAGCCCGTACGTCCACGCCCTCGTCGCCCGGATCCACGCGGCCGGCGGGCAGGTGATCACCGCGCCGGTCCCCTTGGGCGAACTGGGGACGATGGCACTGGCCGCCGACCCCGAGGGAGCTGTGTTCGGCCTCTGGCAGGCCGGTACGCACCCCGGTTTCGGCCGCCGCCACGAGCCCGGCACCTTCGCCTGGGCCGAGCTGTACGCCCGGGACACGGCCGTCGCCAACACCTTCTACGGCAACCTCTTCCACGAGGCGCTCTTCGGACCCGAAGCGGCCCCCGACTTCGGCCGGGCCGCGGTCTCGGAGGTGTTCCCGGCCGAGATGCCGCCGCATTTCCTGGTCCACTTCGCCGTCGAGGACATGACGGAGGCGCTCGGGACGGTGAACCGGATCGGCGGCCGGGTCCAGGTGCCGCCCTTCGACACTTCGTACGGGAATGTGGCGGTCGTCACGGACAATCAGGGAGCGTCGTTCGCACTCCTCCGAAAATGAGCGGCCGATGGCTGTCGTGAACCGCCAGGAACGGGCGTGAGTCGTCGCGCGAGCGCCCGCGTGGAGGGGTTTTGTGGCTGTTTGGGTTGAGACATCCCCTTTCGGAGGCGAGTTCGCAACCTGTGCCCCGGCCAGGAAGAATCGGGGTGCGTGCCGCCAAGGCGGTGGCGGTGGTGAGACGCTGCACGGGGTCGCGTACATATGTAGGTGACGCGGCTCGTACGGGGAGGTGGCAGGCAAGTGGTGGATCAGCTGACGCAGCACGATCCGCGGCGGATCGGGCCGTTCGAGGTGCTGGGACGGCTGGGTGCCGGCGGCATGGGGCTGGTCTATCTCGCGCGCTCGGCCTCGGGCCGACGGGTGGCGATCAAGACCGTCCGGACGGAACTCGCCGAGGACCAGCTGTTCCGGGTCCGCTTCACCCGTGAGGTGGAGGCGGCGCGGGCCGTCTCCGGCTTCTACACGGCCGCCGTCGTCGACGCCGATCCGCGCGCCGCCGTGCCGTGGCTCGCCACCGCGTACGTGCCCGCGCCCTCCCTCGAAGAGATAGTGAACGAGTGCGGGCCGATGCCGGCCCAGGCGGTGCGCTGGTTCGCGGCGGGGGTCGCGGAGGCGCTGCAGTCCATCCACGGCGCGGGGCTCGTCCACCGCGACCTGAAGCCGTCGAACGTACTGGTGGTCGAGGACGGCCCCCGGGTCATCGACTTCGGTATCGCCTCCGGCGTCTCGAACACCCGTTTGACGATGACGAACGTCGCCGTCGGAACGCCCGCCTACATGTCCCCCGAACAGGCGAAGGACTCGCGCAGCGTGACCGGCGCCAGCGACGTGTTCTCGCTCGGCTCGATGCTGGTCTTCGCGGCCACCGGCCACGCCCCCTTCCACGGCGCGAACCCCGTCGAGACGGTCTTCATGCTGCTGCGTGAGGGCCCGGACCTCGAAGGCCTGCCGGACGAACTCCGCCCCCTCATCGAGTCCTGTATGCAGATGGAGGCGACCAACCGCCCCAACCCCGCCGACCTCCAGGCGCAGCTGGCTCCCCACCTCTTCGGCTCCGGCTCCGACGACAGCGGTACGGCCTCCGCATGGCTGCCCGAACGGGCGACGGCCCTCATCGAACAGCGCCGGGGAGGCCGTCCGGCGGCCAAGCCGCAGTCCTCCGCCGGCCGCAGCGGCGGCAGGCTGGCGATCCCGCCGCCGCCCTCGCACGACCCGGCGCCCGGCTTCGGCCGAGGCCCGGGCCCCGGCCCCGTACCCGGCCCGATGCCGTCCGCCCTGCCCACCGGAGCGCCCGACACCGGTCCCGTCCGGCTGGCCGGCGCCCCCGTGCCCATCGGCCCCGGACCGCGCGTCTCCGACGCCCGCGCCGCCGCCGTCCAGGCACCCCCGCCGGAGTCCGGCCTCGTCGCCTCCTGGTCGCGCCCCCGCCCCGGCGTCAACGGCGCCGACCCCAACCCCGTCCCGGTCGCGCCGCAGCTGCCCCCGGAGTCGCCCGCGGGCTGGCGCCCCTGGCGTTTCCGTATGTCGAACGACGTCTGGGGCACCCCGGCCGTCGCCGGTGACCTGGTCTACGTCACCTCCTTCGAGGTGCACGCCCTGGACGTGATGACGGGCCGCCGCCGCTTCAAGACGAGGGACGTCGCCTGGTCGATGGCGGTCGCGGACGGCCGTATCCACGCCTCCGACGGACCGACCCTGTTCGCGCTCGACGCCCGCGAGGGCATGGACCTGTGGCGGCTGTCCACGGACGCCTGGGTGTACTCGCTGAAGGCGGACCGGGGCACGGTCGTCACCGGAACGCGCGGTGGCGGCGTCCAGGGCTGGGACGCGGCCACCGGCCAGAAACTGTGGGAGCACACCGGCGCCCAGACGGACTTCGAGTCCCCGGAGGCCGGCCCGCACGTCCACGAGGGCACGGTGTTCGTCTGGCAGGAGGGGCGACTGCGCGCCCTGGACGCCCGTACGGGTGACGAGCGCTGGTCCTACCCGATCGGCGACGCCGCCTCCTGCGGTGGAGTCCCGGTACGGCTGACCCCGGGCCCCGACGGCCAGGTCTACGTCTCCGCGGGCACCCGGGTCCTGGCGATCGACGTCGCCGCGGGCCACGTCCGCTGGCACTTCGAGGCCCCGGCGGTGTTCCTCTCGCCGCCCACCTTCGCGCCGGGCCCCGCGGTCACGGGCGGCGGTGTCTACCTCGCCGACTACCTCGGCACGGTCTACGCCCTCGACGCGGCGGACGGACGGGACAGGTGGCGGATCGCGACCGAGTCGCGCGCGTCGATCGAGCCCGTACTGGTGGCGGCGGGGCACGTGCACGTCGGCAGCGGTAAGGGCCTGTACACCCTCGACGCGGTCACCGGTACCCCCAAATGGCGGTTCCAGGCGGGCGGCGACATCGTCGGCGCCCCGGCGGTGGCCGAGGGCCGTATCCACTTCGGCTCGACCGACCACCTCCTGTACACCCTGAAGGCCGACGACGGACGCCTCAGATGGAAACTGGCGACCGGCGGTGAGATCACCGGGGCCCCGGTGGTCAAGGACGGTGTGGTGTACGCGTGCAGCAAGGACCGGTGCGTGTACGCGTTGGACGCGGAGAAGGGGACGGGGACGGCTCGGACCGGGTGAGCGGTCGCCCTCTGGGCGGGCGGAAGGGGCGAAGGCCGGATCCCTCTGGGCGGGCGGAGGGCGAAAGCCGGTGTGCGGTGGGCGCTGTTCGGTGTCTGGCGCTGTCTGGCGGTGCCGCCGGGGTCGGGTGAGCGGTGTTCGAGTCGCTGGACGAGATCGCCACCGGCCTTGGACTCCAGGAGGGGCCCGGGTGACCCGGGCCCCTCCCTGATCTCAGCTGATCCGGATCGCCTTTCAGGCCGGGGGCCCCTGGAGGAGGATCTTGCCCGGGTAGGCACTCATCAGCGGGTCGGTGACCGACGCCGGAGCGTTGGTGACCACCATCATCTTGTCGGTCGGCCCGTTGTAGGTGACCACCAGTCCGTATGTCGCGTCGTCATTAGGATCGATCGCCTGGTAGACCGCCTCGGTGACCTTCTTGATCTCGGCGGCGGTGAACTGCTGGCTCTTCGCGATGGCGGGCTGGGGCCAACTCGTCGGTGTCTGCCCGGAGGAGTCGGTCCAGTCGGTCGGCGTCTGCACGGAGAGGTCTCCGGTGTAGTCGGACGGGTAGGTGACCACCGGCCCCACTTCGGGGTCGTCGAAGTACGAGATCGCGCAGTTGTAGTTGGCCAGCTCCTGCAGCTGCTCCATGTGCTTCGCGGGCTCGTCGGCCCTGTCCTGGACCTGCGGCGCGGTCAGGGCGTGGTCGTAGACGCGGAAGTCGCGCATCCGGCCCTTGAAGTACTTGTCGTTGGCGTAGAGGGATCGGCCGAGGTAGTTCGCGGTGGTTGTTCCGTTGCCGATCGAGCCCGGGGTGATGGTGACGTTGGTGTTGCGGGCCTTCTCCACCCCGTTCTCGTAGAGGATGCCGGTGGTGCCGGTCTGGGTGTACGTGACGTGCTTCCAGGTGCCGTGCGGCAGTGTGTAGGTGCCGCCCGAGGGCTGGATGTCCTTCTTGGCCGTGTAGTCGGTGAGGGAGGCCGAGGTGCGGAAGGTGTCGCCGGTGGTGAACAGGTAGCCGTCGCCGTTGCCGTTGGTGGCGTTGCTGTTGCCGAGCCCGTAGAAGAAGTACGGCTTGGTCAGGGTGTCGTCGACCCACACGTCGAAGTCGACGCTGATCGAGTTCAGCCCCTTCATGATGTTGTCCGGCATCTTGACGTAGGTGTCGGAGCCGTTGAAGCCCAGCCCCTCGGCGCCACCCAGGTCGGCGGCGTTGTAGATCCAACCGTCGCGGCCGTTGCCCGAGGAGTCGTGGGCGACCTCACCGACGGGCTCGTCCAGCTTGTAGTCCAGCAGCAGTCCCTGGGTGGTGCCGACTTGCGCCGGCCGGCACGCGGGCGGTGCGGGAGGGACGTCCGTGGACCTGTCGATCACGAGTTGGCCGGCGTACTGGGTGGTCAGGGGGTCGGTGACCGAGGCCGGAGCGTTGGTCTCCGCGATCACCCGGTCGCTCATCCCGTCGTAGTGGACGGCCAAGGTGTACGTCGTGTCGCCGTCGGGCTGTACCGCGGCGTAGACCGCGTCCTGCAGGACGGTGATCTGATCGGCCGTGAACTGTGGGCTCTTCGCGGTGGTGGGGGTGGGCCAGAGCGTCGGTGTCCGACCGGAGGAGTCGGTCCAGTCCGGTGGCCGCTGGATGTTGTCGATGTCCCCGGTGTAGTCGGACGGGAAGATGAGGACCGGGCCGATGTTGGGGTCCTCGAAAGCCGCGAGCGCGTTGTTGTAGACGGCCAGGGCCTGCAGCTCCTCCGACTGCAGCTCCATGTCGTTGGCTCTGTCCTCGACCTCGGCCGGGGACAGGGACTTGTTGTAGACGCGGAAGTCGCGCATCCGGCCCTTGAAGTACTTGTCGTTGGCGTAGAGGGACCGGCCGAGGTAGTTCGCGGTGGTTGTTCCGTTGCCGATCGAGCCCGGGGTGATGGTGACGTTGGTGTTGCGGGCCTTCTCCACCCCGTTCTCGTAGAGGATGCCGGTGGTGCCGGTCTGGGTGTACGTCACGTGCTCCCATCCGCCGTGCGGCAGTGTGTACGTGCCGCCCGAGGGCTGGATGTCCTTCTTGGCCGTGTAGTCGGTGAGGGAGACCGAGGTGCGGAAGGTGTCGCCGGTGGTGAACAGGTAGCCGTTGCCGTTGGTGCCGCTGGTGTTGCCGAGCCCGTAGAAGAAGTACGGCTTGGTCAGGGCGTTGTCGACCCACACGTCGAAGTCGACGCTGATCGAGTCCAGCCCGGCCATGATGTTGTTCGGCATCTTGACGTAGGTGTCGGAGCCGTTGAAGCCCAGCCCCTCGGCACCACCCAGGTCGGCGGTGCCGTTGACCGTGCCGTCAAGGCCGTGGCCCGAGGAGTCGTGGGCGACCGTGCCGGCGGACTCGTCCAGCTTGTACCGCAGCAGCAGACCGTCGGTGATGTCGGCCTGGGCCGGAGCGGCGGTCGTCAGCAGCCCGCCGGTGGCGACCAGCGCGAGGGAGCAGGCGGCGACGAGACCGGTCCGCATCCGTCGCATGGGCGAGGTGGCCGTCCGGGTTCTCACCCCCGGCTCGTTCTTCTTCAGCATGTGTTGCCTTTCGTGTCGGGGTGAGCCCAATGGCTTCGCCGGCGGATTCCGCCGGGGTGGGCAACGGGAGTGCTTTCACTCCTCATCGGCGATCGGCTTGTTTCGCGCGGCCGTGGTGCACCGGCGCCGGCCCGTGTTCGTCGAGAAGGGGCGGCGCGGAGAACGCCTGGGGCGGCCTGCGCCTGCGGGGCTCGGTCGGGCGGCCGGGCGGGCGAACCTGAAGCGCGGCGGATTCAGCTGGTGCAGGGTGAACGGGATGCCGCCGAACGGAATTCTTTCGGAATTCCAAGGTCAGCGGTGGCAGAAGTCCAGCGTCGAACAGCCGCGGGTGTACGGGTTCGCGGGCAGTTCGGGGATGTTCATGTTCGAATGGAACCCGAAGTGGGAATCCAGATCGCTTTCCGGGTTGTAGAGGATTCGCGCCTGTGTGTGAAAAGGATTCCCGGCGAAACGATGGTAGTGGAAGGTGACGGTCCGCTCATTTATGAAGCCGCCTCTGGCCTGCGCCGTCAATCGGTAGATGCGGACGCCGGAGATCGCCTCTCGCGGAATCCGGTGAACGTAGGCCCATTCGTCCTGGACGTTGAACCGGTGAAGTTCCGGATTCCCACGGGTCTGATCGGGGACGTACACCGCGTTCCTCGCCCACACGGGATCGATGGTGTAGACGAGGGCCTCCGCTGTCACCTGTCCGTTGATGCAGCTCTCCATCATGAAATTGCCAAGCACCGGAATGAACGCGTAGAAGGCGAGCCGCCCGGTCGAACAGCGTGGCTGCCGCGCCATGGAATTCAGCGCCACTAGTCCGTGAGTGCGCGCGAACGTCTCCGCAACGGATAGCGTGCCTGACGTCGGGATGTAGTTGCTGTTGCGATATCTGTCGCCTCGGACGTGGCTTTCTATGTCGTCGTTGGGCCCCCACGAGGTGAAGCCGTTGCGAAAGATGTCGTTCGGCAGGCGGTTTTCTCCGCGATACAGCACGGATGGGAAGCGCCTCTGGGTTTGAAGATTTTCGTTTTCCACGTTGGGGCAGGAAGACGACCCTTCTCCCGAATGGGCACCTCCCGGGCATTCGGTGATCGATACAGCCTGTGCCGATGGGGCCGATGTCATCGACAGGAGCGCCTGGAGCAGCGCTATCGCGATGGCGACCGCGAAGAAAGCGGAGAAAGCACGCTTCCCTTTTCTGGATCTCGTCTTTCCGCGTACATGCGCTGCGGTTCGCTTGAACATGTGTCCTCCGGGCTGAATGAGGAGAGTACGAGGTGCATACCGGCTGAAGGTCGGCTTTTACCGGGACCGGCTTCTTCGAAGCGGTCACGAAAAGCCGCCAGGGTGTCGGCCAGGGCCCCGGCGTTTGCCCGGGTCGTCCGGTTTGATCATGTGATGCCGTAGAGGCTGAGGACGAGGGTGCGTTCGGTGTGGGCCCGGCGGCCGGCGGC
>NZ_JARAZV010000016.1:0-312130 GCF_033795085.1 Streptomyces sp. AK08-02
CACAGCACGGCACTTCCACGCACACCTGCGTACAAGCCGAATAGTGCTCACCTGCGAAAACGCAGATGACGGCCCCCGAGCGAGCACACGTACTATGTGCTGGCGGGAGATGTACCGGTCCTGGTGCACAATAGTTCGCCCTGTATTTCCACCAAACTGAGCCAAAAGCAGTATCGACACGTCGAGGGACGCCCAGAATTTGGCGGCGGTTCATATCTCAAATCCTTTAATGACGGGAAACAAGTTCTCGACGCCTACCACGCCGGCCGAACAACAGTCCTTGGCACAACCAAGGAGGGGCACACTGTGATCCGATACGATGGAGTTACTGGAAACAACAACAACCCGGGAGCTGGCTATGTTGACCAGCCGACGAATGTATTTATGATCAAGGGAACCGAAAAACCCAGCATCGTCCCGACCAGTCCGAATTGGACTCCATGAAATTGAATGCCCTGGACCGCGAAAATTACTTCGTCATTCAAGCCATGCAGGCCACCCTCGGCTTGATCACTGAAAATGTCTACGCAATCGCAGTTCAGGTCGGCGTTGAACGGATTACTCTACATTTCGCAGTGTCGAATAGTTCCTCCGACTTCGAAGAAGATGTTGACGACATCAAGTCCGAGCTGGACGCATTTCTTGAGGGCCGATTTCATATTGACATGGAGGTCTATTTCGGACTGCCTGATGGGGTCTGGCCCGGACGTTCGTGGAGATTGATCTATCTGAGACATTCACGCATGTCCGGAAACTAGAATCCACATCGGTTCGATTCGTAGGGAGCTACCGACACTTGAAGCGTGCCCCACTGCCCGCCAGTTTTTTGGCGGGCAGTGAGGCTTACCGGACAAGATTTTGGTGCCCTATACGATCCGGTGTCGACCGTATGGGTGAATCGAGGCCGGCAGGACTTGAAGCCCGGTAAGGGCCGCACCCGGTCAAGGCTGGGCAGGACGCCGCTGGTCAAAGTGGTAGGCAAGGGTTCGGGCCGGGTCCTGATGGCCGGGATGATCTGCGTCCGGCCAGGCCACGACACCCGCCTGATCTACCGGACCCAGACGTACCGGGGCCGTAACGGCGAGAAGAAGGGTTTCCGGGCCCGAGAGTTCGCAGTCCTGTTGATCTGCCCGTCGGCAACTCGGCGATGTCCCGCAGATCGTGGTGTGGGACAACGCCACCACCCATCACGCCAAGCCCTTGCCGGGGTTCTGCGAGCGCAACAGCGACTGGCTGACCATTATAAAACTGCCGATCATCGTTGACACCTGGGTCTCTGATCACTACGGAGATCCACATGTCGAAGTCCAACCCCACCCCGCCGCTTGACCGTGAGGCCAAGCGCCGCTTGGCCGTCATACGCCACGTCGAAGAGGTCAGCGGGAACGTCGCGATGTCCTGCCGGTACTTCGGGATCAGCCGGCAGGCGTACTACACCTGGTACCGCCGCTACCAGGCCGAGGGCGTCGAGGGTCTACGCACCCGCTCCAAGGCGCCGAAGACCTGCCCGAACGCCACCCACGTCGAGGTCGTCGGGAAGATCATCTACCTGCGGCAGAACTACCACTTCGGGCCCGAGAAGATCGCGATGTACCTCAAGCGGTACCACGACGTCACCATCAGCAAGTCCGGCGTCTGGCGGATCCTCAACCGGCTGGACATGGGCCGCCTGCCGGCCTCACAGCGCTACAAGCGCCACGACCGCCGGTGGAAGCGGTACGAGAAGCAACTGCCCGGCCACCGCGTGCAGATCGACGTGAAGTTCATCGAACCGCTCGCCTCGATGCCCCAGGGGCGCCGCGGCGGGCGCAACAAGTACTTCCAGTTCACCGCGATCGACGACTGTACACGGCTGCGGGTGCTGCGGATCTACCCGACGCTGAACCAGGCGACCGCGATCCAGTTCCTCGACTACGTCATCCAGCGCCTGCCGTTCCAGGTCGAGGTCATCCAGACCGACAACGGCGCCGAGTTCCAAACTGCCTTCCAC
The DNA here is from genome assembly GCF_033795085.1 of Streptomyces sp. AK08-02. Lineage (NCBI taxonomy): Bacteria > Bacillati > Actinomycetota > Actinomycetes > Kitasatosporales > Streptomycetaceae > Streptomyces > Streptomyces sp. AK08-02. The sequence goes on from NZ_JARAZV010000016.1 coordinate 1,991, forward strand.
TGGCACGTCCTCGACAAAGGCATTGCCCACGCCTATATCAAGCCGCGAACACCACGCCTGAACGGCAAGGTCGAACGCTCCCACCGCATCGACGCCGAGGAGTTCTACCGGCTCCTGGACGGCGTCATCATCGACGACGCCGAGGTCTTCAACGACAAGCTGCGCGAGTGGGAGGACTACTACAACTACCATCGCCCCCACGGCGGCCTCGGCGGCCAGACCCCCTACGAACGCCTCAAGCAGAAGACCACGACCCAGGCGTAATCGTTGATCGTCAGTTGCACAACGCTGGTCAGGGCGGTGCGTTCAGATTTTCTGCACGAGGTTCAAGGCGGGACCTGCCCGCCGTCGCCGACAAGTCCGCCGTTCGCTCGGAAGGTCAGCGGCGCCGCAGGCGGCGAGCCGCACCGGCAGCCGGGGCATGACCCAGGGCTGCGGGAGCGGCAATCAGCCAGTTTGTCGGGCTGACCGGAGTAGGGCTCCTGGCAGAGCAAGTTGTCGCCAACGACCGTCCTACGGCCGGATCGCAGGCACAGGGCCAGCCAGGGGGCCGACCCTTCACGTGCGTCACGCAGGCTCACCGAGGGCGGTGGCCGGCACCGCCTCCAGCGGGGGAGCGATACCCCCAGCGGCCCACCCTCTCGGCGGACCCCTCCCCACCCAGCCGCGCTGCCGCACTGGTGGGGGCACCAGCATCGCCCCGACGCCCGAGGATCGCCCTCCCCGGCGAACGGGCCGCTGTGGGAAGTACCAGACAGGGCATACACGGGGAAATCGACCAAGTTCCTGGCAATTCTCGGGCGCATGCCCGCACGCCGGCGGGGGTGAACCTCTGCCGATCCAGCTGTCCGAGGCCGCAGGGCCGTCCTACACTGCTGGCGTGACCGCTGCATACGACTACGAGGACATGCACCACCTGGTGGACCGGCTCACCCCGACCCAGGTGCGACGCCTGCGCCTGCTCGTCACCCAGGATGAGGAACTGTCCCAGGTTGCCCAGTCTCTGTCGGCGGTCGACGCGAACGAGGGCGAGGAGTCGGTCCCGGCCGGGCTGCTGGCCCTGATCGGCAGCGTGAACGGCCCAGAGGATCTGGCTGAACGGCACGACGACTACATCCGCGAGCGGATGCGCGAGCGCTTCGGCGACTCGGCGTGATCGCCACGGTCCTGGACACCGGACCCCTGGCTGCGGCCTTCAACGCGGCCGACCGGCGTCACCCGGAGTGCGCCTCCCTGCTGACGTCGCTGACCGGACGCCGTCTGCTGCCCAGCCCGGTCATGACCGAGGTCTGCTGGCTGCTGGAGCGCTGGCCCAAGGTCGAAGCAGCGTTCCTCAACGAGGTCGCACGGGGAACATTCGAGCTGGTCCACCTCACTCCCACCGACCTGACGCGCATGGGTGAACTGGTCCTCCAGTACGCCGACTTCCCGCTCGGCGGAGTCGACGCCTCGGTCATCGCAGTAGCCGAACGCTTCGACGTGGACCGGGTAGCCACCCTCGACCGACGGCACTTCAGCGTCGTCAAGCCCGCGCATGTCCCAGCGCTGACACTCCTGCCGTAGCCCGACCAGCGGTCTATAACTCTGACGGCAGCGCTGACGGCAACAAGCACGGACGCCAGGGCACAGCCACGGACACCAGCGGAACCCGAAACCGCCGCTGATCTGCGAAAACACAGATAGGGAGGGTCTCCGTAGCACACATACTATGTGCCGGACGTGCGCGTAGATGGTGGCGGTGACGCCGATGTGGGCGTGGCCGAGGAGCTATTTGACCACGAGTAGGTCGATGCCCTGCTCTAGGAGCGGTGGCGGTCGTACCGCATCAGCGCGAGGTCCCCGGCGTCACGCAGCCGCAGCCGCAACGCACGGACGGCGTCGAGCCTGCGTGTGGTCGCAGCCGGGTGGTGCAGCAGTTCACCGAAGGGCACATCCTCGTAGGTCTCCGTAAGGACATCCACAGTAGCTCGGATGTTCTTCTTGTGACGGGTACCAGCGAAACGGGAGGAAGGAGCCATGGCCGACTCACCCGATCTCCGCGCTGCCGCAGATGAAGGTCGTGTCCCGGAGAAGCTCTGGCGTTATACGAACCCCTGTCAGATGCTCTGCGAAGGCGAACGCCGCTTCTGCGGCCAGATAGTCCGCAGCGTCGGAGATCTCGTCACCGAACTGGAAGCCGCTGTGGTGCATGGCGTCCAGGAGTTCGTCGGGAGTCGTCCCCCACCGGTGGTCGGGGACTGCGGGCTCGAACGTCAGACGGTTGGCCCTGTCCTCGGCCCAGAGAAATGTATCGACGCCGTTGATGTTGACGAAGTGCGAGACCCATCGCGTTCCGGCGGAGGCCGGTAGTGCACGTTCTTCGGTGACCCCGAGATAGCCGACGGGCTCGATCAGCAAGGTCCAGTCCCCGACGGTGGTCATGGCGATGAACTGCCGGGTGGTGTCCGAACGATCGAGAAGATCGAAGGCCGCGTCCACTATCGCCGCCGTTCCGGTCAATGAGGGCTCGGCTTCGCCTTCGAGGCGGGCGAGTACGTCTGCGGGCGGCAGATCGTGCACGAGCGTGAAGCAATACGCTTCCGCGAGATCGGGGAAGAGTTCTTGGAACCACAGGTAGTCGCCAGCAGTCGCAGTCAGTCCCACCAGAACTCCCATTCGCGGCGCTTCATGAGCTCCTCCGGGTATGTCTCCCAGTCCATGGACGGGTTCGCGTAGAACCAGTCCGGGCAGGCAACGTAGTGCTCGGCCGCCAGAACGCGGGCTTGACCGATGTCCGTCGGCGGAGCGGCGACCGATACGTACAGACTTCCGTGACCGAGGCCCACGACACGGACTCCGAACCGGTCCTCCCAGGAGCGGAGTACCGCCGACAGCTCTGCCACGCCGATGTGGTTGGCCGGTCCGGCCCAGGTGAGGGCAGCGGGCGCGTCAGCGCCCCGGGAGACCTCGACGAGGGCCAGACACTGGGCCCGACTGCTGCGGACCAGCGCGGTGGCGAGTTCCCCGGCGGATAGGGCGACGTCCGTCACTGCTGCGGCAGGCGCCGCCAGGCCCGGCCAATCCTTGAAGGGCGGCCAGGCATCCTCCGTCCACGCACGTCTCAGGTAGGAGGCAGCGTCGATGCCCGGCCCCGCCCCGTAGTCGCCTTCCACGGGCTCGAACGAGTCGTCCGGGTATTCGAGCAGCAGCGGGTACAGGCCGGTCTCGGGATGTCTGGAGTGCAACCGCGCCCACCAGTCGGCCGCGCCCCGGACCGGCCCGTCGCTCAGCCACACCAAGGGGTGTGGATGCTGGGACGGGCCCGCCAGGTGGCCGGACGGCAGTTCGTTCAGGAGCCGTTCGCGATTCTCATCGAGCCGTCGTTTGGACATGACGGGGACCCTACGAGGCACCACTGACAATGCCCCAAGGCCTACGCCCCGCCGACCCCGTCCCTCACAACCTCCCGAGCCACGGTTCCCCGCGCCCCCGCCAGCTCACCCGCGATACGAGCAGACCGCTCCTCATCCGCAGTCACCACCCCCGCCACCGGCCCCACCTCAAGCAGCCGCCGGCGTCTCAAGTGGGTAGGCGGATGGGTCGAGTCGACACTGTGGCCGCGCAACGCGCCGACGCGGCGCTGACGTTCGTACTCGAACTCGGGGATGGAGTCCATGTGGGCGGCCAACTCCTCCCACAGGCCGTCACTCTCGGCGCCCCGAGCCCGCGCCCCACCACGCATCCGGCGCCCGTTCACCTCGCGGCGCAGGGTGATGTCGATGGAGTCGGAGACGAGGAGGCGGTCCATCAGGCCGACCGCCGCCTCCGTCGAACCGGCCCGCGCCGCAGCCGAGTCGGCGAGGTACTCGCTGCGCTGCGTGGAGCGCAGGGTGAGGGTGTCGAGCAGCATGAGTACGCCCTGGACGAGGAGCCGTGGCACGACGTACGCCAGGTTGGTGATCATCTGGACTGCGGTCGGGTTCGGGATGGGGGACAGGTAGTAGAGCCAGAGGCCGAGCGAGCGGAACGCCGTCCCCAGCACCACACCGCGGCGCGTGTCCCCGTTGCCGTAGTGGCCCAACTCGTGTCCCAGCAGGGCGATTCGGTGCTCGGGGGTGAGGGACTCCCACAGGGGGAGACCCAGAGTGAGCAGGCGGCCCCGGAGGCCGTACGTCTGGACGCTCGCGTTCGTCTCGGCGTTGACCGCCACGGCGTCCACACCCCTGGTGCCCGATGCCACGGCGATCTCGTCGATCAGAGCGAACAGTTCGGGCGCGTCCGGGCGGCGCAGGACGACCCCGGTGTCCTCGTCCTTCGGCAACCGGTTGAGCCTGGGGCGCAGCGCCCAGCCCAGCGCCAGCAGGAACAGACCGGGCACCATGAGGAACCCGCCCCAGCCGCTCACCACGTACCAGATCCCGGCCGCGGCGAGAACGGCCGTGACCCCGTGGACCAGCAGTGCGATGGCGTACGCCAGAACACCGGAAACGTCATGGTCAGCCCGCTGCTGCCGCTGTCGTTCCTCGGTCGTGTCCGTGGTCATCGTCGTCAGCAGTTTCTCGCCGTGCCGCTGTGCCAGCCTGCGGCGCAGTGTCTCCAGCCGCCCCTTCGCAGGTTCCGGGCCACCCGGATCCACGTTCCAGTCGCAGGCCGGACACCACTTGGTGAAACGGCTGTCCGCGTGGATCTCCGTACCGCACTCAGGGCACCGGCTGGACTCCAGCACGCCTTCCGTGATGGTCCGCATCGCTGCGTACCTCCCCCCGACCCCTCCCCAGAGGTCTCTCTGTCCATGACATGTTGGAGGCGATCATGGCATTTCTTTTACCCGTGGGGTAGCGAGGGGCGCATGGGGCCTGTCTGCGTGCGCGAGCGAGGATTCTCCCTGCGTCGGCCCCGGAGTTACGCCACAACCACCCGCGCCCCGTTGAAGTTGGCGACGATCTCCAGTTCCCCGCCCAGGGCCGCGACGTAGGCGGCCACCGTTCCCACCTCTGCGGATGACGTTTTGCCGCGCTCGATGGCAGACACCCGTTCCTGCCGTACGTGCATCCGGTCCGCCACTTCGCGCTGGGTGAGGCCGAGTTGCCGACGCATCTCCGCGAGCCGGTGTGCGCGTGCCACGGACACCATGCGCCGGGCTCCTGCCGCGATCTCGTCGAGGTCCTCGGCGTCGAAGACCTCCTCCTTGACCTCGTCCCAGGAGTGGAAGCTGGTCATGTTTACGTCTCCTTCTGTTGCCGCTGCTTCAGGTGAACGAGCCATTCCGCGTAGCGGGCTTCGGCCAAGGGGACGGTCGCGAACCTCCCCAGCCATTTCAAGATGCCAGGCCATCGACCCTCGCCCGATAGTACGCTTCCATACTAGTACTCTTGCATACTGTCGACCATTGGGGAGGGAACGCGACGTCAATTCACCCGATCGTGGCCAGCACCCTGTGACCCCTGTCTCCTGGTCAGGTAAGCGATCGGCCACTGAGCCTGCCCGCCGTCCGACCGCACTTGTCCCCCCTTCCCGCCCCCACTACCGTGCCGCCCCGTGGACCTCTTCTCGCGCTCCTGGACCGCCCTGCTCACCGCCGTCGCCGCACTCCCCGACGAGGACTTCGAGCGCCCCTCCGGCTGTATCGGCTGGCTGGTGCGGGACCTGGTGTGTCACCTCGTCATCGACGCCCAGGACGTTTTGATCACTCTCGTCACGCCCGCCCCCGACACCGAACCGACCGTCGACGCCGTCACCTACTGGGACGTCCTCACCGAGCCCCCGACCGGCGACGACCCCCTCGACGCCCTGATCCCACGGCTGGCCGCCGCCTACGGCGACCCTGGGCTTCTCAAGTTCCACCTCGACGACGTGGGTTCCGCCGCAGGCCGCGCCGCCGGGCTCGCCGATCCCGCCGTCCGAGTCGGCACCAAGGGCGAGGTCCTGACCGTCGAGGACTACCTCTCCGCGTACGTCCTCGAATGGACCCTGCATCACCTGGACCTGATCGCGCGTCTGCCGCACCCCGCGCGGCTGCCGCCCGCCGAGACACTCGCGGCGGCCCGCGCCCTGCTGGAGTCGATCGCCGGGACCCCGTTCCCCGCCGCGCTCTCCGACACCGACGCCCTGCTGGTCGGCACCGGACGTCGTACACCCACGGAGGCGGAGACCGTCGCCCTCGGCGACGAGCTTGCCGCAACGATCCCGCTCGTCCTCGGCTGAAGCCGAAGTGAAGCGAAGGGGGGTGAGGCAGGGCGTCCGCCCGCCTCACCCCCCTTCACCGGGTCATGCCACTCTCAGTGGCTCTCAGCACCCGCCCGCGCGCCCCGGACTCACCACCACGTCGTCCATCCGCACGTCGTACGACGCCGGTGACGGGTTCCCCTGGTACAACTGCCAGCCCAGCTTCAGCTTGTCGAAGGTCGGGAAGACGAAGTCCGAGTCCTGGGCGCCGCCGTGATGCGTCCCGTCGACCGTCAGGTCCGACTGCTCGACCCCGTCGAAGTACACCGTGACCCGGTTGTCCGCGGCGTCCAGATGGAACTCCACGCAACTCCACTTCGACGCCACCGCCGGCGCCGACGTCTTCCACGACGTCCAGTCGCCCGTCGGGCCGAGATCGGAGCCGACGCCCCAGAAGTTGCCCTGGTCCGTGGGGGCGTACTGGCCGCCCAACGGACGTACGAGGGTGGGGGAGTCGGTGCCCGAGGCCTCCGCGATCGTCCAGTGGGCCCAGTCGGGCGCCGTGGGGAAGGCGTCCACGCGCAGGCGCAGGCGGGCCCAGTAACTGTTGCCGGGCGTCGAGAGGTTGGGGATGACGAGGAACGCGCGGCCGTTGCCCTCGGTGTGGAGGCGGAGTTCGCGGCCCTTGCCGGTCGAACTCGGGGCGACGGTCAGGGTGCCGTTGGAGGTGTCCGTCGTCCAGCCGCGGCCGGCGGTCACCGGGCCGAGGGGAAGGTGGTCGAAGTTCTCCCGTACGAGGGGCCGTTGGCCGTATGCCGTGTCGTGGACGGGAGTTGCCGAGGCGGTGGGGGGTATCGCGAGCAGGGTGGCCGCCGTGGCTGCGGCGGCCGACAGTGCCGCGATCGATTTCCTCAGGATGGTCATGTGCCCAGTCTGTAACGGGAGTTGACCAAGTTCCTAGTGGTACTGGTGGGTATCGACGGGGTGTGGCCGCGATCACCACAAGGCCGGCACGCCCGGCGGTGGAACGCCCGATGGCCGTGCCTCTGTCGATACAGAAACACGGCCATCGGAGGGTGATGCGAGATCACAACCGCCGGGTGATCAGAACCGTCGAGTGATCAGAACCGCCGGGTGATCAGCGCCCTCTTCACTTCCTGGATCGCCTTCGTGACCTCGATGCCGCGAGGGCAGGCGTCCGTGCAGTTGAACGTCGTACGGCAACGCCAGACGCCGTCCCGGTCGTTCAGGATCTCCAGCCGCTGCTCACCGGCCTCGTCACGCGAGTCGAAGATGAAGCGGTGGGCGTTGACGATCGCCGCCGGGCCGAAGTACTGGCCGTCGTTCCAGAACACCGGGCACGACGAGGTGCACGCCGCGCACAGGATGCACTTCGTGGTGTCGTCGAACCGTTCCCGGTCCTCCGCCGTCTGGAAGCGCTCGCGCGTCGGCTCGTTCGTGTCCTTCGTGATCAGGAAGGGCATCACGTCGCGGTACGCCTGGAAGAACGGCTCCATGTCGACGACGAGGTCCTTCAGGACCGTGAGGCCCTTGATGGGCTCGACCGTGATCGGCTTGGCCGGGTTGATGTCCTTGATCAGGGTCTTGCAGGCAAGACGGTTCTTGCCGTTGATCCGCATGGCGTCCGAACCGCAGATGCCGTGCGCGCAGGAGCGACGGAACGTCAGCGAACCGTCCTGGTCCCACTTGATCTTGTGGAGGGCGTCGAGGACGCGCTCCTTCGGGTCGATCTCCAGCTGGAAGTCTTCCCAGACCGCCTCGGCCGCCAGCTCCGGGTTGAAGCGGCGGATGCGGAAGGTGACCGTGATGTACGGGGAGTCGGCGAAGCCGGGCTCGGGCTCGCCGGCCGCGTCCGCCTTGTCCAGAACAGGGGTTGCCATCAGTACTTACGCTCCATCGGCTGGTAGCGGGTCTGGACGACCGGCTTGTAGTCGAGACGGATGGACTCGGTGCCGTCGTCGCCCACCTCGCGGTACGCCATGGTGTGGCGCATGAAGTTGACGTCGTCGCGGTTCGGGTAGTCCTCGCGGTAGTGACCGCCGCGAGACTCCTTGCGGGCCAGGGCCGACACCGCCATGACCTCGGCCAGGTCGAGCAGGTTGCCCAGCTCGATGGCTTCCAGGAGGTCGGTGTTGAACCGCTTGCCCTTGTCCTGGATCGAGACGTTGCGGTAGCGCTCGCGGAGCTCCGCGATCTTCTCCACGGCCGTCTTGATCGTCTGCTCGGTACGGAACACCATGACGTTCGCGTCCATGGTCTCCTGGAGCTCCAGACGCAGCGCGGCGACCCGCTCCGTGCCCGTGGACTCGCGCAGGTGCTCCACCTGGGAGACCACCAGCTCCGCCGGGTTCTCGGGGAGTTCGACGAAGTCGGCCTTCTGGCTGTACTCCGCCGCCGCGATCCCGGCCCGCTTCCCGAACACGTTGATGTCCAGGAGGCTGTTGGTGCCGAGGCGGTTGGCGCCGTGCACCGAGACGCACGCGACCTCGCCGGCCGCGTACAGCCCGGGTACGACGGTCGTGTTGTCCCGCAGCACCTCACCCTCGACGTTCGTCGGGATGCCGCCCATCGCGTAGTGCGCGGTGGGCTGGATCGGAATCGGGTCCGTGTACGGCTCGATGCCCAGGTAGGTGCGCGCGAACTCGGTGATGTCGGGCAGCTTGGCGTCGAGCTGCTCCGGCGGGAGGTGGGTGAGGTCGAGGTAGACGTGGTCGCCCTCGGGGCCGCAGCCGCGTCCCTCACGGATCTCCGTGTAGATGGAGCGGGACACGACGTCACGGGACGCGAGGTCCTTCATGACCGGCGCGTACTTCTCCATGAAGCGCTCGCCGTCCTTGTTGCGGAGGATGCCGCCCTCACCGCGGGCGCCCTCCGTCAGCAGGATGCCCATGCGCCAGATGCCGGTCGGGTGGAACTGGAAGAACTCCATGTCCTCCAGCGGCAGCCCGCGACGGTAGACCGCCGCCTGGCCGTCACCCGTCAGCGTGTGCGCGTTCGACGTGACCTTGAAGAACTTGCCGCAGCCGCCGGACGCGTAGATCACGGCCTTCGCCTGGAAGACGTGGATCTCACCGGTGGCGAGTTCGTAGGCGATGACACCGGCCGACCGCTTCACACCGTCGACCTCGACGATGAGCTGGTCGAGGACGTAGAACTCGTTGAAGAACTCCACGCCCTCCTTCACACAGTTCTGGTACAGCGTCTGGAGGATCATGTGACCGGTACGGTCGGCCGCGTAGCAGGACCGGCGGACCGGTGCCTCACCGTGGTTGCGGCTGTGGCCGCCGAAGCGGCGCTGGTCGATCGTGCCGTCGGGCGTCCGGTTGAACGGCAGGCCCATCTTCTCCAGGTCGAGGACCGAGTCGATGGCCTCCTTCGCCAGGATCTCGGCGGCGTCCTGGTCGACCAGGTAGTCACCGCCCTTGATCGTGTCGAAGGTGTGCCACTCCCAGTTGTCCTCCTCCACGTTGGCGAGCGCGGCGGCCATACCGCCCTGCGCGGCGCCCGTGTGGGACCTGGTCGGGTAGAGCTTCGTCAGTACGGCGGTACGGCTGCGCTTCGTCGACTCGATGGCCGCGCGCATGCCGGCGCCGCCCGCGCCGACGATGACGGTGTCGTACTTGTGGATCTTCATCAGAATTACCTCAGCCCCTTGTGACCCGGTGGCCTAGCGGATGTTCGGGTCGAAGGTGAAGATCACCAGCGTGCCCAGCAGGATCGTGAACACCGTGGCGGTGTAGAGCAGGCCCTTGAGCCACAGCCGGGTGTTCGCGCGCTCCGCGTAGTCGTTGATGACGGTGCGCAGGCCGTTGGCGCCGTGCAGCATCGCCAGCCACAGCATCAGCAGGTCCCAGACCTGCCAGAACGGCGAGGCCCAGCGGCCGGCCACGAAGGCGAAGCCAATCTTGGAGACTCCGCCGTCCAGCACCAGCTGGATGAGGAGGTGGCCCAGGACCAGTACGACCAGGACGATGCCGGACAGCCGCATGAACAGCCAGCCGTACATCTCGAAGTTGCCCCGGGTGGATTTCGGGGTCTTCTTGGTGCGCTTGCGCGGGGCCTCGATCAGGGGCGCCGGGTTGTCGGCGTCGTAGCCCGGATACGTGCCCGCGCCCTCGACGGGGCCGATGCCCGAGGCGGTGGATTCAGTCGTCGCCATGTGGGTCAGCTCCCGAACAGTTCACGAGCGGCGTGGCCGAGGACGGGGTAGATCGCCCCGAGCATCAGCACGACCCACAGGCCGACGACGGTCCACAGCATCTGCTTCTGGAAGCGCGGGCCCTTCGACCAGAAGTCGACGGCGATGACGCGGAGGCCGTTCAGCGCGTGGAAGAGGATGGCGGCGACGAGGCCGTACTCCAGCACGGCGACGATCGGCGTCTTGTACGTGGCAACGACCTTGTCGTAGGCCTCGGGGGAGACACGGACGAGAGCGGTGTCCAGGACGTGTACGAACAGGAAGAAGAAGATGAGGACGCCGGTGACTCGATGAGCCACCCAGGACCACATTCCTTCCCGGCCGCGGTACAGCGTTCCAGCCGGCACGGAAAACCCTCCGGGAGCGGGGATCTAGGAGCCGCGCCGGCTTCGGTGTCGGACGGGCCCGGCCGGGTACGGTCCACCGGCCCTGGCCATCGTAGCGACGAGTTGTCGGAACGCTTACAGCGGGCCTACCGATGTGATCAAACAGGCTCGTACGGGCTATTGGGGGCGGCTGCTGGGGGAGGGGCCGCGGTTGTCTGCCGGGTGGCCGGTCAGTTGTGGCTGGTCGCGCGGTTCCCCGCGCCCCTCAGGGAGTTCCCCAGCCGTGCCTTCGCCAGGCGCCGCAGTTCCTCCGCCGCCACGACCCGCTCTTCCTCCGGATCGTTCGTAAGACGTGACCGGATGCCCGTCAGGACCTGGTCGAGGGCCTCGTCCGGGGAGGTGTGGTCGACGCAGATGACGAACACATGGCCGAAACGGCTCTCGTACGCCGCGTGCGCCGCCCCCAGTGCCATGTGGGCCGCCGAATACACCCCGTCGGGCAGCGCGGGCAGTGCCTCGGCGGCCAGGGCCTCGGAGAGGTCGCCCGGGGTCAGGTCGTAGGCCGCCTCGTCCGCCGCCGCGAGCAGGGAGTCCAGGTCGGGATAGGGACGGTGGTCCGTGAGGCGGCGGGCCCAGCGGAGGCTGCGCAGGCAGGTGAGGAGCGTGCGCTCGATGTCCTCGGCGGGCTCCGTGTTGAACCGCTCCAGGCTCGGCGGCGTAGGAGAGGGGGACTCGGTGCGCGTCTGGGCCGGCATGGCGAGCGGGCCGGAGAGGTGGGGAAGCCGGTGCGCGGACAGCGTGAGTCCTCGGTGTTCTGGGGAGGCGGGTAGGGAGATGTGCGGGAGGAGCGTGGGACGAGTGGGGGAGAAGTACCGCTCACATTATCGAGAAGTGGTCAGGAGCTGTCCGACGGACGTCTGAATTTCACCCGAACGGGAGAGTTTAGGAACGTACGGTGGACCACTTCGGTGGGATGCGGTCGTAGGTTCAGAGGTGGAGGCGAATCAGGAGGTGCGTGGCATGCGGGCGATACGTGAGGCTCGGGCAGGTGGGAACCGGTGACCGGGCGGAGGCGACGGGCTCCTGAGCGGAAACGGGGTCCGAGGAGGAGGACGTACGGGCAGGGGCCCGGGTTGCTTCTCGGGGCCGGTGTTCTCGTGGCCGCCGGCGCGGTGGGGGTGACCGTGGCCCTCTGGCCGGTCGGTGACGCGAGCCCCGGCACCGACGCCGGGAGCGACATCGCGTCGACCGGCGCCGCGCGTTCCTCGGACACGGCCGGGGCGGCCAGCTCCGCGTCCACCGCCTCCCGTGCCCCGGCCCCCTCCTCGCCCTCGCCGTCCCCCGCCCGCGTCTACCCGCTGTCCAAGACCCCCCGCACCATCCCCGCCGTACGCGAGCACGTACCCGCCCGGGGTCCCGGCTGGCGCCCCGCCTCGACCGCCCGGGTGGTCGTCGGCGCCGGCGCCCTCGCCGACGAGGGGAAGCTGCTCGCCGGTGAGCTGAGGATGACGTACGGCGGGACGGCCGCCCCGCGCGCCGGGGACGTCCAGCTCAAGCTGGACCCGGCGCAGGCCGCGAAGGGCGCCGAGTCCTACACCCTCACCGTCAAGAGTGGCCGTGTCACCGTCGCCGGCCCCGCCGAAGCCGGCGTCTTCTACGGCACCCGCACCCTCAAGCAGGAGGTGAGCGGCGGGAGCACCGCCCCCGAGGGCGTCGTGCGCGACCGGCCGGCCAAGGCACAGCGCGGGCTGATGCTGGACATCGCCCGCAAGCACTTCACCGCTTCGTGGATCAAGGACCGTGTCCGTGAGCTGGGCGACCTCAAGTTCAACGAACTGGGCCTGCACTTCTCCGACGACCAGGGCTTCCGGATCGCCTCCGACAGCCACCCGGAGATCGTGTCCGCGGACCACCTCACCAAGGCCGAGGTCCGCGACATCCTCGCCCTCGCCGCGAGCCGCCACATCACCGTCGTGCCCGAGATCGACAGCCCGGGTCACCTCGGCGCGGTCCTCGCCGCCCACCCCGACCTCCAGCTGAGGAACGCGCAGGGCACGGCGGCCCGCGGGGCGATCGACATCTCCAAGCCCGAGTCCGCGAAGATCGTCGACGACCTGCTGGGCGAGTACGCCGACCTCTTCACCGGCGCGTCCTGGAACCTGGGCGGTGACGAGTACCGGGCCCTGACGGTCTCCAGCCCGGCGACCTCCTACCCCCAGCTCGCCGCGGCGGCCACCCAGAAGTACGGGGCCGGAGCCGGTGTCTCCGACCTCGCGACGGGCTGGCTCAACGACCGGGCCGCCACCGTCCGCGCCCACGGCCGGACGGCACTGCGCGCCTGGAACGACGGCTTCTACCAGTCGAGTTCCGTCCAGCCGGGCAAGAACATCCAGGTCGCCTACTGGACCGGCAAGGAGATCGGCGCCCGGCAGCCGGCCGGATACCTGAGCGCCGGCCGCAAGGTCGTCAACTACAACGACGAGTACCTCTACTACGTGCTCGGGCAGCCGAACACCTTCGTCTATCCCACCGGCGAGCGGATCTACAAGCAGTGGACGCCGCGGGTGCTGCGCGGCAGTACGGCCGTGTCCTCGGCGTACGACGGGCAGATCCTCGGCGGGGTCTTCGCCGTCTGGTGCGACCTCTCCGGATCGCAGACACAGAACCAGGTGGCCGCCGGGATACGGATGCCGCTGCGGGCGACCGTGCAGAAACTGTGGGACCCCCGCGCCCAGCCGCCCCTGTCCTGGACCGACTTCAAGAAGCTGGCGGGCAGGCTGGGCTGAAACGGGCTGGACGTACGGGCCCGGTGGGCCGTAGGTTCCGCACAGATCGCACATGTATTCGTCTAGTACATGCATTCGTCTGTCGGGCGTGGTCCTGGGGAGGGACGGCGCCCGATTTTCTTGTTCCGGGGGATCCGAATGTTCTGCAAGCACTGCAAGCTGTCCACCGCGGCTTCTCCCGAGGGCCTGTGCTGGGACTGCGCCGACGCCGCCGACGAGCCCAAGTCGGGGCGCGTGATCGCGCCCCGGCCCGTGCCCTCGGCGCCGGCCGCGCCCACCGGCCCCGTGGTCCAGCCGCACGGACCGGCCTGGCTGCGTTCGCCGGTCGGACTCGGCAGGGCCGTCGCCGTGCTGCTCGGCGTGGTCATCGCCGCCGACCTCTTCGCTGTCTACGCCGGCCTCACCATGTACGACGCGATGGGCTCCCTCGCGGACGACGGCCTCGGCCTCGGCGGCTACAACGCCCTCATGCGCCGCGCCGACCACGCGGACACGCTCTACGCCGCCGCCGGAGTCGCGCAGACGGCGACCCTCGTCGCGACGGCCGTCTTCTTCCTCGTCTGGTTCCTGCGCGTCCGGGTGAACGCCGAGGTGTTCGATCCGTTCGGGCACACCATGAAGCGCGGCTGGGCGGGCTGGGGCTGGTTCGTGCCGGTGGTCAGCCTGTGGTTCCCGCGCCGGATCATGATGGACATCTGGGACGCGAGCAGTCCTGCCGGAACCCGTGCCTCGCACGCGCTCGTCAACGCCTGGTGGGCGCTGTGGCTCGTCGCGCTCTTCACCAGCCGGGGCGATTTCGGCGCGTTCGACGGCGCGGACACGGCCGAGGCGATCAGGTCCGACGTCGTCCAGGTGCTCGTCTCGGACGTCGCCGACATCGCGGCGGCCGTGCTCGCGATCCTCGTCGTGCTCCGGCTGACCCGTATGCAGCACGAGAAGGGCCTGCGGGGCCCCGCCTCCGTGGGCGTCTGACGTCCGATTGTCGGATCCCTGGCCAACCTCCTTGTGTCTGTGGTGTATTCGGCGCGGGCAGTGCGAGCAGAACCAAAGGGCCAGGGGGATGGCATTGGGTTACTGGGGCTACTTGATCGTGGGCAGGAGCGCGCGGCCGCTCGCCGAGACCGACGCCCTGCGGGCGGTGCGCGACGGGCTGACCTCGCGCGAACGGCGCGACGACGGCTGGCAGGTGTGGGAGTACCCGAGCGGCGGCGCCGACATCGGCAGCATGAACACCCTCGCCCTGGAGACCGGCTCGCCCGCGCTCTTCGGGTACGTCATGGACAGTCACTGCGTGGTGCTGGAGGCGGCGGCGCCCGAGAGCGGCGCGTGGACCACCTGTCTGGCGCGCGACGTCATGGCCGGATACCTGGGCGCCGGGCGGGGTGACGGCGAGGGCGACGCGGACGAGGGGCTCACCCTGGACGACTACTTCCTGGAACCCGGCGACGCGGCCGAACGCGCGGTCGGCTGGGCGGCCGAGGCCGGTCACACCGTGAACGCCGGGCCGCTCCTCGACGTACTGACGTCGGAGCCCGACCCGTTGGCCGAAAACCTGTTCTTCCGGTTCCTCGACCGACTCGGTGTTCTGCCTCTGTGACGCTCCGGGTGGGTTGCACGCAGTAGGGGAAGTGGGGAAAGTGCGGGCTCCGTAAGGGATGGTGCCCGGGGAGGGGAGGCCTGCATGAGTCTGGTGGAACTGATCGCCGATGCTGACGAGCGTGGCCTGACCGTCAGTGGACTGGCTTGTTTGGATCGGTGCGTGTCCCTTCTGGGAGGGGACGACGAGATCCTGCGCCCCCTGTGGGCCAGCCTGGCCGACGACAGCGACGCGGAGGAATGGGCGACCCGCCTGGAACAGGCCCGGGTCAAACTCGACACCGGCGACGGACCGGACGCCCAACACGCCGATGCCGCTGGTGCCGCCCCGGTCGTCCCCGCCGCCGCTGCTGCCTCCGCCTCCGCCGAGGGTGAGGCCGCGCTCCTCGCCCGGTGGATGCTCGCCGCCGCACCCGCCGTACGGTCCGCCGCCGGAGTACGCGAATGGGCCGACGCCTGCTCCGTCGCCGCCCTCCGCGTCCATCAGCTCCTGGACGCCTCCGCGGCTGCCGACCCGTCCTCGGTCGAGTCCCACCGCGCGGGCGGCACGGAGGGCATGTCGCCCCTCGTGGCGGCCGAACTGCGGCGGCAGATCACCGTCCTGGAACTGCTCGCAGGGCACGGTTCCGGCGGACTGCGGCAGGCGTTGGCGGTGTCGACGGAGGGTCGGCGCGTGCTGCGCGCGGTGGTGTCGCGACGGGCACGGGGACGGGCGTGACCCTCCGCGGGAAGTGAGCCCTGTGGCTTTCCTGTGGCCGTCCTGCGGTGGACGTGGGGCGGTCCCGCGCTGATCCCCGTCAGCCGCCGGAATCGGGTGACACCGATCGCCGCCCGCGCGCTTTCCTGGACTGTGATCGCACACCGAGCAGCACACCGAGCACCAGCCCGCCCGCAGGCCGCCGCCAAACCCGTGCGCTGGGCCGCCGACACCGTCGCGACGATGCGTGAGGGCGCGCGACTGCGCCTCGACTACTCGACCCAGAGCCTGTGGCGCGTCGACCGGATGATCGAGGAACTCCGCCGCGAGCAGACGCCGTACGCCGCCGTGGAGTCGGTGCTGCGGGGCTTCGGGGCGTACGCGGGCGAGGTGATCGTGCGCCGGACCGAGGGCGGCGCGGAGTGGCTGGAGGCGGACGGCGGGCACTGGATCCGTACGGCCGACGGACGGTTGTGGGACCCCGCAGACGAGGCCCGCCGCTGTTTCGCCGGCCACGGCTCGCTGCGACTGCTGTGCCGGGACGCGACGGCTGTCTGAACCCCGTAGGGCGCTGATCGAGCAGTGACGTTTCCGTGCCGGGCGACGCAGATGCCCATGGGGACGGGGGAGTCGAACCTCGCACCCGCACTCGCACTCGATACGCCGTTACGGACGAGGACAGCGCTTGGGCCAGGGACGACGGGAACCCCGCCGGGTACAGCTGTACGACGAGGAGCTGGGCGACGCCGTCGCGCGGGCCCAGGACGGGGACGAGGCCGCCTTCGCGGTCGCGTACCGGCTGGTGCAGCCCGGACTCCTCGGCTATCTGCGGGGACTCGTCGGCGACGAGGCGGAGGACGTGGCGTCCGACACCTGGCTGGAGATCTCCCGCGACCTGGGCCGGTTCAAGGGCGACGGCGCCGGTTTCCGCGGCTGGACGGCGACCATCGCCCGCCACCGCGCCCTCGACCTGATGCGCCGAAGACGGGTACGGCCCCAGGGGACGGCGCTCGAACAGGACGTACTCGACCTGCCCGGCCCGCACAGCACCCCCGACCAGGCCCTGGAGACCCTCTCCACGCAGTACGCCCTCGGGCTGATCGCCGGGCTTCCGCGCGACCAGGCCGAGGCGGTCCTGCTCCGGGTGGTCGTCGGCCTCGACGCGCCCGCCGCCGCCCGCGTCCTCGGCAAGCGCCCCGGCGCGGTGCGCACGGCGGCACACCGGGGACTGAAACGCCTCGCCCGGCAGCTGGGGGAACCGACGTGAACGGCGACGACACGACCGGCGGCCGGCCGGGAAGCCGCCCGCGCCTGGCGGGACTGCTCGCCGCCGCCCTGCGTGAGCGCCTCCGGGACGACGACAGCGCCGGTGACGCGGAACGCAGGGCGATCGACGCGTTTCTCGCGGCCCGGGACTCCGGCGCACACAAGGTGACCCGCACCCGACGCCGGGACGACTGGCGCTGACCGGGGCCGCCACCCGTGCCGACTGGCGCGCGTACAGCGCTCCCGGCAGTTCGACCAGTGCCGGTTCCCCGGTCCGGTGCTGTCGGTGGCGTGCGATAGAAATCTCCCAGGCGGCAGGACTCTTGGGAGGGCACGTGGCTGAGCCGTATGGCGAACATGCGGCCGGCGGGCGCCGTGCTCCGCTGGTGAGCCGGTCGGCGGAGATCCGGCGGCTCGACCACGTGCTCGACGGGATGCGGAAGGGCGGCGGCGGGCCGGCCGTCGTCGACATCACCGGAGAGGCCGGAATCGGCAAGAGCCGGCTGATGGGAGAGCTCTGCTCGCGGGCGGGGCAGCGCGGGATGACGGTCCTGCGGGGCAGGGCGACGGAGTACGAACAGCACATCCCGTTCCAGCCCTTCACCGATGCCATCGCCGACCTCGATCCGCGGGTGTTGGCGTCCTTTCCGGCGCTCGCCGAGGTCGCGCCCATGCTGTACGGCGCCGCGCGTGAGCCTTCGCCGGGGCGCAGCGAGGTCGACCGTTTCGGGCTTCACCGGGCAACGGCCGGACTGCTGAACCGGATCGGCGGCTCGGGGCTGTTGGTGGCGCTCGACGACATGCACTGGGCGGACCCGGCAGCACTGGAACTGCTCGACCATCTCGTCCGGCACCCCGTGCGTGCTTCCGTTGTCGTCGTCGTGGCACGCCGCGCCCGCCAGACTCCCGTCTCGCTCGACGCGGCACTCACCCGCGGGGTCGACACCGGAGCCGTACTCCGGATGGGACTCGGTCCGCTCGCCGAACACGACTGCGTCGAAGGGCTGACGCCGGACCTGCCACGAGGCGAGGCTCTGGAGCTCTACGCCGCCAGTGAGGGCAATCCGCTGTACTTCCTCACCCTGCTGCAGGCCCACCGCGCGGGCGCGCCGATGCGCACACTCTCCAAGGCCGGGCTGGGATCGTTGCTCCTGGACGAGCTGACACCGCTGACGCCGGAGCAACGCCGTGTCGTCGAGGCGGTCACCGCACTGGGCGAACACGCCACGCCCTCCATGCTCGCCCTGGTCACCGGCCGTACCGATGCCGAACTCAACGCCGATCTGGGCATCCTGGCCCGGCGGGACCTGCTCCGAACCGGCTGCCAGGGTCGGCTGACCCTGCGCCATCCGGTGCTGCGGACCCTCGTCCACGACAGCACCGACCCATGGGTGCGCACCGGGATCCATCGCCTGGCCACCGCCGAACTGGCCCGCGTCGGTGCTCCGTTGGCCGAGCGGGCGCACCACGCGGAGCGCTCGCTGACAGGCTGGGACCCGCAGGCCGCCGCCGTGCTGACCGAGGCCGCCGAGCAGGCCGCGCAGACGGCTCCGGCCAGCTGCGCGCACTGGCTGGAGGTGGTGCTCCGGCACTTGCCGCACACCCCCGAGCACCGGGCGCGGCGGCGGGATCTGATGCTGCTGCGGGCCCGTGCGCTGGGCGTGTGCGGCGGCCTGCGGGAGAGCCGGGACCTGCTCCACGAGGTGATCGCCCTGGCGGGCCGACAGGACGACACCGACACCGATACCGATACCGATACCGACGCCGACGCCGGGGTGCGGGCGTCGGCGGTCGTGCTGTGCGCCGTGATGGAACGCCACCTCGGACGGTATGCGGAAGCCGTCGCCCTGCTGCGCCGCGAACTGTCCCGGAGCCCGGAGCCCTCGCCGTCCGCCACGGTCGCCCTGGGGATGGAACTGGGGTCCTCGGCACCGCATCACACCTCGTATCCGACCGTACGGGCCGAGATCGCCAGAACGCTCTCGGTGGCCCGCGTCCTCGGGGACGAGGTTGCCGAGGCGGGGGCGCTGGCGGTCTGCGCGCTGGGAGAGGCGTACGAGGGGGACATGACCGCGGCCGGCGGATTCGCCCACCAGGCCGCCGGGATCGTGGACGCGCTGCCCGACAGAGACCTGACCGGTCTGTGCGAGGCGCTGGGGAGACTGGGCTGGGCGGAGGCGTTCATGAACCGCTTCGCCGACGCCGAGCGGCACACCGACCGCGGCCTTGCCATCGCCCGGCGCACGGGCCAGATCTACCTCCTGCCCCACCTGCTCCTGTGCAAGGCGCATGTACGGATCCAGACCTGTCGGCTGCCGTCGGCGCTGGAACTGGCGGAGGAGGCCGAGGACATCGCCCGCGGCATCGGCAGCGACGAGTTGCTCGCGTTCGTCCTCGGGACCAAGACCCATGTGCTCGTGGAGAGCTGCCCACCTGGCGATCCGCGTCCGCTCGCCACCGCGGAGGAAGCCGTCACAGCGGCGGCGGCCGGTCCGGACGACAACTGGTGGGCGTCGATCGCGTGGTCCACGCTCGGCTACGCGGCCCTCGTCAGCGGCGACCCACAGCGGGCCCGGGACGCCCTGCTCCACGCGGGCGGGCACGGGGTGGATCGGCTGCAGCCCTCGATGCGCCCCGTCCTCCTGGAGATCCTGGTGGTGGCGGCCCTCGCCACCGGTGACGCCGATTCCGCCCGGACCTGGGCCGAGCGGGCCCGGCAGGACGCGGAGCGGCTGGCACTGCCCGTGCAACGGTCGGCGGCGATGCGCTGCGCCGGCCATGTCGCGGTGAGCCGCGGCGACACGACCGCGGCGGCCGAGCTGTTCGCGTCCGCCGCCGAGGCCGGCGCCCAGTGCGGTGCCGTGATCTGGGAGGCGTACTCCTCCCTGCTCGTCGCCTCGCTCCCGGCCTCCCCAGACGGCGGCGCGTCCGCCGAGGCCGCCTGGCTCAGGGGCCATCAGCTGGCCTCCGCCGGGGGCGCCCGCATGCTGGTCGGCCTGGCCGAAACGGTACGGCCGCCCGTGACCGAAGCGGCCACCGGTCCGCGACAGTCGCTCGCCGCGCTGACCGCGCGGGAGACGGAGATCGCCGAACAGGTCGCCGAGGGCCTCACCAGCCAGGAGATCGCCGCCCGGC
This sequence comes from Streptomyces sp. AK08-02, assembly GCF_033795085.1. NCBI lineage: Bacteria > Bacillati > Actinomycetota > Actinomycetes > Kitasatosporales > Streptomycetaceae > Streptomyces > Streptomyces sp. AK08-02. The sequence continues at coordinate 22,160 of NZ_JARAZV010000016.1, forward strand.
TCTACATCAGCCGTCGTACGGTCGAGACCCACATATCCAGGATCTACCGCAAGACCGGCGTCACCTCGCGCGTCGCGCTGGCGGCCCTGGTGGCACGCCGCACGCCGGACAGGCCCTAGCTGTGCCGCCCTGGCCAGTGCCGCGGAGTCGCCCGTATCGGCCCTGGAGCGGCGGCATGCGGCTTCATCGTGGCCTGAGCCAGGTGGCCCGTACCAGGGCCCGCTCGGTGCCGGTGAGGTAGACGGCTGTGGCGAGCCATGCTCTGGCGTAGGCGTCCGGATCGGGCTCGCAGATCCGGCCGAAGACGTCGCGGGTGCGACGGTCGGCCTCCTCGGCGAGCGCGGCGGACAGCTCGGCGGCGGCCGGGAACCCCGTACGACGCAGCGCCGCTCCGTCACCGCGGACCTCACCGTTGCGGGCGGGTTCGGCGACCGCTCGACGACCTCCGGTGACGGCCAGCTCGACCATGCGGCGCACCCGCCACAGCGGCGCGTCGGCCAGCGGGTCGGCCGGCGGGTCGGGCGGGGTGTGGGCGAGACCCTCGGCGGGAGCGCCGGCGTCGGGCGGCGGGAAGTGCGAGCCCTGGAGGCGGTCGTAGCCCAGGTCCGCGTGGCCGAGCCACTCAGCGGGCAGCCGCAGGGTCCGCTCGGCGCCGGGCAGCGGGCCGACCGCGAGCGGACGCAGGGTGGCGGCCCGGTCGGGGTCCAGGCGGCCGACGACCCGGATCCGGAGCCCGGGACGGGACGCGAGCTGCCGGAGGTTGGCGGTGTGGGCGAGATCGGGATGGCCGTCGGCGGGTACCAGGCGGATCAACAGGGCTTCCGTGTCGGGTGCTTCGGGCTTTTCGGGGGAGCGCAGTTCGCGGGCGAGCAGCTGGTCGCCCGCGGCGCCGACGCCGACGAGGACCAGGTCGCAGCCGACCAGCTCGCCGGCAGACCGGGCGGCCCGCTCCGGGTCGGCGCCGGGATCGGTGGAGAGCCGCTCGGTGACGGCCTCTCGCAGTGGCCGGCCGAAGAGGGCGGCGAGTGGTCCGGACGACCAGGACAGGCCGGCCACCGGGGTGGCCCGGACCCCCTTTCCGGCACCGAGGCGGCCGTCCGGTGAGACCGTCGCTCCGGTGACCAGGAGGCCGCCACGGGCGAGTTGGCCGTGGTCCAGGACAGCCCCGCCGAGGGCGACGGTGGCGGTGGCGGCACCGCGGGCGCGGGCCGGGCCGCCGGGCCTGACGTCGGCGACGGAGAGTCGGCGGCCGTCGTCGGAGACGAGGTGGGTGACGACACCGCCGTAACCGGTCGCACTGATCACCGGCTCCCGGCAGACGCCGTGGACCCGCAGGCTGCCGCCCGGCTCGTAACCGCGGCGGGCGGTGCCGATCAGCGACGGGTCGGACTCGGCCGCCGCCAGCAGGCCGGCGGTGAGCAGGAGGTCACGCAGATCGGCGACCAGGTCGGCCAGGCGGTGACTGTCGTGGCGGGCCCGGGCACCGCGCAGCCCGCGTACGACGCGCAGCGCGGCGGCCTCGGCTCGGTGCAGTCCGGCCAGACGGGCGGTGTGGGCGGCCCGGAGCAGCTCCGCCTGAGGCACCGCGCCCGCGCCGGGGACCCCGGTGGCGAGCACGGCCGAGGCCGCCGCCCACAGACCGGTGGCGGCACTCACCTGTGCGGCGGTCGGCGGCATGGCTTCGGCGGCCGGCGCTGTCGCGGCGGCAGGCGTGTCCTCGGGTGCGGTGTCGTCGGGCACCGTGTCCGTGCGTTCGGGGTCTTCGGGTGCGGTGTCCTGGTCGTCGGCGACGGGGCAGGCGCTGAGGACGGCCGCCCGGTGCAGACAGCGAGGAGCGAGCAGACAGCTGCACACGGCCTGGCCGGCATCGGTGACAGCACCGGAGGGTCCTGGGGTGAGGGTGACTTCGGTGTCCTCGCCGCAGCTGACGCGCAGGGCCGCGCCGTCGGCGGTGACGGGGGTCGTGGCGTAGAGCTCGATCGCCGCGTCCAGTTTCCCGCGCAGCCGGGAGGTGAGGGCTTCGACGGCGGCGGCGACCACGTCGGGTGCCGCCGGGGGCAGTACGGCGCTCATCGGGGTTCTCCGCGAAGTCGGTCGCCCACCCAGCGGGCGAGGGCGAGGGGGCTGAGGGCGGCGACCGGCATGCCTGCGGCGACGAGCTGCTGGGCGACGGGGACCGAGTAGCGCGGGATCCCGGTGTCGTCCAGGGCGGCACAGCCCATCAGGTGCACTCCGGAGCCGGCGAGGGCCCGGACCTCGCCGAGCAGCCCGCCCAGCGGGTAGCCCTCCTCGAAGTCGCTGACCACCACGACGAGCGTGCGGCTGGGCACCGTGACCAGGGAGCGGGCGTGGGCGAGCCCGGCCGCGATGTGGGTGCCGCCGCCGACGCATACCTCCAGCAGCAGGGATAGCGGATCGTCCACCCGGTCCGTCAGGTCGATCACGCTCGTCGAGAAGGCGAGGAAGTGGGTGGAAAGGGTGGGTACACCGCCCAGCACCGCGGCGGTGAGCGCCGACCAGATGACGGAAGCCTCCATCGAGCCCGACACGTCGACCACGAGGATCAGCCGCCAGTCCGCCTCCCGGCGCGACCGGGTGCTGAACACCGGCCGCTCCGGGACCACGACGGTACGGCCGTCGTCGAGGCGACGGGTGTGCGCGAGGTTGGCCCGCAGGGTGCGGGGCAGATCGAGCCGGCCGCCGGGCCGCCGGGTCGGACGAGGTGTCGCCAGCCCGGTCAGCGCGGGACGTGTGCGCGTGGCGAGTTCCTTGGCCAGCTCGTCGATCAGACGGCGCACCAGCGGGCGCAGCCGGGCCAGTTGCTGCTCGGGCATGCCTCCGGCGAGCGAGAGTACGGAGGTCAGCAGCTCGACGGAGGGGCGTACGGCGGCGGGGTCGAGCTCGGCCAGGACATCCGTGCGGCCACTGTCGACGGCGCGGGCCAGGACCTCCTCGCGGACCTCCGTACCGAACAGGGCATCGAGCTCCGCGGCCCACTCGCGGGCGCTGGGGAAGGCGGCCTCCCGGCCGCCGCCGGGACTCCCGCCGGAACCTGGTCCGATGCCGTCGGCGCCCTCGCCGCGCCCGGCTCCGTAGAGCTCGTCGAGTGCGTGGGCGTAACGACGGGCTCCTGCGGGGAGCCGTTCCGTCTCCCGGCCGAGGAGCAGCCGCCAGCGGTCGGCGGGGGTGAGGCGGGATGCCGCACCGGGTGCGGATCCGGGCACCGGCCCGGTGGCGTACGGCGGCCTGCTCCCCGGAGCCGCCGGTGTCGGGGCCACCGCCCGGGGCGCGTTCCCGGCGGTGTCCGGGTGTGCGGAGCCGGTTGCGGTGGGCCGTGCGTCCGCCGGTGCGGGCAGCCGCAGGGCTTTCAGCGCGGCGAACCCGGCGGCGTCCGCCGCCGTCCACAGGGCGAGGAGTTCGGGCGGGGCGGTCAGGGCCAGGTCGGGGCGGTCGCCGAGGCGTTCGGTGACGGTGCTCAGCAGCCGGTCACGTCCGGCCGGGGCGAGGGTGTCGAAGCCGCCGCGAAGGGCGGGCAGCCGGTCCAGGAAGTTCTGGTCGGTGAGGTGGTCGATCCGGTCGAGCAGTGGGTCGAGGGCGGCCGGTGCCGACTGGAGCAGGGGAGCGGCGGCGGTGAGCAGGCCGGTGAGCAGACGGGCCAGGCGGTGGCGGCCGTCGGGGCCGGTGGCGGTGTCGATCCAGCCGGCGGCGCGGGCTCCGAGGGCGTCCGTACCGTCGAGGTCCAGCAGGACCCTGGCCGCCAGGGCGGCGCCCTGGACGAGCGGGGAGCCGGTGCGGGCGAGGGCGCCCAGGGCGTCGTCCAGCCGCAGGCCGAGGCGGTGTTCACCGGCCCGGGCCGACAGGGCGATCAGAGCGGCGGCGTCGTCCGGCCGGTCGCTGCCCGCCAGGCCGGGCAGTGCGCGTATCGCCGCTTCGAGCAGGGTCGCGGCCAGTTCGGCGGCCTGTCGGCGGCCTTCGGGTCCGGCGCCCGGCAGATGGCCCCTGCGCAGTGCCTCCAACAGGTCCAGGGCTTCGAGGAGTTCGGGGAGGGAGGCGGCTGACGGCAGGACGGCGGCCGTATCGGCGAGTCGGTCGGCTACCAGGGCGGGCAGGTCGCACCGGGCGGCGGCACGCAGGGCGCCGAGGATCTGGGCGCAGGTGGCTCCGCCGTCGGCGGCGTCGCGGCGGAAGGTCTCGCGCAGGGTCCCGGCCGCGGCCAGCGCGGCGGTGACCCCCCGCACCCCGGCCAGGTCGAGCCGGGCGGGCACGGCCGGGGTCCAGGAGAGCCGCCAGCGGGTGGTGAGGGCGGTCCCGTCGCCCGTGCCGGTCACCTCGACGGGCTCGCCGTAGCCGACGCCGCACACCGCGAGGCGCTGCAGCAGGATCTCGCGGCGGCTGTCGCGTTCGGAGCGGAGCGGGTCGAGCCGGACCTCACGCGCCTCGGGCTTCTCCGGGCCGGGCAGGCGCAGCGCGGCGAGCTCCGCCTCCACGGAGGGGCCGAGCCCGGAGCGCGGTGTGCCGGGGGCGACCCGGCCGCGGTCCGTACCGACCAGGACCACTTCCAGAGCCCGGGCGAGGGCGCGGCCCCGTCCGAGCGGTTCGCCCTGGCCGAGCACGGTCGTCACCGCTTCCAGCAACTCGCCCCGGCCGGGGGCGGGCAGGCCGCGCAGCCGGGCCAGGTCGCAGGCCAGCCGCAGGGTCTCGACTCCCTCGCCGGTGCCCGCGGTGTGCCCGGCCGCACGCAGCTCGCGGCAGAGATCGGTGATGGCACCGGCGGCGGCGTCGCGGACCCGGCCGGGGTCACCGGCAGCGGTGAGGACGGCCTGCTGCCAGCGGGGGTCGCGGATGCCCGCCGGGTATCCGGAGCGGGAGTCCAGCAGGTCGAAGGAGTACGGGACGAGGGAGGTGACGGCGGCTCGTGAGCCGCCGTCAGGACTGGCCGCGCCGGCCGAGGGCACCACAGCGACGCGCTCCGTCGGACGGCCGACCCGGTCGCCCGCAGGGCCGAGGGCGTCCGGCGCGGTCGGGGCAGACGCGGAGGACATCCGCGCGCCGGGCCCACCCGGGCCGGAACCGTCGTCGCCGTGCCCGTCCGGAACGGGCCTGTGGGTGTCCTGCTTGCCGGTGCCGGTGCCGGTGCCGGTGCCGGTCGGGCCGGAACCGTTGTTGCCGTGCCCGTCGGTGCTCCGGCCGCTGGTCCCGCCCCCGCCGGTGCTCCGGTCGCGGCTGCCGTGGGTGTCAGTGTTGTTCGGTTCCCCGGCCAGCGCCGGGGCGTGGAAGGCGCCGATCACCGCCGCGACGCGGTGTCCGCCGGCGGCGGCCTCACCGATGACGCGGCGCATGTACGCCTCCCGGGCCAGGTCCGTGGGCGGTACGCCGTCACCGGTCTCGGCGTCGCGGCGCAGCGCCCAGCCGACTCCGAGGGCGGCCCGGCGGACGGCCTCGGGGGTGCAGCCGGGGGCGAGGACCTCGACGGCGCGGTCCCAGAGGTCGTCGCCGTCGCGGCCGGTTCCGGCGGCGGTGAGCGCCTCGGCGAACCCGGTCCGCGCGCCTGGTGCCGTAGCAGCGGGCTGCCCGCTAGCCGTCCAGCCCGGGTCGGCCAGCGGAAGGTCGCAGCAATGCACCTCTGCCCCGCGTTCCCTGGCCCAGCGGATGGCGGCCAGCTCCGGTGAGAAGTCGGCGAAGGGGTAGAAGCCGAGCTGTCCGTCCTCCCTGGCCCCGGCGAGGGCGACGGGTGCGACGGTGCCGGGGTCGGCCAGGTGCGTGAGCCAGGGCTGGAAGTCGGCGGGCAGTTCGACGCAGACGACCTCCGCCCCGCAGGCGTCGAGCAGGGCGGGTACGGCGGCGGCGAGCGCGGGGCTGTGGTGGCGTACGCCGAGCAGGTACGGCCGTACCGAATCGGCCAGGACCGCCACCGCGGCCCGGGGGCCGGGGTCCCGCGGCAGGGCGGCCGGAGCCGCCTGATCGACCGTCACCGCAGGTTCCCGCGCAGGTCCCACAGGCGCCGCCACATCGCGGAGCCGTCCTCGGCGCGGCGTCGTACGGGGCCGTCCCAGTAGCCGAGCAGCCGGGCGTGGTCGGCCGGGTCGTCCTTGCGTACGACGCCGAGGAGGTGGCCGGGCACCAGGTCGAGGACGTCCCCGCCGGGGAGGTAGGCGGCGGCCACCCCGAGGGAGGCGGCGACCTGGACGGCCTCGGCGGTGGACATCACCGTGCCGGGCCGTTCCACGTCCCAGCCCTCGCCGCAGCGGCCGGTGCGCAGGTCGCGGAAGACGGTGACCAGCACCTCCAGCACCGCCTCGTCCACGCCGAAGGCCGCGCCCGCGCGCCGCACGGCGGCGGTGGCCTGGCCGCGTACGAGGGCGGTCTCGGCGTCGGCGTCGGCGATGGGCTCGATCGTCTCGAAGTTGAAGCGGCGCTTGAGGGCGGCGGACATCTCCGAGACGCCCCGGTCCCGGAGGTTGGCGGTGGCGATGACGGTGAAGCCGGGGGCGGCCGGCACCTGTGCGTCGTCCGTGCCCGCCAGTTCGGGGACGCTGACGCGCCGGTCGGACAGGATCGACACCAGGGCGTCCTGTACCTCGGGCAGGCAGCGGGTGATCTCCTCGACCCGGGCGACCCGGCCGGTGCGCATGGCGGTGAGCACGGGTGAGCTGACCAACGCCTGGGGGGTGGGGCCCTGGGCGAGCAGCAGGGCGTAGTTCCAGCCGTACCGGAAGGCGTCCTCGGTGGTGCCGGCGGTGCCCTGCACGGTGAGGGCGCTGGTGCCCGAGACGGCGGCGGCCAGCAGCTCGGAGAGCATCGACTTGGCGGTGCCGGGCTCGCCGACCAGCAGCAGGCCGCGTTCACCGGCGAGGGTGACCACACACCGTTCCACCAGGGCGCGTTCACCGACGAACTTGGGGGCGATCAGCAGCCGGTCGGGCAGCGTCCCGTGCGGCTCGGCCAGTTTCAGGGTCTCGCCACCGCTGCCGCAGACGAACGTGACGGCGGCCCGCGGGGTCAGCGCCCAGCCGGGCGGGCGGGGTCCGTCGTCGTGGGCGGCGAGGAAGGCGAGTTCGGTGGCGTGGCGCTCCTCGGCGGGCAGCTGCTGCCGGGCCGGGAGGGCGGTCGCCTGTTCCATCAGGGTCATGAAGTTCCTTGCGTCCTACGGGGCTTGCGTGACGTGAAGGGGAGGTCCTGCCGCGGGGTGGTGGGGGTGCGGAACCGCACCCCCACCACCCCGCGTACGGGCTCAGCGGCGCCGGGCCCGCCTGACCTTGAGCTGTTCGAAGCGCGGGCCGTCGCCGTCCCGGACCCGCTGCCAGGCCCGGCGGTAGAGCTCGGCGGCGGGTTCGGTGGGCACGAGCACTCCGAGCGGAGCGCTCTGGCCGACCGCGAGGTCGAGCAGGGGCAGCTTCCACTGCTCCAGCGGGACGTGCGGAGAGCCCAGGGCCACCCATCCTCCCGGCAGGAAGAGCGAGCGTCCCGCCCGGGTGCGGCTGGCCTCGACCACCAGATCGGTGGCGGCCAGTTCGGCACGGGCCGCCTTCAGCCGGGCGGCCCCGCCCCGACGCCGCTGCCACCCCGTCCAGCGGGCCGTGTTGCGGTCGGTGGGGTCGGGCATGGCCAGCAGCGCCAGATACAGCACGGCGGCGTCCTCGCTGACGCCGTACTCCTTGGCCGCCTCGGTGACCAGTTCCGGCACCGATCGCGAGGCGTCCTGCGGCCACCAGGTGCCGTCCTCGTCCCGCTCGCCCGCGACCGGGTCGCCGGGGTCGGCGAGCAGCGCCACGAAGCGCGGATCGCGGGCGGTGCGCAGCGCCCCCTCGGCCACGGAGACCTCCGGGGAGTCGGCGCGCAGGACGGCCAGGTAGGGGTCGCCTCCGTCCGCGTCCAGCAGCGCCGTCCGGACGGCCGGGCTGGGCTGGTCGTCGGCGGTGGCCATGAGGACGGCGCCGTAGCGCTCGAAGCCCTCGCCGGTCTCGGTGGGGGCGCCGGCCACCTTGCGGAAGTCGGGCAGGCTGACGTAGTGGCCGAGGTCGAGCAGCAGCTCGGGGTTGGCCAGCCGGTCCCGTACGGCGGTCAGGGCTCCGGGCAACGCGGCGCGCAACGGGTCACCGGCGGGGAGCCGGTGGGCGAGCCAGGCGGCCATCGCGACGGCGCCGGTCAGGGTCCGCGTGGTGAAGCCGGTGGCCTTCTCGTCGACGGGGGCCGCGCGGTCGCCACGGACCGTCCAGGCCAGGTCCTGGCTCAACTGCGGCTCGGCCGCCGGGTCGAGCAGGGCGGGCAGCGAACGGCTCGGCTCCCAGTACGTCTTCACCGCGCGCACCGCGTCCGCGAGCAGTGCCTCGGGCACCGCGACCCGCCGCCCGACCAGTCGGTTCCACACCTCCGCGGCGGCGGCCACGTCCGGGCCGTCCGTCCACAGCCGGGCGGGATCGGCCGGCATCAGCGCCGCGACGACGGCCTGCCGGGTGGCCGCCTCCATCCCGCGCAGCTCGTCCTTGGCCAGGGCGGCGTCGGCCGCCTTCACCCCGAGAAGGGTCCGCACCTCGGCCGACAGGAAGTTCCTCTCGTACACGTCGATCTGCGGCAGTCCCGCGACGACCAGCCGGGCAGTGGTCGATGTGACCCCGGTCAGAGCGGCGAACTCCTCGGCAGCCTCCGGGAACCAGGGCGCCGGGCCGCGTCCGGCCAGTTCGGTGCGGAAGGCGGCGAGCCAGCCGGCGTCCCGGGCCGCGCCGACCGGGGACGAGGACCGCACGGTGTAGGGCGCGGGGACCTCGAAGCGGCCGGCCGGGTCGTGGAAGAGCGCCGTGAACTCCCAGCCCGCGCTGTCCTCGTCCCCCTCGACGAAGAGCAGGAACGCGCCGTCGTCCAGTCGGAGCAGACCCTGCCCGTCGGCCCCTTCGCGTTCGGTGCCGTCGGCCTGGGTCAACAGACCGCGGTCGAGGTGCAGTTGGCACAGACGCCAGTCCGTGGGTGCCATGACCGACAGGCCCGGCGTGTCCAGCTCGCGGAGCAGTTCGCCCAGCGCGTCCCGGTGTTCTTCGCCGGTGGTCGCGGACGCGGCCCGGAACGCGGCTGTCGTGGCGAGGTCGGGCAGCGCCCGCCACATCAGCGCCCATCCCGGCAGGGCCGGCCCGTCGTGGTGCAGGCTTCCCTTCGGTGCGGCGGGAGCCGCGGGATTCCGCAACGCCGCGCCGATGAACCGCACTTGGCTCATGACGTAGTGGTTCTCGTCGGAGCCGTACCAGCTGTGGATGCTGCTGAAGCCGTTCAGCGCGGCGCTGAGCAGCCGGTCGACGGGCCCGGCGGGAGCGTCCTGCGACCGCCCGCCCGAGAGCGTCTCCGCCAGCTTGGCCGCCACCCGGTCCAGCACGGCCTGCTGCTGGGCGGCGAACCGCGCCACCCCGGCGATACCTGCGGCCAGCGCCTCATGGCCGACCTCGGGCAGCAGCGTACGGACCAGGGCGGCCAGCTCCGCCTTCTTCTCGTTGCCCTTGTGCTTGTCCTGGTCCGCCGTCGCGGCCTTCAGCAGCGCTGCCGCCGTGTCGCGGTCGATCCGGCGCAGGGCGGCCGAGCCCCGCGGGTCCCGGGGCTGGAGGAGGTGCCAGTAACGCTGGGGCGGCAGGATCACCGTCCCTTCCGCGAACGTCCCCGGGGCCTGGTCGGTCCTGGCGGTCGAGGTGACGACGCCGTCCGCGTCGACGAGGTTGACGCTGTAGAAGCCCCGCCTGTCCACCGCCCGGGGCACATCGTCCCCGGGGAAGAGCACGGCGTGGGTCGGCCGTTCGCCACCGGCCGCCACGGTGACGCCCGTTCCGGCCGGATCCTCGACGCGCAGCGAGCCGTCGGGCAGCTCCAGTGAGCGCCAGCCGAGCAGCCGGCCGTCGGGGGCGGGCAGCAGCCAGCCCGCCCTGAAGGTGCCGCCCGCGTCGGCGAAGAACCCGGGCAGGCTCCTGCGGCCGACCTCCCCGGTGGCCGGGTCGTGTTCGTGCCACCCGGAGGCCCGGTCATCGTCCGTGTCGCGGACCCACACCCAGTACGAGGTCCCGTCGCTGATCACCGGCCGTTCGTCCGGCACGGCGGTGTCGCCCCGGTGCAGCACTCCGGCGCCGGTGGTACGCCCGCCGCCGGGCAGCGGCAGGGTGCTGTTGCCACCGCCGCTGTACCAGTTCATGCGCTGTCCACGGGTACGGTTCTCGCCGTCCGCCATCGGCTGCGGGCGGTCGGCGGCCGTGTGCCAGTAGCCACGCAACCGCTGGTCCGTCGCACGGGAGTTCCAGTAGACGAGCAGCTCACCGTCCACGTAGTGGTAGCCGGGGTCGCCGTAGTTGTCCCGGGCCGGGATGCGCAGGTCATGGGTGAGGACGGTGCCCTCGGCGCCGATCACGCGGGCCTGCGCGGGGCCCGCGACGATCAGGTGCGGCCAGGCGTCGGCGATGACGAGGTCGTCGACGTCCTTGGCGGGTACGAGGGCGGCGGCGGCCTCCTCCCAGGCGGGCCAGTGCAACTCGTCGAAGAGCCCGGCGCGCAGGGTACGGGCGAGAACCGGGGCGAGATCGGTCGCGGCGGCGGCGCGCACCTCGTCCTCGGCCAGGGCGAGCGCCTCGCCGGGAATCCGGGCCAGCCGGTGCATGGCGTCCGGGAGGCCGGGCAGCCCGGTTGCGGCGAAGCTCCGGGCGACCTCGCGCATCCACTCGGCGAGCATCGGGCGCCCGCCGGGGGACGCGGCCAGCAGCCGGACGGCCCGGCGGCCGTCCTGGTCGTCGCCGAAGCGATCCGCGCCCTGCCGGAAGGCGGCCCGGAAGCGGGCGTCGGCCTCCAGCGCGACCAGATCACGCTGCCCCTCGCCCTCCGCCCACTGCTCCAGGCGGAGCTGGTGGTTCTCGGGCGGGTCGGCCACCGGCACCCGGGCCGCCAGCAGCAGGTCCAGCAGATCCACGTCGTACTCGACCTGAACGGCCGTCCCCGGACCGGCCAGTTCGGCGCGCAGCCCGTCCACCATGCGCTCGACGAGCGGGTACAGCGCCGGAAGGCGGGGCTGACGCCATCCGTGGCCCCGGAAGTCCAGGAACCGCCGGAGCCAGTCGGCCGCGCCGCCCTCGGGCCGCTCGGACGCCTCCGCCGAGCAGAGCCCGGCGGTGGCGCCGGACTCCTCCAGCACCTCCAGCCACAGCGCCGGCAACTCGTTGTCTCCGCCGACCGGCATCACGTCCAGCAGCGTCCGCCGTACCTCCGGCTCGTCCCTGGCCAGTGCCACCAGGGCGGTGCGGTGGGCCTTCCACCAGCCCAGGGCCGCACGGAGGGTGGCCGGCAAGGTGAGCAACTCGGCCAGATACGACCGTTCCTCCGCGTCGGCGTCCGCGCCGGCCGCCCTGGCCAGCCTGCGCAGTTCGACGGCCGTCTGCGCCGACGGCGGCAGTCCGCCCGCCGTACGCCGCACGCACAGCCGCCGGAACCTGCGCAGCGCCTCGTCCGCCGGCACCCGCGCCGCCAGTTCCTTCGCGTACCCCGTCAGGACCTTCACCGGCAGCGCCCCGGCCAGCGCGAACTCCAGGAACACCGCGTCCAGCCGGTCCTCGTCGACCGGCAGACCGTGTTCGGCCTCCGCCTTGCGCGCCCGGGTGAACATCTGCGCCGCGTACGTGGCGTTCTCCACGCCCAGGAACACCCGGCCCGCCTGCTCGTAGAACGTCGGCAGGAAGTGCGGCACAGCGGCGGCCAGTTGGCCTGCCAGCTCCAGATGGGCGTCCAGCGCGGCCTTCGGCTTGGACTTCACCTGCCGGCCAGCCCGCTCCAGGTCCGGTACGACACCCAGCGCATGGTGCCCGTCCTCCGGGTGGTGCACCAGCACCCACTCGGGGAAGCCGAGGGACTGGCGCAGCCCGAGCCCGACCTCGACCGGTTCCGCGTCGGTCTCCAGACCGAGGAAGCCCGCGGCAAGGTCCTCCGCCGCGCCCAGCTCACCGGCGACCAGCCGGACGACCACCCGGCCGTCCAGCCCCGGATGCCGGTACGTACGTGCCGTGAGCGGCACCGCGCGCTCGCCGGCCCCCTCGGTGTCCGGGGGCAGCACCGCACCGGCCTTCAGCAGATCCTCGTAACTCTCCTGCGTGGTGACCGCGTTCACGCGCTCTTCCCCTCCTCCACCACACGGCCGGCGTACAGCGCCGCGGCCATCCGCATCCCCTCCGACCACGCCACCGGGCCGACCTCCGACAGCCCGATGGAGCGCCCGTCCCCGTCACTCCAGCTCAGAGCGCCGGTCTCGGTGTCCCCGTCCCAGTACGGCTCACCGATCCACACCGCCGCCTCGACGGACCGCGCGCCGTCACGCACCCGGCCGGTCGCGTAACCCCCCGACACCCGGTAACCCAGGGCCGTGGCCCGCGCGGCGAGCCCGAACCGCGAGTCGTACTTGCCGCCCGCGAACTCCCGTATCTCGGTGGCCTTCTCCGGCAGATCGGCCGGCTTGCGCCAGGTGGCCCGGTGGATCTGCTCGACGCGCTGGGCGATCCCCAGCTCCGCCGCGAACTCCCGCAGGTCGTCGAGGTCCGGCAGCAGCACCGGATGCGGCAGGGTCACCGACCGCGGCGACAACCGGACCGTCTCACCGTCCAGGTTCACCAGCCGCAGTTCACCGGACTCGGTGGCGTCCCGCAGAAAACCCACCTCGTCCGGGTCATCGCCCACGACGGCCAGATCGCGCAGCGCGGACTGCCACGCCTCGTCCGGCCACACCCGGGCCAGCAAGCCGGTGGGCACCGGCAGCGACGACACCATCCAGGCGTCCACCTGCGCCACACACGCGGTGGCATGCCGGTCCAGCCACTCCGCGAACCGGCGCAGCCGGTCCACCTCCGGATGGTCGCGCAACCCCTTCGGGAGCGTCTTCAACTGCCGCCCCGCAGACCTGCCCGACGTGGCCCTCGCGGCCACCCGGCCCTCCACCAGGGCGACTTCGTACCCGTCACCCGCCGACAGCCAACCCACAGGATCCATCCGCCTTTCCGCGTCGCGAGACATGTGAAACCAGCACAGCCCGGCCGGGGAATCCCGGCCTCAGTGCGACGATGCGCGGAACGCTATGGGAAGCCACTGACAATCGGTCCCGGTCGCCCCGCGCGAACGGCGGAGGGCCACCGGAAAGCCGGCACACGACAGGCACGCGGCGACTGATCCTCCGGCGTGCGACGAGTCAAGCCGCTGGATCCCCGGCGCGCATCAGGAGAACTACGTAGTCGGACTACGTACTACCGGTGGGTCACACGCCGTGGCACGCGGAGTCGGGCGGGCCGCTCCGACGCCGCCCCTTCGGGAGATCCTTCGGGAGATCGAAGCCCTATGCGCCGCTGCCCGCCCCCGTGTTCTGCCACTGGGTGAGAAGTCGCCTGGTGGAGGCTGCCGTCGGATGGGCGGGGCCGAGGGTCCGTTCCATGTCGGCGACGAGGGTGGTCATGTCGTCGACGGCCGTACCGCTGTCGGGGCCGCCGCGGCTGTGGCGCAGGATGGTGAGACGACTGCGGGCTATCAGGACGAGGTTGTGGTCGGCGCCCAGATGCTCGGTGCCGGTGGCGACGACATCCTCGTACGCCGCTTCGGCCTCGTCGGTGCGGCCGTCCTCGTTGAGCCACTCGGCGAGGAAGTGGCGGGCCGCCAGGGTGTCGGGGTGGCCGGGCCCCAGGACCGGTGTGATGTCGGCGACCAGTTCCCGTATCGCGGCGAGGCGGTCGGGCAGGTCACCCGTCTCGCCCCGCACCTGCAGGCTGAGCAGACGGGCCGACAGGGTGTCTGGGTGGCTCGCTCCCAGAACGCGGGTCAGATCCGGCAGGACCGACTTCAGCCGCTCGGCCGCGAGTTCGAGCCTGCCCTGCTCCATCCACGCCGCCGCTGCCGACAGGACGCGGGCGCGCAGCACGACCGGGTCGTCGCCGCCGAGGCGCAACTGCGCCAGGGCCAGCGGGAAGGGGACCTCGCGATGCGCCAGCCGCACGAGCACCGTCAGCGCGCAGAGGGCCACGAGCAGGTGAACCCAGAGCGTCCCGCCGACAGGAACGAACAGGGCGCCCACAGCGGCAAGGACCGTTCCCGCCAGGGGCCAGCGCCATGACTTCGAAATCCGCCGCATTCGAACCTCATCTCGTTTCCATCGGCCGACCGGGGGAGCCGGCCTGCCACCCGGTCCGCCGGTCAGGAACGCAGCTTGGGCAGCAGCGCCCGGACGGTCTCCGCCATGGCCGGCCAGGCCGCGGTGACCTGCTGATCCGTCAGAACGGTCAGGCTCTGCACCTGGACGTCGCACTCCAGGTTGCTGTCCCGGACCACCAGCCGGAGGTCGCTACGGAACACCGCGGCCTCCTCGACGCTCTCGTAGCGGAAGGCCCCGCCGCCAAGACCCGGTACCCGCACCACCGGGCCCTCGGCCCCCTTCGACGCCGAGGACAGCCCGTGCTCGTACTGTCCGATCGCGGTGGCCACGTCCTTCCACGCGGTGCAGTAGACGGTGGAACGGCCATCCGCCTTCGCCCCGGCCGTCCTGAAGCCCTGCAGGCAGGCCGCGCCGCTGCCCTCCGCCGGTTCGGAGCCGGTCTCCTGCCCCTTCGTCGGACCGTCCGCCGGTGCGACGGCGGCGGTCAGCGGGCCGAAGTCGATATTCGGGCAGAGATCGTCCGGCGCACGGTAGTCGCCCGGCCCGTTCGCCGGTTCGGCGGCCGCCGTCGGCGTACCTCCGTCATCGGCGGACGCCTTCCCGTCCCCGCCGCCGCACCCGGCCAGTGAGCCGAGGCCGAGGACGAGCACCATGCCCGAACCCCATGTCGCCGCACGAGTGCGTCTACCTGTCTGGGACAACCCCACGTCTTCCCCCTGAGCGGCGACCTGCCTGCGGCCAATGGCGTCACCACAGTCGCAAAGGGCAGTCCCGAATCCATCGGTGAAAGTACGTATTCCTCTACGTACGTACGGTGAGGAGCCGTGAAGGGGTCCGTGAACGCGAGGCACCACTCACCGGGCCGCGCTGGTCACGGAACCGGGCGAAGGCCCGGGCCGGAGCCCTTGGACCACGGAGACGGCCGGAGCCGCCACCCCCCACAGGAGAGGCCCCGGCCGTCGCGCGGCACGGGCCGCGCGGCGGCCCGTATCTCCTACAGCGCCGCGCGTGCGGTTTCTGTCACACCGTCACTCCGTCACGAGTTAGTTGCACGTTGTACGGACATGGACGAGGAGCGCTTTCACGCCGTAACGTGCCTTTCGCTACAGGCTGTGGTCGTCGGGCACCCACGTCCACCGAGGCCTGGAACCGCAGCCATTCAGGAGAACCACGACGGCGAGAACCACCCCGCGAGAGCGGTGTGGGTTCAGGCGCGAAGAGGTGTGGTGCAGGGGGACGACGCGGAGCTGACCACCGCGGTGCTTTCGGCACAGACCGGGGACGAGACCGCCTTCCGGACTGTGTACCGCGCGGTGCACCCACGGCTGCTCGGATACGTGCGGACGCTGGTCGGCGACCCCGACGCCGAGGACGTGGCGTCCGAGGCCTGGCTGCAGATCGCCCGTGACCTGGACCGCTTCAGCGGGGACGCGGACCGGTTCCGGGGCTGGGCCGCGCGGATAGCCCGTAACCGTGCCCTCGACCACATACGGATGCGCGGACGCCGCCCCGCCATAGGTGGCGACGAGACCGAGCTGTCCGGCCGGGCCGCCGACTCCGACACGGCCGGCGAGGCCATGGAGTCGCTGGCCACCGACAGCACCCTGTCCCTCATCGCCCAGCTGCCGCAGGACCAGGCCGAGGCCGTCGTCCTGCGGGTGGTCGTCGGCCTCGACGCCAAGACCGCCGCCGAGACCCTCGGCAAGCGCCCCGGAGCCGTACGCACGGCGGCGCACCGCGGTCTGCGGCGGCTCGCGGAGTTGCTGGGGGCGGACCCGGACGCGACCGCCGCGCTCGACGCGCTGCCGCCCCCACGGGAACCGCACGGACGTGCGGTGACGTCGGCCGGTGTGACGCATACGCGTTCGCGGACGCAGAAGGACATGTGATGGCCGACGACGACCAGTACAGGTGGCTGGACCGCGCTGCGGCGGAACGCCTGCTGAGCGGGGAGCCACTGGACGCTTCACTGACGTCCGCGGGCCCCGAGGCCCGCGACCAGGCGGAGCTGCTCGCCAAGACCCTGGGCGCGCTCTCCGTGGACCCCCCGCTGAGTGGTGCCGAACTCCCCGGCGAGGCCGCCGCCCTGGCCGCGTTCCGCAAGGCGCGCCCGGCCCCGGACCTCACCGCCGTCGCACCCGCGACCGTCACGCCGCCCGCGTCGGACATGGGCTCGGACATGGGCCTCGTACGGGTGGGAGGGTCCGGGCGTTCCGGCGCCTCGACGCGAAGGGGCGTCCGCGCGGCCCGCTGGGGCCGCCCGCTGCGTCTGGGGATCAGTGCCGCGCTGGCCGCCGGCATGGCCGGCTCGGTCGCGATGGCCGCAGGCGTCGGCGTCCTGCCGAACCCGTTCCGCGGCGACGGGCCCGGCCGCCCGACCGCCACCGTCTCGGCCGCGGAGTCGCGCGACCCCATGCGGGCCTCGCCCTCGCCGGACGGCAGCCGGGGCAGGAGCTTCCCGTTGCCCAGACCCGACGGCACGCCCGGAGGCTCCTTCGGCAAGGGCTCCCCGGCGCCCGGGGAGAGCAGGAAGGGCCCGGCCGACGGGGGCCAGGGGTCCCGCTCCGACATGAGCCTGCCCGGCGGCTGGCGGGGCGGACTCGCCACGTCCTGCCGCGACCTGCGCAGCGGCAAGAAGCTGGAGGCGGAGCGCAGACGGGCCCTGGAGAAGGCGGCCAAGGGCGCCAAGAAGGTGTCGCGCTACTGCGAGGACGCGCTGAAGGACGATCCGGCCGTCCACCCGAACGCCGACACGGGTACCGGGGCGGGCAGGGGAGACACCGACGCCGGGGGCGACCAGAACGGCGCCGGTGACAACGGCGGCCAGGGGAACGGCGGCAACGGCAACGCCGGCGGTGGTGGAAACGGCCACGGCAACGGTCACGGAAACGGCAACGGAAACGGCAGCGGAAACGGCGGCAGCCACGGCGGGCGGGCCGCGACGAGACCGACGCCCACACCGACGTCCTTCGCGCTCGGATCGCCCAGACCCCAGGACGCCCCGGCCCCGGCCGCCGCCCCCTCGTACGGCGTCCTGCCGCGGCCGACGGCCACCTGACCACCCCCGGCCCCGTCTGCTCCCGGGGCCAGGTGTGACGTTTTCGGCGCCGTCGGCGCAGTAGACAGTGAGCCGACTGGTCATCGGTTCCTCGCACAGAGCCGGGGGTTCCCCCCGTATCTTCGGCTCGTGCACCTGGCGCGGGCGGGACACGTTCCCCCGGTCCCGTCCGCGCCCCGAACATCCCCTCGCCGCCGCCGGCTCACCAGTAGATGACGACCTTGTCGCCGGTGCTCACCTCGGCGAAGATCGCGGCGATGGCCGTCTCGTCCCGGACGTTGACGCAGCCGTGCGAGGCGCCGCCGTAACCGCGGGCCGCGAAGTCGGCGGAGTAGTGGACGGCCTGGCCGCCGCTGAAGAACATCGCGTAGGGCATCGGGGAGTCGTAGAGCGTCGACACGTGGTGCCGCGACTTCCAGTAGACGCTGAAGACGCCTTCCCGGGTCGGCGTGTACTGGCTGCCGAACCGCACGGCCACCGTCGAGACGGTCCGGCCGTCGATCATCCAGCGCAGCGTCCGGCTCGTCTTGCTGATGCACAGCACCCGGCCCCTGAGGCAGCGCGGGTCGGGATAGGCGGCCGGCTGCCCGCCGGTCAGATACAGCTCCCACTGGCCGGGCTCGTGTGTCATGCGCAACAGCCGCTGCCAGGTGACGGTGTCGGTCTTCCCGGTGCGCGGCAGCCCGCGCTTGCCCTGGAAACCCCTGACGGCGTTCTCCGTCAGATCGTCGTACGACCCGGTCGGCCCGTCGTAGAGCCAGGCGACCTGGTGCAGTCGCGCCTGCAGCTCACGCACGTCCCGCCCGGTGT
Source organism: Streptomyces sp. AK08-02 (assembly GCF_033795085.1). Lineage (NCBI taxonomy): Bacteria > Bacillati > Actinomycetota > Actinomycetes > Kitasatosporales > Streptomycetaceae > Streptomyces > Streptomyces sp. AK08-02. Next base: position 40,162 of record NZ_JARAZV010000016.1, read on the forward strand.
CCCCGCGCGACCAGAGAACGGGGGCGGGCGGGGAGGGAGCGGGGTCCGCCTTCTTGGGCGTGGGTGCGGGCGTGGGTATGGGCGCCGGTGTGGCCGCGGCGCCGGGTTTGTCGTCGGGCGGGTGCGAGACCTGGATGTGCACGGGCTGCCGCGGGTCGCCGTCCGGGTCGGTGGTCTGCACAGTGCAGCCGCCCACGGCGAGAGCCGTGAGAACGGCGAACATCACCTTTCGCATGCCCGTAGTACGCAAGCCGGACCCCCCGAAGCTCATCACCTGACCCCCAAGCAAGTTACGCCGAGACACACACCATGACGTGTGAATCGGCGTCGGGACTACCCGTCGAACCGCTGTGCAGTCCCGCCGCGCCCTCCGATGCCCACTGAGCTGGGCATTTCATCCGAATGGGTGATCGGAAGGGGAAAGTGCACGCCCCCGGTTACTCTCGTGAAGTGTGAGCCCTGAAAAGGAGGATGCCGTGGCCGTACTGCAACACGAGCTGACGTTGGGCGAAGCCGCCGACCAGCTCTCCCGTGCACTGCCTGGGCACCGCGTGGAGATTCTCCAGGGGAGGCTCACTGTGACACCACCGCCGGACGGCTCGCACGCGCTGTCTTTGACGAAGCTGGGGAGGGCTTTCGATCTGGCAGGCATCGTCGCTGCCGGGCATGAATATGTTCAGGGTGTGGGCCTCTGGCTGCCCGCGCTGCCCGAGGACTTCGCGATCCCTGACTTCTCCGTCGTCGACGAGGACTTCCGCGAGGCCCACGTCACGAAGAACTACTACGCCCCGAACGTCTTCCGTCTCGTGGTCGAAGTGACCTCCTCCAACTGGTCCGACGACCTCTATGTCAAGGTCGAGTGCTACGCCCAGGCAGGCATCCCCGCCTACCTCGTCGCTGACCGCAAGCACGGCGAGGTGCTCCTCTACGCAGACCCGGTCGACGGCAAGTATCCCGACCCGCAGCGCTTCAAGCGGGGCCAGAGCGTGCCGGTTCCCGAGTCGGTCGGCGTTCGCGTCGAACTCTCCGTGGACACCCTCCTCGACGGCTGACCTTGGGAGTGTCGTACCCCCGTGCGACACTCCCCCCGTGCTCGGCATAACCGCCGCCCGTCGGGGCGTCCGCGTCGGATACACGGCCGCAGCGGGCGTCTGGTGCGGGGACACCGTGCTGATGACCCTCTCGGCGGCCGGGGTGGCCTCGCTGCTCCAGACGAACGCCCTGCTCTTCGGGATCGTGAAATTCGCGGGCGCCGGCTATCTGATGTGGCTCGCGATCGGCATGCTGCGCGCCGCCTGGGGCATGTGGCGCACGCGGCGGGACGAGGCCGAGGCCCAGGAAGCGCCTGCCGGTGCCGACGAGCGGCCCTATCGCCGTGCCCTCGTCATCAGCCTCTTCAACCCGAAGGCGATCCTCTTCTTCGTCGCCTTCTTCGTGCAGTTCGTCGACCCCGGATACGCCTACCCGGCCGTCTCCTTCGTCGTCCTCGGCGCCTTCGCCCAGCTCGCCAGCTTCCTCTGTCTCACCGTGCTGATATTCGGCGGGACCAGGCTGGCCGCCGCCTTCCGGCGCCGTCGGCGACTGTCGGCGGCGGCGACCTCGGCGGCGGGTGCGCTGTTCATCGGCTTCGCCGTGAAACTGTCGCTGGCCGGCTCCTAGCCGAACGGCATACCCGGCGAGCGCTGGGAGGGGCACGACGTCGAGGAGCGCCCCCGGAGGATGGCAGACTTTCCCCTGTCGGCCGCGGCCGGCACCGAGGTCTTCCAGAACTACGACCGACAGTTCGAGGAAGGGCTGGAGCTGGTGCTCGCAGGAATCGGGACGACGTACGCGATGACGTACGGCAATTCGTCGTGATGCGCTGGGAGTTCGGCCCGGTCCTCATCCATCGAGCACCGTCCGGTCACGTTCGAGTTGACACGCGGTGCCGAATACCTCTTACTGTCGCGGAATCTGCAGCTGAGAGAGCCCAGGTGTGCGCGTGACCAATCGTCCCCCGATACTGTCCGTTATCGTCCCTTGTTACAACATCGAGACCTACGTCTCGGACACAGTGACGAGTCTCGTCAACAACGACCAGGACGACTTCGAGTTCATCTTCATCGAGGACCGCTCGACGAAGGACAAGACCTACGAGGCGTTGCTGGAGCTGACGAAGCGGCTGAAGCACGGCAGGGTGATCCAGCACGAGCAGAACGGTGGCCTCGCCACCGCCCGCAACACCGGCATCGACGCGGCCGAAGGCACCTACCTCACCTTCCTCGACGGTGACGACTGGCTGGCCCCGGGCTATCTCAAGGACCTCGTGGACGTCATCCAGCGCCACGACGTCGACTTCGTACGCACCGACCACGTCCAGGTCAACGGCATCGAGCGGGCCGTCCACCGGGCCCCCGAGGGCCGGCGGAACATCCCGCTCGACCCGCGCACCTCGATCCTCCCGGTCGACGACACCACGATGGTCGACTACCCCTACGCCTGGGCCGGCGTCTACCACCGCCGCCTCCTCGACAAGGGCATGCTGCGCTTCCACGACGGCCTCAAGACCGCCGAGGACCGCCCCTGGATCTGGGACCTGCACCGCAGGGCCGACTCCTACGTGGCCGCCAGCCTGCGCGGCGTCTTCTACCGCCGGGGGGTCACCACCTCGCTCACCCAGATCGGCGACGTCCGCCAGCTGGACTTCTTCCGGTCCTTCGACCTCGTACTCGCCGAACTGGCGAACGACCCCGAGGTCGGGCTGCTGCGCAAGAAGGCGCTGCGCAACTACTGCGTCGTCATCGCGCACCAGCTCCTCCAGCGCAGCCGGTTCGACCGGCCCACCGCCGCCAAGCTGCGGCAGATGAGCGCCGACGCCCTGAACAAGATGTCCGAGGACGAGCTGCAGGCCGCCCTCATCGGGATGGGCGAGCAGCGTGTACACCTGCTGCGGCGCGTGCGCGGCGGTATGAAGGGAATCGCGGCATGATCCAGATCTTCTTCTCGGCGACGCAGTACGCCGCGGCGACCGTAACGGCCGCGATCCGCGCCGGGCTCTTCGGCCCGCGCGAGGACCACCGCCGCATCCTGGTCGTCAGCAACACGGCCGCCATCCCTGAGGTGGGCACCCCCCTCGACCGGATGTCCGGCTTCGAGAAGCTGCGGCCCGAGTTCGACGAGGTGCGCTCGTGGAACGAGTTCATCTCCCCGCACCACCCGGCCGGCTGGTCCCCCCGCGCGCAGGACGCCATCATGTGGGAGAAGGCCGTACGCCTGGCCTGGGACCTCGGTGACGAGCCCGTCGAGATCGCCTGCGAGTCGATCCAGGCGAACCCCTCCCGGGCGGTCGCCGAGATCTTCGCCGACAGCCCGATCCACGTGTACGCGGACGGCCTGATGAGCTACGGCCCCACCCGCAACCGCGTCCCGCACGGCATGAGCAGCCGCATCGCCCGTGTGCTGCACCTCGACCTCATACCGGGCCTTCGGCCCCTGCTCCTCGCCGAGTACGGCGTGGAACCGGTGCCGATCCCCAACGAGCCGATCGTCGGCGTGCTCAACGAGATCGGGGAGCAGGGCGCCGACATCCTGGCCGCCCGCATCCCGGTCGAGAACCGTCCGACGGCCGTGCTCCTCGGCCAGTACCTGTCCGCCATCAACCTCATCACCCAGGAGGAAGAGGAGGAGCTGCACGTCCGGATGCTCCGGGCCGCCGCGAAGGCCGGCCACACGGCCGTCCTGTTCAAGCCGCACCCGAGCGCCCCGGCCGCGTACTCCACGTCCCTGCAGAGCGCCGCCACGGAGCTCGGCGTGCACCTGAGCGTGCTGAACGAACCGGTGCTCGCCGAGACGGTGTTCGCGTACCTGAAGCCGCAGCTCGTCATCGGTTGCTTCTCCACCGCGCTGATGACCGCCGCGACCTTCTACGGCATCCCGGTCGCCCGGGTCGGCACGGACTCGCTCCTCGACGCCATCACGCCGTACGAGAACAGCAACCGCATCCCGCTCACCATCATCGACGCGGCTCTGCCCGACGCCGAACGCGACCTCGCGTCCGCCATCGGCACCCCGTCCGACGACCCCGGGCTCGTCGAGCGGCTGTCGCCGCTGGTGAAGGCGGTCGGGTACTGCATGCAGTCCCGTAAGCACCCGCAGCTGCGCGAAGAGGTCGCCGCCTGGCTGTCGGTCCACCTGTCGGAGAACGCCCACTACTTCAAGCGCCGCCGCCTGACCAGCCTCCGCCTCCCCGGCGGCAGCACGGTCCGCGCGGAGACGCTGCGGCGCAACCCGACGGTCCGCAAGGTCGTGAAGAGGGTCAGGGCCGCACGGTCCTGACGGAACAGGCACACGGAACAGGCACGAGGAACGTGAGAAGGACCCGGGGTCGGATTCCGACCCCGGGTCCTTCTCACGTTCGCGATCTCGGCAGGGGCGCCGCTACGCCCGCTTCAGCTTCTCGCCCAGCTGCTTCGACTGAAGTGTCATCGTCCGCTTCAACCGGGAGCCGAACGGCTTCTCGATGAACCTGTGCATCAGATAGGCCAGCGTCAGCAGGCACGCCACCGACGCGAGGATCGTCAGGTACGGGTCGAGACCCCAGCCGCGGTGCAGGACGCGGATGAAGAACCAGCCCAGGTGCTCGTGGATCAGGTAGAAGGGGTACGTCAGCGCGCCCGCGAGCGTCAGCCAGTTCCAGTTCGCCCAGCTCGTCCAGCCCAGCGCCACCACCGCGACGGACGCGAAGGCGATCAGCACGATGGCCTGGATGACGAACGGGTTGCGGACGAAGTCGCCCTGCGCGCCCGGGTGCCACAGCGCCGTCACCGAGTAGCGCTGGCCCAGCAGGAACGACATACCGACGATGCCCCACAGGAGCATGTCGCTGCCGTACCGGTGGATCAGGTAGAGGGCCAGGCCGCCGATGAAGAAGGGGGCGTGGTCGCGGAAGGTCAGTTCGGAGATCAGCGGGTTGTCCGCGACCCGGGCGAAGGCGCCGGCCAGGGTCCACAGGATGCAGAAGGTCACCACCCGGCGGTAGGTGACGCCCTTCCAGACTACGAACAGGGCGAACAGCACGTAGAACTTGAGCTCCACCCACAGCGTCCAGCACACGCCCAGGACGCGCGGCACGCCCAGCGGCTGCTGCATCATCGTGAGGTTGACCAGGAACTCGTCGCCGCGCACATGGTGAACGACCACCGGCATCAGGAACGAGGCGGCGGTCACCATGACGATCGCGACCCAGTACGCCGGGTAGAGACGGGCGATGCGCGAGCGGAAGAAGTCGCCCAGCGTCTTGCCCCAGCTGCTCATGCAGATCACGAAGCCACTGATGATGAAGAAGAACTGCACCCCGAGGCTGCCGTAGGTGGCGAACCGGGACAGGGTCGGGAACATCACACCGGGCGACTGGTGCCAGGACTCGGCGACCTGGCCGTTCTTACCGGCGAAGTGGTACATGCAGACCATCAGCGCGGCCAGCAGCCGCAGCCCGTCCAGCGCCTTCAGCCGACTGGCCGGGCGGCGGGGCTTGGCTCCCTCGGCGGAGGGCGGCACGGCCGGTTCGGCACTCCCCGACCGCGGGCCCGGCGGCGGGGCCGGTAGCGGAGGGGCCATGGTCTGGTCGGCCGCGGTCATCGAGTGGCCTTTCGCAGCGGGAACTCGGAACGAGGAGAAGCTGGCTCAGCGACGGCAGCCAGGAGAGCCAGGAGCAACCCAAAGAGGTAGCACAGAACTCTCACGGATGAACAACCGGTCAGCTCATTGACGTACGACGGACGCGGATGGATGCACGCGGACGCCAACGCGTCGCCACCCGTCCGTATACGAACGAACCGGGGGACGACGCGTTTGGCAGATTAGATCTCCGCGGTGCCCGTTGTCACCGCTTCACCGTTTTGCTCAGCGCCCGCGCCCGGCGCGCGATCCTGCGCACGGTCGCGTTGCGCGGGATGAACGACAGCTGGGACGGCAGGGCGCCGGGCAGCGCCAGTGAGGTCAGACGGCGGCGCTTGAAGTAGCGCCAGGTCTGCTCGGTGAGGTGCTTGGAGAGGTAGCTCTCCGCCTCCGGGCGCAGCCGCGAGTAGATCCGGGGCTGCATACAGAAGCCGATCGCCTTGAGAAGCCCGGCCAGGTTCTTTCCGACCTGCTTGTCCGACGGCATCGACCACTTCTTGACGGCCTTGGCGTCCGCGAGGTCCGGCAGCAGCATGTCCACGATGGTCAGGGGCACGCGGTTGCTGTTCTGGTACGGCGTGATCTTCTCCAGCACGGTGTCCGTGCCGACCCGGGCGACCGGGATGCCGTACAGGCCGGCCGCCGTGAACAGGCCGGTCGAGAAGCAGCCGACGACCAGCGCGGGGCGCAGCCGCTGGAAGAGGACCTCGGCGAGCACGGGCCGGTCCAGGACGGTGAGTTCGGCGCCGAGCTTCTTCGCCTCCGTCTCCAGGGACCGCGACCAGGCCGTGGGCGCGGTCGGGTGCGGCTTGAAGAGGAGCGAGAGGTGCCCGGCCTTCACCGCGCCGCGCACCATGCGCAGATGCAGTTCCTCCTCCTCGTGCGGGGTGAGGATGCCGAGCGCGGAGAGGTACTGGCCGAGGAGCAGCGCGGGCTGTCCCTTCGGGGGAGCCGCCCAGGTCTCCGTCTCGTCCGCGGCCTCGGCGAGTTCGCCCAGCACCTTCAGGAACGCCTCGGACGGCACGAGTTCGGCGGGCACGCCGAACTCGGTGAGCAGCAGCGGGGTGAGGCCCGGGACGAGGTCGAGGTGGAGCAGGCGCCCGATACGGGTCCCGACCAGCGCGTCGATCTTGTCGCGCGTGGGGCCGTAACTTATGAGGCCGTCCGCATAGACGTCGACGGGGGCGCCGGTGAACAGCTGGCACAGCGCGAGGGCCGGGTTGACCTGCACGGACTCGACGGCCAGCTCGATGTTGTCGTCACCGAGGTTCCACAGCAGCCGCAGATGCCGCTCCCACAGGGGGACGTCGTCGGCGCGCGGGCCCCAGCCGCTGGGGTGGAACGGGGCGATCGTCTCGTTCCACGACAGGACCTCGTCGAACCGCCCGCTCACCCGGTCGAAGCCGGACATCGCGTCGACCCCGGGCGTGATCTCGGGGTTGGCGGCGTTGTTGGTGATCAGCAGCAGCCTTCGGTCGGCCGGTCCGAAGAGGCCGGCGTCGAGGGCGGCGGCCAGCGTCGCGGCGCCGTAGAGCGTCGACGCACAGAAGATCTGAGTGGTACGGGCCTTGCCGCTGACGGTCTGAGGACTGGCGGACATCAGACGGACACCGTCCCGGCGGACGCGGAGACGGGCCTGCGCCGTACCTTCCGCAGTCGGTTGGCCCGCTGGACGTCCATCGAGTCGATGGCCTCCGCGAGGACGTCCTGCGGCATCCGCTTCAGCGCGGCGGCGCTCAGCGAGCGCAGTTTTCGGGCCACGGCCGGTTCGAACCTCTCGATCGCTCCGAGATGATGAGCCATGATCGCGCAGTAGGTGCGCACAGCTTTCGGCAGCAGCCTATCCGCCTCGGGGTCCCGGGCCGTCTCCTCGATGACCTGGTCGAAGGCCCGGATGAAGTCGAGTTGGCGAACATCACCGATTTGGGTGAGCGAGGAGGCGACGCCACGCCGGTAGAAGACGCCGAGCAGCCCCACGGCGGCGAACGACTCGGCCTCCCGGTGCAGCTTCCAGATCCACGGCCGGTCCTCCGCCGTACGCAGCCCGTCGGTGAAGTGCAGGATGCCGCGGTCGACGAGCCGGCGGTGGTAGATGCCTGCCCAGGCGTAGGCGTAGTCGACGGAGGTGGTGCGGTCGGTGGGCAGGATCGCGTCCCGCGGCGACATCACGACCCCGCGCCGGCCGTGCGGGACCCGATGGATCGCGCGTGCCCGACCGGTGCACTGGACATGGTCCGTACGAACGAAATCGCAGCCCAACTCCTCAATAGCGGCGAGAAGTTGGGGGAAATAGTCGGGAGCGAGCCAGTCGTCGCCGTCGAGGAACGTGAGGTATTCGCCACGCGCTTTGTCGATACCGGTGTTGCGGGCGGTGGCCAGGCCTCCGTTCTTCTCGTGGCTGACCAGCACGGCGCCCGGCAGCTCGCGCTCTGCGCGCGCGAGGATGTCCGGAGTCTCGTCGCGCGAACAGTCGTCGACGAGGATGAACTCGAAGTCCTCGCGCGCGTTGGCACGCAGGCTCTTCAGAGTGTCGGGCGCGTATTGCTGCACGTTGTAGAACGGCACGATGACGGAGAGCTTGACCACGAGTCCGAGGTTAGAGCCTCTCCGGTGGTCTCACTTTACCCGGGGTTTGATGTCGGGTGAACTACATGTGTCCGACCGGTGAATCAAGGGGGTTTCTGCACGTTTGACGTCTTGATTCAAGCCGACGCGACCCTTTGTTAACCCTTTGTTGCCCCCGGATTCGGCGGAAGCCCCCCATGTCGGCTTAAGGTCTTGGGCGTGCCAGCCAGTACCACGAGCCCCATGAGGGTCGCCGTCCTCGCCGATTCCGACACTCGGTGGAAATGGGGTGCGCTCACAGCCAGCCGTATTTCTCCTGATAATTCCGACATTCATCTTGACGGCTACCTCCTCAGAGGCAGGGCCACCCCCACCGCCCGCCAGCTCCAGGAGGTCGGCGTCAAGGCGGACTCGCTGCGCGAGGTGACCGCCCTGGAGTTCCTGCGGGCCATGGACCAGGAGGAGCCGTACGACATCCTCGTGCTCGCCCTGGTCGGCGGTGGCGTCCAGGCGATGCTGCACGGCCTGGCACAGGTGTGGGACGACACGGCCCTGCGCCCCGTCGTCGTCACCGGCTATGTCGGGGTCGTGTACGAAAAGCTCGCCGACGGCCTCCTGCTGCGCCACGGCGCCGATCTGGTCCTCGCGAACTCCCGCCAGGACGCCGACCGTTTCAGGGCCGTGTACGACGGAGTGGGCGCCGATTCGTCCTCTGTGACCGAGATCGCACTCCCGTTCCTGGGTGGCGCGACTTACACAGGTGAGCATGGTCACCCCTACACGGTGGTGTTCGCCGCTCAGCCCTCCGTCCCGGAGAGCCGCAAGGACCGTACGTATCTCCTCGACCGGCTCGTGCAGCACGCGAAGCTGCACCCCGAGCGCGAGGTGCTTCTCAAGCTGCGCTCCAAGCCCGGCGAGCACACCACGCACATCGAGGAACTGCCCTACCAGAAACTGGCCCAGCGCGCCGACCTTCCGCCGAACTTCAAGCTCGTCTACGGGCACATGGGCGAGGTCCTGGACCGCACGGACCTGCTGGTCACCATCAGCTCCACGGCCGCCCTGGAGTCCCTGCACCGCAGCATCCCGACCGTCGTGCTGAGCGACCTGGGAGTGCGCGAGGCACTCGGCAACCACCACTTCGTGGGCAGCGGCTGCCTCGCCTCCTGGGAGCAGCTCGACGCCGGTCACCAGCCTGTTCCTGATGAGTCGTGGGTGGCCCGCCAAGGGGTCGCCGCGGATGGCTCGTACGAGACGGCCTTCGACGCCGCACGCGACAGGATCGACCGACTTCTGGGATCCTCGAAGCTTCCGCCCCTGGCCCCGTACTACACACCGATGACGGCTCCCGGATATTTGCCGGGTATTCTCGCTCGGCACCACCTCGGCCCCGACGGCGTTCCGCTGCCCGGGGCGCCGGCCGCCGACAAGGAGCCGGGAGCGGTGCGGCAGATCGTGCGTCGCGCGGCCCGCGGCGCCTACCGGCACGGCGTGCAGCGCGTCGCGCCCGTGATCCGGCGGATGGGGGAGCTGTGACCCATCGGATCCCCCGTCAGACACGCGAAGAGCGTCAAGGAGTGCAGGCAATGTCCAACCCGGCGTCCAACCCGGAAGCGGGCCGAGCGACCGCGCGGCCCCGCGTGCTCGCAGTGATCCCCGCCAGAGGGGGCTCCAAGGGCGTGCCCGCGAAGAACCTGCTGCCTGTCGGCGGGGTCCCGCTGGTCGCCCGCGCGGTGCGCGAGTGCCTCGCGGCCAAGCTGGTCACGGACGTCGTCGTCTCCACCGACGACCAGGCGATCGCCGCCGCCGCCCGCCAGGCCGGTGCCGAGGTCGTGCTGCGCCCCGCCGCCATCGCCGGTGACACCGCGACCTCCGAGGCCGCCGTCCTGCACGCCATGGACGCCCACGAGACGCTGCACGGCGCCAAGGTCGACGTGGTCCTGCTCGTGCAGTGCACCAGCCCGTTCATCATCCGCGAGGACGTCGACGGCGTCGTCAACGCGGTCGTGCACAACGGCGCCGACAGCGCGCTGACCGTCGCGCCCTTCCACGGCTTCATCTGGCGCGACGCCGCCGACGACCCGCAGCCGGTGCCCGGCGAGCACACGGCCGCCGAGGGCGGCACGGGCTCCGTGGCCACCGAGACGGTCACCGTCGGCGGTGGTGGCTATGGCGTGAATCACGACAAGTCCTTCCGGCCCCGCCGCCAGGACCGACCCCAGGACCTCCTGGAGACCGGCGCCGTCTACGCCATGGACGCGACGGGTTTCCGCCAGTCGAAGCACCGTTTCTTCGGTCACACCGAACCCGTGCGCACCGACCCGGCCCGCGTGCTGGAGATCGACGACCCGCACGACCTCGCCCGCGCCCGGGCCCTCGCGACGCTCTTCGACGCGGAACGCCCCGGCGCCCTCCCGACCGCCGACGACATCGACGCGGTCGTACTCGACTTCGACGGCACCCAGACAGACGACAGGGTGCTGATCGACTCCGAAGGACGGGAGTTCGTCTCCGTGCACCGCGGTGACGGCCTCGGAATCGCAGCGTTGCGCAAGAGCAGCCTCAAGTTGCTGATCCTGTCCTCGGAACAGAACCCGGTCGTCGCCGCCCGCGCACGGAAGCTACAGCTGCCCGTGCTGCACGGCATCGACCGGAAAGACCTCGCGCTGAAGCAGTGGTGCGAGGAGCAGGGCATCGCGCCGGAGCGCGTGCTCTACGTCGGAAACGACGTCAACGACCTCCCGTGCTTCGCCCTTGTGGGCTGGCCCGTGGCGGTCGCAAGCGCCCACGACGTTGTGCGCGGCGCCGCACGCGCGGTCACCACCGTTCCCGGCGGCGACGGCGCGATCCGAGAGATCGCCAGCTGGATCCTCGGCCCCTCTCTCGACCCCCTCAACAAGAAGTAAGGAACCCCCAGAATGACCTCCACCCGCTTGCGCTCGTTCGGTTCGAAGACCGCCGGCCCCGGCCAGCCCGTCTACATCGTCGGCGAGATCGGCATCAACCACAACGGTGACCTTGAGAACGCCTTCAAGCTGATCGACGTGGCCGCCGAAGCCGGCTGCGACGCGGTCAAGTTCCAGAAGCGCACCCCGGAGATCTGCACCCCGCGCGACCAGTGGGACATCGAGCGCGACACCCCCTGGGGCCGCATGACCTACATCGACTACCGCCACCGCGTGGAGTTCGGTGAGGACGACTACCGCAAGATCGACGAGCACGCCAAGAAGCGCGGCATCGACTGGTTCGCCTCCCCGTGGGACACCGAGGCCGTCGCGTTCCTGGAGAAGTTCGACGTCCCGGCCCACAAGGTCGCCTCCGCGTCCCTCACGGACGACGAGCTGCTCGTCGCCCTGCGCGCGACCGGCCGTACGGTCATCCTGTCGACGGGTATGTCCACCCCGAAGCAGATCCGTCACGCCGTCGAGGTGCTGGGCAGCGACAACATCCTGCTCTGCCACGCCACCTCGACGTACCCGGCGAAGGCCGAGGAGCTCAACCTCCGCGTGATCAACACGCTGGAGAAGGAGTACCCGAACGTCCCGATCGGCTACTCCGGCCACGAGACGGGCCTGCAGACCACGCTGGCCGCGGTCGCCCTCGGTGCCACCTTCGTCGAGCGTCACATCACCCTCGACCGCGCGATGTGGGGCTCCGACCAGGCCGCCTCCGTCGAGCCGCAGGGCCTCGTCCGCCTCGTCCGTGACATCCGCACCATCTCCGAGTCCCTCGGCGACGGCGTCAAGAAGGTCTACGAGTCCGAGATCGGCCCGATGAAGAAGCTCCGTCGCGTCACCGGCGTCATCGCCGACGCCGAGGTCGCGGCTGCCGCGGGCGAGCCCGTCACCGCCTGATCCACACCACTCAGCGGCTTCACCGGCGCCAGCCGGTGACCACTCCGTCCACGCGGATTCCCCAGTCCGTACTCACGGAAGCGACGGTCGTACGTCGATGAGCCCACGCGCCGGTACCACCGGCCCCCACACTCTCGCCTTCGTCGAGAGCCCGGTCCAGCTCCTGAACGTGCTGGAATGGGCGCACGTGCACGCGCACGCGCCCAACCCGGAGGGGGCCGGCGGTCCGGCGTCGGTCGTTTCCGCCCGCGCCGGTTCCACCCGCAAAGGCGGCAAGGTCCCCGGACAGGCGTCGCGTCGCTGGCGCAGGGGTCAGAACCGGCCGACGATCCACCGGGAACCCGCCGGAGGCGGACTGACCCTGGTCGTCCTCTCCCCGGTCGACCCGATGACCCGTGGCCAGCTGCGCCGCATGGCAGAGCTCGCCCGCGAGGAGGGCCACGAGGTCCGCTGGGAGGACGCGCGGGCCGGTACGTCGGCGCCCTTCCGCACGATCGGCGGCCTCGCCCCCCTGTTGCGCAGGACGCGGCGGATCGTGATGGGGGACCCGTTCTCCCGCTACGTACAGGTGCTTCTCAACATCACCAAGGCCCGTGACCTCGTCGTCGTCGACGACGGCACGGCGACCATGGAGTTCGTCTCCCAACTCGCCCGCGGTGAGCGCCTGGTGCGCTGGCACCGCAAGGCACAGCGTCCCGGAGCACGGGACCTGCTGTTCATCCCGGTGTCGTCGAAGGCCCGCCGCCGGCTGACCCCGGGTGGCAGGCGCCGGGTCGAGATCTTCTCCTCGATGCCGATCGAGGACACCCCCGCGGGCGTCGAGGTCACGTACAACGACTTCGCCTGGACCCGTTCCCGCTTCGGCCCCCCGCACATCTCCGAGGGCGCGGACATGGTCGGTACGTCGCTCGTGGAGACCGGAGTGGTCGACGCCGACCGCTACCGCGACGCGGTCCGCGCCCTGGCCGAGGCCCACGGCGTGACGCGCTACTTCGCCCACCGCCGCGAGAGCGCCGAGAAACTTCACGACCTGGCGGCCTGCACGGGCCTGGAGGTGGTCCGCCCGGACCTCCCCCTCGAACTGATCGCCCGCCGCGGCCCCATCGGCCGTACGATCCTCAGCTTCCCCTCGACGGTCGTCCACACCCTGCCGCTGGCCCTGGCGGGCACGGACGTGAAGGTCGCCGTCTGCGACATCGACCCGGCCTGGCTGACCGCGAACGCGTCACCGCGCGCCCAGGGCTTCCTGTCGGGCGTCACCGGCTCGGCCCGGGACGTGCAGCGCGTGTCGACGGACTCGGGCCGCCCGGCGAAGGAAGCGAAGGCGACGGGCTGACGCCCGCCCCCGCACCCGCCCCCTCGTCCCACCTCGCTCCTTGAGGGTCCTCAGGCGCCCTCCACCACGCAGAACTCGTTGCCCTCCGGGTCCAGCAGGACGAGATGGCCCTCGTACCGAGCCAGGAGCGTCGCGCCCAGCGCCGTGAGCCGGGCGACCTCGGTGGCGAGGTCGGGGGCCGAAAGATCCAGGTGAAGCCGGTTCTTGACGCGCTTCGGCTCCGGGACGAGCTGGACCCACAGCCGGGGCCCGCCGTCCCGCGGCTCCAGAAGAACCGTCGGGTCGTCCTCCGGGCCGTCGATCCCCAGCCCGCGCAGCCGGGCGAGTTCCGCCTCGTCGTACGGGGCGACGGCGTACCCGTCGAGCGCGGCGGCCCAGAAGCGGGCCAGTGAGGCGGGGTGGGCAGAGTCGATGATGATGTCGCGGAGACGAGCCATCAGCCCATGATGCGGGCCACCCGTCGCGGCTACTCCGGCTTGCGTGCCAGCAGATACGCGCGCAGCCGGGTCTCCCCCTCGTACGGCTCGCGCACCGTTTGCGCGTGCAGAGTCAGGCCCGCCCTGGTCAGGAGTCCGGCGACCGTGTCCGGGGTGCGGAACCAGTAGTCCAGCGACATCTCGTGGCCGAAGCGTTCCGTGAGGTGGAGGTGGCCGGTGTCGGGGCCCGTCTGGAAGCCGAGCAGGACATGGCCGCCGGGGGCCAGGACGCGGTGGAACTCCGCGAACACCGTGGGCAGCGCGGCGTCCGGGATGTGGATGATCGAGTAGAGGGCCAGGATGCCGCCCAGGGTCTCGTCCGGGAGGTCCAGCGATGTCATCGACCCGACGTGGAACCGGAGCCCCGGGTGGGCCTGTCGGGCCAGCGCCACCATGCGCGGGGACAGGTCCACGCCGAACACCGGTACGCCGAGGGCGTGCAGTCTCGCGGAGACGTGCCCGGGGCCCGAGCCGATGTCCGCGACGGGTGCGGAGCCCTGGGCCCGCACCAGCTCGGCGAAGGCGGCGAGAAGGGCGCGGTCCAGCGGAAGGTCCGCCAGATGGTCGGCGTATCGCTCTGTGTAGTCGGTGGCCATGGCGTCGTACGACGCGCGGGTGGCGTGGAGGAAGTCCGGCGGGTCCGGTACGGCGGTCTGTATGAGGTCCGTCACGGACGACTGGTTCGGGGCGGTCACGGGGGTGCACGTTACCCGGGGGCGGAGCGCGGGAAGGCGCGTTCACGTGCCCGACGGCGAGTGGGGGCCAGTGTTCATGCCCGTGACCGTGGCCGTTTCGGTACGTGGACAGTTCCGTCGACGCGGTGTACGGCGTGGCATCGTGGGCGGGGGTAGACAGAAGTGGCTGCCGGGAAAGACCGGCGAGTTTACCCATCCCAGTTCGCGAGTATGCCTCCGGCGGTCAGTTTTTCTCCCCTCACAGGTTGAAATTTTGTTGATCGTGGGTCATTCGACCGCCCGGGCGTCCTACCCTTCAGAGGGTGAACCACATGATGTCCCGAGAGTCCGAGGCCGATCTGCCCGGGGAAGCCGCGCTTCCCGGCACGCTGCCGGAGGGATTGCGCGCCGAGCTCGTCGCGTTCCGACGCGACATGCACATGCACCCGGAGCTCGGAAACCAGGAGTTCCGCACCACCGCCGCGATCAGGACACGGCTTGAGAAGGCCGGCCTCCAGCCGCGCGTGCTCGCCACCGGCACCGGGCTCATCTGTGACATCGGCGACATCGGCGTAGGCCCCGAGGGACAGGACAACGGCACTCCTGTGCCCGTCCTCGCCCTGCGCGCCGACATCGACGCCCTCCCCATCCCGGACACGAAGAGTGACTGCGCGTATCGCTCCACCGTGCCCGACCGCGCCCACGCCTGCGGCCACGACGTGCACACCACCGTCGTGCTCGGCGCCGGGCTCGTCCTCGCCGAACTGCACCGGCAGGGCCTGCTGCCGAGGCCGGTGCGGCTGATCTTCCAGCCCGCCGAGGAGGTGCTGCCCGGCGGCGCCGCCGACGCGATCGAGTGCGGCGCGCTCGACGGGGTCGGCCGGATCATCGCCGTGCACTGCGACCCGAGGGTCGACGCCGGGCGGATCGGGCTGCGGCACGGGCCGATCACCTCCGCCTGCGACCGGCTGGAGATCTCGCTCGACGGCGCCGGCGGCCACACCGCGCGCCCCCACCTCACCACCGACCTCGTCACCGCCGCCGCCCGGGTCGCCACCGACGTCCCCGCGCTCGTGTCCCGGCGCGTCGACGCCCGCAGCGGGCTCTCCGTGACCTGGGGCCGGATCGAGTCGGGCCACGCCTGCAACGTGATCCCGCAGCACGCCGAGCTGTCCGGGACCGTCCGCTGCCTCGACCTCGACACCTGGCACCAGGCCCCCGACCTCGTCCACGCGGCCGTCGACGAGATCGCCAACCTGTACCGGGCCAAGTCCGAGATCACCTATGTACGCGGCGTGCCGCCCGTCGTCAACGACGCGGACGTCACCGAGCTGCTGCGCGACGCGATGACCGCCCGGCGCGGCACCCACTCCGTCGAGGACACCGCCCAGAGCCTCGGCGGCGAGGACTTCTCCTGGTACCTGGAGCACGTGCCCGGCGCGATGGCCCGCCTCGGCGTGCGCAGGCCGGGCGAGCGCGGGGTGCGCGATCTGCACCAGGGCGACTTCGACGCCGACGAGCACGCGATCACGGTCGGCGTGGAACTGTTCACCGCCGCCGCGCTGCTCGACGCGCGGGAGCGGTAGCAGGCGGGAGCGGTAGAAGCAGGAAGAGCGGCAGCCCCGGTCCGAGCGACCGGGGCTGCCGTCGTACTGAGGGGGCGCGGATGTCGGAGAGGGCTCACGCCATCCAGAAGAACACCGCCGTCATCCGCTTCTCCTCCAGCGTCGTTCCGCAGTAACCGGTCGCGCTGTGCACGAGGTTGGCGTTGTAGAGGAGCAGACGGTTGTACCTGTGCGGGACGCGTACGTCCTCCTCGAAGGCGTCCGGGGCCACGAACCGGGTGCCCAGCGCCTCGACGAGGTTGTTGTGCGGGGCCTGGACCGTGTTGCCGCCGAGCCGCCCGCCGGGCAGGGACTGGCGGAAGAAGCTGGTGCCGCAGTCCTTGGGGACGCCCGGGTTGAGGTAGAGCACGGCCGCGTACCGGCACAGCGCCCGTGAGTCCGTGTGCGGGCGGGGCGTGCTCTCCCCCTCGCCGACCACCTGGACGCAGTTGTGGTTGAGGGTGCCGCCGCCGGGAGCCTTCTGCACCCAGAGTTCCTTCGCGCCGGTCGCCTGCCGCACCAGCCGCTCGATCCGCCCCAGCTCGGCCGGTTCGAGACCCGGCATGGCCCGCAGCCCGGGCCAGCTCTCCGAGGTGTAGGGGTGGCCCTTCGTCCAGTCGTCCTTGGCGAGACACCGCTCGCGCACGGCGTCCACACCGGGCAGGGCGTCGTCCAGGACCCAGTAGTCGCGGCCCTTGGTGGGCTTGCGGTAGGGCAGCACCGGGAGGGTGGGGTGGGCGGGGCGGGTGGCGGCGGCCCAGGGGGGAGGCGGTGGCTGTGGGGGCATGGGTCAGAACGTAGGACGGGCCCAGTTTTGCCTTTGTCTGGACGCGGTCAATTTTCGCCCGGCTTCGGTCAATCTTCGGTCAGTGGGCCAGTATGCGATCACGGTCGGCGTGGCGATGTCCATGGTCGCGGCGCTGATCGACGCGGCGGACCGCCGAAACGGGTGGCGGCGCCTTCGGGGGGCACTCCGTCGATTGGCGCAACATGGTTGTAAGCCAATCGTGCGCCTACGGAAACCATCGTCCGCGAAGCCGTAAGAGCACGAGTTCAGACGGCGTTTGCCTCGAATCGATAACGGCTACCGCGAGGGTTATTTTCTGACATCTACGCGCGTTACGATGCCGCGAAGCCGACGCCGCTGGGGCGTCCGGGCCCGAGCACTGGCATGGTGCTCACACGAAGCGCCGACATGGCGCTCAGGTCAGGTGAAGGAGCCTCCCGTGCGCCGGGTAGCCAAGCTTTCTGCTGCGTGTATCGCAACCGCAGCTCTCGCAATGACTGCCACAGCCTGTGGCAGCACCTCCTCTGAGAACGACAGCCCGTCCTCCTCGTCGTCGGACAGCGGCAAGGGCAGCCTCAAGATCGGCCTCGCCTACGACATCGGCGGCCGTGGTGACCGCTCCTTCAACGACTCCGCCGCGCGCGGCGCGGACAAGGCCGAGAAGGAGTTCAACGGCTCCATCAAGGAACTGACCGCCAAGAGCTCCGACACCGAGGCCGACCGCGAGCAGCGCCTGACCGACCTGGCCAGCGCGGGTTACAACCCGATCGTCGCCGTCGGCTTCTCCTACGCCACCTCGGTCGACAAGGTCGCCGCGAAGTTCCCGAAGGTCAGCTTCGGCCTCATCGACGCGGTCGCGACCGCCAAGAACGTCGACAGCATCACCTTCACCGAGGAGCAGGGTTCCTACCTGGCCGGTGTCGCCGCGGCGCTGAAGACCAAGAAGGACCACGTCGGCTTCATCGGCGGTGTGGACACCCCGCTGATCAAGAAGTTCGAGGCGGGCTACGTCCAGGGCGTCAAGGACACCAACCCGAAGGTCAAGGTCGACGTCCAGTACCTGACCCACGGCTCGGACTTCTCAGGTTTCGCCAGCCCCGACAAGGGCAAGGAGGCCGCGTCCGGCCAGCTCGACGGCGGCGCCGACGTGATCTACTCCGCGGCCGGCTCCTCCGGCAACGGCGCGATCGAGGCCGTCTCCGGCGTCAAGGGCGCCTGGGCCATCGGCGTGGACTCGGACCAGTACAACATCGAGGGTCTGAGCAAGTACAAGGAGTCGATCCTCACCTCGATGGTCAAGAACGTCGACGTCGGCGTCTACGACTTCATCAAGTCCGTCAAGGACGGCAAGCCGCTCACCGGCAACCAGGTCTACTCCCTCGCCAAGGGCGGTGTCGGCCTGGCCACCAGCGGTGGCTTCATCGACGACATCCAGGCCAAGCTGGACGCCGCGAAGGCGAAGATCGTCGACGGCACCATCAAGGTCAAGACCACCGTCTGACCTGACGGTTCCCGCGGGAACCCCGGCTCGGCGAGACGGCGCACCTCAACCCTCTCGCCGAGCCATAACAATGTGTCAACTCTACGCGTGTAGCATCGAGTTGCCGCGCTAGCGTCGCCGACGCCTGGCCTCCCCTATGCAGCCCCTTTCCCCCGAGGAGAGTGCGCCATCAACGCGTCCAGCCCTCCCGCTGCCGTCGAACTGCGCGGCATCACCAAGCGATTCCCCGGCGTCGTCGCCAACAAGGACATCGACATCACCGTCCGCACCGGGACCGTGCACGCCCTGTGCGGTGAGAACGGTGCCGGCAAGTCCACCCTGATGAAGATCCTCTACGGCATGCAGCAGCCGGACGAGGGCACCATCACGGTGAACGGCGAGACGGTCACCTTCAGTAACCCCGCCGACGCCATCGCCCGCGGCATCGGCATGGTGCACCAGCACTTCATGCTGGCCGACAACCTCACCGTCCTCGAGAACGTCGTCCTCGGCGCGGAGAAGCTGTACGGCATCAGCGGGAAGGCCCGCGCGAAGATCAAGGAGGTCTCCGACGCCTACGGCCTGAACGTCCGCCCGGACGTCCTGCTGGAGGAACTCGGCGTCGCCGACCGCCAGCGGGTGGAGATCCTCAAGGTCCTCTACCGCGGCGCCAAGACCCTCATCCTCGACGAGCCCACCGCCGTCCTCGTGCCGCAGGAGGTCGACGCCCTCTTCGACAACCTGCGCGGCATGAAGGCCGAGGGCCTCACCGTCATCTTCATCTCCCACAAGCTGGGCGAAGTCCTGTCCGTGGCCGACGAGATCACCGTCATCCGCCGCGGCACCACCGTCGGCACGGTCGAGCCGGCCGGCACCACCACCAAGCAGCTCGCCGAGCTGATGGTCGGCAGCGAACTGCCCACGCCGGAGACCGAGGAGTCGACGGTCACCGACGTCGCGCTGCTGAAGCTGGACGGACTGCGCCTGGCCCAGACCGACCTGGACGGCGTCGAGCGCGTCATCCTCGACGACATCACCTTCACCATCCACAGGGGCGAGGTCCTCGGCATCGCCGGCGTGGAGGGCAACGGCCAGTCGGAACTGGTCGAGGCGATCATGGGCATCCGCGACCCGGACGCCGGCGTCATCACCCTCGACGACACCGACATCTCGCACGTCCCCACCCGTCGCCGCCGCGAGGCCGGCGTCGGCTACATCCCCGAGGACCGCCACCGCCACGGCCTGCTCCTGGAAGCCCCGCTGTGGGAGAACCGCATCCTCGGCCACGTCAGCGAGAAGCCCAACTCCCGCGGCCAGCTCCTCGACATCAAGGGCGCCCGCACCGACACCGAGCGCATCATCGAGGCGTACGACGTCCGCACCCCCGGTATCGACGTCACCGCCGCCTCCCTCTCCGGCGG
Source organism: Streptomyces sp. AK08-02 (assembly GCF_033795085.1). Taxonomy (NCBI): domain Bacteria; kingdom Bacillati; phylum Actinomycetota; class Actinomycetes; order Kitasatosporales; family Streptomycetaceae; genus Streptomyces; species Streptomyces sp. AK08-02. The sequence continues at coordinate 60,014 of NZ_JARAZV010000016.1, forward strand.
CAACCAGCAGAAGCTGATCGTCGGCCGCGAGATGAGCCACGCGCCCAAGCTGCTCATCGCCGCCCACCCCACGCGCGGTGTGGACGTCGGCGCGCAGGCCGCGATCTGGGACCACATCCGGGAGGCCCGCCGCGAGGGCCTGGCCGTGTTGCTGATCTCCGCCGACCTGGACGAGCTGATCGGGCTCTCCGACACGCTGCGGGTGATGTACCGCGGACGTCTGGTCGCCGACGCCGACCCCGCCACGATCACCCCCGAGGAGCTGGGCTCCGCCATGACGGGTGCGGCCACCGGCCACCTGGAGCACGCAGAGGACGACGCCCGATGAAGAAGCTGATCCAACGCATCGACAGGGAGCGGCTGCTCCTCGGCCTCGCGGCGCCGCTGCTCGCGATCGTCGCGGCGCTCGTCGTCACCACCCTCGTGATCCTCGCCACCGGCAAGAACCCGGGCGCCGCGTTCAGCGACATGCTGACCTACGGCACCGCCAGCGACAGCCAGGTCTACATCCTCAACAAGGCGACGACGTACTACCTGGCGGGCGTCTCGGTGGCCGTCGGCTTCCGGATGAACCTGTTCAACATCGGCGTCGACGGCCAGTACCGGATCGCCGCGTTCGTCGCCGCCGTCCTCGGCGGCGCGCTGACCACGCCGGGCTGGATCTCCATCCCGCTGATCATCCTGTGCGCGATGGCGACCGGCGCCCTGTGGGCGGCCATCGCGGGCATCCTCAAGGTGACCCGAGGGGTCAGCGAGGTCATCTCGACGATCATGCTCAACTCGATCGCCACCGCGATCATCGCCTACCTGCTCCAGCCCGGAAAGCTCGCCGAACTCCAGGCCGGCGGCACGGTCGTCTCCACCACGCCGCTGCCCTCGTCCTCGTACTTCTTCCAGATCGACACCGGCGCGGCCGGCGAGCTGTGGGGCTTCATCGTCATCGCCGTGCTCGTCGGGGTGGCGTACTGGTTCGTCCTCGGCCGCACCCGGTTCGGCTTCGACCTGCGCACCGTCGGCCAGTCCGAGTCGGCCGCCGCCGCGAGCGGTGTGTCCGTGAAGAAGATGATCGCCACCAGCATGGTCATCTCGGGCGCGGTGGCCGGTCTCATCGGCATGCCGACCCTGCTCAACGACAGCCACCAGTTCAGCAACGACTTCCCCGTGGGCATCGGCTTCACCGGCATCGCCATCGCGCTGCTCGGCCGCAACAACCCGGTGGGCATCGCGCTGGGCGCGCTGCTGTGGGGCTTCCTGGAGCGCACCACCAACCACCTTGAGTTCGAGGGCTACGACAAGGAGATCCTCGGCGTCATCCAGGGCGTCATCGTCCTGTGCGTCGTCATCGCCTACGAGCTCGTACGCCGCTACGGCCTGAAGCGCCAGCAGCAGCGGGTCGGCGCCGAACTCGCCGCCCAGGCCGCGGCCCCGACCCAGAAGCAGGAGGTGGCGTGATGACTGCCACGATGACCGACACACCGCCGCCCGCGGCACCCAAGGCGGCCGGCGCCGCCCCCCGTTCGGGCCGTTCGGTCGGCCAGATCCTGATGATCGTCGCCGGCGCGCTGCTCCTCGTCGCCGCGGTCCGGGTCATCTCCGGCTCCGACCAGCTCACCTCCGAGGGCCAGGTCTCCGCCGCGCTCAGCCTCGCCGTGCCGATCGGGCTCGCGGGCCTCGCCGGTCTGTGGTCCGAGCGGTCCGGTGTGGTCAACATCGGCCTCGAAGGCATGATGATCCTCGGCACCTTCGGCGCCGGCTGGATCGGCTGGCAGTCCAACCCCTGGCTCGGTCTGCTGTGCGGCATCGGCTTCGGAGTCATCGGCGGGCTGGTGCACGCGGTCGCGACCGTCACCTTCGGCGTCGACCACATCGTCTCCGGTGTCGCGATCAACCTGCTCGCACTGGGCACCACCCAGTACCTCGCCAAGCTCTTCTTCACCGAGGGCAAGGCCGCCGACGCGGGCGCCAACCCCAAGCAGTCCCCGCCCGTGGACTCGCTGCCCAGCTTCGACGTACCGGGTCTGTCGAGCGGACTGCACTCCATCGAGAACCACCACTGGTTCCTGATCTCCGACATCGCCGGCATCGTCGGCGGTCTGGTCACCGACCTGTCCGTGGTGACGGTCCTGGTGATCGCGCTGTTCGTCGGCAGCTGGTGGCTGCTGTGGCGCACCCCGTTCGGGCTGCGTCTGCGCTCCTGCGGCGAGAACCCGATCGCCGCGGAGTCCCTCGGCGTCAACGTCTACAAGTACAAGTACATGGCCGTGGCCGTCTCCGGCGGTCTCGCCGGCCTCGGCGGCGCCTTCCTGGCGCTGGTCACCTCGCACACCTACCTGGAGGGCCAGACCGGCGGACGCGGCTACATCGGTCTCGCCGCCATGATCTTCGGCAACTGGCGGCCCGGCGGTCTCGCCATGGGCGCCGGCCTGTTCGGCTACTCCGACGCACTGCAGCTGCGCAACGGCGGCGACACCGTCCACGCGCTGCTCCTGCTGCTGTTCGTGCTGCTCATCGCGATGGCCGGCTGGAAGCTGTACAAGAAGGCACTCGTCCAGGGCGCGGTCAGCGCCGTCGTGGCCGTGGCGGTCCTGGTCTGGTACCTGACCACCGACGAGGTCCCGAGCGACTTCGTCGGCGCCACCCCGTACGTCGTCACGCTGCTGGTGCTGTCGCTGTCCGCACAGCGACTGCGCATGCCCAAGGCGGACGGCATGCGCTACCGGAAGGGGCAGGGCAAGTGACGGGCGTCGACTGGGGCGCGCTCCGGGCGGCGGCGCGGGGCGCGATGTCCCGGGCGTACGCCCCGTACTCCGGCTACCCGGTCGGTGTGGCGGCCCTGGTCGACGACGGCCGTACGATCACCGGCTGCAACGTCGAGAACGCCTCCTACGGCATCGGCCTGTGCGCGGAGTGCGGTCTGGTCTCGGAGCTGCAGAACACCGGCGGCGGCCGGCTCACGCACTTCACGTGTGTGGACGGCAAGGGCGACGTCCTCGTCCCGTGCGGCCGCTGCCGGCAGCTGCTGTACGAGTTCGGGGGCGCGGGCCTGCTGCTTGAGACCCCGGCGGGCGTGCTGCCCCTCTCGGAGATGCTGCCCCAGGCCTTCGGCCCGGACCATCTCACCAAGTAACTCCCGTACGGCCCCCCGAAGTCGGTCGCGTACCTGCTGCGGGGGGCCGCACATTTCCGCAGAACGACCGGTTCTCAGAGCGACTGGAACCACAGGAAGGAAGCAGAGCCATGACGACCCTGTCGATGGATGTCATCTCCGTCATCCGCACCAAGCGGGACCGCGGCGAACTCAGTGACGAGCAGATCGACTGGGTCATCGACGCGTACACGCGCGGCGCGGTCGCCGACGAGCAGATGTCCGCGCTCGCCATGGCGATCCTGCTGAACGGTATGAACCGCCGCGAGATCGCCCGCTGGACGGCGGCGATGATCGCGTCCGGCGAGCGCATGAACTTCGACGCCCTGTCCCGTCCGACGGCCGACAAGCACTCCACGGGCGGCGTCGGCGACAAGATCACCCTCCCGCTGGCCCCCCTGGTCGCGGCCTGCGGCGCCGCCGTACCGCAGCTCTCGGGCCGCGGCCTCGGCCACACGGGCGGCACCCTGGACAAGCTGGAGTCGATCCCCGGCTGGCGGGCGCTGCTCTCCAACGAGGAGATGCTGCACGTCCTGGACACCACCGGCGCGGTGATCTGCGCGGCCGGTGACGGCCTGGCCCCCGCCGACAAGAAGCTGTACGCGCTGCGCGACGTCACCGGCACGGTCGAGGCGATCCCGCTGATCGCCTCCTCGATCATGTCGAAGAAGATCGCGGAGGGCACGGGCTCCCTGGTCCTGGACGTGAAGGTCGGCACCGGCGCCTTCATGAAGACCATCGAGGACGCGCGGGAACTGGCGTCCACGATGGTGGGCCTGGGCACGGACCACGGGGTGCGGACGGTCGCGCTGCTGACCGACATGTCGACCCCGCTCGGCCTGACGGCCGGCAACGCGCTGGAGGTACGGGAGTCGGTAGAGGTCCTCGCGGGCGGCGGCCCCGCCGACGTGGTCGAGCTGACGCTCGCCCTGGCCCGCGAGATGCTCGACGCGGCCGGCGTGAAGGACGCGGACCCGGCGAAGGCGCTGGCGGACGGCTCCGCGATGGACGTGTGGCGCCGGATGATCGCGGCCCAGGGCGGCGACCCGGACGCCCCGCTGCCCACGTCGAGGGAACAGCACGTCATCAAGGCCCCGTCCTCGGGCGTCCTGACCCGCCTGGACGCGTACGGCGTCGGCGTCGCCGCCTGGCGGCTCGGCGCGGGGCGTGCGCGCAAGGAGGACCCGGTGCAGGCGGGCGCGGGCGTCGAGCTCCACGCCAAGCCGGGCGACACGGTCACGGCCGGCCAGCCCCTGCTGACCCTCCACACGGACACCCCGGAGCGCTTCGAGTACGCGCTCCAGGCGGTCGAGGGGTCCTACGACATCGGCGCGACGGGCACGGCCTTCACGGCGGCGCCGGTGGTGCTGGAGCGGATCGCGTAAGCCGGTGCCGGTGGGGCCGGGACGGGGACGGGCGTCCCCTCCCGGCCCCACCGCTCAGCCCAGCAGGGTCGCGACGACCACCAGCACGGGTACGGCGAGGATGGTCGACAGCAGGATCGACTCGCGGGCCAGCCGCTCCGCCACGCCGTAGCGGCCGGCGTACGTGAAGAGGTTCTGGGCGGCGGGCAGCGCCGAGGTGACCACCACGTCGAGCAGGGGCGCGCCGTGCAGGCCGAAGACACCCGCGGCCAGTGCCCAGGCGGCCACCGGCTGGCCCACCGACTTCAGGGCGACCGACAGCAGTACGGGAGCCCGCTCCGAACCGCGCAGGGGCAGGGTGCTGCCGCACAGCGAGATACCGAACGCCAGCAGCACCGCGGGCACGGACATGCCGCCGATCAGGGTCAGCGGGTCCATGACGGGTGCGGGCACGGTGAGCCCCGTCGCCGACACCAGCACCCCGGCGAGCGAGCCGACGGCTATGGGGTTGCGCAACGGCGTGATCAACTGCCGCCACAGCGGCCCCTTCTCGGCGGTGCTCGTCAGATCGAGCACGGTCAGCGCGATCGGCGTGACCATGATCAGCTGGAACAGCAGAACCGGCGCGACCAGCGAGGCGTCGCCCAGCACGTACACGGCGATGGGGATACCGAGGTTTCCCGAGTTGACGTAACTGGAACAGAGCGCGCCGATCGTCGTGGGGCCGGCACCCCAGCGGCGTACGACGCCCACCGTGACGAAGACACCGGCCGCCGCGATCGTGCTCAGCGCGGTGATCAGGAGCCGGCTGGAGAAGATCACCGACAGGTCGGCCCGGGCGAGCATGGTGAACAGCAGGGCCGGGCTGGCGACGTGGAAGGCGAGCTTGGTCAGAACCTCGCGTCCGTTGTCCCCGAGGTAGCCGCGCAGCCCGATCACATAGCCGACGCCGATGACCACGGCGATCACCGCGAACCCCGTCAGTACCCCCTGCACGGAGCCTCCTTGGTGAGCCGGGAGGAAGAGAGGCCGTGGGGTGTCGCGGGCGGGGACGGTTCGTGTGGCATACACGCAACCCTCCGGGGGAGGAGGGGTACACGTCAAAGCGATCTCAGCGGGTGGGCTCACCCGGGTCGGCGATGAGTTACGGGCAGCCGCCCGGTCTACCGTTCGTGGACGCCAAGACACCCGCTGTACTCGTGCTGGCCGGCCCCGTCACCCGCGAGGAGGTGCCCGGGCTGTGCGAGGACGTGCGCGCGCTGTTGGGGACCGGCTGCGGCGGCGGTCGTGACCCGGTCGTCGTCTGTGACGTGGCCGGGCTGGGACCGCCGGGGCTGGGTGCCGTCGAGCTGCTGGCCCGGCTCCAGCTGACCGCCCGCCGGGCCGGAGGCCGGATACGCCTCCGGGACCCGGCGCCCGCCCTACTCGCCTTCCTGCACCTGGTCGGTATCGGCTTCGACGTCGAGGCCGGGGTCGCGGGGGAGCGAGAGGGGGAGGTCGAACAGCGGGAACCAGCGCTTGGTGTCGAGGAAGCAGTGGAACCCGGTGATCCGGCCCTCTGAGATCTCCAGCACCTGGACCGCCCAGGGGGAGTAGCCGCCCGTCTCCTCGTCCGGCTTGTACTGGGCGAAGCCCGGCAGTCCGTTGACGGCGACCGGCACGAGGTGCGAGCCCGCGCAGGCGGCGCCGAGTGTCGTCATGAAGCCGGTGATGTCCTCCGGCCCGGTCAGCCACAGGTCGAACGGCGGCATCGTCATGACGGCGTCCTCGTGCAGCAGCGCGGTGAGCGCCGTCATGTCGTACCCCTCGAACGCGGCGACGTAGCGCTCCAGCAGTTTCTGCTGCTCCTCGCTGAGCGGGTCGGAGACGCCGGCGTGGGCGCCGACGCCGCTGCCGTCCCGGTCCCGCTCGGCGAGTGTCGCCCTGGCCCGCTGGAGGGCGCTGTTGACGGACGCGACCGACGTCTCGAGGAGTTCGGCGACCTCGCTCGCCTTCCAGGCCAGCACCTCGCGGAGGATCAGCACGGCCCGCTGCTTGGCGGGGAGTTGCTGGAGCGCCGCCATGAAGGCGAGCCGCACGGACTCCTTGGCGACGGCGGCCTCCGCAGGATCCTCGACGGTGGGAAGCACGCGGGCGTCCGGCATCGGTTCCAGCCAGGTGTTGTCGGGGCGCGGGGACAGGGCGGCCCGGGCGAGGGGGGTGGAGTCGGTGAGGTCCATGGGGCGGGCGCGCTTGTTGCCGGCGGTCAGCATGTCCAGACAGACGTTCGTCGCGATCCGGTACAGCCACGAACGCAGACTCGACCGGCCCTCGAACTTCTCGTAGTTCCGCCAGGCACGGACCATGGTGTCCTGGACGGCGTCCTCGGCCTCGAAGGAGGAGCCGAGCATGCGGTAGCAGTACCCGGTCAGCTCGACGCGGTGCTGTTCCAGTTTCACGTCGAGGTCTGTAGCCGTAGCCGTACTGTCACTCATCGCCAACCCGCCCCATGGCTGCCTTCGTCGCTTCGCCGCGACCCAACACGACGAAGCTAGCGCAGGCCACTGACAATGGCCCGGGGAGTGGGTTTTTCGCCCCCGCCGCCCCTACCCGTCCCATCCCTGGGGGCTGCGCCCCCAGACCCCCCTTTCGGCCCTGAAGGGGCCTCGTCCTCAATCGCCGGACGGGCTGGAGGGGCGGGCCTGGGCTGGTTAGATGCAGCAAACGGGTGGGTGGGAAACAAGGCCTGGGCTGTCCCGGCCTCAATCGCCGGACGGGCTGGAGGGGCGGGCCTGGGCTGGTTAGATGCAGCAAACGGGTGGGTGGGAAACAAGGCCTGGGCTGTCCCGGCCTCAAACGCCGGACGGGCTGGAGGGGCGGGCCTGGGCTGGATACATGCAGCAAACGGGCGGGTGGGTGGGAAACAAGGCCTGGGCTGTCCCGGCCTCGACTGGGGAACGCCGGTCAAGCCGCCGCAGGCACCCGCGCCGCCCGGGATCCCATCACCGTCACCGCGACCACGCCGAGCACCGCCAGCAGTCCCATCCCCACGGTTCCCGACCAGCCGCCCGCGTGGAACGCCACCGCACCCAACGTACTGCCGGCGCTGGAGCCGATGTAGTACACCGACTGGTACAGCGCCGACGCCTGCGCCCGCCCCACCTTCGCCGTGTGGCTCACCGCCGACGACGCCACCGCGTGGCCCGCGAAGAACCCCGCCGTGATCAGCACCAGGCCCAGCAGAACCAGCGCCAGGGTGTCCGACAGCGACAACAGCAGGCCGGTCGTGGTCGTACCGCCGGCCAGGTACAGCGCGCCCCGGCGACCCAGGCGGGCCACCAGCCTGCCCGCCGTCGACGCCGACACCGTACCCACCAGGTACACCAGGAAGATCGAGCCGACCACACCCTGGGGCAGGCTGAACGGGGCCTCCGTCAGGCGGTACCCGATCACCGTGTAGACCCCGCCGAACACCGTCATGAACAGGGCGCCGATCGCGTACAGCCGCCGCAGCAAGGGGTTCGCCAGATGTGTACGTACCGTGCGTGCCAGGACCCGGGGCCGCAGTGAGCCCGTCCGGAAGTGACGCGGCGCGGGGAGCAGCAGCCGGAAGGCCACCGCGCAGCCCACCGCCACGACACCGATCACGGCGACCGCGGCCCGCCAGCCCCACTCCTGCGCGACCCAGCCCGTGATGACCCGGCCGCTCATCCCGCCCACGCTGTTGCCGGCCACGAACAGGCCGATCGCGGTGATCAGCGCCTTGGGCCGGACCTCCTCGGCCAGATACGCCGTCGCCGACGCCGGCAGCCCCGCCAGGGCCGCGCCCTGCACCGCCCGCAGCGCGATCAGCGTGCCCAGCGACGGGGCGAAGGGCACCAGCATCCCGACCGTCACGGCCACGGCCAGCGACGCCGTCATCACCGTACGACGGCCGAACCGTTCCGACAGCGCGCTCATCGGGAGGACGAACAGGGCCAGCGCACCGGTCGCCGCCGACACCGTCCAGCTCGCGTCGCTCGCCGGTACCCCGAACTCACCGGAGATCAACGGCAGCAGTGCCTGGGTTGAGTAGAGGAGGGCGAAGGTCGCGACGCCGGCGAGGAAGAGCGCGAAGCTCATCCGCCGGTAGCCGGGCCCGCCCGGGGCCATCCGGAGGTCGGCGGCGGGGAGCGGGGGGAGCGACGGAGGGGCGGCGGCCACGATCGTGGACGCCCCGGTACTGGCAGCAGGCATGCCTCGAAGTTACGTACGCCCCCGTTCATCCGTCCAATGCACGGAAACCCCATAATCGTTCCCATGGTGCATCAGCAGAGGTCAGAAGCTCGCCTGTCACCGTCCGGTGACACAGAAGACATCGTCGCGGCTCTCGCCCCGCGCCTGTCCTACTTCGCCGGAGTCGCCCGCACGGAGCACGTCACCCGCGCCGCCCAGGAGATGCAGGTGCCGCAGTCGACGCTCTCCCGGGCGATGGTCCGCCTCGAACAGGATCTGGGCGTCGACCTGTTCGCCCGACGGGGACGCACCGTTTCCCTCACCCCCGCGGGGCGTACGTTCCTCGCCTCCGTCGAGCGGGCCCTCGCCGAGATCGGGCGGGCCGCCGACGAGGTACGCGCCGACGCCGATCCCGCCACCGGCAAGGTCGCCTTCGGCTTCCTGCACACCATGGGCGCCGAGACGGTGCCCGGCCTGCTGCACGCCTTCCGCGCCGACCATCCCCGCGTCCGCTTCACCCTCGTACAGAACTACGGCGAGGCCATGATCGAGCGGCTGCGCTCCGGCGAACTGGACCTCTGTCTGACCTCGCCCGTCCCCGACGCCCCCGACCTGGTCGCGCGCCGCCTCGACGAACAGAAACTCCGTCTCGTGGTCCCCGCCGACCACCGCCTCGCCACCCGCAGACGCGTTCGCCTCGCGGAAGCGGCCGACGAAACCTTCGTCACCCTCGAACCCGGCTACGGCCTCCGCCGCATCACCGACGACCTCTGCCGGCAGGCCGGCTTCCGCCCCCGTATCGCCTTCGAGGGAGAGGAGGCGGAGACCCTGAGAGGGCTGGTCGCGGCGGGGCTCGGGGTGGCGCTTCTGCCGCCTCCGGCGGTCCCCCGCCCGGGAGTCGCGGAGCTGACGGTCACCTCACCACGAGCGGCGCGGGAGATTGGCGTCGCTTGGCTCGACGGCCACCCGGACACCCCGCCGGTGGCAGCTTTCAAGCGTTTCCTGCTGTCGAGAAGGGGCAACCTGCTGCCTACATGACGGCGACGGCCCTGCTTTGAGGGGCGCGGGGAACTGCGCGACCGGCCCACACGGACCCGCACCCCGAACACAACCGATCCGCCCCGAACCTACCGCCGCAAGGACCGACCGAACCCCGCAGCCAACGGCATCCTCAACCCCAGCGGCGGCGGAGCCATCAACGCGTCCTGCACGGGCCGGGAGAACGCCCGCCCGAACAGCACCCCCATCACGAAGTCCTCGGCCAGCGCGTGCACTTCCTGCCGGTACTGACGCAACCCGTGGCCGTCCGCGTGCACTTCGAACCGGCAGATGTCCCGGTTCGCCTTCTTCGCGCGCGCCGCGAACCGGAACGACAGTTCGGGATCGGTCCGTGCGTCGTTCGTGCCGTGCACGATCAGCACCCGCCGACCCGTCAGCTGCCGTACCGGTTCCGGCGGTGCCGCCACATCCTCCTCGGGCAGCCAAGGCGCCAGCGCCAGTACGGAGTTGACGGCCTCGTGGTCCGCCACGCGCAGCGCCGCCCGGCCGCCCATGTCGACGCCGGCGAGGCACACGGAGACGTCGCCGTACCGCCGTACGATCTCGTCGACGGCCCATCGCGCGTCGAACGCGAGCTGTGCCTCGCTGCCGTTCCAGCCGCGGTAGCGGTAGTGGACGACGTGCACGGCCAGTCCGTCGGCGCGGCCCGCGCGGGCGAGCCGACGGCCCAACGCCCTTACGGAGGCGGCCGCCAGAAGGGGCGAAGGCCTGCGGGTCGATACCTCGTCACCGCCGGGCAGCAGCAGGACCGCGCCGCTGACCGACGTCGGCTCCGGGCCCATTGCTCTCCCGAGCCGGGCCTGACGTACCGGCGTCACTTGGTGTGCCATGACAGAACAGTGTCAGAAGCACCGGGGTACGCGACCTGTCCTCACGGTCACCGTTACGTATCGGCGGAAACGTACAGGCGAGGAAAGGGAAAAAGAAAGAGAAAAGAGGACACGCGTTCTACGCGCGTAGGAGTTAGAGTGCGGAAATGACGAGCCAGAGCGCCTCCGCGGCGAGCACCCCGAGCCCCGGTCCCACCCCGGACCAGATTCGTCGCGCCCCCAAGGTCCTGCTGCACGACCATCTCGACGGCGGCCTGCGTCCCGGCACGATCGTCGACCTCGCGCGTGACGCGGGGTACACCCAACTCCCGCAGACCGACCCCGACAAGCTCGGCGCCTGGTTCCGTGACGCCGCCGACTCCGGCTCGCTGGAACGGTACTTGGAGACCTTCGCCCACACCTGCGCCGTCATGCAGACCCGCGACGCCCTCGTCAGGGTCGCCGCCGAGTGCGCCGAGGACCTCGCCGAGGACGGTGTCGTCTACGCCGAGGTGCGGTACGCGCCCGAGCAGCACCTGCAGGCCGGGCTCACCCTCGAAGAGGTCGTCGAGGCCGTCAACCAGGGCTTCCGGGAAGGCGAGCGGCGTGCCCGGGAGAACGGTCACCGCATCCGGATCGGCGCCCTGCTCACCGCGATGCGGCACGCCGCCCGTTCCCTGGAGATCGCCGAACTGGCGAACCGCTACCGCGATCTGGGTGTCGTCGGCTTCGACATCGCCGGCGCCGAGGCCGGCTTCCCGCCCACCCGGCACCTCGACGCCTTCGAGTACCTCAAGCGTGAGAACAACCACTTCACCATCCACGCCGGTGAGGCCTTCGGACTCCCCTCCATCTGGCAGGCCCTCCAGTGGTGCGGCGCCGACCGGCTCGGTCACGGCGTGCGCATCATCGACGACATCCAGGTCCAGGACGACGGCTCGGTGAAACTCGGCCGCCTGGCCTCCTATGTACGGGACAAGCGCATCCCCCTGGAGCTGTGCCCCAGCTCCAACCTCCAGACCGGCGCCGCCGCCTCCTACGCCGATCACCCCATCGGGCTGCTGCGCAAGCTGCACTTCCGTGCGACGGTGAACACCGACAACCGGCTGATGTCGGGCACCTCGATGAGCAGGGAATTCGAGCACCTTGTCGAGGTGTTCGGTTATTCGCTCGATGACATGCAATGGTTCTCTGTCAATGCTATGAAGTCAGCATTCATTCCTTTCGATGAACGACTGGCGATGATCAGTGACGTCATCAAGCCCGGATATGCCGAGCTGAAATCCGAATGGCTGTTCCGGCAGACCGCCTCCACCAGCGGTTCTGTCGAGAAGCAGGACTGATCCAGGAGTCCGGAAGGCGGTCGGGTCGGTGCGACTCGGCCGCTTTTCGATGTTTGCGGCAGGCGGCTTCCCGTGTTTACGGTCTTGGACCGCTCACATCCCCGTCTCGCATTCAAGGACGCATTCACTATGAAGCAGTCTGCTGCCGAGACCCTCGGTGTCGCCGCTCTCGGTGCCGCCTTCGCCGCGGCGGGTGCGGGTGCCGCCAACGCCGCCCCGGCTCTCCCCGCCCTCCCGGACTCCGCCGCGCTGGGCTCCGTGACCCAGACGCTGCCCGTGGAGAGCGCGTCGAAGGCGCTGCCGGGTGCCACCGAGGCCGTGGCCCAGGGGCAGAGCGCGCTCGGCGCGGGCGTCGCCGCTGCGCAGCCCGCCGTCACGAAGCTGCTCTCCGAGGGCCCGACGGCGCCGGTCTCCGGCCTGCTCGGCGGCCTCCCGCTGCAGGGCCTGCCCACCCACGGCCTCCCGGTGAACGGCATTCCGCTCGGCTGACCCACCTCGCGCACGCGCCGATGGGGCGCACCCCTTCATCAGGGGGTGCGCCCCATCGGCATGCGGACGGGCCGTCCGGGACCGGTTACCAGGCGGCGCCGGCCTTCGCCGCGTGCTGCTCGGAGGGCAGCAGGACCCACAGGGCTATGTAGAGCACGAACTGCGGGCCGGGCAGCAGACAGGAGAGCACGAAGATCACGCGCATCGTCGTCGTGGAGATGCCGAAGCGCCGTGCCAGCGCGGCACACACTCCGCCGATCATGCGGCCGTTGGTGGGGCGGGCAAGGGCGGTCATGGCGTCTCCTCGTGAGTACGGTGCTGCGACCGGCTTCTCCGGCCGCCTCATCTGTACTCGACGTTACGGACGCACAACGGGCGAAGCATCGCTCTACGGGGCGATCCCGACCCTGGGAATCGTCGGGGTCCTACCCTGAGTCGCGTCCTCCGTACGGATGGCCGCCCGGCGCCTGCGGTCGCTCCTGCGGCGGAGCCAGGACCGCGCCGCGGGCACCACGGCGACATGCGCGAGGCCCACGCCCACGGTGTTCAGGAGCAGCGAGTCGACGTCCACGACCTGACCGGGCACGCCGGTCTGCAACAGCTCGATGCCGAGCGAGATCATGGCACCCGCCATGACCGTACGGACGAGCGAGGCGAGCGGTGAGACATCGAGCCGTCCGCCCGCCATCGGCAGCAGGACCCCCAGCGGAGCCAGCAGTGCGAGCCCCTGCGCGATGCGCCGGGCGGCCTCCAGTGGGCCGAGGGTCAGATCGGCTCTTATGCTCGCGAAGGGCTGCAGGTTGGGTGGCAGTTGCCACGGGATGTCGAGCGGACGCAGCGTGATCCAGGCGACGAGCGCGAGATGGGCGACGAGGAGGACACCTCCCGCCGCACGGATGCGATTCGCGGCACTTTCGCCGCCCGAGCCATGACGCTGCACGCTCCCCAAGACGCGGCCATCGGCACGATCGGTTCCGGGTTGCCCCCGTACAGGCGAGTGAGGCATGTGCCACACAGGAGCCCGACCGCCCCTTCCCGGCGTGTCGGCCGGGCTCGTGCGGGCCGCTCAGCCGCTGTCCACCCCCGAGGACGGCGGCACCTGCGCCCCGGGCCGGGAACGGACCTCGGGGGTGCACGCGTACCGGCGCGGCGGGCCGGCGGCCGGGCCGCCCAGGACGACGGAGCCGTCCCCCTCGGCGGCGGCGGAGTCGGAGAACGTACAGACGATCTGGGCGAGGGCGTACGACGCGAGGTCCGCCGGAGGCGTGCTCAGACGCAGGGTGTCCTCGGGGTCCCGCGGGCCCGGGCCGCTCACGCTCATCCCGCCGCGCACGTCCGTCGTGTAACCGGCCACGGTCTCGCTCGCCCGCGGTGTCCTGGCCAGCTCGTCCAGCAACCCCTGGGCCACCAGGACGCGCCGCTCCGCCTCCCCCGTACCGTCCGGAACGCGCACCGCGCGGTCGACCGTCACCAGCTGGGAGGCGCACAGCAGGAACACCTGGACCGGAACGCCCGCGGACGCCTGCGGAGCGTCGCCCGACGCGGAGGGACCGGAGACGTCGGAGAGGGAGCAGGGGACGCGGGAGGGCGCCGGACCGAAGTCCGTCGGGACCTCCGTGGCACGGATCCCACAGCCGGCGAGCAGCACCGCGAGCAGCGGCACGCCCAGCCAGGGCCGCACGCCACGCGCGCGCGGGGCGCCACGTGTGTCAGGCGCGCTGTGTGCGCTGGGCGCACCGTGTGTGCCGTGGACGCCGGGTACGTCCTTCGAGGCCCGCGCCGGCCGCACGTTCCGTAGTCTCCGTACGTTCGTCACGCGCTCTCCCCGTCGACGTTCGCGCCGGTCGGCTCGGCCGGGGTCTCCGTCAGGGCCGACGGGTCCCTGGGCAGCCGCAGGGTGAACACCGCGCCGCCCTTCGGGGAGTTCGCGGCGGTGATCTCGCCGCCGTGGATGTGGGCGTTCTCCAGGGCGATGGACAGGCCCAGGCCGCTGCCCTCGGACCGGGGGCGGGACGCGCTCGCCTTGTAGAAGCGGTCGAAGACGTGCGGCAGGACGTCCTCGGGGATGCCCGGACCGTGGTCCTGCACCTCGATCAGCAGGTCGGCGCCAACACCGGCGTCGTTGTCGGACACGCGCACCGACACCCGTACCGGCGAGCCGCCGTGCTTGAGGGCGTTGCCGATGAGGTTGGCCAGGATGACGTCCAGGCGGCGCGGGTCGAGCAGGGACATGATGCCGCGCTCGGCGTCCAGTTCGACGGCGTCCAGCCAGGCGCGGGCGTCGATGCAGGCCGTGATCTGGTCGGCGATGTCCACGTTGTCCAGGACCAGCCGGGCGGTGCCCGCGTCGAAGCGGGTGACCTCCATCAGGTTCTCCACCAGCGAGTTGAGCCGCCGGGTCTCGCTGACCACCAGCTTCACCGCCGGTTCGATCATCGGGTCGATGCTGCCGGTCTCCGCGTCGAGCTCCTCTTCCAGGATCTCCGTCACGGCGGTGATCGCGGTGAGCGGTGTACGCAACTCGTGGGACATGTCCGCCACGAACCGCCGCGAGGCCTCGTCGCGGGCGCTCATGTCGGCCACCCGTGTCTCCAGCGCCTCCGCCGTGTGGTTGAACGTCCGGGCGAGGTCGGCCAGTTCGTCCGTGCCCGACACCCGCAACCGGGTGTCCAGCTTCCCCTCGCCGAGCCGCCGGGCCGCGACACCGAGCCGCTGCACCGGCTTCAGTACGGTCGTGGCGGCGGCCTGCGCGAGCAGCGCCGAGCCGATCAGCGCGAGGCCGGTGGCGATGCCCAGCGACCAGGCGAGCGAGTTGAGGTCCTTCTCCTCGGGCTCCAGCGACTTCAGCATGTAGCCGGCCGGACCGCCGCCGATCACCTTCGTGCCCGCGACCAGGTAGGGCTTGTCGCCGTCGATGATCCGCTGCCAGTACAGGTGGTACGGGGACTTGTTGTTCGCGGTGATCGACTGCTGTCTGTCGACCGCCGTACGGAGCGACTTGGGCACGTCGGCCAGCGAGAACGTGTCCAGCGCCCCGGAGTTGCCGACGACCGTCCGACCGCTCCCGTCCTCGGCGACCAGCAGCACACTGAACCGCTGACTGCTGGCGGCCATCTGGCCGGCCGTGTGCTGGAGTTCGTCCTGCGTGGGACTGACCGGGAGCACACCGGCGCGGTTCTGCATCTCCTGCTGGAAGCCGCGCAGCACCGCGTCCTGCGTACGCGTGAGCACGGCCTGGCGGTTGAGCCAGTACGCGATCCCGGACGCCGACACGGCCGCCGTCAGCGCGACCAGACCGAAGACCACGACCAGCCGCAGCCGCAGACTGGTGAAGCGCAGCCCGGAAAGTATCGCCCTGCGCGCCGCGGCCCAGCCACGGAGCTTGTCCTGCGGCTTCGTCACTGAGGCGAGTCCAGCCGGTAGCCGACCCCGCGGACGGTTCGGATCAGCGTCGGCGACGACGGCACGTCCTCGACCTTGGCGCGCAACCGCTGGACACACGCGTCCACCAGCCGTGAGTCGCCCAGGTAGTCGTGCTCCCACACCAGACGCAGCAACTGCTGCCGGGACAGCGCCTGACCGGGCCGCCGGCTCAGCTCCAGGAGCAGCCGCAGCTCGGTGGGCGTCAGCTGCAGGTCCTCGCCGTTCTTCGTCACCGTCATCGCCGAGCGGTCGATGACCAGCGAACCGTAGGTCGCCGAGTCGTTGGACTCCCGCTCCCCGCGCCGCAGCACGGCCCGGATGCGGGCGTCGAGCACCCGGCCCTGCACGGGTTTGACGACATAGTCGTCGGCGCCGGACTCCAGCCCGACGACCACGTCGATGTCGTCGCTGCGCGCGGTGAGCAGGATGATCGGCAACTGGTCCGTGCGCCGGATGCGCCGGCACACCTCGAACCCGTCGATACCGGGCAGCATCACGTCAAGGACGATCAGATCCGGCCGCTGCTCACGCAACAGCTTCAGACCGTCCTCACCGGTGGCAGCGGTGGCAACCCGATGTCCCTGGCGCGTCAAAGACAGCTCCAGGGCCGTACGGATGGCGTCGTCGTCCTCGATCAGCAACAGGGAAGGCACGGATGCATTCTGGCCCATGGCCGGGCAGGGCTGCGACTGTCAGGGGCCTGTCGGGCGATTTCGGGGTGTCGGCGGCCCTTTACCGGGCCACTCTGTGACCTTCCTGTGTTGTTCGCCGCGCTGTTCCTGAGAAGTGCCCCTGTTGCACGCCTGTGACAGTCGGCGGACACCGTCATGAAGTCGCTTGGGCAGAGTTCTCGGCACAGGCAAGGGAGCACATCGGACCGGGCCGAAGACGGGAAGTCCACGACGGGGGGCGCGAGATGAGCACGCTGCACAGCACAAGCGCGAACGCAGTGATCACGCGTCTGCACGACGTCACCCGGACCACCGAGAAGTCCGGTGCCGTGAACGGGCGGGGGTGCGTTCGCGGCACCGGGCGTCAGCACACCACGTACATGTCGGTGGTTGACGCGCACACAGGGGGAAGCACCAGCGGGACCACGGGGGTTACGGGGGCCGCGTACAGGGAGTCCACGGGGGAGCGCAGCTCGCTGTCGGAGGCGGAGTTCACCGCCTACGTCCAGGAGCGCCGCGCCTCCCTGTACGCAACCGCCTACCACCTCACCGGTGACCGCTTCGAGGCCGAGGACCTGCTCCAGAGCGCCCTGTTCTCGACGTACCGGGCCTGGGACCGGATCAGCGACAAGGCGGCGGTCGGGGGCTACCTGCGCCGCACGATGACGAATCTGCACATCAGCGCGTGGCGTCGCCGCAAGCTGAACGAGTACCCGACCGAGGAACTGCCGGAGACGGCCGGCGACACGGACGCGATGCGCGGCACGGAGCTGCGCGCGGTCCTGTGGCAGGCGCTCGCCCGGCTGCCCGAACTCCAGCGGACGATGCTGGTCCTTCGTTACTACGAGGGCCGCACGGACCCGGAGATCGCGGAGATCCTCGACATCAGTGTCGGCACGGTGAAGTCCAGCATCTGGCGGTCGCTCCGCCGGATGCGTGAGGACGAGGTCCTCAGCTTCGGCCGTGACGAGGAGGAATCCTTCGGGGAGCTTGTGGCCTGAGGGTGTGGGGGAAAGACCGCTCAACGGGGGAGCGGTGAACGGGGGAAAGTACGGGGGAGCACGGGGGAGCACCACCAAGGGGGGGAACCACCGGGGCCGGGGGGCCTCGGGGGTGGCACCACAAGGGGGAAGCACAAAGAGAGCGGGGCTGGAGGGCCGGGGGGTCCATCCAGTCCCGCTCTTCGTGTGTGCGGGCGGTGCGGGCCCGCGTGCAGGTGTACGGGGGCGGCGCGGGGTTCAGGCCGCCGTGCCCGACTGGACGCGTCGGCCCGCCGCCGCGTCGGCCAGTCTGCCCATCGCCTCGTCCCGGTCGCACGCGTGGGCGCCCAGTGCCGACTGGCGGGCCACGATGGAACGCTCGGCGCGCATCAGCCGCCAGCCGCGGCGCAGCAGGAACGGCACCGACTTGCGGCCCTCGCGCAGATCCCGCAGGAACCGTCGCCGGAACGTCCGAGCCGGCCCCCGGCTCAGACAGAGCGCGTCCGCCAGGACGCCCTCCTCCCGGCAGCGCGCGACGATCTCGGCGGCGAAGATGCCCTCCGCGATGAACAACGGGGTCCGGCCGATCTCGACGAGCTCCTCGCCCGTGCGGGCGCTGCGCGAGATGTCGTACACGGGAACCTTCGTACGGCCCGTGCGGCACAGCTCTGTGATCGCGGTGACCGCCGTGTCCGCGTCCCACGACTCCGGGTGGTCCCAGTCGATGTCCGTGCTTCCCAGAACCTGCGGCAGCGTCGGGTCGACGCCCTCCTTGTAGAAGTCGTCGAGCCGCAGGACCGGGAGGCCGGAACGGGCCGCGAGGAGGGACTTGCCGGAGCCGGAAGGGCCGCAGAGCAGCACGACTCGCGTGGGTATGGGCGGGTGGGAGGTCACGAGACACCAGTGTGAGGCATCGGGTGCCTCCCTGCCGACCCCGCGGGTCAGCTTTGGAAGGTGCGTCACATCTCAACTACCCTACGTGTCGACCTGATTACCCAATGCATCAGAAGGCGGCCACCAGTCATGGCACGACACACGTCCACCCGGAACCAGACGGCCCAGACGGCCCAGACCGCCCAGCGCGCCCTGATCGCCCTCGCGGCCACCGGCGCGGCCCTGGGGGCGGGCGCCGCGACGGCCTCCGCCGCCGAGGGCGGCCCCGCGGTGGACGTCATTCGCATGACCCCCAC
The DNA here is from genome assembly GCF_033795085.1 of Streptomyces sp. AK08-02. NCBI lineage: Bacteria > Bacillati > Actinomycetota > Actinomycetes > Kitasatosporales > Streptomycetaceae > Streptomyces > Streptomyces sp. AK08-02. Next base: position 78,681 of record NZ_JARAZV010000016.1, read on the forward strand.
CACCTCGCTGGGCCAGATCGACGCGCAGAACGGCCTGGCGGCGCTCACGGGCACGGTCGGCTATGTCACGGGCCCGGTCGCGGGCCTCAAGCCCAACCCCCTCGCCGGCACGGGCGTCGACCCGCTCGACAACGGCGTGGGCACCCAGCTCGCCGACTTCCAACCTCTGACCTCCCAGGCCCTGACCGGCCCGGTCGCGCAGGCGCAGTCGATCGGCAGCATCCCGGTACTGGGACAGGCCGCGGGGCTGCTGGGCGGTTGAGGTGCGGGCAAGGGGCGGGGAGCTGCTGACCGTTGCCGGGTGCGCGTGCGTCGTGGCTGGTCGCGCCCCGCGGCGGAGCCGCAGAAAAGATGCGGCCCCGCGCCCCTGCTGGGCGGCCTGCGGCCGGCCTAGTAGGAGGAACCTCCGGCTCCCAGGGAACCTGTCGGGTGCCAGACCGTCTTCGTCTCCAGGAAGGCCGTCATGCGTTCCGTGCCCGGCGTGGCGAACCACTGTGCGTTGTCCACAGTCTGTGGACGCAGGACGCGCTTGAGGTTGTCGGCCGCCGCGATCTCGAGCTCCTTGGCCAGGATCTCGTCCGCGCCCGCCAGGTCGATCGCGTTGACGTCCTGGTGCGCGGCCAGGGACGGGGTGATCTCCGCCGTACGGCCGGACAGGATGTTGACGACTCCGCCGGGTACGTCCGAGGTGGCCAGGACCTCCCCGAGGGAGAGCGCCGGGAGCGGTGACTTCTCGCTGGCGATCACGATCGCCGTGTTGCCGGTGGCGATCACCGGGGCCAGCACCGACACCAGGCCGAGGAACGACGACTCCTGCGGGGCGAGGACCACGACCACGCCGGTCGGCTCGGGGGAGGAGAGGTTGAAGTAGGGGCCGGCCACCGGGTTTCCGCCGCCCACCACCTGGGCGATCTTGTCGGTCCAGCCCGCGTACCAGACCCAGCGGTCGATCGCCGCGTCCACCTGGGCGGTGGCCTTCGGCTTCGACAGACCCTCCGCCTCCGCGACCTCCCGGACGAACTGGTCCCGGCGGCCCTCCAGCATCTCGGCGACGCGGTAGAGGATCTGGCCCCGGTTGTAGGCCGTGGCCCCGGCCCAGCCGCCGAACGCCTTGCGCGCGGCGACGACCGCGTCACGGGCGTCCTTGCGGGAGGACAGGGGCGCGTTCGCCAGCCAGTTGCCCTTCGCGTCGCTCACCTCGTACACCCGACCGCTCTCGGAACGCGGGAACTTCCCGCCCACGTACAGCTTGTAGGTCTTGAAGACGGACAGTCGTGTGTCCACTCGGGGGTCAGACATCGAGGTACGCCTCCAGGCCGTGGCGACCGCCCTCGCGGCCGAAACCCGACTCCTTGTAGCCGCCGAACGGCGACGTGGGGTCGAACTTGTTGAACGTGTTGGACCAGACGACACCGGCGCGGAGCTTGTTCGCCACGGCGAGGATCCGTGAACCCTTCTCCGTCCAGATGCCCGCCGACAGGCCGTACTGGGTGTTGTTGGCCTTGGCGACGGCCTCGTCCGGGGTGCGGAAGGTGAGGACCGAGAGCACCGGGCCGAAGATCTCGTCGCGGGCGATGGTGTGCGCCTGGGTGACGTTCGTGAACAGTGTCGGGGCGAACCAGTAGCCGGAGGACGGGAGTTCACAGGCCGGTGACCAGCGCTCGGCGCCCTCCGCCTCGCCCGCCTCGACGAGCGAGGTGATCCGGGAGAGCTGCTCGGCGGAGTTGATCGCGCCGATGTCCGTGTTCTTGTCCAGCGGGTCGCCGAGGCGCAGCGTGGACAGCCGGCGCTTGAGCGAGTCGAGCAACTCGTCCTGGATCGACTCCTGTACGAGGAGCCGGGAGCCCGCGCAGCAGACCTGGCCCTGGTTGAAGAAGATGCCGGTGACGATGCCCTCGACGGCCTGGTCGATCGGCGCGTCGTCGAAGACGATGTTGGCGCCCTTGCCGCCCAGTTCGAGGGTGACCTTCTTGCGGGTGCCGGCGACGGTGCGTGCGATCGCCTTGCCGACGGCCGTCGAGCCGGTGAACGCGACCTTGTTGACGTCCGGGTGCGCGACGAGCGCGGCGCCCGTGTCGCCGTAACCGGGAAGGATGTTGACGACGCCCTTGGGGAGACCGGCCTGGCGGCAGATGTCCGCGAAGAACAGCGCGGAGAGGGGGGTCGTCTCGGCCGGCTTCAGGACGACCGTGTTGCCGGTCGCGAGGGCCGGGGCGATCTTCCACGCCAGCATCAGGAGCGGGAAGTTCCAGGGGATGACCTGGCCGGCGACACCGAGAGGGCGCGGGTTCGTCCCGAAGCCCGCGTGGCCGAGCTTGTCCGCCCAGCCCGCGTAGTAGAAGAAGTGGGCCGCCACGAGGGGCAGGTCGGCGTCCCTCGTCTCCTTGATGGGCTTGCCGTTGTCCAGTGTTTCCAGGACGGCCAGCTCGCGGGAGCGCTCCTGGATGATGCGGGCGATGCGGAAGAGGTACTTGGCGCGCTCGGAGCCGGGCAGCGCCGACCACTTCTCGAAGGCCTTGCGGGCGGCCTTCACCGCGCGGTCCACGTCCGCCTCGCCCGCCTGGGCGATCTCGGAGAGGACCTCCTCGGTGGAGGGGGAGACGGTCTTGAAGACCCTGCCGTCGGCGGCCTCGACGAACTCGCCGTCGATGAACAGGCCGTAGGAAGGGGCGATGTCGACCACCGAGCGGGACTCGGGTGCCGGGGCGTAGTCAAACAGGGGAGCAGCCATGGTGATCAGTCCACCGTCACGTAGTCGGGACCGGAGTAGCGGCCGGTGGCCAGCTTCTGACGCTGCATCAGCAGGTCGTTCAGGAGCGAGGAGGCGCCGAAGCGGAACCAGTGGTTGTCGAGCCAGTCCTCGCCCGCCGTCTCGTTGACCAGGACCAGGAACTTCACCGCGTCCTTGGTGGTGCGGATGCCACCGGCCGGCTTCACGCCCACCTGGATGCCCGTCTGGGCGCGGAAGTCGCGTACGGCCTCCAGCATCAGGAGGGTGTTCGCGGGCGTCGCGTTCACGGCGACCTTGCCGGTGGACGTCTTGATGAAGTCCGCCCCGGCGATCATGCCGAGCCAGGAGGCACGCCGGATGTTGTCGTACGTCGACAGCTCGCCCGTCTCGAAGATGACCTTGAGCCGGGCGGACGCCCCGCAGGCCTCCTTCACGGCGACGATCTCCTCGTACACCTTCAGGTAGTCGCCCGCGAGGAACGCGCCGCGGTCGATGACCATGTCGATCTCGTCCGCACCGGCGGCGACGGCGTCACGCACGTCGGCCAGCTTCACGCCGAGGGCGGCGCGGCCGGCGGGGAAGGCGGTGGCGACGGAGGCGACCTTGACGGTGGACCCGGCGACGGCCTCCTTCGCGACGGCCACCATGTCGGGGTAGACGCAGACCGCGGCCGTGGCGGGCGCCGTACGGTCGGTCGGGTCGGGGCGGACCGCCTTGGCGCCGAGCGACCGGACCTTGCCGGCGGTGTCCGCGCCTTCCAGCGTCGTCAGGTCGACCATCGAGATGGCGAGGTCGATGGCGTACGCCTTCGCGGTGGTCTTGATGGAACGCGTGCCGAGTGAGGCGGCGCGCGCCTCCAGGCCGACCGCGTCGACGCCGGGCAGCCCGTGAAGGTAGCGGCGCAGCGTGCTGTCGGACGCGGTCACGTCCTTGAGCGGGAGTGCGGTTGATGCAGTGGTGGGCATGGTCACAAGCCGAGCATATCTACGCGCGTAGCGGCTGTACAGCCCGGGAAATGGGTGGGCGCCGGTTCGATTTGCCCCCGCCGCCCCTACCCGTCCCGTCCTGGGGGCTGCGCCCCCGGACCCCCGCTTTCGGCCCTGAAGGGGCCTCGTCCTCAATCGCCGGAAGGGCTGAAGGTGAACGGTGTTCTGGGCGTCGGGCAGAATCGGGGGCATGACGACCCCGGACCATCCGTCGCCCGCGCAGGGCCCTACGCCGCCCGTGTCTCCCGACCGGGTCTACCGGTCACCCTCCTCCCTCCTGGCCGGAGTGCTGCTGCTCGGGCTCGCGGGCTGGCTCGGCGGTGACGCGCTGTTCGCCGGTCACGGGCGTACGCCGTGGCTGGCGCTCGCCACGCTCCTGCTCGCCGTACCGCTGGTGATCGCCTTCACCCTGCGGCCGGCCGTGCTCGCCAACGACCACCGGCTGCGCGTGCGCAACCCGTTCCGGGTCGTCGTGGTGCCCTGGGGTGCCGTCGCCGGGTTCCGCTCGGGCTTCTCCAACGAGGTCCTCGTCGAGGCCGGCGCCAAGTACCAGCTGTGGGCCATCCCTGTCTCGCTGCGCGCCCGTAAGCGGGCCAACCGGGCCAGGATGCGCGAGGCCCGCGAGGCGGGCGGCGGCCGCGGACGGCCGTCCCTGGTGCCGCCCGGGCCCACCCGCGCCCAGAACGACCAGAACATGGACGACCTGGGCCAGCTCTGGGAGGCCCGCGAGAAGGCGCTCACCTCACAGGGCGAGGTCACCGTGAAATGGGCGTACGAGATCATGGCGCCCGCTGCCGCCGGTGCGGTTCTGCTGGCGATTCTGCTCGCGGTCGGCTGAGCCGCGTGGCCCTCCCCGACGAGTCGCTGCGACTGCCCGCCGCCTCCATACCCGACGGCTGCCAGGACTGGACCACCTCCCGCGCGGCCGACTGGTCGGCCGCGCTGCCGCCGCGCTGGACCTTCCTCCGGGTGCGCCGGTCGGTCGCGGCCGGTCTCGCCACCCTGGTTCTGTGCGTGGGCGCCCTGGTGGCGATGGCCGGCGGCCTGTGGCCGTTCGTCGCCGCCGGGTTCGCGGTGTACGTGCTGTGGGTGCTCGCCCGGCCCGAACTCGTGTGGGTCGGCGCCCCTCTGTTGCTGCTCGCCCTCGCCGCCGAGGCCTCCTCGATGCCCTGGGCGCTGACCGGCTTCGGCGTGGTCGTCGTGCTGGGCTCGTGGGCCGTCGTGGCCGTACGGCTGCGGGCGCGCGGCGAGCAGCTGGAACGGGCCACGGCCGCTGCCGGGGGCGTCGCCGTGCTCGTGCCGGGCGCCGGGGCCCCCGTACGGCGTGGGGGACTGCTGTTCGGCCTGGGGTCCGTCGTGCTCGCGCTCGGCGTGCTGACCGGAAGCACCGCCGGTCTCTGGGGCTCGGCCGAGGACCAGGAGGGCGCCTGGGTCTTCACCGTCTTCCTGGCCGGCCTCGGGGCGACCGCGCTGACCTCCGGATGGCTCGGCCGACGACAGGCGAGCGCGCTGCGCGGGACTCCGGTGCCGGTGCTGCGTGTCCTCGTACGGGACGACGCGCAGGGCAGTACGGAGGTGTACGCCGCCGACGATCCCTCCGCCGAGCGGCCCCTGTTCACCGTCGAGCTCACCTCCTTCGACGAGGACGACGAAGAGGACGGGGAGGGAGACGGGGGCGGCGAGGACGAGGACGGTGTCGACGAGCTTCGGATGGCCCTGCTCGGCCTCGACGACGAGACCCTCGGGCCCGTCCGGGAGGCCGTGCTCTACGGCGCTCCCTTCGACGGCGCCGAGATCCTCGTCGTCAGCGCGGACGAGGATCCCGAGCAACCGCCGCTGACGGAGTGGTCGGCGGGACCGGTCCGGCCGCTGTCGCCGGACGCGAGTCGCAGGCGGGTCGCCCGGCACCGCGAACAGGCCGCGGACAGCCTCCAGCTGGAGCTGCAGGGACGGGAGTTGGCCGAGCAGCAGGCGGCCGTAGGTCAGGTGCGGCGATGGCGGGCGGGGTGGCTGGACTGGCTGGCCACCGCGTTCCTCGTGCAGTGGGGCATATGGCTGGGCTGGGGTCTGTTCGACGAGCCCGGCCTCTCGACCTGGAATCTGGCGCTCATCTCCCTGCTCGGCCTGTACGGGGCGTTCCGCGTCCCCATGAAGCTCGCCTGGCGCGTCACCGCCGACCGGTCCGGCGTCTGGGTCACCGGGCTGCGCGGCCCCCGGCACGTCCCCTGGGACGAGCTGCGGTTCGTACGGCGCCGGTCCCTTGAGCTGAAGATCGACTGGCAGGACGGCGACTGGGCGGTCTCCGCACCCCGCTGGGGCCGGCTCCAACGGCGCCGGGGGCTGACCCACCCGTACGACGCCCTGGCCGCCGAACTGACCGCCATGCGTCTCGACGCCGACCTGCGGCCGACCGGCGAGAGCGGCGCCGCCGAACGGGGCCGGCCGCTCTGGCCGCTGGCCGCGGTACTGGTGGCGGTGTGGGCCGCCGTGTGGGTGTCCGCGTTGCTGCCCACGGGCTGAGCTGCGCGCCGAGAGCGGGTACCAGCACGATGGGGGGTGCCCCTGGTCAGGGGCACCCCCCATCGGGTGTGGGTGTGGTGGTGTGGGTGTCGGTGTGGCTCAGATTCCTGCCGCCGCCGAGAGGTCCCGCTTGATCGTCTCCAGCAGCTCCGTGGCCTTCGCCCGGACCGCCGGGAGATCCGCGTGCGTGGGCACCGGGAGGACGACCTCCAGGTAGCACTTCAGTTTGGGCTCCGTACCGCTCGGGCGGACGATGACGCGGGCGCCGTCGAGCGTGTACCGCAGGCCGTCCGTGGGCGGGAGCGTCTCCGTGCCCTTGGTGAGGTCCTCGGCCCTCGTGATCGCCAGGCCCGCGAGATGGGTCGGGGGCCGCTCGCGCAGCCGGCTCATGGCGTTCGCGATGACCGAGAGGTCCTCGACGCGGACCGAGAGCTGGTCCGTGGCGTGCAGACCGTGCTCGACCGCGATGTCGTCGAGCAGGTCGAGGAGCGTACGGCCCTCGGCCTTCAGCTCGGAGGCGAGTTCCGTCATGACGAGCGCGGCCGTGATGCCGTCCTTGTCGCGAACGCCCTCGGGATCCACGCAGTAGCCGAGGGCCTCCTCGTAGCCGTAGCGCAGACCCTCGACGCGGGCGATCCACTTGAAGCCGGTGAGGGTCTCCTCGTAGGGCAGTCCCGCCTTCTCGGCGATCCGGCCGAGCAGGGACGAGGAGACGATCGACTCGGCGAACGTGCCCCGCGCCCCGTGCCGGACCAGGTGGGTGGCGAGGAGCGCGCCGACCTCGTCGCCGCGCAGCATGCGCCAGTCGGCCGGGTGCGTTCCGTCGCCCGGCACCGGTACCGCCGCCGCGCAGCGGTCCGCGTCCGGGTCGTTCGCGATGATCAGGTCCGGGTTCGTCTCGCGGGCCTTCGCGAAGGCGAGGTCCATCGCGCCGGGCTCCTCCGGGTTGGGGAACGCGACGGTCGGGAAGTCCGGGTCGGGGTCGGCCTGTTCGGCGACCAGCTCGGGGGCGGGGAAACCGGCCCGGGCGAAAGCCGCGAGAAGGGTCTCCCGGCCGACACCGTGCATCGCGGTGTAGACCGTACGGGCCGTACGGGGGGAGCCGGGGGTGAGGACCGCGTCCGTACGGGCCAGGTAGGCGTTCAGGACCGCCTCGTCGAGGGTCTCCCAGCCGGATTCGGGGCGCGGTACGTCGTCCAGCGCGCGTACGGCCTCGATCTCCGCGGCGATCTCGGCGTCGGCGGGCGGGACGATCTGGGAGCCGTCGCCCAGGTACACCTTGTAGCCGTTGTCGCGGGGCGGGTTGTGGCTGGCGGTGACCTCCACGCCCGCGACGGCGCCGAGATGCCTTATGGCGAAGGCCAGTACGGGGGTGGGGAGAGGGCGGGGGAGCACGGCGGCCCTGAGGCCGGCGCCGGTCATCACGGCGGCGGTGTCCCGGGCGAAGTCCGCCGACTTGTGACGGGCGTCGTAGCCGATGACGACGAGGCCGTCCGCCTGGCCCTTGGCCCTGAGATACGCGGCGAGGCCGGCGGCGGCGCGGATGACGACCGAGCGGTTCATGCGCATGGGGCCGGCGCCCAGTTCGCCACGGAGGCCCGCGGTGCCGAACTGGAGGGTGCCGGCGAAGCGGGTGGTGAGTTCGGGGAGGTCGTGGGCGTCGATGAGCTCGGCGAGTTCCTCACGGGTTTCGGCGTCGGGGTCCTCGGCCAGCCACGCCTTGGCGCGTGCGATGAGTTCGTCGTCGTGCACGGGGGTGCCTCTCGGTGTGGTGGTGTGGTGCGGTGCGTGGTCGGGTGCGGCCCGTTGATTCTCGCCCCCGCCGCCCCTACCCGTCCCATCCCGTTCCTGGGGGCTGTGCCCCCAGACCCCCCATCGGCCCTGAAGGGGCCTTGTCCTCAAACGCCGGACGGGCTGGAGGTGGGGGTCGGGGTGGGAGGGGAGTCGGCCCTGGACGGGCCTTGTTCTCAAGCGCTGGGCGGGCTGGGGGTGTGGGTCGGGGTGGGAGGGGAGTCGGCCCTGGACGGGCCTTGTTCTCAAGCGCTGGGCGGGCTGGGGGTGTGGGTCGGGGTGGGAGGGGAGTCGGCCCTGAAGGGGCCTTGTTCTCAAGCGCTGGGCGGGCTGGGGGTGTGGGTCGGGGTGGGAGGGGAGTCGGCCCTGGACGGGCCTTGTCCTCAAGCGCCGGACGGGCTGGAGGTGCGGGTCGGCGCTGAAAGATCAAGCCCCGGTCGGCACCATCAGCCCGTCCGGCGATTGAGGACGAGCGCGTTCAGCGCGACAAGGGAGGTCGGCGGGGGCGCGGAGAGCCGACCTGCTACAGGCGGTCCAGGACCTGGGTCAGCAGGGCGCCCATGCGGGTCGCGCTGTCGCGGCCCGCCTGGAGGACCTCCTCGTGGTTCAGGGGTTCGCCCGTCATTCCCGCCGCGAGGTTCGTCACCAGCGAGATGCCCAGGATCTCGGCGCCTGCCTCGCGCGCCGCGATCGCCTCCAGCACCGTCGACATCCCGACCAGGTCCGCGCCGATGGTCCGTGCCATCCGGATCTCCGCCGGCGTCTCGTAGTGCGGGCCGGTGAACTGGGCGTACACGCCCTCCTCGAGGCTGGGGTCGATCTCCTTGCACAGGGCCCGCAGCCGCGGCGAGTACAGGTCCGTCAGGTCGACAAAGTTCGCGCCGACGATCGGGGACGTCGCCGTGAGGTTGATGTGGTCGCTGATCAGGACCGGCTGGCCGGGGCGCATGTCGGCGCGCAGGCCGCCGCAGCCGTTGGTCAGGACGATGGTCTTGCAGCCGGCGGCCACGGCGGTACGGACACCGTGCGCCACGGAGGCGACGCCACGGCCCTCGTAGTAGTGCGTGCGGCCCAGGAAGACCAGCGCGCGCTTGTCGCCGATCCGGTACGAGCGGATCTTGCCGCCGTGGCCCTCGACGGCCGGCGGCGGGAATCCGGGCAGCTCGGTGACCTGGAGCTCGGCCTCGGGGGTGCCCAGGGCGTCCACTGCCGGTGCCCAGCCCGAGCCCATCACGAGGGCGACGTCATGGGTCTCGGCGCCGGTGAGCTCCCGCAGGCGCGCGGCGGCGGTGTCGGCGGCGGAGTAGGGGTCGCCCTGGATGTCGTCCGGAAGAAGAGATGCGTTCACGGGCATGAGGGTATCCGCTTCGAGCCTACGCGCGTAGATGACGGAGGTTACGGGATGCCGATCGTTGTCTTGTCGTTTCCAACCAAAGGGTGGGCAGCCGGCCCGCGGTTGCTCAACAGGGACGTTTTCTCAGTTCCATCACGTAGTCGTGCGGCGCCCCCGCCGACTCCGCCGCGTCGGCGATCTCGCCCAGGTACCGTGCCGACGGCAGACCGCCCTCGTATCCGTTGAGGACGTACGCCCACGCGGGTTCCTCGCCCTCCAGCGTGTCGACGCGCAGCCGCATCCGGCGGTAGATGTCGAGACCCACGCCCTCCCAGCGGTCCAGCGAGTCCTCGTCGAGCGGGGCGATCTCGTACAGGGCGACGAAGACCTGGGAACGCGGTGCCTCGACGATGGTCGGGAGCGCGCCCTCCCAGCCCATGTGCTCGCCGGCGAACGTCAGCCGCCACCCGGTCAGCCAGCCGGTGGCGCGCAGCGGCGAGTGCGGGGCGCGGCGCGTCATGAGCCGCGCGTCGAGATTGCCGGCGTAGGCGGCGTAGAGCGACATGGATCGAGAGTACGGCAGCGGACACGGCCGTCACTCCGGCAGCACACGCCCCTTTCGTACCCGCACAGACGTCCGCCCCGGGCCCGCCCCGAGCCCGCCCCGGACCCGTGCGGCGGCCCCCGGGGCGTCGGCACCCCGGCGCGTACGGGACAATGGGGTATGTGACTCGGATCGTGATCATTGGTGGCGGACCCGGCGGCTACGAAGCGGCGCTGGTGGCAGCGCAGCTCGGCGCGGAGGTGACCGTCGTCGACTGCGACGGTCTGGGCGGGGCGTCGGTGCTCACCGACTGCGTACCGTCGAAGACCCTGATCGCCACGGCCGAGGTGATGACGACCTTCGACTCCTCGTACGAGGAGTTGGGGATCATCGTCGCCGATGACACCCCACCCGACAAGCAGGCCGCCCGCGTCGTCGGTGTCGACCTCGGCAAGGTCAACCGACGGGTGAAGCGCCTCGCCCTCGCCCAGTCGCACGACATCACCGCCTCCGTCACCCGGGCCGGCGCGCGCGTCCTGCGCGGGCGCGGGCGGCTCGACGGCATGCAGGGCATGGACGGCTCCCGCAAGGTCGTCGTCCGGGCCGTGGACGGCAGCGAGGAGACGCTCGTCGCCGACGCCGTGCTGATCGCCACCGGCGGACACCCGCGTGAGCTGCCCGACGCGCAGCCCGACGGCGAGCGCATCCTCAACTGGACCCAGGTCTACGACCTCACCGAGCTGCCCGAGGAACTCATCGTCGTCGGGTCGGGTGTCACCGGTGCCGAGTTCGCGGGTGCCTACCAGGCCCTCGGCTCCAAGGTCACCCTCGTCTCCTCCCGTGATCGCGTGCTGCCGGGTGAGGACCCGGACGCCGCCGCGGTCCTCGAAGAGGTCTTCCGGCGCCGCGGTATGAACGTCATGGCCCGCTCCCGCGCCGAGTCCGCCAAGCGCGTCGGCGACCGGGTCGAGGTCACCCTCGCCGACGGGCGGGTCATCAGCGGCTCGCACTGCCTCATGGCCGTCGGCGCGATTCCCAACAGTGCCGGAATGGGGCTGGAGGAGGCCGGGGTCAAGCTGCGCGACTCCGGGCACATCTGGACCGACAAGGTGTCGAGGACGACCGCCCCCGGTGTGTACGCCGCCGGTGACGTGACCGGTGTCTTCGCCCTCGCGTCGGTCGCCGCCATGCAGGGCCGTATCGCCATGTACCACTTCCTCGGCGACGCGGTGGCCCCGCTGAACCTGAAGACCGTCTCGTCGAACGTGTTCACCGACCCCGAGATCGCCACCGTCGGCTACACCCAGGCCGATGTCGACGGCGGCAAGATCGACGCCGTCGTCGTCAAACTGCCGTTGCTGCGCAATCCGCGCGCCAAGATGCAGGGCATCCGCGACGGCTTCGTCAAGCTCATGTGTCGGCCGGGCACCGGGATTGTCGTGGGCGGCTGCGTCGTGTCGCCGCGCGCCTCCGAACTCATCCACCCGATCTCGATCGCCGTCGACAACAATCTGACGGTCGAGCAGATCGCGAACGCGTTCACGGTCTATCCCTCTCTTTCGGGATCGATCGCCGAGGTCGCCCGGCAGCTTCACACGCGCAAGGCGTCGGGCGAGGCCTGACAGCCGGGAGTCGACAAGGGTGGCAACTTCCCGCTGGTCACGGGGATTTGCCGCCCTTTCCCATGGCATAAGCAGGGAAGATAGGCGCGTATACCACTTCCCGTACCCGCTTGCGAACAACTTCTGTTATTCGGCGCATACTGCTGAAAGCAGACGGTCGTTGGGGTTACTGTCAGTTTCGTGTTCGCTGCAGAACGTCGTCAATTGATCCTCGAAATGGTGCGTGCCAATGGAGCCGTGTCGCTCCGTGAGCTCGCCCGCGTCGTCCAGACCTCCGAAGTGACCGTACGGCGGGACGTGCGCGCACTGGAGGCAGAAGGACTCCTCGACCGCCGGCATGGCGGTGCGGTATTGCCGGGCGGGTTCACGCGGGAGTCCGGCTTTCCGCAGAAATCTCATCTCGCGACCGCCGAGAAGACGGCCATCGCCGACCTCGCCGCGAGCTTCGTCGAAGAGGGCGAGGCCATCGTGGTCGGGGCGGGGACCACCACGCAGGAGCTGGCACGCCGGCTCGCGCGGGTCCCCGGGCTGACCGTCGTCACCAACTCCCTGTTGGTGGCCCAGGCGTTGGCCCACGCGAACAGAGTGGAGGTCGTGATGACCGGCGGCACTCTGCGCGGTTCCAACTACGCCCTGGTCGGCAGTGGTGCCGAGCAGTCCCTGCACGGGCTGCGGGTGTCCAAGGCCTTCCTCTCCGGAAGCGGGCTCACCGCCGAACGCGGGCTGTCCACCTCCAACATGCTGTCGGCGTCCGTCGACCGCGCGCTGGTGCAGGCCGCCGCCGAGGTCGTCGTGCTCGCCGATCACACCAAGCTCGGCTCGGACACCATGTTCCAGACCGTGCCGACGGACCTGATCACCCGCCTCGTCACCGACGAACCGCCCCTCCACGACGACCGTGCTGGGACGGAACTCCAGGCCCTGGCCGACCAGGGCGTGCAGATCGCCGTGGCCGGATCGGCGGGCTCGGGAAACGGTTCCCAGGGGACCGGGCCGCAGGGCGGTGAGCAGGTACCGGCCCGCCAACAGCGCCGGGACGTGCCGCTTCCCAACCCGCGCCGGGGGCAGTTGCCCGGCGGCTCGGCGGGTCATCCGCTGCGCGGCACGATGCTGGGCGAGCAGTCCGGCGGACCCGGTGAGCGCGAGCGGGAACGAACCCGGGTGGCGGACCTCCGCCGCCGCTGACCCCGGTTACCGAGGCGGTGCCGCCTTCACGCCCCGCAGTGTCAGGGTCAGGAGGCGGTCGGCCAGGTCCGGGTCGTCCGGGGTCGCCTCGGCCGCCAGCGCGATGGCGTTGGTGAGCTGGAGCAGGTCGCCGATGGAGACGTCGGCACGGAGGGTGCCGGCCTGCTGGGCGCGGGTGAGCAGGGCCGCGCCCGCCGACCGCATCGGGTTGCTGCACCTGGCCAGGTCCGAGTCGGCGTCGTACGACACCGTCATGAGGGCCCGTGCCAGGCCGCGGTACTCACCGGCGTGCGTGACGATCTCGCGCAGCCAGGTGACCAGCGCGACGCACGGCTCCGGGTCGGTCAGCAGTTCGCGGGAGCGGGCCAGCAGGTCGCTCACCGAGTCCTCGAAGACGGCGCTCATCAGGGCGTGCCGGTTGGGGAAGTGACGGTACAGCGTGCCGATGCCCACGCCGGCACGCCGGGCGACGTCCTCCAGTGAGGCGTCCGTCCCGTGCTCGGCGAAGGTGGAGCGGGCCTCCGCGAGGAGCCGTTCGTAGTTGCGGCGGGCGTCCGCGCGTAGGCCTGCCGGCGGCTGGGCCATGGGATGCCTGCCCTTCCCTGTATGGGTTCCGTGGGTGCAGCATGCCATCGGTCGGCCGCCGTGGGGGTACGTGGGTCGTCGCCGGGTGCGGGCGGGGTGTGGCTGGTCGCGCAGTTCCCCGCGCCCCTGACGTTCGGGCGCTGCGCGCACCGAACGTCAGGCACGGATGCGCCCGCGTCAGGAACAGAAGGGCCCGGTGGGCTGATTGCTCAGTCCGCCGGGCGCCTCACAGGGTTGTACGGGTCAGTCCTTGATCTCGCAGATGGGGGCGCCGGAGGTGAGGGAGGCGCCGACCTCGGCGGCGAGGCCCTTGACGGTGCCTGCCTTGTGGGCGTTGAGGGGCTGTTCCATCTTCATCGCTTCGAGGACGACGATCAGGTCGCCTTCCTTGACCTCCTGGCCCTCCTCGACAGCCACCTTGACGATGGTGCCCTGCATCGGGGAGGCGAGGGTGTCGCCGGAGGCGGCCGGGCCGGACTTCTTGGCGGCGCGGCGCTTGGGCTTGGCGCCGGCGGCGAGGCCGGTGCGGGCCAGGGACATGCCCAGCGAGATGGGGAGGGAGACCTCCAGGCGCTTGCCGCCGACCTCGACGACCACGGTCTCGCGGCCCGCCTCCTCGTCCGCCTCGATGTCGGCGGGCGCGGCGAAGGCGGGGATGTCGTTGGCGAACTCGGTCTCGATCCAGCGGGTGTGGACCGTGAACGGGTCGGTGGAGCCGGTGAGTTCGGGAGCGAAGGCGGGGTCGGTGACCACCTTGCGGTGGAAGGGGATGGCGGTGGCCATGCCCTCGACCTGGAACTCGGCCAGGGCGCGGGCGGCGCGCTGGAGGGCCTGTTCGCGGGTGGCGCCGGTGACGATCAGCTTGGCCAGCAGGGAGTCCCAGGCGGGGCCGATGACGCTGCCGGACTCGACGCCGGCGTCCAGGCGCACCCCGGGGCCCGAGGGCGGGGCGAAGGTGGTGACGGTGCCGGGGGCGGGCAGGAAGCCGCGGCCGGGGTCCTCGCCGTTGATGCGGAACTCGAAGGAATGGCCGCGCAGCTCGGGGTCGCCGTAGCCGAGCTCCTCGCCGTCGGCGATACGGAACATCTCGCGCACGAGGTCGATGCCGGCGACCTCCTCGGTGACCGGGTGCTCGACCTGGAGGCGGGTGTTGACCTCCAGGAAGGAGATCGTGCCGTCGGTGCCGACGAGGAACTCCACGGTCCCGGCGCCGACGTAGCCGGCCTCCTTGAGGATCGCCTTGGAGGAGGAGTACAGCTCGGCGACCTGTGCCTCGGAGAGGAACGGCGCGGGGGCCTCCTCGACGAGTTTCTGGTGGCGGCGCTGGAGGGAGCAGTCACGGGTGGAGACGACGACCACGTTGCCGTGGGAGTCGGCCAGGCACTGGGTCTCCACGTGGCGGGGCTTGTCGAGGTAGCGCTCGACGAAGCACTCACCGCGTCCGAACGCGGCCACGGCCTCGCGGACGGCGGAGTCGTAGAGCTCGGGTACCTCTTCGAGGGTGCGGGCGACCTTCAGACCGCGTCCGCCGCCGCCGAAGGCGGCCTTGATCGCGATGGGCAGGCCGTGCTCGGTGGCGAAGGCGACGACCTCGTCCGACCCGGAGACGGGGTCGGGGGTGCCGGCGACCAGCGGGGCACCGGCACGCTGGGCGATGTGGCGGGCGGCGACCTTGTCGCCGAGGTCGCGGATGGCCTGCGGGGGCGGGCCGATCCAGGTCAGTCCGGCGTCGATGACGGCCTGGGCGAAGTCGGCGTTCTCGGAGAGGAAGCCGTATCCGGGGTGGATGGCGTCCGCTCCGGAGTCCTTGGCGGCCTGCAGCACCTTGGCGATGTCGAGATAGCTGGTCGCCGGGGTGTCACCGCCCAAAGCGAACGCCTCGTCGGCGGCACGCACATGAAGCGCGTCCCGGTCCGGGTCGGCGTACACGGCCACGCTCGCGATACCGGCATCCTGGCAGGCCCGGGCAACGCGGACAGCGATTTCGCCACGGTTGGCGATGAGCACCTTGCGCACGATTGAGGCTCCCTCCTTGAAACAAGCCGAGTTTAGGGACTGCCGACACGGCGCATCGACCCGTCCCCACTGGTGAGCTTGCCCACACGGAGCGTGATGCGAGGCTCGCCCTACCCGTGAAATCCCTTGTCGCACCTATGTACGCGGGACTCCATCGGGAAACCCTAGCCCCCTGATGTGGTCAAGGTCTCTGTGAGAGCGTGCTGCGGCCCACTCGGTTTCTTTGTGGAGTCCCTACGAACGGCCCAATGGTTTTCTGCCCGCCGAGGAACCTTCGCCGAACCCTTGTCCGGGCGTTTACCCGTTAGTAGCGTTCAGGATGTACCGAACGTACTAGTGGTGCAGTCGAAAGTGGGTGGGGGCCGGTGGTCCGCAGACCGGTGGCTTGGATCGTCGCGATCGTCCTCTTCGTGGAGGCCTTCGGCATCGCCGCGCTGAACTGGTTCCTGGGGATCGTCGTCGGCAACCAGCAGATGTCCCTCGCCGGCCTCGACCCGGACATGATGTCCATGTCCTCGAAGATCGGCGGGCTGGTCTTCGGTGCCTACTTCGCGCTGTGCGGGGTGGTGGCCCTGCTCGTCGCCCTGCGCGACCGCTCCCCGGCCGGCCTCGGGCGTGTCCTGCTGATCAGCGTCGCCGTGGTGCACGCGCTGCTCGGGGCGTTCGCCTGGGGGCTGGTGGGCGTGCCGGCGTTCCTGACGATGGTCGTGGTGCTGGCGCTGGTGGTGCTCCTGCTGATGACCTACGACAGGCAGAACGACGCCGCGGCCATGGCACCCGAAGACGGCACGGACGGTTCGGACGGCACGGGTGGCACCGGTGGCGGCTCCCCGGCCGTGGGCAACGGCGGCTCCCCGCTGACGCCCCCGCCGACCCCCAGCACCCCCTGACCGCGGCGACTCCTCTGCCGTCTCCTACTTCTCCCTGGGCGTCCACAACTCCGTGATGCCGACGCCCAGTTCGGCGAGCAGCTTGCGGAGCAGCGGCAGGCTGATGCCGATGACGTTGCCGTGGCCGCCGTCGATGCCGTCGATGAACGGTGCCGAGCGGCCGTCGAGCGTGAACGCACCGGCGACGTGGAGGGGCTCGCCCGAGGCGACGTACGCGGCGATCTCCTCGTCCGTCGGCTCGCCGAAGCGGACCACGGTGGACGCGGTCGCCGACACCTGGCGACCCACCGCCGTGTCGTGGACGCAGTGTCCTGTCTCCAGGGTGCCCTGACGGCCGCGCATCGCCTTCCAGCGGGCGGTCGCCTCCTCGGCGTCGGCGGGCTTGCCGTACGCCACGCCGTCCAGGTCGAGGACGGAGTCGCAGCCGATCACCAGGGCGCCGCGCGCCTCGGGCCGCGCGGCCACCACGGCGGCCTTGGCCTCGGCCAGCGCGAGGGCCAGTTCGGCCGGGGACGGCGCGGTCACCGCGTCCTCGTCGAACCCGCTGACGATCACCTCGGGGTCGAGCCCGGCCTGCCGGAGCAGGTTGAGCCGGGCGGGGGACTGGGAGGCGAGCACGAGACGGCGGCGCGACTGATCATCGGTCATGACGGCCAGGGTATCGGCGGGCCACGGTCCCCGGACAGGTCCTGCCGTCCTACCGCACACCGAGGACGATCATCGCGAGAACCATGGCCAGCGCCAGGAGAAGGCCGAGCCGCCGAAGCATCCGCTGCGCGTCGCGCAGTTCCTTCGGCGGCTCGTTCTCGGGATCGGACCACAGCATTCCACCAGCGTGGGGCCTGGCGGGGTCGGGCGCCTGAGTAGGGGTACTCAAATCGGCGCCCCATGTTGTTCTGCTGCGCGCGGTTCCTCGCGCCCCTGGGCAGGCCTCCGTCACGCGGGCCAGTAGGTGCGGCTCCATGAGGTCGGGCTCGGCTGGGGGATCCGGTGGGACGCGATCCTTGCCGGGTCCGCCCACGCGTCCGTGGTGCCGGGTGCGCCGGGCGGCACGGAGGGCGCCGCCGCGGCGCGGGCTCGGACCACCGCCAGGGCGGCGGCGAGCTCCTCGGGGGTCGGGTTGCCCCGTACGACCTTGATCGTCATGACGCCGGCTCCTTACAGCGGGATGTTGCCGTGCTTCTTCGGGGGCAGGGACTCGCGCTTCGTACGGAGCTGACGCAGCCCTCGTACGACCTGGCGGCGGGTGTCGGACGGCAGGATCACCGCGTCGACGTAGCCGCGCTCGGCCGCGATGTAGGGGTTGAGGAGGGTGTCCTCGTACTCCCGGATCAGCCGGGCGCGGACCACCTCCAGATCCTCCCCGTTCGCCTCGGCCTCGGCGATCGTGCGGCGGTGCAGGATGTTGACGGCGCCCTGGGCGCCCATCACGGCGATCTGGGCGGTCGGCCAGGCGAGGTTGAGGTCGGCACCCAGGTGCTTGGAGCCCATGACGTCGTAGGCGCCGCCGAAGGCCTTGCGGGTGATGACCGTGATGAGCGGGACGGTCGCCTCCGCGTAGGCGTAGATCAGCTTGGCGCCCCGGCGGATGATGCCGTCGTGCTCCTGGTCGACACCGGGGAGGAAGCCGGGGACGTCCACGAAGGTGAGGACGGGCACGTTGAAGGCGTCGCAGGTACGCACGAAGCGCGCCGCCTTCTCCGACGCGGCGATGTCGAGACAACCCGCGAACTGCATCGGCTGGTTGGCGACGACCCCGACCGGACGGCCCTCCACCCGGCCGAACCCGGTGAGGATGTTGGGCGCGAAGAGGGACTGCGTCTCGAAGAACTCCGCGTCGTCCAGGACGTGTTCGATCACCGTGTGCATGTCGTACGGCTGGTTCGCGCTGTCCGGGATCAGGACGTCAAGCTCGCGGTCCTCGTCCGTGACGGCGAGGTCCGCCTCCTCCGGGAACAGCGGGGGCTCACTGAGGTTGTTGGACGGCAGGTACGACAGCAGCTGCTTGACGTACTCGATGGCGTCCTTCTCGTCGCCGGCCATGTGATGGGCCACGCCGGAGGCGGAGTTGTGGGTCCTGGCTCCGCCCAGCTCCTCCATGCCGACGTCCTCGCCGGTGACCGTCTTGATGACGTCCGGGCCGGTGATGAACATGTGCGAGGTCTGGTCGACCATGACCGTGAAGTCGGTGATGGCCGGGGAGTACACCGCGCCGCCGGCGCACGGCCCCACGACGAGCGAGATCTGTGGGATCACCCCGGACGCGTGGGTGTTGCGGCGGAAGATCTCGCCGTACGCGCCCAGCGACGCCACGCCCTCCTGGATACGGGCGCCGCCCGAGTCGTTGATGCCGATGACCGGACAGCCGGTCTTCAGCGCGAAGTCCATGACCTTGACGATCTTCTGGCCGTAGACCTCGCCCAGCGCACCGCCGAAGACGGTGAAGTCCTGGGAGAACACGGCGATCGGACGTCCGTCGACGGTGCCGTAACCGGTCACCACGCCGTCTCCGTACGGGCGGTTGTTCTCCAGCCCGAAGTTGGTCGAGCGGTGCGTGGCGAACTCGTCCAGCTCGACGAACGAGTCCTCGTCCAGGAGCAGTTCGATCCGCTCACGGGCCGTCAGTTTCCCCTTGGCGTGCTGCTTCTCGACAGCCCGTTCCGATCCGGCGTGCGTCGCCGCCTCGACGCGGCGCTGCAGGTCCGCGAGCTTGCCAGCGGTGGTGTGGATGTCGGTCTGCTGCGGCTGTACCGGCTCGGCCATCGGGATGCGGCTCCCTGCAAAGTGTGACGTGCTCAGAAGGGGGATGGGCTACTCATCCGTAGCGTAGTGGCGTGCCTACCCATCGGCAGTGCGGCGTTTACCACATCTAGTGTGGCTTGCATGACGCCGCGAGATGACGCAGAGAACACCGAGGGTGCAGACGGTTCGGAGGGGTCGGCGCGAAACGACGGGCGCTGGTCCGATCTCGAACGGCCGCCCCTGAACGCCGGCGCGCTGCGCCGGGCGCTGGTCCGGGAGGGCGGGCTCTGGTCGGGGGTGGAGGTCGTCCGCAGTACGGGATCCACGAACGCCGACCTCGCCGCCCTCGCGAACGCGGGCAAGGCGGAGGAGGGGCTCGTCCTGCTCGCCGAGGAGCAGACCGCCGGACGGGGTCGGCTGGACCGGCAGTGGACGGCACCGGCTCGTTCCGGGCTGTTCTTCTCCGTACTGCTGAAGCCGACGGAGGTGCCGGTGACCCGCTGGGGCTGGCTGCCGCTGCTCACCGGGGTCGCGGTGGCGACGGGCCTGTCACGCGCCGCGGGCGTCGACACGTCCCTCAAGTGGCCCAACGACCTGCTGGTGAGTGTGGGGGGCGCGGAGCGCAAGGCGGGCGGGATCCTCGCGGAGCGGGCCGGTACGGACGCGGCGGTGATCGGCATCGGCATCAACGTCACCCTGCGCGAGGACGAGCTCCCGGTGCCGACGGCGGGGTCGCTGGCGCTGGCCGGGGCGGTGGGCACGGACCGGGATCCGCTGCTGCGGGCGGTGCTGCGGTCGCTGGAGCAGTGGTACGTGCGGTGGCGGTCGGCGGAGGGGGATCCCGTGTTGTCGGGACTGCAGGAGACGTATGCGGCGGGGTGCGCGACGTTGGGGCGGACGGTGCGGGCGGAGTTGCCGGGGGAGAGGTCTGTGGTGGGGGAGGCGGTTGCTGTGGACGGGGATGGGCGGCTTGTGCTTGCCACGGGAGAGGGGGTGCAGGAGCCGGTGGGGGCGGGGGATGTCGTGCACCTGCGGCCGGCCTAGAAGAATTTCCCACCCGCCCACCCGTTTCCCGTCCGTTTACGGGCGACGTCGAAGTTCTCGGTGCCGGGCGGCGTTTCCTGCGGGGGTCTGGGGGCGGCAGCCCCCAGTGACGGTCACACCGATACCGGGTGCGTCGTCCCTGCTGAACCCAGCGGAGCGAGGCCGTATCGTTGAGGGCGGTCGATATCTGACCGTGACAGATCGGAAGGGCAGCAGGCGTGACCGTCGACGACACGGGCTCCGACGCGGCGGGCAGCCGGGTGGATGGGCATATCGCCGACCCCGGTGAGGACCCGCTCGCCCTGCGTCTCGAACAGCTCATCCTCGGTGCCGAGCGGCGCTACACCCCCTTTCAGGCCGCCCGCAGCGCCGGTGTCTCCATGGAACTCGCGTCCCGCTTCTGGCGGGCGATGGGCTTCGCCGACATCGGGCAGGCCAAGGCGCTGACGGAGGCGGACGTACTCGCGCTGCGCCGACTCGCCGGTCTCGTCGAGGCGGGGCTGCTGAGCGAGGCGATGGCCGTGCAGGTGGCGCGCTCCACGGGGCAGACCACCGCCCGTTTGGCCGAGTGGCAGATCGACTCCTTCCTGGAGGGGCTGACCGAGCCGCCCGAGCCCGGAATGACGCGCACCGAGGTGACGTACCCGCTGATCGAACTGCTCCTGCCCGAGCTGGAGGAGTTCATCGTGTACGTCTGGCGGCGCCAGCTCGCCGCCGCGACCGGGCGGGTCGTGCAGGCCGCAGACGACGAGGAGATGGTCGACCGGCGGCTCGCCGTCTGCTTCGCCGACCTTGTCGGGTTCACGCGGCTGACCCGGCGTATGGAGGAGGAGGAGCTCGGCGAACTCGTCGAGGCCTTCGAGACCACGGCCGCGGACCTGGTCGCGGCGAACGGCGGGCGGCTCGTCAAGACGCTCGGCGACGAGGTGCTGTACGCGGCGGACGAGCCGGGTGTGGCCGCGGAGATCGCGCTGCGGCTGATCGAGACGATGGCGCACGACGAGACGATGCCCGAGCTGCGAGTCGGGATGGCGTTCGGCACGGTGACCACCCGTATGGGTGATGTTTTCGGGTCGACGGTGAACCTGGCCTCGCGGTTGACGTCGATAGCGCCACGGGACGCGGTACTCGTCGACGCGGCGTTCGCGGAGGAGCTGATCCGTACCGGGGACGCGCCCGCCTCCGAGGCGGAGGCGGCGGAGGCCGCCGCCACCGCGGAGAAGGAGGGCGAGGAGCCGCCGGTGTACCGCTTCGCGCTCCAGCCCATGTGGCAGCGGCCCGTGCGCGGCCTCGGCGTGGTCGAGCCCTGGCTGCTGACCCGACGTGCGGGGCCGGTCACGTAGAACCGCCGGTCGGTCGGGCCCGGGCTGATCAGTGGTGGTGGTTCAGAGCGTCC
This sequence comes from Streptomyces sp. AK08-02, assembly GCF_033795085.1. NCBI lineage: Bacteria > Bacillati > Actinomycetota > Actinomycetes > Kitasatosporales > Streptomycetaceae > Streptomyces > Streptomyces sp. AK08-02. Next base: position 100,066 of record NZ_JARAZV010000016.1, read on the forward strand.
ACGCACACGCCGATGAGCGGTACGCACACTCCGCCGGGCGTCGCGGGCTTCGGCGCCGGGGCCGGCGCGGGGGGCTCGGGCGTCGGTGCGGTGGTCGGAGGTGTCTGCTGCGCGGGCTGTGGCGCCGCCGGGGCGGGTGTCGAGGTCCCCGGGCGTAGCTCGCCCGGGGTGGCGGCGGGCGAGGGCGTGCTGGGCCGCTGCGGGATCGTGGTGGCGTCCGCGGCGGGGACCAGGGGCGTGGGGAGCGCGCCCGGGGGGAAGGGCCGCAGCGGGCCCGTGGTGGTCGGGAGAGCGGTCGGGAGCGCTGTCGGAGGTGCGGTCGGGACCGGGGTCGCGCCGCCCATGGGAGTACTCGCCGACGGGTTCGGCGTGGGAACGCTGCCGACCGTGGCCGCCGTGTTGCCGGTGCGGTCGGTCGAGGGGTCCGTGTCCGTATCCGCGTTCGTGTGCGCGCTCGTGTCCGGGTCCAGGTCCGACTGGGCCTGTGCCCTGCCGACGCCGCCCACTCCGCCGTCGGGCGCCAGCCGTACGAGGCTCAGGACCCCGGCGGCCAGCGCGAAGCCGCCCGCCGCGAGCAGGACCTTGCGGGGGCGGGGCTTGCGGTGCCTGCCTCGCGGGCGGTTGACGAGAGGGGCGGGCGCGGCCTCGGGGGGCCGGGGCGCGGCCGGGGGCGGGGGAGGGGTCCAGGCCCGGGGAGGCGTCGTGAACTGCGGCGGGGCCCACGGCTGGGCCTGGGGCGGGACCCGGCGGGGGGCCTGTGCGTGCCTTGGTGTGCCCGTGTCGACAGGCCTTGTCGTGGTGTCCGTCATCGCGATCCCTACCCGTTGCGCTCGCGCCCCGGGTGCGCCGCGGCGGAGCGCACGTTATGCGCTCCCCGGAGGAAGATTTCGGGAGATCGGTGCCATGTCACCCGAACGAGGAGAGGTGGCCTCCCGTGCCCCCTCGCCGCTCCTCCTGCTCACTTCCTCCCGTTCTTCCCCTGGGTGCCGGCCGGCTGCGATGATCGGGGCGGTCGTAGTTAACCCGCGTTAACCAGGAGGGTGTCATGGGTGAGGAACGGTCCGAGGAGCGGTTCGGGGAGTTCGTCTTGGTCCGGCGGCACGGATACGTCGCCGAGCTGGTCCTCGATCGGCCGAAGGCCATGAACGCGGTCTCCTCCGCCATGGCCCGGTCCGTCGCCGGTGCGTGTGCCGCGCTGGCCGCCGACCGTGACGTACGCGCGGTGGTGCTGACCTCCACCCATGACCGGGCGTTCTGTGTCGGGGCCGACCTCAAGGAGCGCAACTCGATGTCCGACGCCGAACTGGTGCGGCAGCGGCCGGTGGCGCGGGGGGCGTACACCGGGGTGCTGGAGCTGCCGATGCCCACGATCGCCGCTGTGCACGGGTTCGCGCTGGGGGGCGGGTTCGAGCTGGCGTTGTCCTGCGATCTGATCGTGGCGGACGGTACGGCGCTGGTGGGGTTGCCGGAGGTGTCCGTGGGGGTGATTCCGGGGGGCGGCGGTACGCAGTTGCTGCCCCGGCGGGTGGGCGCGGCACGGGCCGCCGAGCTGATCTTCACCGCGCGGCGGGTGGAGGCGGACGAGGCGCGTGCCCTGGGGCTCGTGGACGTCCTGGTCGAGACGGGGCGCGACCGGGAGGAGGCGCTGGCACTGGCGTCCCGGATCGCGGCGAACTCCCCGGTGGGCGTACGGGCGGCCAAGCGGGCGTTGCGGGTGGGCTTCGGGCTGGACCTGAAGGCGGGGTTGGAGGTGGAGGACGCGGCGTGGCGTGCCGTGGCCTTCTCGGGCGACCGGGCGGAGGGGGTCGCGGCGTTCGCCGAGAAGAGGGCGCCGGTCTGGCCGGGGGAGTAGGGGCCCGGACTTCTCGGCCGTGCGAGGCCGCTCCCGTCGTAGGGGGATGTCTCTTTCGCCCGCTCGATGTCTCAAATCAACACAAACCTTCCTAATCTGGATCAATGGGTGAGGAAAGTCGGCTCCACGCCGTCGTGACGCTCGCGCAGGGCATGGCCGCCGCGCAGAGCCCGCGCGAGACCTGGCGTGCCGCCGCGCTCGGGGCCTGTGATGCGCTGACCGGGAACTTCGCCGCACTGTCGGTGTGGGAGCGGGAACTCGGGCGGCTGCGGGTCCTCGTGAACGTGGGGGAGCGGTCCTCCGACGAGGAGGAGTTCCCGGAGGGGGAGGCCTACCCCGTGCACGAGTTCCCGGAGATCACCGAGTTCCTGCATGAGCGATGGGCGGGCGGTGGTGAGCCCAACGCCTGGGTCGAGACCGCGGAGGGGCCCGCGCGCGGACCGTCGGCGGGGCGCGCCGGGTACTGCCACCAGCGTGTCGCCGCGCTACGGCGCCGGGGGCGTGGCTGCTGCGTCGTCGCGCCTGTCGTGCTGCACGGCCGGGCCTGGGGTGAGCTGTACGTCGCCCGGCCGGTCGGTGCCCCCGTCTTCGGGCGTGCCGACGCCGACTTCGCCACCGTCCTGGCGTCCGTCGTCGCCGCCGGGATCGCGCAGACCGAGCGGCTGGAGGAGGCCCGGCGGCTCGCCTTCACCGACGCGCTCACCGGGCTCGCCAACCGGCGTGCCGTGGACGCCCACCTCGACGAGGCGATCGAGCGCCACCGGCGGGACGGTGCCGTGGTCAGCCTGGTCGTCTGTGACCTGAACGGCCTCAAGCGCGTCAACGACACCCTGGGGCACGCGGTCGGCGACCGGCTCCTCGAACGGTTCGGGTCGGTGCTGTCGCTGTGCGGCGCGATGCTGCCCGGCGCGCTCGCCGCCCGTCTCGGCGGTGACGAGTTCTGCCTGCTGGTGGTCGGCGCGCCCGTCGACGACGTGGTGCGGGCGGCGGGTGAACTGTGCCGTCGCGCCGGTGAGTTGGAGCTGGGGGAGGGGGTTGCCTGTGGGGTCGCCTCGACCGCCGACGCGATCGGGCCGGTGCGGACGGCTCGCCGGTTGTTCCGGCTCGCCGATGCGGCGCAGTACCGGGCGAAGGCGGTTCACGCGGACCGGCCGGTGGTCGCCGGACGTGAGGGGCCCGACGATCCGGTGGTGTTGCTCGCGGAGTCGCCCTCCGGGGAGGGAGCTGTTGAGCGGCGGCGGTTCCGTGGGCGTCGGTCGTGAGGTGCGGGGGGTTGGTGCGGGGGGTTCGTGCGGGGTGTTGGTGTGGGGTGTTGGTGTGGGCGTCGCTGGGGGCTGCCGCCCCCAGGCCCCCGCTGTCGGCCCTGAACGGGCCTTGTCCTCAAACGCCGGACGGGCTGGAGATGCGGGCCGGTGCCTGGAAGGTGCGGGTCGGTGTTGTAAGGGGTGTACCTGCCACCCGGTAGTGACATCTTGGAATTCAGTGCGTACGCTCCTGAATATGGATATGCACACTGTGGTGGTGGGGACGTCCGGGACGACCGCGGCCGACGTGCTCGCCGTGGCGCGCGGCGGGGCCCGGATCGAGTTGTCCGGGGAGGCCGTCGCCGCCCTCTCGAAGGCCCGGGGAATCATCGACGCGCTGGCCGCCAAGCCTGAGCCGGTGTACGGCGTGAGCACCGGGTTCGGTGCCCTGGCGACCCGGCACATCAGCCCCGAACTCCGCGCCCAGCTGCAGCGCAACATCGTCCGCTCGCACGCCGCCGGCATGGGACCGCGGGTCGAGCGCGAGGTCGTACGGGCGCTGGTGTTCCTGCGGCTCAAGACCGTCTGCTCGGGGCACACGGGCGTGCGGCCCGAGGTCGCGCAGACCATGGCCGACCTGCTGAACGCCGGCATCACCCCCGTCGTGCACGAGTACGGCTCCCTCGGCTGCTCCGGTGACCTCGCCCCCCTCTCCCACTGCGCGCTCACGCTCATGGGGGAGGGTGACGCGGAGGGGCCCGACGGGGTCGTACGGCCGGCCGCCGAACTCCTCGCCGAACACGGCATCGCGCCTGTCGAGCTGCGCGAGAAGGAGGGCCTCGCCCTTCTCAACGGCACCGACGGCATGCTCGGCATGCTGATCATGGCCCTTGCCGACCTCGACACCCTCTACAAGTCCGCCGACGTCACCGCCGCGCTCTCGCTGGAGGCGCTCCTCGGGACCGAGAAGGTGCTCGCGCCCGAGCTGCACGCCATCCGGCCGCACCCGGGGCAGGGGGCCAGCGCGGCCAACATGCTCGCCGTGCTGAAGGGTTCCGAGCTCACCGGGCACCACCAGGACGGCGCGCCCCGAGTCCAGGACGCCTACTCCGTGCGCTGCGCCCCGCAGGTCGCCGGCGCCGGGCGGGACACCATGGCGCACGCCCGGCTCGTCGCCGAGCGGGAGCTCGCCTCCGCCGTCGACAACCCCGTCGTCCTGGCCGACGGGCGGGTCGAGTCCAACGGGAACTTCCACGGCGCTCCGGTGGCGTACGTCCTCGACTTCCTCGCCATCGCCGCCGCCGACCTGGGATCCATCGCCGAGCGGCGCACGGACCGCCTCCTCGACAAGAACCGTTCGCACGGGCTGCCGCCGTTCCTCGCGGACGACGCCGGTGTGGACAGCGGGCTGATGATCGCCCAGTACACGCAGGCCGCCCTGGTCAGCGAGCTGAAGCGGCTCGCCGTGCCCGCCTCGGCCGACTCGATTCCCTCCTCCGCGATGCAGGAGGACCACGTCTCGATGGGCTGGTCGGCGGCGCGCAAGCTCCGTACGGCCGTCGACAACCTCGCCCGGATCATCGCCGTGGAGCTGTACGCGGCCACGCGCGCCATCGAACTGCGGGAGGGGCTCAAGCCCGCGCCCGCCTCCCGGGCCGTCATCGACGCCGTACGGGCGGCCGGGGTCGAGGGGCCCGGGCCGGACCGGTTCCTGGCGCCCGACCTCGCCGCGGCGGACGTGTTCGTGCGGGGCGGGCACCTGGTCGCCGCGGTGGAGCCGGTGACCGGCCCGCTGCAGTAACCGAAGTAGTCGCAGTAGTCATCTGGCACCGGCAGGTCTTGCTCGTGGTGCCCCGAGGCGGCGCTCCCGCGTCGTCTCGGGGGCCCGCTCAGAAGCCCAGGCGCTCCCGGCGCAGCGAGTACGTCACGAACGCGGCGCCCAGGGCGAGGCTGAGCGTGCCGCCGACGACGTACGGGGTGGTGTCGAAGCTGCCGGTGTCGGCGAGGCGGGTGCCGTCGCCGGCCGAGTCCGAGGTCGTGGTCGCCGAGGTGGTGGTGGCGGTCGTACTCGTGCTCGTACTCGTCGTGCTCACCCGCGTACTTGTGCTCGCGCTTCCGGTGGTGCTCGTCATGGAGATCTGCCGGGTGTGCTCCGACATCGTGGACATGGACGTGTCCGCTCTGTGTCGCTGCTCCACCGGCTTCTCGGCCGTCGCGTTGGCGGACGGGACGAACCACAGGGCACCCAGGAGGGTGCCCGCGGCGGTGGCGGTCAACAACGATCGACGTGCGGCTGACACGGAATATCGATCCCCTTGTGGCGCTGGCGAATTGGCCGTGACCCCGATGCTAATGAAATGCGTGGGTCGTGGGAAAGTTGCGGGAGCTGTGAGCCGTACTCTCTTCGACCATGAGCACATCAGAGACATCACGTTTTGTACGGCTTCGCGTGGAACTGGTCGTCGAGGTCGACGACGTGGAAGCCCTGACGAAGGCCGCGTTGCAGCGGATCGCCGCCGACACCGAGATGCCGGCCGACGAGCGGGTGCACGCCGAGGACACTGTGACGGAAGACACCGCGGAGGCGCTCGCGTACCTCGTGGACCCGTTCGACCTGGTCGGTGAGGTGCCGGGGACCGAACTTGCACAGGCGTCCTGGAGCAGCGAGGAGATCGACTACGACCCGGATTCGCCGGATTGGGATCTCGACGAGGATGATGAGGCGGACGGCGACGCAGTGGTCGGGGATCGGGTCGACGGCTGACTCGGCCGGGGGAAATTCGTGACCCCGGTCGGCAACCGCCGACCGGGGTTTCGTCGTCTCAGGAGAAGCAGTGACCGGCAGTGGCATCACGCGACCCGGTGGAGTACGGGACGGGCGGACAGCCCCCTGTGACCCGGGCGACGTGGTGTGGCCCACACGCTGAGCGAATGTGGAACGAGGCGAACCGGTCGTAGCGTTGAAGATTGTCAAGGGGACTTGCAGGTTCCAGGTTCCGTACGGGGACTCGTGGTTTTGGGATTACGGCAACGATGGAGAAGCGTGTGATGACGGACAGTAGGCGGCGCAAGGGTCTGATGGCCGCGTCCGCCCTGCTCGGTGGCGTGCTGGTGCTCTCGGCGTGCAGCGGAGGCGACAGCGACAGTGCCTCCAAGGGAGACAGCGGTACCGACACCTCGCAGGCCAAGGCCGACGAGGCGGCGGCCGAGGCGGCATCCGAGGCCCGGATCAAGATCACGCCCGGAGACGGTTCCAACAACGCCTCCATCAACAACGCCGCCCAGGTGGCGGTGACCAAGGGCACCCTCTCGTCCGTGGCGATGACGACGGCGGACGGTACCGCTGTCGCCGGTGAGATATCGGCCGACAAGACCAGCTGGAAGCCGACCGGCCAGCTGGAGCGTGCCACCACCTACAAGGTGACGGCGGAGGCGAAGGACGCCAAGGGCCGCGCCGCGCACGAGAACGCCTCGTTCACCACGGTCTCCGCGGCGAACAGCTTCGTCGGCTACTTCACCCCCGAGGACGGCTCGACCGTCGGCGTGGGCATGCCCGTGTCGCTCAACTTCGACAAGGCGATCACCGACAAGGCGGCCGTGCAGAAGGCCGTCACGGTCTCCTCGACCAGCGGGCAGGAGGTCGTCTGTCACTGGTTCAACGACACCCGGATGGACTGCCGGCCCGAGGACTACTGGCAGGAGGACTCCACCGTCACGCTGAAGCTGGCGCTCGACGGCGTGGAGGGCGCGAACGGCGTCTTCGGTGTGCAGCAGAAGACGGTCACCTTCAAGATCGGCCGCAACCAGGTCTCCATCGTCGACGCCAAGACGAAGACGATGAAGATCACGCAGGACGGCAAGGTCGTCAAGACCATCCCGATCTCCGCCGGTTCGCCCGAGAACAAGACGTACGAAGGCCGGATGGTGATCTCCGAGAAGTTCAAGGAGACCCGGATGAACGGCGCCACGGTCGGCTTCACCGACGACGACGGCAAGGGCGAGTACGACATCCCGGACGTGCCGCACGCCATGCGCCTGACCACCTCAGGCACCTTCGTGCACGGCAACTACTGGGGTGCCGACTCCGTCTTCGGCAACGTCAACACCAGCCACGGCTGTGTCGGCCTGAACGACACCAAGGGCGCCAACGACCCGAACAGCGAGGGCGCCTGGTTCTTCAACAACTCGATCATCGGTGACGTCGTCGACGTCCGGAACACCGGCGACAAGACCGTCGACCCGGCCAACGGCCTCAACGGCTACAACATGAACTGGGCGGACTGGAAGGCGGGTTCGGCGGTCTGATCCGGCGGTCGGCACTGCGGTCTCCCCGGCCGTACGGTTCCGTTCCGACTGTCTGGCTCCAACTCCCTGATTTCCGAGGGCGGTTGCTCATCCGAGCAGCCGCTCTCGGCGTTTCCCGGTTCCCGGTTCTTCGGGGCCTCTCAGGGTCCTGAGGCCGCTTTCCGAGGCTGACCACAGCCTTCTCATGCTTCTCTTATGCGGGACTTATCCCGTCATCACGCGGTGTACCTAGCTTGCGGCCATGTTCTTCACCTACCTGAGGCGCGAACTGCGCCGCCGCAGAAAAGCGGCACTCGTCGTCGCCTCCGGGCTCGCTCTCGGCATCGCCCTGGTCATCGTGGTCACCTCGGTCTCCTCGGGCATGTCGAAGGCGCAGGACAAGGTCCTGCAGTCGCTGTACGGACTCGGCACCGACATGACCGTCACCAAGGCCGCCGCGGCCCAGACGGGCACCGGGGACACCCAGCGCCGGCGCTTCCAGTTCGACGCGCGGAACAACAACTCCACCGCCGAGCAGAGCAGTGACCGGGTGCTGGTCCAGGGCTTCCAGACCCTGGCCGCCTCCACAGTCACCAAGGTCGACGCCCAGAAAGGCGTTTCGGACGCTGTCGGCGGACTGAGCCTCCAGGTCCTCAAGGTCAGCGGTCAGTTCCGGCAGGGCGAGTTCCGACAGGACCAGCAGAGCGGCGGCGGCAACCAGGGCGGCGGATACCCTCGCGGCGGCTCGACGGGCGCACCCCAGGGGCGTGTTGAGGGCGGCGGCGCCAACTTCGACGTCAACAACTACTCGGTGTACGGCACCGACGTCACCAAGCCGGCCCTGGGCCCGCTGACCTCCTCGAAGATCACCAGCGGCCGTACGTTCACGACCTCCGAGACGAACGCCAAGGTCGTGGTCGTCGACGCGTCCTACGCCAAGGAGAAGAAGCTCAAGGTCGGCAGCACGGTCACCATCAAGAGCGTCAAGTACAAGGCCATCGGCATCGCGACCCCCGAGAGCGGCGACTCGGCGGCCAACCTGTACATCCCGCTGCAGCAGGCCCAGACCCTCAGCGACTCCAAGGGCAAGGTCACCACGATCTACGTCCAGGCGACCGACTCCCAGCAGATCGGCGCGGTCAAGTCGACGATCCAGAAGAACATCTCGGGTACGACGGTCACGACGTCCGCCGATCTCGCCAGCACCGTCTCCGGGTCCCTGTCCACCGCCTCCGACCTGGCCTCCAACGTCGGTAAGTGGCTGTCCATCGCGGTGCTCGTCGCCGCCTTCCTGGTCGCCGGCCTGCTCACCTCCTCGGCCGTCTCCCGGCGGGTGCGCGAGTTCGGCACGCTGAAGGCGCTCGGCTGGAAGTCGGGCCGGGTCACCCGGCAGGTCGTCGGTGAGGCCGTCGTCAACGGGCTGGTGGGCGGTGCCCTCGGTATCGCGCTCGGCCTCGCCGGCGCGTATGTCGTCACCGCGATCAGCCCGGAACTCCAGGCGGAGGTGGGTGGTTCGGGCGGCAACGGCGGTCCCGGCGGAGGCTTCCCCGGCGGCGGGGGCGGCTTCGGTCGGCAGGCCGCGTCCAAGGCGCTCTCGGTCGCGCTCACCGCGCCCGTCGCGCTCTCCACCATCGCCCTCGCGGTCGGCCTCGCGGTCGCCGGCGGCCTGATCGCCGGCGCCTTCGGCGGCTGGCGCGCGTCCAGACTGCGCCCGGCGGACGCGCTGAGGCGAGTCGAGTAGCTCGGCCCACGGCCGGCGGGGCTGGATTTCCTCAGGGGCGCGGGAACTGCGCGTCCAGCCCCCACCGGCCGGTAGTCGACGAATGACAGCCGGCACCCCCAACCCCTCCCAGGAGTCACCCACATGTATGAACTCAAGGGCGTAGTCAAGCGCTACACCCGAGGCAAAGAGACCATCGACGCTCTCGCGGGCGTCGACCTCACCATCGCCGACGGCGACCGCCTGGTCATCCAGGGCCCCACCGGCGGCGGCAAGTCGACTCTGCTGCAAATGCTCGGCGGACTCGACCGGCCCACCGAGGGAATTGTCGATCTCGATGGGACGGATCTCGCCAAACTGTCCGAGAGCCGACTCACCAAAGTCCGCAGCGAGAACATCGGATTCGTCTTCCAGAGTTTCAATCTCATTCCGACGCTGTCCGCCCAGGAAAACGTCGAGACCGCTCTCGTGCCGCTGGGCGTGAAGGGCAGGGAACGGCGCGACCGGGCCGCCGAGGCGCTGCGGTCGGTGGGCCTCGGGGAGCGGCTCGGGCATCTGCCGGGGGAGATGTCCGGCGGTCAGCAGCAGCGTGTCGCCATCGCTCGTGCGCTGGTCAAGCAGCCGAAGGTGCTGCTCGCCGACGAGCCCACCGGCAACCTCGACGAGTCGATGCGCGACGAGATCATGGACGTACTCGAAACCATGTGGAAGGAGCTCGGGCTCACTTTCATCATGGTCACGCACGATTCGGCGATCGCGAAGAAAGCCCCGAGGGTGGCGACCATCCGGAAGGGGAAGATCACCGTGAAGGAGAACGCCGGTACGTGAGGCGCGCAATGTTTCGTAACTGGCTCATAACGGTCAACGCGTAATCGTCCAGTCTATTGAGCGGCTGAACACCCCTCGGCATAATTCCGGTCGGGGGGTGTGCGCTCATGCGTACGGGACTCCCCCTGCCGGGCGAACGGGGAACTGCCCGGTACTCAGCCAGCGCTCCTGGGGGAGACTTGCGCACACAAGTGAAAAGGGCATGCGTGGCAACCGTCGCCACGGCAGCCGCAGTTGCTCTCGCGGCGGGCATGACCGGCCCGGCTTCCGCGAAGGCCGACGCGAAGGGTGAGCAGCAGCGTGTGACCAGCGCTGCCCAGAAGCTCAGGCCCGCGCACCGCATCACACTCATCACCGGCGACCGGGTCGCCGTCGACGCCAAGGGCCGTGTCGTCGGCCTGGAGCGGGCGGCGGGCCGGGGCAGGATACCCGTACAGATCCGCAAGACCGACGGGCACACGCTCGTCGTGCCGGCCGACGCCGCCCGGCTCGTGTCGAGCGGCAAGCTCGACCAACGCCTCTTCGACGTCACGGAGTTGAACAAGGCGGCGGTCCGCAGGTCCCAGCAGAAGGGCCTCAAGGTCATCGTCGGCTACACGGGGGCGGCGACCGCCACCAAGGCCGACGTCCGCGACGCGGGCACCCTCCGTCACACGCTGAAGTCCCTGAACGCGGACGCCGTTCAGACCTCGCAGAAGGACACTCCCGAACTCTGGGACGCGGTGACCAACGGCGACAGGACCGCCGCCGGGATCGCGCACATCTGGCTCGACGGCACCCGTAGAGCCAGCCTCGACAAGTCCGTCCCGCAGATCGGCGCGCCGAAGGCGTGGGCGGCCGGCTACGACGGCAAGGGCGTCAAGATCGCCGTCCTGGACACGGGCGTCGACGCCACCCACCCGGACCTCAAGGACCAGGTGATCGCGGCCAAGAACTTCTCCACGGCCACCAGCGCCACCGACAAGTTCGGCCACGGCACGCATGTCGCGTCCATCGCGGCGGGCACCGGGGCCAAGTCCGGCGGCAAGTACAAGGGTGTCGCACCCGGCGCCAAGATCCTCAACGGCAAGGTGCTCGACGACACCGGTGCCGGTGACGACTCGGGCATCCTCGCCGGTATGGAGTGGGCGGCCGAGCAGGGCGCCCAGGTCGTCAACCTCAGCCTCGGCGGCCAGGACACCCCCGAGGTGGACCCGCTGGAGGCGATGGTCAACAAGCTGTCCACCGAGAAGGGCATCCTCTTCGCGATCGCGGCGGGCAACTCCGGTCCGGAGTCGATCGGTTCGCCGGGCAGCGCCGACGCGGCGCTCACCGTCGGCGCGGTCGACGACAAGGACCTGCTGGACGAGAGCTCCAGCAACGGCCCGCGCCTCGGCGACGGCGCCATCAAGCCGGACGTGACCGCGCCCGGCGTGGACATCACGGCCGCCTCCGCCAAGGGCAGCCTCATCGAGCAGGAGGTCGGCGAGAAGCCGGCCGGCTACCTCACCATCTCGGGTACGTCGATGGCGACTCCGCATGTGGCGGGCGCGGCGGCGATCCTCAAGCAGGAGCACCCGACCTGGAAGTACGCCGAGCTCAAGGGCGCGCTCACCGGATCCGCGAAGGGCGGCAACTACACGCCGTTCCAGCAGGGTTCGGGCCGGATCCAGGTCGACAAGGCCATCAAGCAGACCGTGATCGCCGACCCCGTGTCGGTGAGCTTCGGCACCCAGGCGTGGCCGCACACCGACGACACCCCGGTCACCAAGCCGCTGACGTACCGCAACCTCGGCACGACCGACGTCACGCTGAAGCTGGCGGCGACCGCGACCAACCCGAAGGGCCAGGCCGCTCCGGCCGGCTTCTTCAAGCTGGCCGCGACGACCCTGAAGGTCCCGGCGGGCGGCAGCGCCTCCGTCGGCTACACCGTCAACACCAAGCTGGGCGGCACCCTCGACGGCGCGTACTCCTCGTACGTGACGGCGACGGCCGGCGCCCAGAGCGTCCGTACGGGGGCGGCGGTCAACCGTGAGGTCGAGTCGTACGACGTCACGGTCAAGCACATCGACAAGGCCGGCCGGCCGACGGGCGAGTACAACACGGTGCTCATCGGCTACGCCGGTCTGGCCACGGACCGCTACTACCAGGTCCCGACGGCCACCACCGGCACCACGACCATGCGGCTGCCCAAGGGCACCTACCTCCTGGACGGATGGATCGCCAAGGACTTCACCAAGCCCGACCTGGGCGGTGAGGGCCTCGACTGGGTGGTCCAGCCGAAGCTGGCGATCACCAAGGACACCTCGGTGACGATCGACGCCCGTACCACCAAGGCGGCGGACATCACGGTGCCGGACGCGGACGTCAAGCCGCTGGCCGTGACGATCGACTACATGTACAACCCGCCAGGCATCGGTGTCGCAGTGAGCCTCGACTCCTTCGCGAACGTGCGGATGGCCCACCTCGGCGCGGAGGTCACCGGTCTCTCCCAGACCTGGTTCGGCCAGTTCGGCAAGGGCGCGAGCGCGGAGTACGACGCCATCACCACCGCCAAGGTCAAGAAGATCACCGGCGACAAGGTCCGCCACTTCAAGGCGAGCGACTTCGCCACGGTGTCGAACCGGCTCGGTGGCGGAGCGCCCAACAGGACCGGCGCGGTCAGCGCGATCGCCCTCCTGCCCGAGGACTTCGCCTTCGGCAGGCTCGTCGAGCAGGCGCTGCCGGGCACCCGTACCCAGTACCTGTCCACGGGTGACAAGGTCCAGTGGCTGTTCGACTTCACCCAGTTCAACGGCAAGGACGCGGACGGATTCCCGATCCCCGAGGCCTACTACACGCTCGGCAACCCGCAGACACTGAAGGGTGGCGGCAAGTACGCGCGCACCTGGAACACCGCCGTCTTCGGGCCCCGGCTGCTCCCGGACTTCGGCGTCTACCGTGACGGCAACTACATCTACGGTCTGGTGCCGCTGTTCTCCGACGGCGCGGGCCACGCCGGCTCGTCCGACTTCACGTCGGTGGCGACGACGCTCTACCGCAACGGCCAGAAGGTCGGCACGATCGACGACCCGCTGTTCGGCGGCAAGGCGTTCACGGTGCCGGCGGGCGACGCCGCGTACAAGCTGACGACGTCGGTCAAGCGCAGCGTCAAGGTCGCCCAGGCGTCCACGCGGATCGACGCGAGCTGGACGTTCCGCTCGAAGAAGCCGGGGGTCGACGGGGCCAAGCTCCCGGTGTCCTCGCTGCGCTTCAACGCGCCGGTCGGCCTGGACAACAAGGTCGCGGCCGGTACGAAGGTCACGTTCCCGGTCGTCGTCGAGGGCGCGGCGCGGGGCAGCAACCTGAAGACGCTGTCGGTGTACGCGTCGTACGACTACGGCAGGACCTGGAAGAAGCTGACGGTGAAGAACGGCAAGGTCACCGTCGTGAACCCGGCGAAGGGGGCGGCGATCTCCTTCCACGCCAAGATCAGCGACAAGAAGGGCAACAAGTCGACGATCTCGATCTACAACGCGTACTACGGCAAGTGAGCCGCCGGTGACGTGCTGACGGACGGCCCGTCGGGGTTTTCCCCCGGCGGGCCGTTTCGTGTGCCGCCGTCAGGAAACCTTGCCCGCCCGGGTCGCGTCCCGGCCCCAGCTGGCCAGCAACCGCAGGCCGTCCGCCGAGGGCGACCCCGGTTCCGCGCCGTAGACGATCAGCGTCTGGTCGTTGTCGTCGGGAAGCCTGAACGACTCGTAGTTCAGGGTCAGTTCACCGACCAGGGGATGCCGGAACCGCTTCACCCCGTAGCCCTTCTCCTTGACGTCGTGGGTCGCCCACAGCCGCCGGAACTCCTCGCTCTTCACCGACAGCTCACCCACCAGCGCCGCCAGCCTCGGGTCCTCCGGAAAGCAGCCGGCGTCCATCCGCAGATAGGACACGATGTCGATCGCCTTCTGCTCCCAGTCCAGGAACAGCTCGTGGTACTCGGGCCGCAGGAACACCAGCCGCGCCCAGTTCCGGTCCTGCGGCTGCAGCTCGGTCCAGTCCCCGAAGAGGGAGGCCGCCATCGCGTTCCACGCCAGGATGTCCGTACGCCGCCCGGCGATGTACGCCGGTACGCCGTCCATCGTGTCGAGCAGCTGCAGCAGCGTCCCGCGTACGACCTGCACCCGCACCGACGGCTTCCTCTTGTGCTGCTTCGGCTTGGCGAGGTGGGTCAGATGGGCGTGCTCGGCGCTCGTGAGCCGCAGGGCGTGGGCGATGGCGTCGAGGACCTCCGCGGAGACGTTCCGCCCGTTGCCCTGTTCGAGGCGGGTGTAATAGGCCACAGACACCCCGGCCAGCTGGGCCAGCTCCTCGCGGCGCAGCCCCGGTACCCGGCGGTGCCGCCCGAAGTCCGGCAGCCCCACGTCCTCCGGCTTGAGCCGGGCCCGCCGGGTGCGCAGGAACTCGCTGAGCTCGGCACGCCGGTCCAGGGCACCCCCAGGGAGCCGCCCGTCCCCGGGGGCGTTCGCCTGATGAGCGGATTCGGGATGTTCGTCCATACGGTCCAGTATTCCCGGTCGTACGAACGTGAGCCTGACCCCGCCAGTGGTAGGACCGCTGGACGTACGCAAAGGCGTGGACTGGGTGATCGGGGGAACACTCGGCAGACTGGTCGTCGTGCCCGGTCAGAAGGCGGCCGGGCACGGAATCCCCTAGGAGAACTCCCGGCATGACCACTGTCGCTGCATACGCCGCCCCCTCCGCCAAGGCTCCCCTGGAGCGCACCACCATCGAACGTCGAGAGGTCGGTGAGTTCGATGTCCTGATCGACATCAAGTTCGCCGGCATCTGCCACTCCGACATCCACCAGGCCCGTGAGGGCTGGGGCGAGGCCATCTTCCCGATGGTCCCCGGTCACGAGATCGCCGGTGTCGTCGAGGCGGTCGGCTCCGGCGTCACCAAGTTCACGGTCGGCGACCATGTGGGCGTCGGCTGTCTGGTCGACTCGTGCCGCGAGTGCGAGAACTGCGAGGCCGGCCTGGAGCAGTACTGCCTCAAGGGCGGTGTCGGCACCTACAACGCCCTCGACAAGAACGGTGAGCCGACGTACGGCGGCTACGCCGAGAAGATCGTCGTCGACGAGAGCTTCACCGTCCGCATCCCCGACGGCCTGGCCCTCGACGTGGCCGCGCCGCTGCTCTGCGCCGGCATCACCACGTACTCCCCGCTGAAGCACTGGAACGCCGGCCCCGGCAAGAAGGTCGCGATCCTCGGCATGGGCGGCCTCGGCCACATGGGCGTCAAGATCGCGAACGCGCTCGGCGCCGAGGTGACGGTTCTCTCGCAGTCCCTGCGCAAGAAGGAGGACGGCCTGAAGCTGGGCGCCTCCCACTACTACGCGACCAGCGACGAGGCCACCTTCAAGGAGCTGCGCGGCACCTTCGACATCATCCTGTCGACGGTCTCGGCCCCGCTGAACCTGGACGCCTACCTGGCCCTCCTCAAGACGGACGGCGCGTTCGTGAACGTGGGCGCCCCCGAGGAGCCCGTCGCGCTGAACCTCTTCTCGGTGATCGCCGGCCGCAAGACCCTTGCCGGCTCCGGCATCGGCGGCATCCAGGAGACCCAGGAGATGCTGGACTTCTGCGCCGAGCACAACCTGGGCTCGGAGATCGAGCTGATCAGCGCCTCGCAGATCAACGAGGCGTACGAGCGGGTCCTGGCGAGCGACGTCCGCTACCGCTTCGTGATCGACACGGCGACGATCTAGCTCCGCTGGGTGCACGTATTCGGCTGCGGGTTCGTTGTGGCTTGGCGCGCCCACGCGGCGGAGCCGCATATCGATACAGCCCCGCGCCCCTGAAGGACGGGGCTGCGCCCCTGTCCCCTAGGCGTGATCCGGGCGACGGTTTCCAGGGGCCGCAAGGAGCCACAGCAAGTACGGGCCGCCCACCAGCGCCGTGAGTGCCCCCACTGGGATTTCCAGTGGGGGCAGCAGCGTACGGGCCACCAGATCCGCCCCCACCAGCACCACCGCCCCGGTCAACGCCGATCCCAGCAGCGGTAGTTGAGGCGTACGGGTGAGCCTCCGCGCCAGTTGTGGCGCGGTGAGCGCGACGAACCCGATCGGTCCGGCGGCGCCGGTCGCGGTGGCGGCGAGGACGACCCCGAGGACGGTCAGCCCGAGCTGCGTCCGGCGCACCCGCACTCCGAGCGCGGCGGCGGTGTCGGCGTCGAGCCCGAGCGGTCGCAGCGCCCGGCTCGCCCACACCAGCGCGGGCAGACACAGCAGGAGTACGACGCCCAGCGGCCTCGCCTGCTCCCACCCGCGCCCGTTGAGACTCCCCGTGAGCCAGAGCTTGACCTGCTCGGCGGCCTCCAGCTCGCTGTCGGTGAGGTAGAGCTGGACCACCGCGGAGAGCGCGACGCCGATCCCCACCCCCGTGAGCACGAACCGGCTCGCCTGCATCCCACGCCGCCAGGCGAGCACGTAGACGAGCGCGGCAGCCGCGATGCCGCCCGCGACGGACACGGCGGGCATGGCCCCGGGGGACGCGACCACCCCGGTGGCGAGGGCCAGCACGGTCGCGGCGGCGGCCCCGTGCCCGACGCCGATGACGTCCGGGCTGGCCAGCGGATTGCGCGTCACGCTCTGCACGAGCGCCCCGGCGAGCCCGAGGGCGGCCCCGACGAGCGCCCCGAGCACGATCCGCGGCACCCGCAGCTCGTTGACGACGAGGTCGTACGCCCCGCCCCCGTGCCGCACGGTCGCCCACACCTCCCCGGGCGGAACGTACGTCTGCCCGACGGACGCGGACACCGCCATCACCAGGGCGAGCAGCGCGAGGAGCCCGGCGGCGACGGCGGCGGACCGCCGGTGCAGGAGGAGGGAGACGCGGGGCTGGGGCCGCAGCACGACGACCCCGCGAGGAAGGGAGCCGCCCCGGGTGTGGTGCCGTACCGGAGTTCCGCTCACGTACTCGCCACCTTCCGCCGTACGAGCACCACCAGTACCGGCACGCCCACCAGCGCCGTCATGACACCGGCGGGGACTTCGGCCGGGGCCCGTACGACCCGTCCGGCCACGTCGGCGGCCAGCAGCAGGGCCGCGCCGAGGAGGGCGGACAGCGGGAGGACGTGGCGATGGCCGCCGGGGACGAGGCGTCGGGCCAGGTGGGGTACGGCGAGGCCGATGAACGCGATCGGCCCGGCGGCGGCGACCGCGGCGGCCGTCAGCAGGGTGGCGCCGAGCGCCGCAGCCCCCCGTACGACATGCACCCGGTGCCCGAGCGCCCGGGCCGTGTCGTCGCCGAGCGCGAGAGCGTCCAGGCCACGGGCGCAGCCCAGCACGAGCAGCGCCCCGCAGAGCAGGAACGGCAGCATGCGCCCCACGGTGTCGGCGTCCCGCCCGCTGAGCGCGCCCACCTGCCAGAAGCGGAACTGGTCGAGCGTGGCGGAGGAGGAGGTCAGTACGACGGTGGTGGCGCCGGCGGTCATCGCGGACAGGGCGGTACCCGCCAGCGCGAGTTTCACGGGTGAGGCGCCGCCACGGCCGCGCGCGGCGATGGCGTACACGAGACAGGCGGCGGCGACGGCCCCGGCGAAGGCGTACCACACGTACCCGCCGAAGCCGTTCGCCGGCCCGAGCGCGATGGCGATCACGACACCGGCCGCCGCGCCCTGGCTGAGCCCGAGGATCCCCGGGTCGGCGAGCGGATTACGGGTGACGGCCTGCAACGCGGCCCCGGCGAGCCCGAGGGCGGCCCCGGCGGTGAGTCCGATCTCGGTCCGGGGCAGCCGCAGTGAACGTACGACCAGCGCGTCCGGAGTGCTCCCGCCGTGCAGCAGCGCGTCGAGCACGGCACTCGGCGGCACGGGGCGAGTACCGACGGCGAGGCTGAGCAGAGCGACGCCGGCGACGGCCAGGAGGGCGAGGACGGCGACGGCGGTGGTGGCCGCGGTACGACCTGCTGTACGGGCGGTACGCGCTGGATGTGCGGTCACTTGCCGAGGTGCTCGGCGAGCTGCCGTACGACGAGACGGGCGGCGGTCGGACCGGCGTTGAGGTACCAGGGGTCGTCGTCGACCTTGACGGCGTGCCCGGTGGTGACCGCCTTCATCGACTTCCAGAGCGGCCCGGCGACAACACTCGCCGCGTCGGTCTTGGCGGCGTCGCCCTGCACGGAGTAGAAGATCCAGTCACCGTCGGCGGTGTCGATGCTCTCGGCCCCGATGTCCTCCGAAATGGCCCTGAACTGCTGGGACTTGGGCCGTCCGAGCCCCATGTCCACGGCGATGGACCCGGTGAAGGAGGAGACGCCGAACATACGGGTTCGGTCGGGCGTGAAGCGGACCATGGAGACGGTGGTGGAACCGAGCCCACCGCCCTGCTTGCCGAAGTCGGCGGCGTCGGAGGCGATGGTGTCGACGAGCTTCCGGGCCTCCTGCCCCTTGCCCACGGCGTCCCCGACGAGCAGCAGATCCCGCTTCCAGTTGATGCCGTTGCCGGCGGTGACGACGGTCGGGGCGATCTTGGAGAGCTTGGGATAGAGGTCGCCGAGGGAGTCGTTGGCGAGGATGAGATCGGGCTTGGCGGCGGCGAGGGTCTCCAGGTTCGGCGCCTGGCGGGTCCCCGCGTCGGTCATTGCGGAGAGCTTCGCCTTGTACTGCGGGAAGGCGTCGGCGAGGTAGTCGGGGACGAGCCCGGCGTTGCCGGCGCGGGTGGTGGCGGCGGGGACGAGCCCGAGGGAGAGCAGGTCGTCGAGCTGCCCGGTGCTGAGGACGGCGACGCGGGTGGGCGCGGCCTTGAGAGCGGTGGAACCCTTGAAGTGCGTGACGGTACGGGGGAAGGTGCCGTCCGTGCCCACGTCGGACCCCATGCCGGCGGCAAGGGCGGAGGGCGCGGCGGAGGGCCCGTCGGCGGAGCCTTCGGAGGCCCCGATGACAGGGTTGCGGGCGTCGGCGCCGGCCGCCTTGGCATCGTTGTCGGAGGTCGAGGAGCAGCTGGTCAGCAGCCCTCCGGCGAGGATCGCGGCCAGAAGGGGCTGCCACTTCGACGTACGCACTTGTTCACTCCGCTGCTCTGCTTTTCAGCCAATCCGGCATTGCTAAGGCAAGGCTTACCTTAACTTCGCCTTCTGTGTGGCGCGGACCCGGGGTCGTGACGTGGACGACTTCGACACGATCCGCGCGCGCAGCGGGGAGGCCGGGCTCCCGTACTGGGCGGACCCGTCCCACCGCCGCCCGCACGAGATCAACGCGAACGACGGTGGGAGAGGGGCGTACTTCGAGGAGCCGAAGGGCCACAGCCCGGGAGATCCTTACGCGGCCGTACGGGAGGGAGAGCGGGGGCGGGGGCAGGGGTGAGGGCGGTGGCGGGGCCTGAGTGAGCCTTCGGCCGTCACGTCCCGCTGGTGTCCTCGAACGTCCACACGGCACGGGCGCCCGGGCCGACGGCCAGGGTCGAATGGCCGAGCTGTTCCTCGTGGCGGTGGCTCATCGGTCGGTTGAGGGACATCTCGACCCGCCGCATCCCCGCGTGTTCGCGCGCGACGACGTCGTAGCGGATCGTGGTGCCGCCGCCCTTCGCGACGATGCCGCCGTCCGCCACCGACCGGACGGCGAAGCCACCGGCCCGCAGCAGCGGCACCGTGGCGGCGAGGTCGCGTGCGGTGACCGCGAGGCGGACCGACGTGATGTTCCGCATCAGGTGGTCGCGGTAGAGGTCGGACAAATAGCGTTCCCGGCCGACGTCACCGGGGAAGGCGGCCGGCTCGGTGTTGCTGCGCGGGTCGGCGAAGTACTCGGGCGTGTACTCCATCGCCCAGGCACCGTACGCGTCGTACTGGAGGGTGGTGAGGACCGCGTCGAACCACGGCACCGGGACGCCGTCGCCGAAGTCCCGCGTCTGCTGGAACAGGACCGGGTCACTGACCCCTTCCGCCCGCAACCGCTCGACGACAGTGGCCTGATCACCTGCCCGCTCGGTCGACAGGCCCGTTCCGGCGGAGCCGAGGGTGCCGTCCTGGCCGGGCACGTCGCCGACGCCGAACAGTTCGAGGTAGGTCTCGCGGCCCATCAGATACCGGCCGGTCCAGGTCTCACCGCCGGCCCCGGTCGTGGTGCGGACCTGGAAGTTGGCGAACCTCCGCAGATAGGCGGAATGCTCGATGGCGTCGGCGGTCTCCCGGTCGAACACCCCGTACGCGTGGTTGTAGTAGAGCAACTGCCGCTCAGGCGACGGTGATTGCTTCTCCCGAGCGGGTGCCGCGCTCGCAGCACCGCCCTGCACCGCCGCTGCGAGGGCCACAGCGATGACAATGATCATCCGTAACGTTCTTCGAAGCAGCATGTCAGCGATCGTAGGACGGAGAATTTGCGTCCGCTGTTGATTTCCGTGACATGCGGGCGCGCCGGTTCGGCCTGCTCAGGGGGTCGCGGTGCCACCGAGAAGCACGAACGGGGCGCGACCCTCGCTGCCGTCCGGCAAGCGCCAGCCGGCGGTGACGTGCCCTCGGGCCTCGGTCGGGTCGATGACAGAGGCCTGCTGTTCCGGCTGCGCCGACTGTTCCGGTGGGAGAACGCGGGTCACCTGAAGGGTCAGGGCGGTACTCCCCGGCTCGCTGCCGCCCGCCGCCACGGTCTCCACCACTACAAAGGTGCCGTGCTCCCCATCGGTGACGGCAACGGACGCGACCTCGGCGGAGACCCCGGCCCCCGTGAGGTGACCGGTGACAGACGGGTCGGGGGTGTCGCTCAAGCCTTGTGCCTGTGCCTCGGCGCGGCCTTGGAGGAGGGCGAGCAACTGGCCTACGAGTACCGGGTCATGGGCCCCGTCGTACAGCCAGCGCTTGCCCAGCACCCCGTGCTCGGAGGTACCCACGAGCGCGTCGTCGGCTGCTCCGTCGAGCGGCGCGCCCCGGTAGCTGAGCGGCACGTGGTAGGAGACCGGCTTCCCACCGGACGCGTCCGTGACCACCATGAACTCGATACCCACCTCCCCTTCCGGATCGTCGAGCCGAAAGCCCCCGGCTTTGCTCAACTCCGGCTCACTCGCCCCGCCGAGATACCAAGGTCGAGTGGGAAGCCAGGCCGTGAGCAGCTCCAGCTTGCCGGGGGACATGGTCGTGTGGTGGATGACAGCCATGTCTCGGGAACTTCTTCCGTCGGCCGATGATTCCCCTGTCGGCGCCGACGTCTGTCAGGCCGAGTACTCGATCCTCAACTCGGCGAGGTCGAAGCGGCACCAAACGGTCTTGCCGCCTCTGATTCCCGGCGACCACCACACGGACTCGGCCAGCCGCTGGGCGATCAGAAGTCCGCGTCCTCGGTCGGGCAACAGTGCTTCGGCGAAGTCGTCCGCCGACGCAGGCGACACGAACTCGCCCGGCGGGAGCTCGGGCGGGGTCGAGTCCTCGTCGGAGACTCCGATCACGAGGATCTCGGGGTACGTCATCAGCGACACGTCGATGCGTCGTCCGGTGCCCGGACGGTTGAGGCGGTCATCCGGCACCGCGTGATGCACGACGTTGCCGACGAGCTCCGACACGACGAGCCGCGCGGCATCAACTGCGTGCGGCAGCCCCCAGGTTCGGAGGTACGAGCCGACCATGTCGCGCGCGGCTCTGGCGCAGTACGGGGACTCCGCCGAGAGCGTCAGCGCTCGAAAGTGTCCGTTCGCCGGATCATGCACCGAGCGGGTCGTATCACTCACCGCCGAGGCATTCGTGGGGGCTGCCGCGCCTGCTGCTGCCCTGCTTTGAGTCGTCATACCGATAACGCTAGGTAATGGCGTGATCGCGCATCAATGGCACTTTGGTGAGGTCCCGACTCGAAGTGCCACTCAGCGTTGGAGAGCCGGCCGCACAACTGTCTACAGAGCTACGCCGATCGCGTCGGCGAGGCTCCGCATCTCCGGGGTGAGTGTGCGCCGACGGGCAATCACCCGGCTGAAGATGTCCCGCGCGTACCGCTGGTTGGGAAGCCATTGAGGAGCGTCCGCGCGGATGCCTTGCAGGACCTCGACGGTTTGCGCGTAGTCGCGCGAGCGGGCGTGCGCCTCCGCCACGTCCAGGAGATGGCGGTTCCGGTTGTTGGAGGTGGGGCGCATGCCGCCGGTGGGGATACGTGCGGAGAGCTTGAGCACCAGGTCCGGCCTGTCGACGACCATGGCGTTCTCGGCGCGCTTCAGCGCCACGGTGACCGGGCCGAAGGCCTGCAGGAAGTCGTCACGAGGAGCGAACTCGCGCCCCATCGCAACCGCCGCCGAATTGGCGTACCGCAAGGCGTCGTCGGCCTCGCCGGGCCGGTTGTCGCGGATCGCTGCGGCGGAGGTGCGCAGCAGGAGCCACCCCCACGCACTCAGCTCCGCCGGAGTCGCCCGCGAGATGCGCGGCTCGACCTCGTCCGCCCATCGCGTCGACAACTCACGTGCCTCGGCCAGTCGGCCGCGACGCAGCAACAACCAGCATTGTGTGCTCACGGTCGCCGCCGCCTGAAGCCGGTCGGAGGCGTCGTTCAGAGACCGCGTCAGGGCGATGTCCGCCGCCTCGAACTGCCTGGTCTGGGTGAGCAGCCACCCCGTCAACTGGGCGAGCCGAACACGTACGGCACGCCCCTCGTTTCCGCTGTCGGCAACTAGATCAGCATCCCGGAGCAGCGGCGGGAGGATGACGCTCAGTTCGGCGAACCGGTCACCGGAGAAGAGCGGCAAAGCGGCTTCCAGAGCCTCGTGTACGCCGGCCACGGTCGGTTCGTCACCCATGCCATCGGGGTGCACAGGAGCAGCCAGCGCGCGCCGCACACCTTCCCAACGATCACCAGTCCCCGGTGCTGCCTCCTCCGGCTCGTCCTGGTGCTCGGCGATGAGGCTTGTCGTCGGTACGCGCAGCGTCTGCGCGAGCCGGCGTGCGGTCTCCAGGCGGGTGTCGACCCGCTCGCCCTGCTCCAGCTTCCGGATCAAGGAGAGGGAGACGCCGGACTCGCTCGCCAGCTGGCGCTGAGTCATACCGCGCCGCTTGCGCACTTCCTGGAGCCGCTTGCCGAGGTTGGCGCTCATGATTCGAGCGTACGGCGGCGGTTGGGAGTCCGTGGAGGCTTCGCGTTGCTGTCACTCCGAGGAGAGGGCTCGCGCGGCCTTTTCCACTGTCCCATCTCAATCGTCATGGGGCGGCAGTTGGCGCGCATTCCCGTCATCGAGCGTTGAGCTCAGGCCGGCGCTGTACCCGCTGGCCGGGGCTTGGTTGCCTTGACCGCCAGGACGATCGGGGTCGGTGCCCCGTCCTCGGCGAAGCGGTCGAGCCGCAGACCGGCGTCAAGGAACGCGTGCAACAGCTCGGGAAGCGGGCGGTGCATGGCGCCCACCTTGTCGCGCACGCCCTTGTTCGTCCAGGACTCCTTCGTCCAGTAGCCGCTGTCGAGGTAGCCGGGGCGGATCACCACTGCTTCCGGGTCGCTGAAGTCGGCGAATCCGCCGCAGAAGCTGGGGTGGACACCGACGTGCACGAACGTGCCGCCCGGCTGGAGAACCCGTGCGGCCTCACGCAACACTGCCGGATATCCGGGCATGTCCGTGTGGACCATCATCGCGATCACGGCCGGCACGGACTCGTCGCGCAGGGGCAGTCGCTCGGCATCGGCCTGGGCCACCGGCAACCGTCCGTGGGCGTGGGCCAGCATCCGCCCGGAAAGGTCGATTCCCACCGGTGTCCAGCCCAGTTCGCGAACCGGAGCCGCGTGGACGCCCGTGCCGCAGCCGATCTCCAGGCAGGTGCCGCCACCTTCACCGAGCAGGTCGCGAAGGAGGCCGCCCAGGCTCAGCGGGTGGCCGTCTCCCGGGCTTCTGGCGAGGAACTCCGTCTCGTACCAGTCCGCGATCTCGTCGTATGCCGCATTCGGCGCCATCGGTCCCTCCGGCAAGTCGTGGTCATTCCTCCGGAGGCTGCCCGCCCGGGGCACCGCTGCCCGGGATTCCGCCCGAGGCGGAACCGCTCGGGTTCACGCTTGCCGCCCGGACACACCACATCGCATTGCGGAATGCGACAGTTCGGGTTCTGCGGCCCAGTACGGCTCTGGTTACTGCCGAGTCATGTTGACCTGCGGGTATGGCCGGGTGGGCCGCCTTTGACGAGTGGATATGC
This sequence comes from Streptomyces sp. AK08-02, assembly GCF_033795085.1. NCBI lineage: Bacteria > Bacillati > Actinomycetota > Actinomycetes > Kitasatosporales > Streptomycetaceae > Streptomyces > Streptomyces sp. AK08-02. Next base: position 124,084 of record NZ_JARAZV010000016.1, read on the forward strand.
GAGAGGGTGATTGCTGGGTAGAGTCGTCTGGTTACAACTGGTTGTGGGGACAACCAATGTGTTTCCCGGCTGCCAACGTCCTGGGGAGGGCCTGCAGCACATGAGTCGTCGCTCTACTGGTTCCGTCGGCGTCTGGGCCGAGATGCAACGGCAGCAGCAGCGCCAGTTGGAAGCCGCGGCCAGACGGCAGAGGCAGGAAGAACAACAGGCGCGGGCCTATCAGAGGCGAGCCGCCCAGAGCCACCGCGAGTACCGCCAGGCAGACGCGCAGCGTCGCACGGAGGAACTGGACGTACAGGTCGCGTCACTGCAAGGTCTTCTCGCCGCAGGCTGCGGGGCCCCGGCGTTCAGTGCGGCGGCACTTATGCGGGCCGAGACGGTCCAGCCCTTCTCCGCCGGGTCGTTGGCCTATGCCTTGCCCATGCCCAGCCCTGATCAGTACCAGGCGCAGGGCGGCTGGACGGCGAGCCGCCGCGCGCAGGCGCAGGCCGAGGCGCGGGCGCGCTTCGAGCGGGACTGGCAGGCCGCACAGGCGGCAGAAGCACAGCGCCAGCAGCAACTCGCCGTATCCCAGAGGGAGTACCAGCAGTGGGCGAGTGCTCAGCTGGCGGAGGTTCGCCGGCACAATGCGGGCATTCGCGAGGTGACCGAAGGCGTCAGACGCGGAGACCCCGGTTCGGTGGTCGAGTACTTCTCCGCCGCTCTCTACTCGTCGGGTGCATGGCCCGAGGACTTCCCCCGCCATGTATCGGCGGCGTACGACGCGGCAGCTCGACAGCTGGTTCTCGACTGGGAGCTGCCCGGATACGCCGTGGTCCCCGAAGCGAAGTCCGTGCGGTACGTGTCCTCCCTCGACCAGGACAAGGAGTCCCCGCGCCCGGTGAGCCAGCGCCGTGCCCTGTACAGGGAGGTTCTCGCGCAGTGCGTACTGCTCGTCCTGCACGAGCTTTTCGCCGCGGATGAGCTGGGCGCGCTGGAGTCGGTGTCCTTGAACGGGTTCGTGGATGAGCACGACCCGACGACGGGCCAACGCGGCCACATCTTCCTCGTGACGGCGATGGCCTCGGGGTCGGCGTTCCGCGCATTGCATCTGGCCCAGGTGGACGCGGTCAGCTGCCTGACCGACGGACTGCGAGGGCAGCTTTCGGCGCGGCCGGACCAGCTCGCCACCGTACGGCCAAGTCGGCGGCCACAGGATGTCGGCAATCGCGTTGTCGCCCATGGCGGCGATGACGAACCCGATCTGTTCGCCATGGATCCGATCGCGTTCGAGGATCTCGTCGCCGATCTCTTCCGGGCCATGGGCATGCAGGCGGTGACCACGCAGCGCTCGAACGACGGCGGTGTGGATGTCGACGCGCTCGATCCGACACCGATTCGCGGCGGCAAGATCGTCGTGCAGGTGAAGCGCTACCGCAACACGGTGCCACCCACCGCTGTACGTGACCTGTACGGCACCGTTCAGGATGCCGGTGCCAACAAGGGCGTCCTCGTGACGACTTCAGGGTTCGGCCCCGGCTCGCACACCTTCGCCAACGGCAAGCCTCTGGAGCTGATCTCAGGAGCCGAGCTCGTCGACCTACTGCACCGTCACGGGCTGCGTGGGCGACTGGGTGAGGGGGGTGGCCGCCCGACCACGGCGGGGCCGACGCCCGTAGGGCCCGCCGCACAGTTGCCCGCCGACTACAACATCCTGGGCATGTCGTGGACCGGAAGCGTCGCCCTGGACGTGTGCGCTCTCGTCTGCCGTGGCAGCCGTGTGCTCAGCGATGACCACTTCGTCTTCTTCAACAACCACCAGACACCTGATGGCGCGGTGCGAGCTCTTCCTGCCGCCGCACCGGACAAAGCCGCGATCTGTGTGACCTTCGACGGGCTACCGGAGACCGCCGACCGGTTCGTGCTCGTGGCCGCCATCGACCCGGAGGTGAATCCGGCCGCCGACCTCTCCGGCTTCACGGACGCGTGTATCCGGCTCCTCGATCCGGCGATGACCGAACTGGGACGCCTTGAGGTCTCCGACGGTCGGCCTGGTGAGACTGCCCTGGTGCTTGGTTCCTTCCGCCGAAGGTCCAACGGGGACTGGGACTTCGTGCTTGGAGGAAAGGGCTACAGGGGCGGTCTTGAGGAACTCGTGCAGGACTTCGGCATCGTGGTGGAGTAGGACCGCCGGAGGTCCGCACACTGCTGCGGCCCGCCGCACCCAGCTGCCCTGATGGTCAGTCGCGCGCCCCCAGTACGCGGAGCCCTGCCCGGCCATGTGCCCCACAGGACCTCGTCGCATCGCAATCCGTACGGCGATACTCCCTACTCGTGAGACGTGATGATCTCCGCCGGGCAGTTCCGCCAGCCGGGGTCCAGTGGTCATCACTCTCAACCAAGCGGTGATGCCCACGAGTTGTTCACCTTCTCGTCGCTGATCTTCACGCGACGGCGCGGGGCTGAGGGGGCAGGACCAATTACCGTGCGGAAGGTCGACGAACCGCACAGTCCCGGCTCAGGGACCTGCGTGACATCCGCGCCGCGCTCACGACCTGGTTCAGATCTCAAGGTTCAAGGTTCAGCGTTCAAAGTTCGAAAAACGTTCTGGAGACAAGCTCGATGAAATTCGCCAAGCGTCTCATCCTCACCACCACCGCGCTCACCGCCGTGGCCGCCGGCACCCTTCTGAGTGCGACCGTCGGTCAGGCGGCAACCGTGCAGTCCGCCCGCCCCGGCGTCGACGCTCCCGCCGTGCTGAAGGTTCCCGACGGCAACCGGCTGACCGGCGTTTTCTCCGCCGAAGGCGTCCAGACCTACACCTGCACCGACGGCGCCTGGAAGCTGCTGGAGCCCGCCGCCACTCTCTGGGCCAAGAACGACCGCTCCCACCGCACGGTTGCCCTCCACTCCCGCGGCCCTGTCTGGGTGTCCACGGTGGACGGCAGCGCGGTGAACGCCGCCGCCATCGCCAACTCGCCCAAGACCGGCACGATCCCGGAACTCCTCCTGCAGTCCACCGCCACGCGCGGCACCGGCGTCTTCGCGGGCGTCTCCTACATCCAGCGCCTCAACACCCACGGTGGCGTCGCCCCTGCGACCGCCTGCACCGGCACCGACCAGGTGAGCGTCCCGTACTCCGCGACGTACGCGTTCTACAAGCCCGCCAAGTGAAGCGGTGAGCGCTGACCGGTAGGTCATGGAGTGATAGGGCAAGGGCCATGGGAATTCGCTGATCTCAAGGGCCCTTGTCCTGCCCGGGTATGCGTGGGAGGAACGCTCCCACGCCCGTGATAACGCCGTCCCGCGGTCGATCCCCGCCTTTGCGGATCAAGCCCAGTTTCGCGCGAGGCTGCTGCGTGGTCCCCCGACAATGGCTAGCGTCGCAGTATGACGTCGGTTGACGAGTGGCCTGACTTTCCCGAAGGGCTTGACCCCGGGAGCGTGTCCTTTCGGGAAGCGCGGTGCACAGGGCACGGTAAAACGTGCGCGGAGCCGCGGGTCAAGGTGGTGCGTACCCGAGATGGTGCACGGTGGGCCGCATGCGTGCGTGCTGTGCGCGCGATCGCTGCTGATCGTGGTGCCTGATCTGCCGGGTGAGACGTCCAGGTGGCCGCGGCAGTTCCCTGATTTCTCTGGACCACTCCGGAAAGCGGCGCGTGTATTCGTGGCACCCGCCGCTCGCACGAAGAGGTCAGCCGAGTGCCATGCCGGGAATGAAGGCCACGATGCCGGAGAGGAAACTACCGATCGCGGCCAGCGTGACGAGAGCGGCTTTTCCGTCCGAGAAGAGGCCGGAGCAGAACTCTCGTACTTGGCGTCGGAGAATCAGCATTTTCAGTTTCTGCCAGCGATGTTGGCGGATGTGACATCCCATGAGTAGACCGGTCGCGTTGTTCCTGCAACCGTCGTTCCGCCCCCTTACCGGGGCCGCACAGGTCACGGGTGCTTGGAAGAAGCACCAGATCAGCACAAGCGCCGACAGGGTTGCGACGATCGCAGGTCCTGCGGCCTTGTTGATCCAGGCGGCGATCAAAAGAGCGGCGGCGACGACGCCCCACCACTGTCCCAGCCCACCGAATCGACTGCTCATCGCCCCTGAAGTCGCCATGTCTGTAATCGTGGCGTGGGGCTCGGCGAATCATGCGGCGGGGGAGCGGTTTGACCGAAATCAGGCTCCGGGAGGCTGACGTCCTGCGGCACAGGATCATTCACGGGGTACCGGCTGTATGAGCAGATGATCGCCTGCCTGCTTGTACGCCGAACACGACGCCGACCGGGCACGGAGACGGCGCCGCACCCCCGTAGCCCTAGGACGCGACAGCGGCCCCGGCGTCCGACTCGTCGGTGCCCGGATCCTGTGACGGTTCGCGGATCTGCTCGCGCACGTAGTTCCAGACCACCGCGATCAGCGCGGCGACCGGTACCGCGAGCAGACTGCCCACGATGCCGGCCAGGCTGCCGCCCAGCGTCACCGCCAGCAGGATCGCCCCCGCGTGGAGGCCGAGTCCGCGACTCTGGATCATGGGCTGGAACACGTTGCCCTCAAGCTGCTGCACCACGACGATGATGGCCAGCACGATCAGCGCGTCCGTCAGGCCGTTGGACACCAGCGCGATGAGAACCGCGACGAAACCGGCGAACAGGGCGCCAATGATCGGTACGAACGCGGAGACGAAGGTCAGCACCGACAGCGGGAGCACCAGCGGTACCCCGAGAATCCACAGTCCCAGGCCGATCAGGACAGCGTCGAGCAGGCCGACAATCGCCTGAGAACGGACGAACGCTCCCAGGGTGTCCCAGCCGCGCGCGGCCACGGTCGGGACGTCGACGGCGAGCCGACCGGGCAGCTGCTGGGCGAGCCACGGCAGGAACCGAGGGCCGTCCTTGAGGAAGAAGAACATCAGGAAGAGGGCCAGGACGGCGGTGACCAGGCCGTTCACCACGGTGCTCACTCCCGTGACGGCAACGCCGACCAGGCTGCCCAGGCCGTCCTGCGCGCGGGAGACCGCGCTGTCGAAGGCCTTGTCGATCTGGGCGTCACCGATGTTCAACGGCGGCCCGGCAGCCCACTCGCGCAACTTCTGGATGCCGTCGACCACGCCGTCGGTCAGGTCGCCTGACTGGGACGACACCGGTACCGCGATCAGTGCCACGAAGCCCAGTGCGACCAGGAGGAACAGCACGGTCACGGTCGATGCGGCCAGTGCGGGTTTCCAGCCGCGACGACGCAGGAAACGGGTCGGTGGCCAGGTCAGCGTGGTCAGGAGCAGGCCGACCACGAGCGGCCAGACGACCGACCACATACGGCCCAGGATCCACAGAGCCACCGCGAGCATCAGCAGTACGAGCAGCAGCTCGGCGGAGGCACGCGCCGTCGTGCGGAGCGCGGCACGGGCTTTTGCGGAACTCAACGAGGCGGTCACGCATGCACCCTATGGGTAGTCACGTCACACCGGCATGGCTGCTCACCGTGTGCGAAACCCGGCACACGAGCGATGCCGACCCGCGGGCGGCCTGCGGGGCGGGGACGATGATCCGCGAGCCGAGACGGAAGGGTCACAGATCTTCCGAGGTGTTGCTCTCCCGAGCTTCAAGAAGCTCGTCGGCGTGCTCGATCGCCCAGCGGCCCAGGACCGTCATCGGGCCCTCGACCAGGCTCCGTCCGAGGCCGGTCAGGGCGTACTCGACGCGAGGCGGTGCCTCGGCGTACGCGTGGCGTTCGAGCAGTCCCGCGGTGACCAGACGGTGCAGGGACTCGGTGAGGACCTTGTCGCTGATGCCACCGATCGCCGTGCGCAGCTCACCACGTCGGCGCGGCCCCACGCGAAGAGCCGCCAGTACGACGGGATCCCAGGTGTGGGTGAAGAGATCGGTGGCCGCGCGCAGTCGGCAGTCGGCGACGAAATCGAGGCAGTGGGCGTCGTGATCAGTCATCTCGCCGCCCATCATCCTCCGTCGGTCACGCACCGATCGGTGCGTAACACCCCGCATACCGTCCTACCCGACCAACCACGGTGTGAGAGGCGGCGACGATGCGTATCGGGATCCTGGGAACGGGGACACTCGCGGCGGGCCTGGGCGAGGGCTGGGCACGGGCGGGTCACGAGGTGGTGATCGGCGGGCGGTCGCGGGCGAGGGCGGAGGGTCTCGCCGAGCGGCTGGGGCACGGTGTGCTCGCCGCTCCGCCGCGTGAGGTGGTCACCGGGGGGCGCGACGCGGTACTGCTCGCCGTGTCGTGGGACGGCGTCGAGGACATGCTGAAACTGGTGGGCGCGGCGGACGGCGTACTCGACGGGACGCCGTTGATCGATCCCACCAACGCCGTGGCACACGGTGTCGGCACGCTGCTCACCGGACAGGGCGAGTCGATGGCGGAACGGATCGCCGGGCTCGCGCCAGGAGCCAGGGTCGTGAAGGCGTTCCATCTCTTTCCCGCCGCCCAGTGGACGAGCCCGCCCGACGCCGACGGGTCCCGGGTGACGGTGGCGATGTGCGGCGACGATACGGCGGCACTGCGCGTCGTCGGTGAGCTGGTGCGGGACGTCGGCGGGATCCCGGCGACTCTGGGCGCGCTGGATCGTGTCCGTCAACTGGAGGAGGTGGCGGGGTTCGTCATCGGCCTGGCGTTCGCGGGCTTCGACCCCAACTCGGCCGTTCCCCGGGTCCCCGCGGCCGGCGGTGGCAGTAACGCGCAGGGGTAGCAACCGTGCCGCACGGAATTGCCCGGAACCCTCGCGCGTTGAAGAAGCGGGCGAGGGCTGCCGGTGGTGTGTGGGCCGGACAGCCCGAGTGATCGAGCCGACAGGAATGTGGAGGGCTGCAATGGCTGCGCAGACGCAGAGGGCCGTGCTGGCGGGCGGATGCTTCTGGGGGATGGAGGAGTTGATCCGCCGTCTTCCGGGCGTGACGGCGACCCGGGTCGGCTACACCGGTGGTGACGTGCCGAACGCGACGTACCGCAACCACGGCACGCACGCGGAGGCCATTGAGATCCTCTTCGACCCCGAGGCGACCGACTTCCGCGCGATCCTGGAGCTGTTCTTCCAGATCCACGACCCGAGCACCAAGAACCGCCAGGGCAACGACATCGGCCTCAGCTACCGTTCGGCGATCTACTACGTGGACGACGAGCAGAAGCGGATCGCCGAGGACACGATCGCCGACGTGGACGCCTCCGGCCTGTGGCCCGGCAAGGTCGTCACCGAAGTGGAGCCGGTCGGCCCCTTCTGGGAGGCCGAGCCCGAGCACCAGGACTACCTGCAGCACTACCCGAACGGCTACACCTGCCACTTCCCGCGCCCGGGATGGAAGCTGCCCACCCGCGCGGAGGGCTGAGCGCGCTGAGCGCTGAGCGCGGGGCGGGCCGGGGTGGCTCGCCCCGGCCCCCGCGTCCTGGGCCTGTCGCCCACTCCTACGCCCTACTCCTGTTGCGCCGCCGACACGACCGCCTGTGCCGACAGGTTCCGGATGTGGCAGTAGCGCGCTGTCATGTTCGCGCGGTAGCGCCATGGCAGGGCGTCCACGTAGCCGTCGACCAGCCTGAACTGCTCGATCGCGGCCTCGTCGCGGTCCTGTAGCGAGAGGTAGTACGCCAGCAGGTGGCGCAGTTCCGGCAGGCGCGGGTGAGTCGGATCGGCCGCCGCTGCGTCGGCGAGGCCCGCGTTCACGCGGGCGATCATCTCGGGGGTGCGGTCGGCGTCGCTGTCGTCCGACTCGTCGTGCTCGAAGTGGGCGATCAGCGGGAGGACGGTCAGCAGGCTGCCCAGTGGTGCGGCTGCCGCCGCGCGCTCGGCGAACTCGGTCGCGAGCTGCTCCGAGCCGCGCCACTTCTCGCACCAGTACTGCAACGCCGAGAAGTGGGCCTCGTAGTGGTGCGGGTCGCGGGCGGTGATCTCCGACCACAGCTTGTCCATCGCGGAGTGCGGGTAGCCGAGCCCGAGCGCGGTCCAGATCTCCGCGACGTACGGGGTCGGGTCGTCCGGGTTGAGTGCCGCGGCTCGAGCTATCTCCTCGCGGGAACGCTGCAGCAAGCGGTGGAATCCCGCGAACTGTTCGCCCGTCGTGTGGTTGGCCCGCAGGCCACCCCTGACGTTCCAGGCGAGTTTGACCGTGCTGCGGGCGCGGACCAGGGCCGCGTCCGGGTCGTCGGGGCCGAGCGGCCCGTCGGTCTCCCACGCGAGCAGCCAGGCGTCGTCCTCGGCCGCGATGCTCGCCAGCAGAGACGAGGCGGAGGCGCGGCGCTCCCAGTCCCGGCCGATACCGTGCAGCAGCTCGGCGGCGGCTTTCCAGGAGCCGTCACCGCCGTCCCGTACGGCGTCGAGCGCCGTCTCCCAGCCGTCCGGCAGCACTCCCGCGTACTTGGTGCTCTGCCGTTCGGCGGGCAGCAGCCCGAGCTGCTCGGCGGCCGCCGCACCGCCGTCACCGTCATCGTTGGTGGCGGTGCCCCTCGTCTGGGCGACGAACTCCTTGACGAACACCCCGCCCAGCCAGAGGGCGACGATCAGGGTGGGCACGGCCAGGATGCCCAGGATCCACAGCAGTACGGTCATCGGGGGGCGTCCGTTTCTCGGGTGGCGGGGTCGCGGGGAGCGGGGGGAAGCAGGGCGCGCAGCGGGGCGGTGTCCGGGGGATCGGCGAGGGCCGTGTTCACGGCTCCGGCGATCGCGGCGTCGAGCCCCGGGGCGCCGTCGTCCGGTGTGTCGCCCGGCGCCGGCAGCAGACGTGCCTTCGCCGACTGCTCCCAGGAGAACTCCCAGCGCATCCGCGACCGCGCGCTGAACTCCGCCATCACCATGCTGTGCAGCGAGTTGTGCAGGGTCGGGCGCACGAACTCGCGAAACGCCCGTCCCTTCGCCGCGACCGCCTCGTCCGACAGCGGCAACCTGCGTGCCAGCTGCCACAGTTGGCCGTCGTCGATGAGGGTGAGGAGGGCCTGGAGGGAGGGGCGGTCCTTCGTGTACAGAGCGAGGGCCCGGTGCAGTGGGGTGTTGAGTGCGGCGAGGTTGCCGGCCATCGCGCCGTCGAGGAGTTCCTGCCAGTCGGCGGTGCGCGGCAACTGCCGTACCTCGTCGGTCAGTACGGCCTCCTCCAGCGCGGCGAACGTGCGCTCCGCGTCGGTCAGTACGGCGATGGCCGCACCGCGGGCCTCGTCCGCGCGGCCGTCGTCGGGCAGCAGCTCGATCCGGCGTACGCGATCGGCGACGGGTGGGTGGGAGTCGTACGGCGAGGTCGGTTCCGTGGGCAACTCGCTGCGCAGGGTGGCCAGTTCGAGTTGGCGGGCGGTCAGCATCCGGCCGAAGCCGCCGAACACCTCGCCGTGCGGCGGCAACAACCCGGCTTCGGTGCCGAGGGTGGCGTAGGAGCGCACATAGAACCCGAACGCGCCGTCCAGCACCGGGATTTCGCGCAGTGCCGAGGCGATGGCGTCGCGGCCGGCCGTCCGGGCGGCGGAGGCGTCGGCGGCGTACTCCTGGCGGCGGGAGTCGGCGAGTGTGATGCGGAGGTACAGCTCGGCGTACGCGGTGTAGATCCGGGCCAGTGCGCGGTACGTGATGCCCGCGCCGGCCGTGTCGATCGCCCGCCCCTCCTTGCCCCTGGCCTCGGCCCTGGCGTTCCGCCGCTCCTGCCGGGCCCGTTCGCGGGCCTCCGTGCTGCCGGCGCGCTCCTCGAAGTTCCTTATGGTGCGCACGAGTTGGGCGCGTCCGCGCAGTGCGGGGGCGGCCAGGCGGGTGTCGGAGCCGGCGTAGTGGCCGAGTTCATGGGCGAGGACCGCGCGCAACTGGGCCTCGGTCAGCCCCTGCATGAGGGGTACGCCGAGGTAGAGCCGGCGCGGTCCGGTGCGGAGACCGAGCAGGTGGGCGTCCTCGCTGACGGCGGCGTTGACATCGCCGGTGAGGACGATGCGGGACGGAGCGCGGGTGCCGACCTGGTCGGCCAACTCCCGCACGATACGCCAGAGTTCGGGCTCCTCCGCCTCGGTCACGGGCAGGCCAGAGGGTTCCTCGCCCTTCGGCGTACGCAGCATGAGCAGGCCGCGGACCAACGGAATCGCCAGCAGTACGGAGACGAAGGCCAGCTTCGCCGCGAGCGCCGCCGGAGCGTGCGCGAAGAGCAGGAAGTCGGCGCCGGCGAGCACCGCCAGCAGAAGCACGCCGAGCAGATAGAAGCCGGCGAGCAGTACGAGAGCGCGCAGCGCGCGCAGGGTCGAGCCCATCGGGCCGGGATCCCTCCACGGGGAACGGGGACGGTAGGAAGGGCGCGCGGCCGAGCGGTGGGGTCATGACCGGCGGGTGGGGGAAAGCGGAGTATCGCCTACGGGCGCATGGGCAGGCAAGACATGATCATGCCAGTGGGGGTGGAGTGAGGCAGGGCGCGGCGAGGCGGGCCGGGCGGGGTGAGACACGGGGCGTCAGCGCGGGCGCTCTCGGCCCTTTCCTCGTCCCCGTTCCCGTTGCCGGGCGGCTCCGCCCGTCACCGGCCCGTCACCGGCACCGCCGCCGTGCTCACCGCAGCGCGGTCACCACGCTCACCGCAGCAGCGTCGCCGGGCTTCCGCCGTTCGCCTCGTACCCCGCCACCGCCAGTGCCCGGTACACCGCGAACTCCGACGCCGGGTCGGCGGTGAGGGTCCAGGGGAGCGCGCCCACGTGGCCGTCCACGTGCACCAGCTGGTTCATGGCCTCCGCCCAGCGCTCGGAGCGCACCAGGAAGAAGATCAGCAGGTGGCGTACATGAGCGAGCATCGGGTCGTCGGGGCGAGCCGCGTGGACCGCGTACAGCGCGCCGTGGATCGACTTCGTCACCACCTCGCTCTGGTAGAAGCCGCTGACCAGGTTCACCTCGGGCAGGTGCTCGAAGACCGCGAACAGGGGCATCGCCGCCAGCAGCGAGCCCTGCGGAGCCCGGGCCGCCGCCGCTTCCGTGAACGACATCGCCAGCGCGCGTGAGCCGTGCCACTTCTCGCACCAGTAGTGCAGGGCCGCGAGATGCGCCCCCATGTGTTCCGGCGCGCGGTCCAGGATCTTCAGCCAGAGCTGCTCGAACTCCGGCCGGGAGTACGCCAGTCCGCGCGCCACCGACAGTTCCACGATGTACGGGACCGGGTCACCGGGGGAGAGGAGCGCCGCGTCGCCGCACGCCGCCTTCGCCTCCTCCATGATGATCCGGAACTCGTCCGTCCCGGGAGTCGACGTCCGCCACGCCTGCTGCACCAGGAACTCCGCGTGCACCGCCGCACCGCCCGCGTCCTTGGGCGACTCCGTCCGCCACACCCGCAGCCACTGGCCGCCCGGCGTCTCGCTCACCCCGCCGGGGCGCTGCCGCAGCTCAAGCGACGCGGCGCCCGCGAAGGCCTGCACGCGCTGCCAGCGCCGCTCACCGTCCTTCTCCGTGCCGGCGAGGAGCTGCGCCGCCGCTCTGTAGTCCTGGGTGCGCTGCACGACGTCCAGGACGTCCAGGAGATCCTGGTCGGGGCCGGGCATCCGGATGTCCAGCTCCTCCTGCCGGACGAAGCCGTAGTTCGCCGGGTCCGCGGCGTCCGGGTCACCGGGGGCGACCAGCTGAATACCGGCACTCCTGCGCCGCACGAACGGCAGCACCACGAAGCCGAGCATGACCAGCGCCATCAGGACCCAGAGAATCTCCATGCCCCAAGCGAACCAGACGCCTCCGACAATTGGCGAACCAGGCCCGTCCCGGCCCGCCCCGCACCCGGCCGCACAGACGGTGGGCGTCATCGAACCCGCGAGCGCACTACCCTCGGTTCACATGAGCGACAGGCACATCAGTCAGCACTTCGAGACCCTCGCGATCCACGCGGGCAACACCGCGGATCCCCTCACCGGCGCGGTCGTCCCGCCGATCTACCAGGTCTCGACCTACAAGCAGGACGGCGTCGGCGGGCTGCGCGGCGGATACGAGTACAGCCGCAGCGCCAATCCGACCCGTACCGCCCTCGAAGAGAACCTCGCGGCGCTGGAGGGCGGTCGCCGCGGACTCGCGTTCGCGTCAGGACTGGCGGCCGAGGACTGCCTGTTGCGTACGCTGCTCAGCCCCGGCGACCACGTGGTCATCCCCAACGACGCCTACGGCGGCACGTTCCGCCTCTTCGCGAAGGTCGTCGCCCGCTGGGGCGTGGAATGGTCGGTCGCCGACACCAGCGACCCCGCCGCCGTACGGGCCGCCCTCACCCCGAAGACCAAGGTCGTCTGGGTGGAGACCCCCTCCAACCCCCTCCTCAACATCACCGACATCGCGGCCGTCGCCCAGATCGCCCGCGGCGCCGGCGCCCGGCTCGTCGTCGACAACACCTTCGCCACGCCCTACCTCCAGCAGCCGCTGGCCCTCGGCGCGGACGTCGTCGTGCACTCCCTGACCAAGTACATGGGCGGCCACTCCGACGTCGTCGGCGGCGCACTGGTCACCGGTGACCAGGAACTCGGCGAGGAACTGGCGTACCACCAGAACGCGATGGGCGCGGTCGCCGGGCCCTTCGACTCCTGGCTGGTGCTGCGCGGCGCCAAGACGCTCGCCGTGCGGATGGACCGCCACAGCGAGAACGCCACCAGGATCGCCGACATGCTCACCCGGCACGCGCGCGTGACGCGCGTTCTGTACCCGGGGCTCCCGGAGCACCCCGGTCACGAGGTCGCCGCCAAGCAGATGCGGGCGTTCGGCGGCATGATCTCGTTCCAGGTCCAGGGCGGCGAGGAGGCGGCCGTCGAGGTCTGCAACCGCGCCAAGGTGTTCACGCTGGGCGAGTCCCTCGGCGGTGTGGAGTCCCTGATCGAGCACCCGGGGCGCATGACGCACGCGTCCGTCGCCGGGTCGGCCCTGGAGGTGCCGGGCGACCTCGTACGCCTCTCCGTGGGCATCGAGAACGTCGACGACCTCCTGGAGGACCTCCAGCAGGCCCTCGGCTAGACGAGCCGGAGACCCGGTCACCGCGACCGGGTCTCACCAGCCGGTCAGGGGCGGAGTCGTCTGCGACGGCGGCGCCACCCAGGGCTGGACCGTCGCCGCCCACACGCTGAAGACGAGCACCGCGGCGATCAGCAGCAGCCACATCAGCCGTCGCGCCGCCTGCCTGCGCCGCAGCATGCGGCCGCCGCGCCGTACGACCTCCACGTACAGGTCGGGCGGTACCGGGGGCGGCCTGCCTTCCATGATCTGCCGTGCGGCGACCTCCCGGTCCCGGCGGCTCATGACGGCACCACCTTCGGCCCGGCCACCACGGGCGGCGCCGGGCCCGGCGGCGGGTGCAGCAGCGTCGCCGTCGCACGGTCACAGATCGCGTGGACCCGCTCCGTGGGCAGCCCCAGCAGCGCCGCGGTCTGCTCCTCGCCGACCCCCTCGTACAGCCGCAGGACCAGGATCAGCCGCTGCTGGGGGGTGAGTACGGCCAGGGCACTGCCGGGGTGCGGACGGGCCCGGCCGAGGCCGCCGTACTGGTGCCAGGCCCCGCGCGCGAAGCGGACGGCGAGATACTGGCGGGCCCGGTCGTACGGGTCCTCGCCGCGCATCCGGTCCCAGCTCGCGTACGTGTGCGCGAAGGCGTGCGTGAGCAGGCGCCGCGCGCGCGGGTTGTCCCGCGGCGCCTCCGCCGTGAGCAGCGTGGCCGTGTGCAGCAGCCGACCGGCCGCTCCCGCGACGAACGCCTCGAAGTCCCGGCCCGGTCCGGCACCGGGGGACGCCTGCCGTTCTCGCACCGTGCCTCCCGCCGTACGACAAGGACCCGGTCTCATCTGAGGCCAGGTTCCGCCCGCCGGTCAAGAGCCAGGAAGCAGGAGTCCTCGGGCCGCGCCCACACGCGCGTGGGCGCGGGTCTTCGGCACCGGTGTCAGGAGGCGGGTCCCGGCTCTCCCACCGGGATGCCCTGGGCGGCCTGGCGGGCGGAGAGCGCGGTGTTGAAGCGCGTGAGGAGCGTGCAGAACACCTCGCGCTCCTCCGGCGCCCACTCCTGGGTCAGCTCGGCCATCAACTGGCGCCTGGAGGACCGGACTTCCTCCAGCCGCGCGAGCCCGCGCGGGGACAGCTGGAGGACCACGGCGCGGCCGTCCTCGGGGTGCGAGGTGCGCTTGACGAGGCCGGTGTCGACGAGCGGAGCCACCTGCCGGGTGACCGTCGACGAGTCGATGCCCATGCTCGCCGCGAGCGCCTTGACGCCCATCGGGCCTTCCTTGTCGAGGCGGTTGAGCAGGAGATACGCGGCGCGGTCCATCGAGTTGCGCACCTGCCCGACTCCCCCGAGCCGGGTCTGTTCGGCACGGCGCGCGAACACGGCGACCTCGTGCTGCAACGTGTCGAGGAGACCGGCGTCACCGACGGTCGTCATGTCCATCGACATTTCAGGTGTTGTGGGCATGGCCGGGGGCTCGCTTCATGAAAGGGGGTGCTGGGTTGGGGGACAGGGTACGCGGCCGGAAGGCGGGCCGTACCGACGCTGAGTAAACAGGTCTCGGTGCTTGGTCACACCGCGAGTCCGCGCCTGTGAACTGCGAGACTTGAGTCATGAGCTACAGCACGGCTGACTCCTTGCACTCCTTGCGGCCCGTCACTCTCGACGACGTACGCGGCGCTCAGAAGATGCTCCTGGGCGTGGCGCGCATGACGGCCATGGAGGGCAGCCGGTACCTGTCCCAGCTGGTGGGCGCGCCGGTGCACCTCAAGTGCGAGAACCTCCAGCGGACCGGGTCCTTCAAGCTGCGGGGCGCGTACGTCCGTATCGCCGGGCTGCTGCCCGAGGAGCGGGCCTCCGGTGTCGTCGCGGCCAGTGCCGGCAACCACGCGCAGGGGGTCGCGCTGGCGTCGGCACTGCTGGGGGTGAACGCCACGGTGTTCATGCCGCAGGGCGCGCCGCTGCCCAAGATCAGCGCTACCCGCGAGTACGGCGCCGAGGTGAGGCTGTCCGGGCAGGTCGTCGACGAGACGCTGGCCGCAGCCCAGGAGTACGCGGACCGGACGGGCGCGGTGTTCATCCACCCCTTCGACCACGCCGACATCATCGCCGGGCAGGGCACGGTGGGTCTGGAGATCCTGGAGCAGTGCCCCGAGGTCCGCACGATCGTCGTGGGGATCGGCGGGGGCGGCCTGGCCGCCGGGATCGCGGTCGCCGTGAAGTCGGTGCGGCCCGACGTACGGATCGTGGGCGTACAGGCGGCGGGAGCGGCGGCGTATCCGCCCTCACTGGCGGCCGGGCGGCCGGTGTCGGTCGCGAACCCGGTCACGATGGCCGACGGGATCAAGGTCGGGCGGCCCGGTGACGTGCCGTTCGGGATCATCGGCGAGCTGGTCGACGAGGTCCGCACGGTCAGCGAGGACGAACTGTCGGCCGCGCTGCTGCTCTGCCTGGAGCGCGCCAAGCTCGTCGTGGAACCGGCGGGGGCGAGCCCGGTCGCCGCGCTGCTGAGCCGGCCCGGGGCTTTCGAGGGACCGGTCGTCGCGGTGCTGTCCGGCGGCAACGTCGACCCGGTGCTGCTGGAGCGCATCCTGCGCCACGGCATGGCCGCACAGGGCCGCTACCTGGCGGTTCGGCTGCGTCTGACGGACCGGCCGGGCGCCCTCGCGACGCTTCTCGGGGCGTTGTCAGTGGTGGACGTTAATGTCCTCGACGTGAGCCATGTCCGGACCGACCCGCGACTCGGCCTCACGGAGGCGGAGGTCGAACTGCACCTGGAGACGAAGGGTCCGGCGCACTGCGCCGAGGTCGGTCTGGCCCTGCGCGAGGCCGGTTACCTCGTCATCGACTGAGGCCACTCACTCGGACGGGTGGCTCTGGAAAAATGCATTGAGAGACGCGATACATCGCGTTATGGTTTGTGTCGGGCCACCGCACGCGCCGCAACTGTTCCCTTCGTGCGCCCGCTCATCCTCCTCTTCCTCGCCGGTCGGGGCAAAGGAGAAAAATCTAGGCTTTTCGCGGTGATCCCCCAACGACGCGGCAATCCCCAACGACGTGGAGAACTGATATGCCAGGCGCCATCTACGCCGAAGGTCTGGTGAAGACCTTCGGCGACGTAAAAGCTCTGGACGGCGTCGATCTTGACGTCCCGGAGGGCACGGTCCTCGGCCTGCTCGGGCCGAACGGAGCGGGCAAGACCACCGCCGTCCGCTGTCTGACGACCCTGCTGCGGCCCGACCGCGGCACGGCGGTCGTCGCGGGCATCGACGTCCTGAAGAACCCCGACGCCGTCCGCCGCTCGATCGGCCTCTCCGGCCAGTTCGCGGCGGTCGACGAGTATCTGACCGGCCGCGAGAACCTGCAGATGGTCGGGCAGCTCTACCAGATGAAGGCGAAGCCGGCGAAGGCCCGCGCGGCCGAACTGCTGGAGCAGTTCCACCTCACGGACGCCGCCGACCGCCCGGCGAAGACCTACTCCGGAGGCATGCGCCGCCGGCTCGACCTCGCGGCTGCCCTGGTCGTCTCGCCGCCGGTGATGTTCATGGACGAACCCACGACCGGACTCGACCCCCGCAACCGCCAGCAACTGTGGGAGGTCATCAAGGAGTTGGTCTCCGGGGGGACGACCCTGCTGCTGACCACGCAATATCTGGAGGAGGCCGACCACCTCGCGCACGACATCGCGGTGGTCGACCACGGCCGCGTCATCGCGCGCGGCACCTCCGACCAGCTCAAGGCCCGCACCGGCGGCGAACGCGTCGAGGTCGTCGTGCACGAGCGCGAGCACATCGCGACCGCGTCCGAGGTACTGGGCGTCTTCGGCAAGGGGCAGGGCGAGGTCACCGTCCAGGAGCACATGCGCAAACTCACCGTGCCCGTCACCGGCGGCGCGAAGCTCCTCGCCGAGGTCATCCGCGAACTGGACTCCCGTGGCATAGAGATCGACGACATCGGCCTGCGCCGCCCCACCCTCGACGACGTCTTCCTCTCCCTGACGGGCCACACGGCCGAGGCGAAGGACGAGGAGAACGGCAAGCAGAGCGAAAAGGAGAACGTCCAGTGAGTGCCGTCACCGACGCCGTGCCCGCAGAGGCGCCCACGAACCCCTTCAGCCAACTGATCCGCGACTCCCTGGTCATCGCGAAGAGAAACCTGCTTCGTATGTCGAGGATTCCCGAGATGGTGATCTTCGGGCTCATCCAGCCGATCATGTTCGTGGTGCTCTTCGCGTTCGTCTTCGGCGGCTCCATGAACATCGGCGGCTCTACGGACTCCGGCACGTACCGCGAGTTCCTGATGGCCGGCATCTTCGCCCAGACCGTCACCTTCGCGACGGCGGGTGCGGGTGCGGGCATCGCCGACGACATGCACAAGGGCCTCATCGACCGCTTCCGCTCCCTGCCCATGGCACGCGGCGCGGTGCTGACCGGGCGCACGCTCGCCGACCTCGTGCAGACGGCGCTCACCCTGTTCGTGCTGGCGGTGGTCGCCCTGCTGGTCGGCTGGCGCACGCACACCAACATCGGTGAGGTGCTCGGCGCCTTCGGGCTGCTGCTCCTGACGGGCTACGCGTTCACCTGGATCGGCGCCCTCATCGGCCTGTCCGTACGCACGCCCGAGGCAGCGACGTCCGGCGGACTGATCTGGCTCTTCCCGGTCACCTTCGTGTCGAACGCGTTCGTGGACTCCAGCCGGATGACCCCCTGGCTGCGTCATGTCGCCGACTGGAACCCGTTCAGCGCGACCGTGCAGGCCTGCCGGCAACTGTTCGGCAACCCCGGCGTCTCACCGTCCGACGCCTGGCCCATGCAGCACCCGGTGTGGGCCTCCGTCATCTACTCGGTCCTGATCATCCTCGTGTTCAGGACCCTCGCGGTCCGCAAGTACCGCTCGGCCACCGCATGACGAAGCCCCCGGCGTCCTGGGGCGCCGGGGGCTCGTCAGGGTCTTCGAGATCGAAGGCTCAGGCCTGGTAAGGCACGGCCTTGAGGATCTTCACGGTGGCGAGCTTGCCGTTGGGCAGCTCGTACTGGGCGTCCGCGCCGACCTTCTTGTCGCTCACTCCCCGGCCCAGCGGGGACTGCGGCGAGTACGTCTCGATGTCCGAGCTGGCGTACTCGCGGGAGGCGAGCAGGAAGGTCAGCGTGTCGTCCTCGTCGCCGTCGAAGGCGATGGTCACGACCATGCCGGGCGCGACCGTGCCGTTCGCCGCCGGAGCCTCGCCGACCTTCGCGTTCTCCAGGAGCTGGGTCAGCTGGCGCACACGGAGCTCCTGCTTGCCCTGCTCCTCCTTGGCCGCGTGGTACCCGCCGTTCTCGCGCAGGTCGCCCTCCTCACGCGCGGCGGCGATCTTGGCGGAGATCTCCGTGCGCGCAGGACCAGTAAGGTGCTCAAGCTCGTCCCTGAGCTTGTTGTACGCCTCCTGGGTCAGCCAGGTGACGTTCTCGCTGGTCTGGGTCACAGGTGCTCCTCGTAGGTACTGGGAATACAAAGCATCGCCCTACCCTGAAGAATGTTCCTTCACGGATGGGCGAAACCACGAGCCTAACAATTCAGCGGCGGGAGGGGGAGGACATAAGCCGTCAGAAGTATGTCGACGCAGGTCAGTGGTTGTGTGATGAGAGTGACCCCGTGGATTTCCCCGGCGGCGGGCCTCAGTCGGCGTGACAGCCGAGCAGTTCGGCGGTGGTCCCCTGGGACGTCGTACGGAGCGTGACGGCCCGGTCGATGCGGGTGGCGGCGCCGTCGAAGCGGAAGTCGGCCCGGCCGACCTCGGCGCCGTTCTCGGCCTGGGAGCGGACCGTGCAGTAGCCGTTCGTACCGGAGTCCTTGCGGACCTCCAGATGAACCCTGACCGAGTCCTCGTACGTCTTGAAGGTGATGATCTCGGCGCTGATCTTGTTGCCGACGACGTAGTGGTAGCCGAACCAGCCGACCACGACCAGCAGCACGGTCCCGAGGACGGCGGCGGCGACCCTGAGCTTGCGGTCGGCGCGCTCGTCCGTGGAGCGGCCGTACCGTCCCTCGGGCAGTCGCGTGGTCGCCGTACTCATGATCGTCCTCTCCGCGAGGCCCTGGAAAGCCGGGCCCCGGAATTATTGGCCGCTCGGTTCGGTCACTATAGAAGCCGCTCATCGCACCCGCTCACACCGGATGCCGACTTACGAGGATTGAGTCTTGACTGATCAGCTGCGACTGATGGCCGTGCACGCGCATCCCGACGACGAGTCGAGCAAGGGTGCGGCCACCATGGCGAAGTACGTGTCCGAGGGGGTGGACGTGCACGTCGTGACCTGCACGGGCGGGGAGCGCGGGTCCATCCTCAACCCGAAGCTGCAGGGCGACAAGTACATCGAGGAGCACATTCACGAGGTACGCAAGAAGGAGATGGACGAGGCCCGCGAGATCCTCGGCATCAAGCAGGAGTGGCTCGGTTTCGTCGACTCCGGCCTCCCCGAGGGCGACCCGCTGCCTCCGCTCCCCGAGGGCTGCTTCGCCCTGGAGGACGTGGACAAGGCGGCCGGAGAGCTGGTGAAGCAGATCCGCGCGTTCCGTCCGCAGGTGATCACCACCTACGACGAGAACGGCGGGTACCCGCACCCCGACCACATCATGACCCACAAGATCTCGATGGTGGCCTTCGAGGGCGCGGCGGACACCGAGGCATACCCGGAGTCGGAGTTCGGCCCGGCGTACCAGCCGCAGAAGCTGTACTACAACCAGGGCTTCAACCGGCCGCGCACCGAGGCGCTGCACAACGCGCTGCTCGAGCGTGGCATGGAGTCGCCGTACGGGGACTGGCTGAAGCGCTGGTCGGAGTTCGAGCGCACCGAGCGCACGCTGACCACGCATGTCCCGTGCGCGGAGTTCTTCGAGATCCGGGACAAGGCGCTGCTCGCGCACGCCACGCAGATCGACCCCGACGGGGGCTGGTTCCGGGTGCCGCTGGACCTTCAGCGCGAGGTCTGGCCGACGGAGGAGTACGAGCTGGCGAAGTCGCTCGTGGACACTTCCCTCCCCGAGGACGACCTCTTTGCGGGCATCCGCGACAATGCCTGACATGAGTGCAAGCGCAAGCCTGGCAATGACGCACCTCGTCCCCTTCGCGGCGGAGGTCGACGAGGACAAGGTGACCCCTGGTGTCCTCGGCTTCATCGTGTTCGCCGTGATGGCCCTCGCCGTGTGGGCCCTGATGAAGTCCATGAACAAGCAGATGGGCAGGATCGAGTTCAAGGAGGCGCCGGACCCCGCGAGGACCCCCGGCGCCGCCGACGAAGCGGCCAAGGCGACGGCCGGGGCAACGGCCAAGGAGCCGGCCGACCCAGCCGCCAAGGGCTCCGCCAAAGGATCCGCGCGGGAGTGAGGCCGCACCGGGTGCCCGGCACCCGGTGACCGCGCCTCCCGCCCTCCCCGCCGACGGGCCCTCCTTCCGACGGCCGCCCTCCTACCGCCGACCGGCCGCCGCCACCGGCACTCCCATGACCTCCCGGGCGTGCCGGTTCGGGATCATGCCCAGCCGCCACGCCTGCCAGCCCGACTCCAGGGCCACGCCGCGCTCCAGGAGAAGCTGGTAGGCGTCGACGTAGTCGTCGAGTTTCTCGTCGCGGGACGGATGGCGGCCACGCGAGAGCTGGTTCAGCTCCTCCTGGGCCACCGCCGTGCCGATATCGACGCCGCCGGGGGCCGCGTACGGCAGGAGCGTGCAGCGCAGGAAGCGCGCCCAGTCCTCGCCGCGCCGGTCGCCGTACGAGGTGAACAGCGCGATCGCCTCGTCGCACAGGGCCAGCGCCTGCTGGGTCCGGGTGTTGCCGGCGTCGACCACCGCCAGCTCCAGACAGGTCCAGGCCTCGCCGTGGGCGACCCCGATGCGCTGGAAGTCGGCGCGGGCGTCCACCAGGAGCTGGCGGGCGAACCCCGAGTTGCGCAGCGAGCCCGTCTGGACCGCCCGCTGGTCACGGGTGACACGGGCCGAGTGATGGCGGGCGCAGGCCAGACCGTAGACGTCCCGGATACGGGAGAACATCGTGCGGGAACGTTCCAGCTCGCGGACGGCCAGATCCAGGTTGCCCGTCTCCTCCAGGGACTGGCCCAGGTAGTACACCGACCACGCCTCGCCGCGCGCGTCCTCGTTGTCCCGGTGCACCGCCGCCGCCCGCCGCAGCCCGTCCACCGCCGCCGACGCGTCCCCGGCGACCAGCCGGGCCCGGGCCAGCTGGGTCAGCGCCCAGGCCTCCCCACGGGCGTCGCGGGTACGGCCGTACAGATCGAGTGCCGTACGCAGTTCGGACTCGGCGCGCGGTACGTCGCCCATCCGCAGGCCCAGCTGGCCGAGCTGGAAGTGGGCCCACGCCTCGCCGTGGATCGACTCGCCCTCGCGGTGCAGGACCAGGGATCGGGTCAGCAGGTCCCAGGCCTCGGCGAGGCGGGAGCGGTCGCGTTCGACGGCGGCGAGGGCGTGCATCGTCCAGGCGCGGTCGGTCGCCAGTTCGGGAGCCTGCTGGAGATCCAGGGCCTCCTGGAGCTTCGCCGCCGCCTCGACCAGGTTGCCCTGGTGGTGCAGCGTGATCCCGAGCGAGCACAGTGCCCGGGCGGCGCCCGCGTCGTGATGGGCCTCCATGTACAGCTCGACGACCGAGGTGAGCGTCGTACGCGCCTTGTCCAGCTCGCCCAGCTGGCGGGCCGCGATACCCGTACGCCACTGCACGGAACGCACCAGCAGCCCCTGGTCGACCGACTCCGCGAGCTCACTGATCTCGCCGAGCCGGTAGAGGTCGCCGCGCAGCAGGCAGTAGTCGCACAGCGCGCCCAGCAGGTTGAGTACGGCCGCCTGGTTGACGCCCTCCGCGTGGCGCAGCGTCGCCGTGATGAAGCTCGACTCGTCGTCCAGCCAGCGCAGCGCCTCGTCGAGGGAGGTGAAGCCGTGCGGGCTGAAGCGGTCCGAGCGGGTCGACATGTTGCCGTCGACCAGGCGCAGCACCGAGTCGGCCAGCTCGCCGTAGCTGACGATCAGGCGTTCCTGCGCGGCCGAGCGCTCCGCCGGCTCCTCCTCGTCCAGGAGACGGGCCTGGGCGAAGGCCCGGACCAGGTCGTGCAGACGGTAACGGCTGCCCCGGACATGGTCGATCAGGCCCGCGCGGGCGAGCGCGTCCAGCTGACGGGTCGCCTCCGTCCGGTCCGTGGCCAGCAGGGACGCCGCCGCTGCGGCGCCGAGGGAGGCCCGCCCGGCCAGCGCCAGCCTGCGCAGCAGCCGCCGGCCCTGTTCCGACTGGTCGGTGTATCGCAGCCACAGCACCCGCTCGACCGGCTCCACCGGCCCGTACGCGCCCAGGTCCGTGGCCAGTTGACGCCGGCTGCGCGACGCGAGCGAGGAGCCCGCGATACGCAGGGCGAGAGGCAGCCCGCCGCACAACTCCCGTATCCGGTCCTCGGATTCGGCGTCGTACGGATCCGGTCCCGCCCCGGCCGCTGCCGCTGACCCGGATGCCGGCCCCGACCCTGGTTCCGGCTGCGCGGACGCGCTCAGCAGTTCCTCCGCGCCCGCCGCGTCCAGGGCCTCGACGGGCAGCTGATGCACCCAGAACGGCAGGTCGTCCGGGAGGGCGAGGGGCTCGCGGGCGGTGACGATGACGAGGCTGTCGGAGCGCTCCGGGACGAGGGTGCGGACCTGCTCGGGGTCCTGGGCGTCGTCCAGCACGATCGTCACCGGGACACTGGTGAGATGCTGGTTGTACAGCTCGCTCAGCCTTCTGACCTGCTGCTCCGGCGACGAACGCTCACGGAACAGCAACTGCTCGCGGGACGCGCCGAGCCGGTTCAGCAGATGCAGCAGGGCGTCCCGGGTGGGCAGCGGCGCCTCCTCCGGGCTGTCGCCGCGCAGATCCACCACACACGCGCCCCGGAACTGGTCCCGCAGATCGTGCGCCGCGTGGATCGCGAGCGCGCTGCGGCCACTGCCGGACGCGCCGTGCAGGACGACCAGGGTAGGCCGGGTCTCCGTACTCGCGCGGGCCGCGTGCACCCACTGCCGGATACGGGCCAGTTCCTGCCGCCGACCCGCGAACGGCTCGTCTGGATCAGGGAGTTGGGCGAACGACTGCTCCAGGACACTGCGCCTGCGGGCCGCCGCGCTCTTGTCGCTGCCGCGCAGCTTCGGCCCCGCCTTCTTCGGCCCGGTGGACGCGCTGAGCACCCGCTGCTGGTCGAGGAACGGGCGGATACCCCGTACCTCCAGCGCCGTCAGCCAGCTCAGCCGCAGCTGCTCGGGACCGCCGGGCTGACCCACGGCACCGGCGCGATGGTGAGCGGCCGGCACATGGGAGGCCGTCACCTTCAGGACGGTCGCGACGGCGCCCACCACGCCCACGGTCAGCGCGGCGCCCACGGCGGTGCCCGCCCCGGTGCCGAGCGCCAGATCGGCGACGCCCGCCGCGAGCGCGGCGACAGCCGCCACCAGCAGGGGAGTTCCGGCGCCCTCCCGGGCGTAGCGCTGCCCGAAGGTGAGCTGCCCGGCCTGCGCCTCGTCGAGCGCCCGCGTGTACGCCTCGTACTCCTGCGCGGACGACTGCGCCATGGCGTCCAGCGCCCCGCGCGCCCGCGTGAGCAGCGCACTTCCGTCGGTACGCCCCCCGGACCGCCGTACCTCTTCCTCCACGGCCCGGCCCAACAGCCGCTCGGCTTCCGCCCGGTGGCTGTCCCGCATGGTGTGTCCCCCTCTGGCAGCAAATCTGACGGCAATTCGGCAGCAACGGCATTTCCCCGGTGGTTCCTTGCTGGTTCCTTGGTCAAGTGTCCTGCGGACGGCGCATCGGGGCGAGGGGGCGTCGGGTCCTGATCACCGTGCCGGTCAGGCCGGTTGACGCGGCAGATGCGGCAGATGCGGCAGAAGCGGTGGATGCGGTTGATGCGGGAGAAACGCCGCACGGCTATCGTGATCACAGACATCGAACGGGGAGAACAGGACATGAGCAGCGTGAACCCGCCACCGGGCGCTCCGCCGCACGCGCAGTGGCACCCGGCGCCGCCCACGCCACCCCAGGCACCGCAGCCGCCGCGCTGGGCCTGGTGGGTCGTCGGCATCGTCATCCCCGTCGTGGGACTCCTGGTCACGGTGCTGGTGAGCAGGCCGGGCTCCTCGGAAGACAAGAACGTGGAGTCGGCGCCGACCCGGTCGTCCGCGCCCGCGGACAACACCGGCCAGGAGCAGTCGCCCGCGACGCCCCCCAAGAGCGCCGACAACACCGCCGACGCCGTGCGAGCCCGGTTCGGACCGAAGGTCGTCGACGCCGACACGACCGACAGCGGCTCGTACATCGAGCTGGACACCTCCGAACCGATCGTCTCGGACAGCTCCCTCAAAGGCGCGGACATCATCTTCGGGGCGTCCCTCGGCGACCCGAACCTGTTCGTGCCCGGCTCGGGATCCATGCTGGCTCCCCTGCCCGGATCCGGCGCCGCTCCCACGGCCCAGGAGTGCGCGGACGCCGTGGACACCAACGGCACCTACACGTCCGACGTGAAGCCGGGCGGCCGCTTCTGCCTGATGACCGACCAGGGCCGCGTCGCCTACCTGAAGGTCGTCACGGCGCCGAGCAGGGGCACCGGAAAACTGAACGTCACCGTCTGGGACACACCTGGCGCCTGACGTGTCGGGTCCTGCGGCAGGATGGTCCCCATGCCGAACCGACTGGCCCATGAGACGTCCCCCTATCTCCTCCAGCACGCCGACAACCCGGTCGACTGGTGGCCCTGGTCGGCCGAGGCGTTCGAGGAGGCGCGGCGCAGCGGCAAACCGGTCCTGTTGAGCGTCGGCTACAGCAGCTGCCACTGGTGCCACGTCATGGCGCACGAGTCCTTCGAGGACCAGGCCACCGCCGACTACCTCAACGAGCACTTCGTCAGCGTCAAGGTCGACCGCGAGGAGCGCCCCGACGTCGACGCCGTCTACATGGAGGCCGTCCAGGCGGCCACCGGCCAGGGCGGCTGGCCCATGACGGTGTTCCTCACGCCCGACGCCGAACCCTTCTACTTCGGCACCTACTTCCCGCCCGAGCCGCGCAGCGGAATGCCCTCCTTCCAGGAGGTGCTGGAAGGGGTCCGGTCCGCCTGGACCGACCGGCGCGACGAGGTCGCCGAGGTCGCGCAGAAGATCGTGCGGGATCTGGCCGGACGGGAGATCGGATACGGCACCGGCGAGACCCCCGGCGAGGAGGAGCAGGCGCGGGCACTGCTCGGACTGACCCGGGAGTACGACGCCCAGCGCGGCGGATTCGGCGGCGCCCCCAAGTTCCCGCCGTCCATGGTCCTGGAGTTCCTGCTGCGGCACGGCGCCCGTACCGGCGCCGAGGGGGCGCTGCAGATGGCCCAGGACACCTGTGAGCGTATGGCCAGGGGCGGGATCTACGACCAGCTCGGCGGCGGCTTCGCCCGGTACTCCGTCGACCGGGAGTGGGTCGTGCCCCACTTCGAGAAGATGCTGTACGACAACGCGCTGCTGTGCCGCGTGTACGCCCACCTCTGGCGCGCCACCGGCTCCGAACTCGCCCGGCGCGTCGCTCTGGAGACCGCCGACTTCATGGTGCGCGAACTCCGCACCGCCGAAGGGGGGTTCGCCTCCGCGCTCGACGCCGACAGCGACGACGGCACCGGCAAGCACGTCGAGGGCGCCTACTACGTCTGGACGCCGGCCCAGCTCACCGAGGTGCTCGGCGAGAAGGACGCGGAACTCGCCGCGCACTACTTCGGGGTGACGGCCGAGGGCACCTTCGAGGAAGGCGCCTCCGTTCTCCAACTCCCGCAACACGAGGGCGTGTTCGACGCCGACAAGGTCGACTCCATCAAGGCGCGGTTGCTCGACGCCCGTCGCGGGCGGCCCGAACCCGGGCGCGACGACAAGGTGGTCGCCGCCTGGAACGGCCTCGCGATCGCCGCGCTCGCCGAGACCGGCGCCTACTTCGAGCGGCCCGACCTCGTCGACGCTGCGCTGGCCGCCGCCGACCTTCTCGTACGGGTCCACCTGGACGACCGGGCCCAGCTCGCCCGTACCAGCAAGGACGGCCAAGTCGGGGCGAACGCCGGGGTGTTGGAGGACTACGCCGATGTCGCCGAGGGGTTCCTCGCCCTCACCTCCGTGACGGGGGAGGGGGTCTGGCTGGAGTTCGCCGGGTTCCTGCTCGACCATGTGCTCCTCCGGTTCGTCGACCCGGAATCGGGCTCCCTGTACGACACCGCGAGCGACGCCGAGCAGCTCATCCGGCGGCCCCAGGACCCGACCGACAACGCGGTGCCCTCCGGGTGGACCGCGGCTGCCGGGGCGCTGCTCGGCTACGCCGCCCAGACCGGGGCCGAGCCCCATCGGGCCGCCGCCGAGCGGGCGTTGGGGGTCGTGAAGGCGCTCGGGCCGCGTGTGCCCCGGTTCATCGGGTGGGGGCTCGCTGTCGCGGAGGCGCTGCTCGACGGGCCCCGGGAGGTTGCCGTCGTCGGGCCGTCGCTCGGCGATCCCGCCACAACCGCCCTGCACCGTACGGCACTTCTGGGTACGGCTCCGGGTGCCGTCGTGGCCGTGGGGACTGCGGACAGTGACGAGCTGCCGTTGCTCTCCGGGCGGATTCTCGTCGGCGGTGAACCGACCGCGTACGTCTGCCGTAATTTCACCTGCAACCTTCCGACGACGGATCCCGAGCAGCTGCGCACCGCTCTGGGCGGCTGAGACCGGCGCCAACCGGCGGTAACCGGGCGGAACGCGGCCTTCCATGTCGCGTTCGCTCGGCTGAATCTGCGCACATGTGCGGATACATCCGGCTAGACGGTCAACCGTTCGGAAACACGCTATTTATCAGAACAACTCCAGCCCTTCACAGTTCCCTCCTAGTCTCGCCTCCGGAACGCGACAGCGGTAACTCGCTGTCGCGACAGGGGGTATCTGGATCTGGGGGGATCTGTTGCTCACGTCTGTCTTCATCGCCACCGTTTCGCTGGCCCTGTTCTGGATGGCTGCCTTCACCCTGTGGTGGCAGATGCACGCGTGGCGCACACCCGAAGTGCTCGCCTCGACCCGGTTCAGCAGACCGGACGGCGGTGAGGGGCTGTCGTTCTCGCTCCTGCTGCCGGCCCGCCACGAGCAGGCAGTACTGGATCACACGATCCAGCGCCTGCTCGAATCCACTCACACCGACTTCGAGATCATCGTCATCGTCGGGCACGACGACCCCGAGACAGCGGCGGTGGCCGACCGGGCCGCCGAGAGCGACCCACGCGTCCGGGTCGTCGTGGACACCCACGACCGGAAGAACAAACCGAAGGCCATGAACACGGCGCTGCCGCACTGCCGCGGCAGCGTCGTCGGGGTCTTCGACGCCGAGGACCAGGTCCACCCGGAGCTGCTCTCCCACGTCGACCACGCGTTCCGCACGACGGGTGCGGACGTGGTCCAGGGCGGGGTGCAGCTCATCAACTTCAACTCCAGCTGGTACAGCCTGCGCAACTGCCTGGAGTACTTCTTCTGGTTCCGGTCACGGCTCCATCTGCACGCGCAGAAAGGATTCATCCCCCTCGGCGGCAACACCGTCTTCGTACGGACGGACGTGCTGCGCGAGGCGGACGGCTGGGACCCCGACTGCCTCGCCGAGGACTGCGATCTGGGCGTACGGCTGTCCAGCGTCGGCAAGAAGGTGGTCGTCGCCTACGACTCCGACATGGTGACCAAGGAGGAGACCCCGGGCTCACTCATGTCGCTGCTCAGACAGCGCACCCGGTGGAACCAGGGCTTCCTGCAGGTGTACCGGAAGCAGGACTGGAAGCAACTCCCGCAGTTCGGCCAGCGGTTGCTCGCCCGCTACACGCTGATGACGCCGTACCTCCAGGCGATCTCCGGTGTGGTGATCCCGCTCAACGTGGCCGTCGCGCTCTTCCTCGACGTGCCCGTCGGGATCGCCTTCATCACCTTCCTCCCGGCCGTCA
The DNA here is from genome assembly GCF_033795085.1 of Streptomyces sp. AK08-02. Classification (NCBI taxonomy): domain Bacteria; kingdom Bacillati; phylum Actinomycetota; class Actinomycetes; order Kitasatosporales; family Streptomycetaceae; genus Streptomyces; species Streptomyces sp. AK08-02. The sequence continues at coordinate 151,918 of NZ_JARAZV010000016.1, forward strand.
CCGCGCTGGTCACCTTCGTCTTCGAACTCGTCGGACTGCACGACTTCGGCAGGCAGTACGGGCTTCGCGTCAGGTTCGTCCACTATCTCAAGCTCGTCGTGGGCGGCCCCTTCTACCAGGTGCTCCTCGCCGGGGCCGCCGTCCGCGCCGTCTGGCGTGAGCAACGCGGCCAGAACGACTGGGAGTTGACCAGTCACGTCGGCGCGCACCTTACCCAGGCCGGTCAGCGGCCGTCCGGCGGCAGAACAGTTGAGTCCCGAGAGGACGTTCCTGCGTGACTTCCACACTTCCCGCGGCGACCACCACCAAGGTCCCCGCGCAGCGGCAGCCTGCGCCCGAAACCGGTTCGGCCCCTCGGACAACTCCGCCGCCGAGCCGCTTCAGCCGCCTCCGATCCTCCCGCCCCGACCTTCTGACCTGCGGCCTCCTGCTCATCGCCATCCTGGTGATCCAGGGCTGGAACATCGCCGACTATCCGACGCTCAGCGACGACGAGGGCACCTACCTCGCGCAGGCCTGGGCCGTACAACAGGGCAAGGGCCTCGCCCACTACACCTACTGGTACGACCATCCGCCCCTCGGCTGGATCCAACTGGCCGCCCTCACCTGGATACCGTCCCTGATCAGCCCCGATTCGATGACCGTCGGCTCCATGCGCGTCGCGATGCTGCTGATCAGCGCCATCAGCGCGGTCCTCGTCTACGTCCTCGGCCGCCGGCTCTCACTGCCCCGCTGGGCGGCCGGCCTCGCCATGGCCCTGTTCGGGCTCTCACCGCTGTCCGTCGTCCTCCAACGGGAGATCTTCCTCGACAACATCGCGGTGATGTGGGTACTGGTCGCCTTCACCCTCGCGGCCAGCCCGAGCCGCCATCTGTGGCACCACTTCGCCGCCGGCCTCGCGGCAGCCGCGGCGGTTCTCACCAAGGAGACGATGCTCGTCATCCTCCCCGCCCTGCTGGTCACCATGTGGCGCCACGGCCACCGCGACACCCGCAAGTTCGCCCTCACCGGCGCCATCACCGCGTGCGCCCTCATCGGCCTCTCGTACCCACTCTTCGCCCTGCTCAAGGGCGAGTTGTTCCCCGGCGGCGGACATGTCTCGCTGATCGACGGTCTCAAATACCAGATGACCAGGCCCGGTTCGGGCTTCATCCTCGACCCGGGCTCCGGCTCGCACGGCGTCCTGCGGTCCTGGCTCTACTACGACCGGATCCTGCCGCTCGGCGGCCTCGCCGGCGCCCTGCTCCTGATCGTCACCTGGCGCTGGTCGGTCACCGCCCGCGCCCTGGCCGGCCCGGCGCTCACCATCGGCATCCTCGCCCTGGTCGCCATGCGCCCCAACGGCTACCTGCCCGCCATGTACGTCATCCAGGCCCTGCCCTTCCTCGCCCTCGTCCTCGCCGGAGGCACCGCCAGCATCGCCCACGCGGTACTGCGCAGACGCCGCCGAGAAGGAGAGAATCGCCAACTCACCTGGGCACGCTACGTGGTTGCCGCGATCCTCGTATCCGCCGCGACCGCCTACGTCGTACCGCGCTGGTACGACGGCGACCGCACCGCCGTCACCGCCTCCGCCAACGCCCCCTACCGGGCCGCCTCCACCTGGCTCGCCACCGAGGTCGACGACCCCTCACGTACCCGCGTCCTCGTCGACGACGCACTCTGGCTCGACCTCGTACACGCCGGGTACCGACCCGGACTCGGAGTCATCTGGTTCTACAAGGCCGATCTCGACCCGGCCGTCACGAAGACGATGCCCAGGGGCTGGCAGGACCTGGACTACGTCGTCGCCTCACCGACAGTACGGCGCGACGCGGTCGACCTGCCCAACGTCAAGGCCGCGATGGAGCATTCGACCCCGGTGGCCACCTTCGGCACCGGCGACGACCGGATCGAGATCCGCAGGATCGACGCCGCGGGAGGCGCCCGATGAGCAGCTTCGAGTCGACAGCCCCCGGCGAACTCGGCGATCCGGCCGTACGCACCGCCGAAGTACCCGAGCCGGGCGCCGTCACCATCGTCGTACCGACCTTCAACGAGTCCGCCAACGTACGGGAGTTGCTGCACCGGATCACCGAGTCGGTGCCCGCGCGGCTGCCCTGCGAGGTCGTCTTCGTCGACGACTCCACGGACGACACCCCCCAGGTGATCTCCGAGGCCGCGAAGAACTGCCCGTACCCGGTCACCGTCATCCACCGGAAGGAAGCGGTCGGCGGGCTCGGCGGCGCCGTCGTCGAGGGCATCAAGGCGGCGACCTCCGACTGGATCGTCGTCATGGACGGCGACTGCCAGCACCCACCGTCCCTCGTACCCGAGTTGGTGGCCACCGGCGAACGCGCGGGCGCCGGACTCGTGGTCGCCTCCCGGTACATCAAGGGCGGCAGCCGCGCCGGGCTCGCGGGCAACTACCGGGTGGCCGTGTCCCGTTGCGCGACCTGGCTGACCAAGTCCCTCTTCCCGCGCAGGCTGCACGGCATCAGCGACCCGATGAGCGGCTTCTTCGCGATCCGCCGCAGCGCCGTCACCGCCGGAATCCTCCAGCCCCTCGGCTACAAGATCCTCCTCGAACTCGCCGTGCGCAGCCGCCCCCGCCAGGTCACCGAGGTCCCCTTCGTCTTCCAGGACCGCTACGCCGGCGAGTCCAAGTCCACGGCCCAGGAAGGCCTGCGCTTCCTGCGCCACCTGCTCGGCCTGCGCACCGCCTCACCCGCCGCCCGCATGATCGGCTTCGGCCTGATCGGCGCCACCGGCTTCCTGCCCAACCTGATAGGCCTGTACGGGCTCACCGCGGCCGGCCTGCACTACGTACCGGCCGAGATCCTCGCCAACCAACTGGGCGTCGCCTGGAACTTCCTGCTCATCGAGCATCTGCTGTTCCGCGACCGCCGCCGCCACCGGCGCTGGTGGGACCGCGCCGGCCGGTTCGCCCTGCTCGCCAACCTCGACCTCGTACTGCGGCTGCCGCTGATCGCGCTGTTCGTGGACCGCTTCGGGATGGGCGCGCTGCCCGCCACCGCGCTCGCGCTGGTGACGACCTTCGTCGTGCGCTTCGTCGGCACCGAAGCGCTGGTCTATCTGCCGCGCCGGGGTCATTCAGGGGCCGGGCACGGAAGCGAAACAGCAAGGAGAGCCGCGTGAGACCGTTCCGCAGATTCCGCACAACGGACAGAACAACGGGCACAACAGCAGGCAGGGCAACTTCGCGCAGGAGAACGGCACTTGTCGGGGTCGGGGCCCTGACCGCCGGTCTCCTCCTCACCTCGCCCCAGCCCGCCTCCGCCGCCAACCTCGTCCTCAACCCCGGTTTCGAGACGGCGGGCGCGGGCGACATGCCGTACTGCTGGGAGAAGTCGGGGTGGGGCGACAACGACTTCACCTTCGCCACGGTCGCCGACGCCCACTCGGGCTCGAAGGCGATGAAGGTGACGCTGACCCGCCGGGTGAGCGGTGACCGCAAGGCGCTGATCACCGAGGACACGACCTGCGCGCCCGTGGTGACAGCGGGCAAGCAGTACGACCTCGGGCTCTGGTACAAGACGACCACCCCGGACGCGGCCATCACCCTGTTCCGGCACGACACCACCCTCGGCTGGCAGTACTGGACCGACCTCAAAACCCTGGACATGCAGGCGAGTTGGACCCAGGCCACGGTCCGCACTCCGGCGGTCCCGGCCGGCACGGACCGCATCACCTGGGGCGTCTCCGTCTACGGCACGGGCTCCGCCACGACCGACGACTACACGATGGACCAGGTCACCGATCCCGTCCCGCCCGCGTCCTGCACGGGCACCACCGAGGAGTGCGCAAACGGCAGGTGGACGGTGCTGCCCACGCAGAACCCGGTCCGCTCCATGCACTCCGTCGTCCTCAACAACGGCAAGGTGCTGCTGATCGCGGGCTCCGGTAACAGCGAGGAACAGTTCAACGCGGGCACGTTCACCAGCGCGGTGTACGACCCGGTCGCCGGCACGTACAAGGTCATCCCCACGCCGAAGGACATGTTCTGCTCCGGGCACGTCCAACTCCAGGACGGGCGCGTGCTGGTGATGAGCGGCAACAAGGCGTACCCGGTCGTCGGCGGGCACGGCTACGAGGGCTACAAGGACTCGTACATCTTCGACCCGGTGACCGAGACGTACAGCAAGACGAACGACATGAACGACGGCCACTGGTACCCGTCGGCGACCGCCCTCGGCAACGGTGACGTGATCTCGTTCGGCGGGCTGCGCGAGGACTCGACCGGCTCGGTGACCGCCGAGTACTGGTCGAACGCCGAGCAGCAGTGGCAGCCGCTGTGGAAGGTCAACCAGACCTGGTCGTACTGGGGTCTGTACCCGTCGATGATCCTGATGCAGGACGGCCGCCTCTTCTACTCCGGCAGCCATGTCTTCGGCAACGGCACCCCGGGCACGGGCTCGGCGATCTACGACTACGCCGCCAACACGACGACCGCGATCTCCGGGCTCCAGAACAAGGACCAGCGCGACCAGTCGGCGAGCGTGCTGCTGCCCCCGGCCCAGAACCAGAAGGTCCTCACCCTGGGCGGCGGCAACATCGAGTCCAACCCCGACGCCAACCGCCTCACCGACATCATCGACCTGAAGGCCGCGAACCCGGCGTACGTCGCCGGCCCGCCGCTGCCCCAGGGCACGGTCGACCTCGGCAACGGTCCGGTGGCCGAGACCGGCAACCAGGGCAAGATGTACGTCTCCGCCGTACTGCTGCCGGACGGCAAGGTGCTGGAGACGGGCGGGGCACTGCACAACCGGGCCAACCCGGTCTTCGAGTCGTCGATCTACGACCCGGCGACGAACACCTTCGACCCGGTGTCCGCCGATCCGCAGGCCCGCGGCTACCACTCGTCGTCGTTCCTGCTCCCCGACGGCCGGGTGATGTCGACCGGCGACAACCCGGGCAACGGCACCTGGAACCACAACGTGTCGATCTACACCCCGCCGTACCTCCTCAAGGGCACCCGCCCGACGATCACTTCGATGATCGACGGCGAGTGGACCTACGGCGACACCCAGCGCATCACCGTCGACCGGCCCATCGTCAAGGCCGAGTTGATCCGCCCGGCCGCGGTGACCCACTCCTCCGACCCGAACCAGCGCTTCGTGGACCTGCCCCTGTCGGTCGACGGCAACAACATCGACCTCAACGTGACGAGCAACCCCAACCTGGCCCCGCCCGGCTGGTACATGCTCTTCGCGGTCGACGCCAACGGAGTCCCGTCGGTGGCGAAGTGGGTCCACCTCCAGGGCCCGGCGGCACTGTCGTCAACGTCCATGTCCATGTCCATGCCGATGTCCACAGACTCCGGGGAGACCCCCTCGGCCCACGTCCACTCCTTCGCGGACGGCCTGACGGGCAAGGTCACGGGCCCCGGCAAGAAGCGCACGTCGCAGAAGATCAGCCCCACCATCTCGGGCTGCGACCGCCACTACGGCTCCATCAACGTGTGCGTGCCGACCAACTTCCCGGCGGAGGTGACGAAGACGACCACGTCACGATGCGCGTGGCTGAAGGAGAACAACTACGGGCGCCTGAAGGTCAACGGCCAGGACGATCCCCTGAGGCTGGATCCGAACGGGGACGGGGTGGCTTGTGGGAAGGGGGATGTTAGGCGCCGTTGACCTGACGATGAGGACTGAACTGACGCTCAGCGTCGACGGTAGGACCTGAGCGCTACACCGCAGGCCTGCGGCCCCGTACCCGGCGACATCCGTCGAGTACGGGGCCGCGCGTCACCGTTACGCCCGACCGCTGAGGTGCGCGGTGCCGGGCGAGGTCTGGACGGAACGACGACAGTCCGGCGCGGCCGGAGGCGGGGGCTGGCCGTCGAGGGCACGGCAGAGAGCGGCGTGGAGGTGTTCGGCCTCAGCGAGGGTAAGGGCCATGTCGGTGTCGGTGTCGGCATCCGGGTCGGTGGGGTGCCCGCTCCCGGTCCGGTTCAGCCGCAGCGGTACGGCGATCCGGTCGTCGTCGGTTCGACGCACAGGCCGCCCGGGTGCCCGCTCGATGGTCCATGTCATGAAGTCACCGTCACGTTCTTCTCGTTCCGGGCGCGCCGATAGGCACCCCACAACTCCCGCCCGGCCGCACAGCCGTCCTGGACTGTGCGGGCTCCCTTGCAGCCGACGCCGCATTTGCGGGTGTGCTCGAACCACAGCCGGTACGCGTGCAACATGGGAATCTCGGCCCGCCGGACTCCGGCCCGGACCCGTCCCCCGACCATCAGCTCACCTCCGCGAACTGGCGCGCCTGCCTGAGCTGTTGACGCGCTTCGGAGGTCAGGACGTACGCGCCGACGAGGGTGCTGGCGATGTCATCGGCGGTGATTTCCGGCAGCTCGGTCCCGGGCCATGGACAGCGCGCTCTGCGGCGCGGGGTGCCTGCGGGGAAGGCGGTCCATGTCTCGGGGGAGGGGTGGGCGAGGGGTAACGCCAGGGCCGTAGCCGGGTGGTGGGGCGGGTGGTCGGAGTCGGGCGGCCCGAAGAGCACCGCCCTCATCCGTTCGAGTGCCCGTGATACAAGGGGCATTGTCGGTCTCCTTGTCAGATCGGCCACACCCCGGGGCCGTCGCGAGCGGTCGCCGGGGTCTTTTCTGCCCGCTGCCGGGCATGGAGTGACTGCGTCGCGAAGTGGTCATGTGCGCGGCGCTGAAAAAGAGACTGGACCGGTGGACCGGTCCAGTCAAGCGAAACGTCGGTTTCTCTACCGCATGGGGTAGTTGTCGACATGCTCGAACACATGCGAGGCCGTCACTCCCTCTTCGCAGACGAGCGGTCGGTGATCCTGGTCCAGGGCCACGTGCAGCACGACAGCTACCGCCGCTGGCTGTTCCACCTCCAGCAAACGGGCCTCTTCGTTGTCGGCCAGCCTTACCGTCGTCGTGTCCGTTCCCTCCGCCGGAAGACGACCCGTCTCACGTCGCACGTAGTGCGTGGTTCCCTCCGCGATGGGCCCCTTGAGGGCGAGGCGCGGGGCCGCGTCCGCGACAGCGGGCGGGAACCAGGCCGTCACCAGCGTGTGTGGGGAGCCGTCGTCGAGCAACACGAGCCGGACTCTCCGCAGCGCTTCCTCACCCGGCTTCAATCCCAGGGCGTCCACCACGCGAGGGGGTGGCACCGCGCGATCCGGGACGCCGAGGCGCCGGTACGGGGCGCCGCCCGTCACTCGTGTGGAATCGGCGCGACGTGCACCTGCCGGCCGGGCGACGGGAGCCTGGGCGACGACGAATCCGGCACCCTGCCGAGCGGCGACCAGGCCGTCATTGCGCAGGACGTCGTACGCCTTGACGACGGTGGCTCTCGATACGTCCCACTGCTCGGCCAGGTCGCGGCCGGAGGGCAGCAAGTCCCCGGGACCGAACTCGCCGTTCGCGATCCGGGTGCGTAGATCCTCGGCGATCTGCTCGTACTTCAGTTGCGACATAGGGTTCGTTCCCGATCACTGGACTGGTCCACCGGTTCGCCACCAGAATGCCCGTATGACGAGCCCTGGGGTAGCGCCGGAGATCGTGACGTTCTACGCGGAGACCATCGACGAGGCAGACAGGCTGTCCACGACGGCGGACGGCCGTCTGGAGTTGGTCCGCACACAGGAGTTGCTACGCCGCCACCTGCCGCCTCCGCCCGCCCGGATCCTCGACGTTGGCGGCGGCCCAGGTGCCCACGCCCGCTGGCTTGTGGCGGACGGCTACGACGTCCACCTTGTCGACCCGATCCCCCGCCACCTCACCCAGGCCGAACAGAGCGGCGCCACGGTGGAGTTGGGGGACGCCCGCCACCTCACGGCCGAGGACGCCTCGTACGACGTCGTCCTCCTCCTTGGCCCCCTCTACCACCTCCCGGACCGCACCGACCGCGACCGGGCCCTCGCCGAGGCCCACCGCGTCCTCAAACCGGGCGGCCTCCTCGCGGCGGCCGGCATCAACCGCTACGCCTCCCTCTTCGAGCACACGGCCTACGCCCACCTCCACAAGGAGCCCCTGCGCGAGAGCATCTCCGGCATCCTCGCCACCCAGGTCCACGACGGAAAGAAGGCGTTCACAAAGGCGTACTTTCACACCGGCGCCCAACTCCTCGACGAGGTATCGACCGCCAACTTCTCCAACACCCAGGTCTACGGCATCGAAGGCCCTGCCTGGTCCCTCCTGGCCGCGACTGAGCGCCACACGGGCGAGTCCCTCGGGAAGTCCCCGCTCTTCGAGTCGGCCCTGGCCGCAGCGCGGATGGCGGAGCCCTATCCGGAGCTGCTGTCAGCGAGTTCCCATTTGCTGGCGGTTGGCAACCGGCCGGGATGACCGGTCAGCCAACCCCGGCAGGCCCAACTCCTCGTACTTGCGCACCCAGGCATGCAGCAGTCCCACCTGACCTTCCGCCCAACACGCTTTCCAACTGTGGTGGTGGGGCAGTGGGCGTCGTTCACCTGCGTTCATCGGCGGCTCGTCACCAGGCTGGGATGGGCTCCGGTTCTTCGTTGAACGCCGGTGAACCGGGCTGAACGAGACGGAATTTGAGACAGGCAGCGGCGGGCGTGCTCGACGTTCACCAGCCACGTTCGCGGGCCATGGTGATGAGTGTTTCGGCCTCGGAGGACCGGTCGGCCAGTTCGCCGGCGTTGCGGATCTGCTCTTCGGTCATCCCGTGCTTCACCAACTGGATTGCTTCGTGGATCCCGTCTCCGTTGCCGCGGTCGAGCATGGCCAAGAACCACCGCACGGCTTGGACCGGGTCAGGTGCCGTGCCCAGTCCGTCGCGGTACCGGCAAGCGGCGGCGAACATAGCACCCCCGTGGCCCCGCTCCGCGGCGTACAAGTACCAGCTCAGCGCTTCGGCGTCCTCATCGATCGCGGCGAGGCGATCACCGAGGACGGCAGCGGCCTGTGTCACGCCCCCTTCGACTGCTTGGCGCAGCAAGCGCAGGCACTCGTCGTGGTCTCTCACCCGGGCATCGCCGTTGATGTGCATGCCCGCCAAGTTGAACGCGGCGTATGCGTCGCCGGCCTTCGCGGCTGCTGTGAAGAGGGCCTCGGCCTGGAATGCGTCTGCCTGGACTCCGCGGCCAGTGCGGTACAAGAAGCCCAAAGTGCGCTGGGCCGCGGGATGCCCGGCCCGTGCCGCGGCTGTTGCGTAGGTCAGCACCATCGGCACAGCCGAATCGTCCATGAAGTCGAGCACCGCTCCGGCCACCAGGGCCTGCGCGTCGACGTCCCCAGCATCGGCCAGAGCCTTCAAGGGTGCGATCCCCTTGAGCACCAGGTTCGCAGACTCCACACTGCCAGCGTTGGAACCAGCGATCCAGGCAGTGACAGCGGCCTTCCAATCTTCCCTGGCAGCGGCTTGTCGACCTCGCTCGATGAACTCGGCGGCTCTATCGAGAGGGACAGGAACATCGCTCATAGGGAGACATCCTCCCGCACGGCATGTCAGCACAGACCACGAGGACGGTGAAGGGTGACAGACCAGTGCCAGGCACGCTTCTCTCCCCGAGCCCTGAGCTTGAGAAGCTGAGGTGCTTTTGGGCCCTCTGGGCGCCTGACCTGCTGCCGCCTGTGCGGAACTGCTTCGACGCTAGCGGTTCAGTACCCGTCATTCCCTGTGGTTGCCCGCTCCACCTGGCACGGATCTGGTACGGATTTGAGTGGTGAGGCAGCCGCCCCTTGTCGCACCCCGGGTCGCGGCCTTTACCGTGCGGACGACCTCACCGCTCAACAGGTTATGCCTTCTGATCCGTAGCTCAGACAAGATCGGGCGTTGAGGGTCATACAGGTCGCTCGACGGGGTCTGATGGGCGCCACTGGCCATGGTTGGTTGCTGTACTTCGCTGCTGTACAGCAACGGGTCAGTGCTCCAGGGTCACCAGGTCTTGCCGGAAGACGGTACGTGCCGCCCGGGTCGCGTCTCCGTGAGCCTGTCTGGCGGCATCGTACTCATCTGACGTCAACGTGCATCCGGACGCGAGTGTTTCTCGAACCTGACGCAAGGAGTGGTACGAAGCGTCTATGGCTTCCGATACGCCGTTGGATGCCGTCAGAACGAGCCGTTCTCGCGCCTCATCGCACCCTGATGCCTGGAATGCCTGCCGTATCTTGGCTGCCCTCGTCTGCGGGTCCGAGTAGGCCTCGTCGGCGGCCAACCGCATAGCCTCGTGCGCACGGCGGAGGGCCACCAAACAGTCCGCGTACATGGTTCGGCGGTCTTGCAGCTTGCTGTCCCTGACAGTCCGCCGCCAACGCAAGTGCTCGCCGGCCAGCGTCGCCCCAATGCCGAGCACTGCTCCAAGCGTCGTCCCGGCAAGCGTTCCCCACTCCACGCGGAAGATCGTGCCATACAACTCCCCTTGACGTCCCCTCCCCAGCGCTCTCACGCTGGCGTCATGCGTGCCTTGGTCGGCAACCGTACCCTCGTCAACTTCAGAATCAGCTTTGGGAGTTGGGCCGGTTCGATGTCGCCGGGGCGACCGCGAAGCCGAAGCCGAGGCCGGCGATGGTCAGCCGCAGGGCTGTGTAGCCGTAGGTCGAGTCGACCGTCGTACGGCTGCCCAGGATCGCCGCGAAGGCCAGGACCACCAGGCCGGCGGGCACCGTCGCCCGGGAGCCGAACCGGGCGTTCACCGGTGGGCCGCCCTTGCCGCCACCGACAGGCCGGCCATCAGCGGCAGCAGCCGTACGCCCGTGCCCAGGGCGTCGGTGCCCAGGACCGCCTGGAGGTACGGCGGGAGGACGAACATCAGGCCGGAGAGGACGAACATCACCAGCGTCGCCGCGACCGCGTTGAGGAGGAAGCCCCGGTGGGAGAGCAGTGTCATGTCGAGCATGGGGCGGGTGGCTCGGCGTTCGCGCAGGACGAGGGCTGTGAGGAGTACGGCCGACGCGGCGAACAGGGTGAGGACGAGGGCGTCGGTCCGGCCTCGGGTCGGGGCCTCGATGATCGCGTGGATGAGCGCGCCCAGGCCCGTCACCGTGAGCGTCGTGGAGACCACGTCCACCTTGGGAGAGGCCGGGTCGCGGGTCTCGGGGAGGAGGAACACGCAGGCCGCGATGCCGATGGCGACCATCGGGACGTTGATCGGGAAGCCCGAGCCCCACCAGAAGTGGTTGAGGAGCCAGCCGCCGATGATCGGGCCCAGCGGCATGCTGAGCGCGGAGCCGGCCGAGATGACGCCGACGGCCTTGGTGCGCTGGTGGGGCGGGAAGAGCGAGGGCAGGACGGAGAGGGCCAGGGGCATGACCAGGGCCGCGCCCACTCCCATCAGCGCACGGGCCGCGACGACCCAGTTGACGTCACCGGCCGGCGCGCCGACGAGCGATCCGGCGAGGAAGACGCCGAGCCCGGCGATCAGCATCCGGCGCCGCCCGAAGCGGTCGCCGAGGAGACCGGCCGGGAGCGTCAGTGCGGCAGAGTAACTATCAAAAGGTGGCAGCTGTCAATCGAGAGGAGTGCGGGCACACGAAAATGGCCGCAGCTCGAGAGCCGCGGCCATTCAGCGAGACGTCGGGAGCTACCCGTGCTGGTACGCCACCATCGAGATGCCGATGTAGTGCGCGATGAACGCCGCCAGGGTGAGGGAGTGGAACACCTCGTGGAAGCCGAAGTAGCGCGGTGACGGGTTCGGGCGCTTGAGCCCGTAGATCACGCCGCCCGCGCTGTAGAGGAGCCCGCCGACGATGACCAGTACCAGTACGGCGATGCCGCCCGCCCGCATGAAGTCCGGCAGGAAGAAGACGGCCGCCCAGCCCATCGCGATGTAGCAGGGGGTGTAGAGCCAGCGCGGGGCGCCGACCCAGAACACGCGGAAGGCGATGCCGGCCACGGCCGCGCCCCAGATGCCCCACAGGAGCCACTGTCCCTGGCTCGCCGGGAGCAGCAGCATCGTCAGCGGGGTGTAGGTGCCCGCGATGATCAGGAAGATGTTCGCGTGGTCGAGTCTGCGCAGGACGCCGTCCATGCGCGGGCTCCAGGTGCCCCGGTGGTAGAGCGCGCTCACGCCGAACAGCAGGCAGGCGGTCAGGGTGAAGATGCCGCAGGCGATGCGCGCCCGGCTCGAACTGGCGAGCGCGGTGAGCACCAGGCCGGAGATGAGTACGGCCGGGAACATGCCGAGATGGAGCCAGCCTCGCAGCTTGGGCTTGATCTCATCGGAATGTGGCAGCGAGAGCGCCAGGGGACCCCGGCCGGCGGCCGGCGGATCCAGAGGCGCGTCGGGGGCGGGCGCAGTCATGACGGCCATCGTACCTACGTAACCGTAAGTTACGCGTCAGTCCGGTGTCGGGAGGGGTCGGAAGTGGCCAGCCTCTCATGTGCGTTGGGTCTCGGGTACGACCGGTGAACACGCGGTGGCGCGGAGAAAACTCTAGAGGGAGTAAAGGGTGAGTGGCGATGGTCACGTCGCTCAGGTGTGAGGCCCTCTGGACAGATGGGCGCTCCAGTCGGATGATCAAATGAGTGCAGTCGGCACCGGATGAGCGCCATTGATCATCACCGTGAAGCATCCGGGTCGCGGCCCCCAAGGGGCAGTCAACAAAAAACCCTCATTCAAGGAGCAATCGTGGCGCGCGACATCGCGGCTCCCGTTCTCTCTGGCACCTTCCTCTCCGACACCGTCCCGACCAACCACAAGCAACTGGTCTCGTGGGTCAACGAGATCGCAGAACTGACGCAACCGGACAACGTGGTCTGGTGTGACGGATCCGAGACCGAGTACGAGCGACTGTGCGAAGAGCTCGTCCAAAAGGGCACCTTCAGGAAACTGGACGCGATCAAACGCCCCAACTCCTACTACGCGGCCTCCGACCCGACCGATGTCGCACGGGTCGAGGACCGCACCTTCATCTGCTCCGAGAAGGAGGAGGACGCGGGGCCCACGAACCACTGGAAGGACCCCGCCGAGATGCGGGAGATCTTCGCGGGGGACAAGGGCGTCTTCCGCGGCTCGATGAAGGGCCGGACGATGTACGTCGTCCCGTTCTGCATGGGCCCGCTCGGCTCCGACCTCTCCGCCATCGGCGTGGAGATCACCGACTCGGCGTACGTCGCCGTGTCCATGCGCACCATGACGCGCATGGGGCAGCCGGTCCTCGACGAGCTCGGTACCGACGGCTTCTTCGTGCGTGCTGTGCACACGCTCGGGGCGCCGCTGGCCGAGGGCGAGGCCGACGTGCCGTGGCCGTGCAACTCCACGAAGTACATCTCGCACTTCCCGGAGAGCCGCGAGATCTGGTCGTACGGCTCCGGGTACGGCGGCAACGCGCTGCTCGGCAAGAAGTGCTACGCCCTGCGGATCGCCTCGGTGATGGCGCGGGACGAGGGGTGGCTCGCCGAGCACATGCTGATCCTGAAGCTCACGCCTCCGCAGGGTGAGTCGAAGTACGTCGCCGCCGCCTTCCCGTCGGCCTGCGGCAAGACGAACCTCGCGATGCTGGAGCCGACGGTCAGTGGCTGGACCGTCGAGACGATCGGCGACGACATCGCCTGGATGCGCTTCGGCGAGGACGGCCGGCTCTACGCCATCAACCCCGAGGCCGGTTTCTTCGGCGTCGCGCCCGGCACGGGTGAGCACACCAACGCCAACGCGATGAAGACGCTGTGGGGCAACTCGGTCTTCACCAACGTGGCGCTGACCGACGACGGCGACATCTGGTGGGAGGGCATGACGGAGGAGACTCCGGCCCACCTGACCGACTGGAAGGGCAATTCCTGGACGCCGGAGTCCGGAGTCCCCGCCGCCCACCCCAACGCCCGCTTCACCACCCCCGCCGCCCAGTGCCCGATCATCGCGCCCGAGTGGGAGGACCCGCGGGGCGTGCCGATCTCGGCGATCCTGTTCGGCGGGCGGCGCGCCACTGCCGTACCTCTGGTCACGGAGTCCTTCGACTGGAACCACGGTGTCTTCCTGGGCGCGAACGTGGCCTCCGAGAAGACGGCCGCCGCCGAGGGCAAGGTCGGCGAGCTGCGCCGCGACCCGTTCGCCATGCTGCCGTTCTGCGGCTACAACATGGGCGACTACATGGCGCACTGGATCGACGTGGCGAAGGACAAGGACCAGTCCAAGCTGCCGAAGATCTACTACGTCAACTGGTTCCGCAAGAACGACGAGGGCAAGTTCGTGTGGCCCGGGTTCGGTGAGAACAGCCGGGTCCTGAAGTGGATCGTGGACCGGCTGGACGGGAAGGCCGAGGGTGTCGAGACGCCGATCGGTGTGCTGCCGGCCAAGGGCGCGCTCGATACGGACGGTCTCGAACTCTCCGAGTCCGACCTCGACTTCCTGCTCACGGTCGACAAGGAGGTGTGGCGCGAGGAGGCCGCGCTGGTTCCCGAGCACCTCAACACCTTCGGGGAGCACACGCCGAAGGAACTGTGGGACGAGTACCGGGCGCTGGTGCAGCGTCTGGGCTGAGGCCCGCCACTGAGACTCCGCGGCCGGTCGGACTTGCCCTGACCTGCGACGTCGTCACGACCGGCCGCGGTATCAACGGAACGGCCTGGCTATCGCTCGGTCGTGCGATTGATCACCCGTGGTGATGGATTTTCGCCTGCCAGAGAGCGCAATACGGCTCCCTGGTAGGCGAAACGCCGTGTGTCCGGCGCAAAGCTGCCGACATGCTCACATCGCTCCCCTCACGCACAGGGCTCAAAGCCCTCACCTCCCGTCTGAGACCTCTGAGACCTCTGAGACCTCTGAGACCTCTGAGTTCTCTGAGGCCTGTGAGACCTCGGGCCGCCCGCACCGGCCTCGTGGCGGCCATCGGCCTCGCGCTCGTCCTGACCCTTCCGGGCACCGCGATCGCGGCTCCGGGCGACCTGGATCCCACCTTCAGCGGCGACGGCAAGGTGCTCACCAACTTCGCCGACGACGACCAGGCCCGCGACGTGGCGGTACAGCCCGACGGAAAGATCGTCTCGGTCGGCGCCTCCGCCGACTACTCGGTGCTGGAGAGCCGCTTCGCGCTGACCCGCCACAACCCCGACGGCAACCCGGACACCGGCTTCGGCGGCCAGGGCGGCGACGCGGCCGGCACGGTGACGACCCCCGTCAACAACATGGGCCCCAGCCTCCAGTGGAGCGCGGCCAACGCGGTGGCGCTGCAGGCCGACGGCAAGATCGTCGTGGTGGGCATGAGCTGGCGCGAGTACGAGGACTGCTGCTGGTTCGTGGTGGCCCGCTACAACGCCGACGGCACCCTCGACAGCACCTTCGGCGACGGCGGCAGGGTCTTCGCCGACATCGCCGGCCCGACCGAGGCCAATGACGTGGCGATCGACTCCAACGGCAGGATCGTCGCCGCCGGCTACACGGGCGGCGAGATGGCGGTGCTCCGCCTGAACAGCGACGGCACCCCGGACACCACGTTCGGCGGCGACGGCACGGTCACCGCCAACCCGGCGGGGCCGGTCCCGCAGGAGGGCGGCGACGGACGCGCGCTGGCACTGCAGCCCGACGGGAAGATCGTCGTCGGGGGTCAGGTCGGTTCGACCCGTTTCGACTTCGCTCTGATGCGCTTCAACTCCAACGGCAGCGTGGACACCAGCTTCGACGGCGACGGCATCGTCCGCACCGACTTCGGCGGCTACGAGGCCGTGGAGTCCCTGGCCGTCCAGTCCGACGGCAAGATCGTCGCGGCCGGCGCCGGCGACGACCGGGCCGCGCTCGCCCGCTACAACTCCAACGGCAGCCTGGACACGAGCTTCGACGGTGACGGCCGGGTCACCACCCCGGCCGCCGGCGCCGCCGACCTGGCACTCCAGCCGGACGGGCGGATCGTCACCGCGGGCGGCAGCGACGGCGACTTCACGATCCTGCGGTACACCACCGGCGGCAGCCTGGACGGCAGCTTCGGCACCGGCGGCAGGGCGACCGCGGACTTCGGTGGTGCCGACACGGCGTACGGCGTGAAGCTCGACTCCGCGGGCAGGATCGTCGCCGCCGGCGCGGGCGGACCGAACACCGACTTCGCGCTGGCCCGCTTCCAGGGCGGCGGCAGCACGCCTCCGCCGCCGCCGGCCCCGGACCTGTCGGTCACGAAGAGCGGCCCCGGCACGGTGACCATCGGTGACCGTGCCACGTACACGATGACGGTCACCAACACCACGGCCGCCACCACGGCGACAGGGGTCACCCTCACCGACACGCTCAGCGGCCCCGGCGCGTCGGTCGTCTCCGCCACCACCACCCAGGGCACCTGCACGATCAGCGCCACCGGCGCCTCCTGCAACCTCGGAACCCTCGCCGGTAGCTCCGGCGCCACGGTGACGGTCGTCGTGGAACCCCGCGCCACCGGCACCCTCAGGAACACCGTCACGGCCGCCGCGACCCAGAGCGACCCCGCCCCGGGCAACAACACGGCCACGGCGACCACCACCGTGAACAACGCCCGTGGCTGCACGATCATCGGCACCAGCGCATCCGAGACCCTCAACGGGACCGGCGGCAACGACGTGATCTGCGGTCTCGGCGGCAACGACATCATCCGCGCCGGAAACGGCAACGACACCGCCCACGGCAACTACGGCGACGACAACATCGATGGCGGCTCCGGTGACGACACCCTCAACGGCGGCCCGGGCAACGACACCCTGACCGGTTACATCGGCAACGACCGGCTCATCACCGCCGACGGCGTCGGCGGCAACGACACCGCCAACGGCGGCGCCGGCTTCGACACCTGCACCACCGACCCGGGCGACACTCGCATCAGCTGCCCCTGAGCATTCCGAACACAAGGAACATCAGGAACATCCTGAGCGGCACGGTGTACGTCAGCATGTTGTACGTCGCCCTGCTCTACGTCAGTCGCTGAGCCCGCCGCTCCGGGGCCCCCGGCCCTCCAGGTAGCGGGTGTGGGACTCCTGGCGGCGGGCCTCGATCTCCCTGAGGCCCGCCGCCAGCGCCTCCGCCTCCTGCCGCAGCAGCCCGAGCTGCCGCTCCAGATGCCGTTCGGGCGGCTCCTGTCCCGGCGCCAGCCGCGTCCACCACCGCGCCCGTACGAAGCTGTCGACGGCCTCGGGCAGGTCCTGCCGCACGATCCGCGACAGTACGTGCACCCCTTCCGGGTCCTGGGCCAGCGCCTCCGACACCCACCCGGGCTCCAGCAACGCGCCGACCAGCCCGGTCAGTTCGGTCACCTGCCCGGCCGCCACGGGCGCCAGCTCGACCTGCGTCAGATACTCGTGGAGCCGCTCGAAGTCCCCCCGCAGTTCGTCGAGTTGAGCGGAGAGCTGGGCCGACGGGTCCGGGAAGTCGGGCAGCGGCTGCCGCTCCGGCGGGGCGATCAGCGCGCCCGCGCCGTACAGTCCGGCGACGACGACGGGCCAGTACGGTCCCGCCACACCGGTGAAGGTCAGGCCGAGACCCACCAGCCCGCAGGCACTCCCGGCGATGTTCTTGCGGGACTCCAGGAACCCCAGAAATCCCAGAAGTCCCCTGGGCCCGGAGTGGCCCGCCTGTCTACTGGTAGCCACGGATCTCCTTGAACGCGCCGTCGAGCGAGCCCTTCTGGGCGTCGAAGAGACGACCGCCGGTCAGCTCGGCGATGTGTGCCAGTTCGGCGCGGTCGGAGTCACCGAAGAGGATGGGAAACACGGGGATCTCCCGTTGCTGGGCGGTGAGTTGACGGTAGAAGCCGTCGAACTCCGCCGCCTTCGCGCCCGCCGTGTTCTCGCCGTCCGTCATCAGCACGATCGAGGTGAACGTGTCACGGTCGGCGCGGAGTCGCTCGTACGCCTTCTCCAGCGAGGTGTAGATCGCGGTGTCGCCGTCCGCCGCCAGCGCGTCGGTGTCCCGGCGGATCGCGTCGAGTCCGCTGCGCGGATCGGCCGGGCTCACCACATGCGTCCTCACGCTCTTCACGTCCGACCCGAACGACATCAGCGTGACCTCCTCGCGGTGCCGGAAGTCGCCGGTCAGGCCGCGCAGCGCCGCCTTGAGGCCGGACAGCCGCTCGCCCTCCATCGAGCCCGAGGTGTCGAGGACGTACACGGTCCGGGAGGGGCGGCGCAGCTTGTTCTCGTACGCGTCGAGCAGACCGTCGGCGACGGACCGGCTGCCGGGGAAGGGGAGTTCGCGACGGCGTGAGATGTCCAGGCCGGTGGCGGGCGGTACGGAGGCGACGACCGGGCGGCGGTGCGTGACGTCGGTGATCTCGCGCTGCGCCGCCGGGGTCCGCAGGGCCTCCGTCAGCCGGCGGACGTTCTCCCGGGTCGCGGCGTCGGTCGACGCGAGCGAGGTGATCGGGTAGTCGGCGGTCACGACCCCGTCGCGGGGGCGGATCACCGTGAGACCGGGGATGCCCTTGAGGACGGACTCGTAGTTGAGCAGGGCGTCGACGGTGCCGCGCCGGTCGTAGGCGGCGGCCAGCCAGCCCGACGAACTCGACGTCAGCTTCTGCCCCCTGAAGAACTCCTTCAGCCGAGGAGACGCCTTCTCGACATCCGCGTCGGTCAGCGCGGACTGCGCCCCGGAGAGCCCCGAGGCGACCGAGATCAGCGTGGAGAAGCCGGAGTTGGAGCGCGCCGGGTCGGTCATGCCGTACGTCAGCTTTCCGTCCCGTACCGCCACCTCCACCTGGGACCAGGTGACCTGGTCGGGCTTCCAGCCCAACTCCCGTACGGTGGCGGCCTTTACTCCGATGGCGACCGGGCTCGACATGATCGGCGTCTCGGACACGACCTTCTTCGCCGCGTCGGGACGCAGCCGCAGATAGTCGTTGGAGGACAGCCACAGGGCGTCGTACCGGCCGTCCGTCTTCCCCGTCGCCAGCATGTCGATCGCGTCGAGGGTGCCCATGTAGGTGGGCCGGACCCTGATGCCGGTGTCCTTCTCGACCCGGTCGAGGACGGGCTTCATGTCGGAGAGTTCGCTGGACGCGAGGACGCGGAGGGTGCCGGGCTCGGGGGAGCCGTGGTCGAGCAGCGGTTCGGGGTCCTGCTGGGTGGTGCAGGCGGTCAGGAGCGCGAGCGCCAGAAAGGCCGCGGCCGCGAGCCGGTGTCTCCTGCTCATATCTGGCCTCCGTCCAGCGCGCTCCGCGACCGGCTGCGGTCCAGGTAGGCGCTCGCGTGCTGGAGTTCGGCGGTCAGTGACTCCACGGTCGCCGCCATCGCCTCCGTCGCCTGGACCTTGTACGTGTCGATGGTGTCGAGGGTGCGGTAGATCTGCTGGAAGGCGTTGCGCAGGGTCTCCGCGCCGACGGCCGGATCGGCGGCGATGCGCTGGATCTCCCCGCTCTGCGTGGCGAGCATCTCGGCGTTGCCCCGGATGAGGTCCTCGGTCGTCCCGCGCAGCGCGTTGACCTGCTCGATGACCTTCTTCTGGTTGTCGAGGGCGGAGGCCAGCATCACGGAGATGCGCAGCGCGGACACGGTCGTGGTGGCCGCCCGGTCGACGCCCTTGATCAGTTCGTCGTTGTTGCGGCGTACGACGTCCATGGCGAGGTAGCCCTGTGCGCACACCGCGAGCTGGGTCAGCAGGTCCTGGTGCTTCTGCCGGACCGGGAAGAGGACGTCGGCCCGCAGGTTGTCGGCGCTCCCCGGGTCGGCCGCCTCGACGCCCCCGATGTGCCGCTCGACGGCCGCGTCCAGGGCTTCCGTCAGGACGACGTACTCCTGGAGCTTGCCCATGGTCTCCCACAGACGGACGCGTTCGGTCTGCAACGCCGCGCTGTCCCTGCGCAGTTCGTCCTGTCCGCCGCGCAGTGAGCCCACGATCTTGTTCAGGGTCGCCTGCGAGGTGGCGTACTTGGCGACGTGGTCGCGCAGCTTGTTGCCGCCGGGCAGCTTGGAGAGAAACTTGCGCCCCTTGCCGGTCGGCAGGTCACGGGGGTCCAAGTCCTCGACGACGCGCCTCAGTTCGACGAGCGAGCCCGCCACCTGCGACTGCGCGTCCCCGCCCTTGCTCGGCAGGCTGCGCACGGCCCGTTCCAGCATGCGGTTGGACTGCGCGGCGGCGGTCCGCATCTCACCGGCGCCGAGGCCGGTGATCTCCCCGACGCGCCCCGCGAACTCGGGCGAGCGGGCGTCGAGGGCGGCGAGCTGCCCGACGTACTCGGCGGCCTTGCGGGCCATGTCCGTACGGACGTCGTCGTCGACGGGGACGAGCCCGCCGGCTCTCTCGCGCGGCACGGCCGCGACGGGCTCGGGCGGAGTGAGCGTGAAGATGTCGTCGCCGCTCTGACTCGCGCTCTGACTTGCACTCTGGGTGTTGCTCGGGCTGTTGTACGGGCTGGTGTCCTGGTTGGGCCCGTGGTTCGGCTTCTGGAAGTTCACGTGTGATCCCCCCTGCTACTGGTCACGACTGTCCTCGGGCCCGGCGCGCCATCTCGTGCAGCACCCTGGAGGTGGGCACGGGCGCCTGCCGGACGCCGGTCAGTCTCTGGTTGAGGTAGGCGGCGTGGGCCGCGGTGGACGCGACGAACTCGGCGGCGTCGCCCTGCGGCCGGAACCCGTGACGGACAGCGAGCCTGCGCAACACCGGGTCGTCGCTGAGGAGTTCACCGAGCGCGCGGCCCTCTTCGGTCAGCGGTACGACGGTGTGGTCGCTGTTGGCGGTGGTGTCCGGGTAGAGGACGGTGAGGTCGTCGGCGCTCTGCTGTTCGCGGAGCAACGCGGCCACCTGCGACTCGTACACAAGGACGAGCGGGTTTCCGGCGCCGCTCACGAAGTCCCTGAACGCGGCGTCGGAGCTGGGCTGTTGGGCTCCCTGGACGCTGACCAGCTTGCGCATCAGGGGCGCCGTACGGGCGATGTCGGCGTCGCTCGCCACCACCCGGCCGCCGTTCGCGACGTAGCTCGTGGCCGCGAGGTAGAGGGCGCCGGAGCTGGAACTCTCCGGGTCGGTGGAGGCGATGTAGAGGGTGCCGGTCAACTCCCCGTACTTCTCGGCCCCCTTGAGCTGCTGCCAGGTGCGGTCGGCCTTGGCCGCGTCGAGATAGGCGGCCATCTTGAGGGTGCCGCGGTGCTGCCCCTTGTCGAGCGTCGCGAGTCCGCCCGCGGCCAGCACCTCGGCTGCGTTGCGGTGGGCCACGACGACCAGCGGCGAGTAGAAGGGCCGCGGTAGGGGCTGCCGTGCCTTGTACTTGGCGGCCAGTTCGTCGGCGGGCGCCTGGCTGGACGGGAAGGCGAAGTCGTAGCCCTTGAGGTCGAGCCCTTCCATCGCCCATGACCCGGAGGTCTCCGTCCGTACGGTGTAGCCCTTGGCGGCAAGGGCCTTCACCACGTCGGGATCGGCGAAGAACTCGGCCTTCTCCGACCCGATCACTCCACGCACGGTCTTCGTTGCCGTGCTCCGGTCCCCGTTGTCCCGGCCCGCCACGACGGCTGCCACCACGCCGCCGATCAGCAGGACCGCGAGGACGATCCCTGCGATTCGTCTCACAGCCGGAGCGTGCTCCCGGAATCCAACGTTCCCCGGCGAAATGGATGAACAGAGGGTGAAGCACCGGTCCCGGTACGCAACGCGCCCTAAAGGGGCGCGGGGAACTGCGCGACAAGCCACGACGCACCCGCAGCCGCCCCACCCTCGCTACCTCCCACGAGCCCAGGGGCGCGAGGAACTGCGCGACAAGCCAAAACGCACCCGCACTCGCTCCCAAACGCAAGCCCCCACAACGCACCGCACCGCACCCACCGGCACTTCACAACCCGGCGCGACAGGACCCCCCGCTCAAGCCAACGCAGTGCGTGGCACCCGGTCCGCGCGTCGCTGCGGGAGCGCGCGGACCGGGGCCGTCGAGGGGAGCCCGTGGGAGGGGCTCAGTGGGACGCGAGGGCGCGGGACTCGGTGGCCTCGGTCGCGGCCTCGGCGTGGGCGTCCATACGTTCGGCGGCGAGGATCGCGGCAGCCGTGTCCGCACGGGAGGCCGCGACGACCAGTGCGCGTCCGGCGAGCGCGTGGGCGCGCTGGTGCAGGGCGGCGAGGTCGGGGGCGCCGGTCACGGCGGCCGAGGCGCGGAGCGGCGTGCGGCCGCGGTGCAGCCTGCCCACCTCGCCGGCCAGGCGCTCCGCGGCGGTGTCCAGGTCGGCGGAGGGCGCGACGGCGCGCAGTTCGTCGGTCGCCGTGAGGAGTGCGGCGAGGTGAACGGCCAGCTGGATGTCCAGCTCCTCCTCGCGCGACCTGTGGGGGAAGTCCGAGGCGGTGTCGGCCGGCGCGCTGCGGGTGCTGTGGACCGAGGGGGTGCGGATCGGTTCGTACATGGGGAGACACGCCTCCTGTGCGCTGACAGGAAACCATCCTAGCTTGGATTCAGTCTAAAGTTGAGTCCGATCGCGAAAGTGGGGAGAGAATTCGCGGAATTCGGGTTTAGGGCTGGCTGTAGCCGTCCAGGAAGGTGCCGATGCGGGTCACCGCGTCACGCAGGTCGCCCACCGTGGGCAGCGTCACCACGCGGAAGTGGTCCGGCTCGGGCCAGTTGAAGCCCGTACCGTGCACGACCATGATCTTCTCGCGGCGGAGCAGGTCCAGGACCATACGCCGGTCGTCCTTGATCTTGAAGACGTTCGGGTCGAGGCGCGGGAAGAGATAGAGCGCGCCCTTCGGCTTCACACAGCTGACGCCGGGGATCTGGGTGAGCAGCTCGTACGCGACGTCCATCTGCTCCTTGAGCCGCCCGCCCGGCAGCACCAGGTCGTTGATGGTCTGGCGCCCGCTGAGCGCGGCGACCACGCCGTGCTGCCCCGGCATGTTGGCGCACAGGCGCATGTTCGCCAGGATCGTCAGGCCCTCGATGTACGAGTCGGCGTGCGCGCGGGGCCCGGAGATCGACATCCAGCCGACCCGGTAACCGGCGACGCGGTACGCCTTCGACATGCCGTTGAAGGTGAGCGTGAGGAGGTCGGGGGCGATCTTCGCGGTCGAGGTGTGCGTGGTGCCGTCGTACAGGATCTTGTCGTAGATCTCGTCCGAGCAGACGAGGAGGTTGTGGCGGCGGGCGATGTCCGTCAGCCCCCGGAGCATGGCGTCGTCGTACACCGCGCCCGTCGGGTTGTTCGGGTTGATGATGACGATCGCCTTGGTGCGGTCGGTGACCTTGCGCTCGATGTCCGCGAGGTCCGGCATCCAGTCGGCCTGCTCGTCGCAGCGGTAGTGGACCGCCGTACCGCCGGAGAGGGAGACCGCCGCCGTCCACAGGGGGTAGTCGGGGGCGGGGACCAGCACCTCGTCGCCGTCGTCGAGCAGGGCCTGCATCGCCATCACGATCAGCTCGGAGACGCCGTTGCCGACGAACACGTGCTCGACGTCCGTCTCGATACCGAGGGTCTGGTTGTGCATGACGACCGCCCGGCGGGCCGCCAGGAGCCCCTTCGCGTCGCCGTAGCCGTGGGCCGACGACACGTTCCGGAGGATGTCCTCCAGGATCTCGGGCGGAGCCTCGAAGCCGAAGGCGGCCGGGTTGCCGGTGTTCAGCTTGAGGATGCGGTGCCCCGCCGCCTCAAGCCGCATCGCCTCTTCGAGAACCGGGCCCCGGATCTCGTAACAGACGTTGGCGAGCTTGGTCGACTGGATCAGCTGCATGTCCGCGAGCTTACGGCCGGGTAACGCGTCCCGCGTCGTGTTTTCCACCACTTGAGACGGGGATGAACAGGACACGCATGGTGAAAATCCATCGGGTGCTGTCGCCGTCGGGGGGCGAGGGGATGGAGCAGCTCGCGGCATTACGTCCGGAGCGGATCGGAAGGGTCTTCCACTCGACCGAACCCGTCGATTTCCGCTGGGCGATGCGCCTGCTGCGCCGAGTGCCCGACGGGCGCCGGTGCGCGGCCCGCCGGTTGGTCCGTCTGGTGTACTGGCCGCTGACGGCCAAGGCCAAGATCCGGCTGCTCGGCCTCGCCTCCGCCGTCACGCTGCTGATACTGGCCGGGGTCGACGGAGTGCTCGGAGCGCCGGCCGACACCAGCAGACGGTGGGCCCTCGACTACCTGTTCGACGACAGCACGGAGCTGAGCGGCGTAAGCCTGTCCCTGCTCCAGGACCCGGCCGGACTCATCGTGCTGGTGGTCGTCTTCGTCACGCCCGTCTTCTGTTCTCAGCAGGTACGGGCCATCGCCGACTTCGTGCAGATGAACGTGCGCAACGGAGGCGCGGAGGGGCTGTCCGACCTGCAGGTCGGACAGCACAACCGGCTGGTCCGGCGGACCAACAAATGGCTGGCCGCGCTCGGCCGTCCGGGCGTCTCGGCGGCCATCGCGGTGGCCATGGCGACAGCCACGATCTTTCTGTACGGCCTGGTCAACACCCATGGCCTGCTGGAGACGTGGAACCCGACCGAGCTCCCCGACTCGGTCTGGCGTTCCGAGGTCTACGACGGCTGGTGGGCCAACCGGCACACCCATCCCGAACTGGCTGTGGGTCTGTGCGCGGCGGGCACGTACGCCTTCTACTTCCTGACGAAGCAACTGGTCATGGGCGTCGTCTTCACGGTCTATCTGTACCGGTCCGAGGCGATCGGCTTCGGCGTCACCCCGAACATGAGGTTCGACAGCGACGGCTTCCGAGGGCTGCGCCCCCTGCGCCAGTTCATGCTGTGGACCTACGGCTCCGCGGTGGCCCATCTGATCGGCCTGCTGGCCCTGTTCATGATCTGGCTGTCGGCGGCGTCCTGGATGGTGTTCGTCGTGCTCGCGGTGATGGTGGTGGACATCCTGGTGGTCGTCTACCCCTCCTCGATCGGCTACCACTCCGCGTTGGTGGTCAAGCAGAACCACGTGAAGTGGCTCTACCAGACGCTTCCCGAGGCGGAGCGCGATCCGGCGATAGCGAAGGTCTGGGCCGCTCCGGTGCTCCCGGTCACGACCCGCAAGGCCACGACCGGACTCACCCTCTATCTGCTGGTCCCCGCGATACCCGCGCTGATCCCCGTCCTGTTCCAGCGGATCTGAGGCCGTGGGCCGGACCTGGTCGCGTACCGCTCGCCGGTCCCGTTGTCGGTCCTGTTGTCGGTCCCGTTGTCAGTCCCGTGTGGTTCGCTGCCCGGATGACTCAGGACAGGGAGACCGTCGTCTTCGACTCCGCCGAGGCCTTCGAGGCATGGCTCGGCGAGAACCACGCGGCCTCGGCCGGAATCTGGCTGAAGTTGCGTAAGAAGGGCCCCGGAATCGTGGCCCTGGACTACGCCCAGGCGCTCGACGTGGCCCTCTGCTACGGGTGGATCGACGGTCAGAAGGCCGGGCTCGACGACGAGTGGTGGCTGCAGCGGTTCACGCCACGCAGGGCGCGCAGCAGGTGGTCCAAGATCAACCGGGACAAGGTGGCCGCCCTGGTCGAGCAGGGCCGGATGCGTCCGCCGGGGCTGGCGGAGATCGACCGTGCCAAGGCGGACGGCCGCTGGGAGGCGGCGTACGACAGCCCGAGGACCGCCACGGTGCCGGACGACCTCGCGGCGGCCCTGGCCGCCGACCCGGCCGCGGCGGCGTTCTTCGAGACCCTGGACCGACAGAACCGCTACTCGATCCTGCACCGCGTCCAGGAGGCGAAGAGGGTCGAGACTCGGGCGCGTCGGATCGAGAAGTACGTGGCGATGCTGGCGAAGGGGGAGAGGCTGCATCCGTAGGGGGTGACTTGGCCGGGGCCCGCCGCCAAGTTCTCAGCCGCCGAACTCTCCGTCACTCTCGGGGTCGAACATCCCACAGCTTCGGCCGCGTCCTTCAAGTCGAGCCGCAGGCCTTCGCGGTACTTGCCCAGCGCGCCCGCAGCCGCCGACGTCGAACCGTCTGTGGCCACGACGATCTCCCGGGCGGGCAGACGGGCGAGCCGCTCGGCGGGGATGGCGGCGGCCGGCCCTGCCGTGGGCCGGCGCTCCCAGCTGTACGTGCCGAAGGAGCCGTGGTTCCGGCTGATCGACGCCGCTTCGGCTCCGGCGGAGCAGGCGCTGCGCGGTTTTTCGGAGTTCCGGGGATCGTGCAAGGTCGACTCCCGATGGGCGCGATCCCGCCAACCCCCGGCCGGAAACGATTCCTTGCCCCAGTCGCCCCTTCCGCATCACAATGCGCATGACAAAAAGCGAGCGGCCGGAAAACCTCCGGTCGCTTCTTCGTACGAGGGGACCCCCACACATGAACAAGCCTCTCCTTGCCGCGCTCGCAGCCCTGGTGATCACCGGGGCGGGAGCGGCTCCCGCGTTCGCGGTGCAGGCCGACACGGCCGCGCCCGCCGCGAAGAGCGCCGTCACCAAGGCGGCGCCGGCGGCCAAGGCCGCGCCTGCCATCCAGGCCGTCAACTTCGCCGGGACCGTCTCGCTGTCCAACTGTTCCGGCTCGCTCGTCCGCTTCCCGAACTCCGAGGCCGACGACCCGGCGCTGGTCATGTCCAACGGACACTGCCTGGAGACGGGCTTCCCGGAGGCCGGCGAGGTCATCGTCGACCAGGCGTCCACCCGCACCTTCGGGCTGCTCAACGCCGCGGCCACCCGCGTCGCCACCCTGCGCGCCAGCAAGATCGCGTACGCGACGATGACCGACACCGACGTGTCGATATACCAGCTCACGACCACCTACGCGGCGATCAAGAGCTCGTACAACATCAACCCGCTCACGCTCAACACCACCCACCCGGTCGCCGGCACCGCGATCACCGTCGTCTCCGGCTACTGGAAGCGGACGTACGCCTGCAACGTCGACGGCTTCGCCTACCGCCTCAAGGAAGGCGAGTGGACCTGGAAGGACTCGGTCCGCTACACCTCCGCCTGCCAGACCATCGGGGGCACCTCGGGCTCGCCGGTCGTCGACAACGCCACCGGCAACGTCGTCGCCGTCAACAACACCGGCAACGAGGACGGCGCGCGCTGCACCGACAACAACCCCTGCGAGGTCGACGCCAACGGCACGGTGACCGTGCGCAAGGGCATCAACTACGCCCAGGAGACCTACCAGATCCCGGCCTGCTTCGGGCTCGACAACAAGCTGAACCTGAGCGCGAGTGGGTGCACCCTGCCCAAGCCGTAGCGCTCCGCTTGGGGCGCGCTTGGTCGGGGTGCGTCTGCTGCGCCGTCGTGGCTTGTCGCGCAGTTCCCCGCGCCCCTTCAGGGGCGCGGGGGTGAGCGGCGGATCGACCTGCCCGCCAACACGTTCGTTCTGCGGCCGTCCTCCACGACGAAGCGGCCGTCGATCAGGACGTGTGGGATGCCCGTGGGCAGCGTGCGCGGATTCTCGTACGTCGCCCCCGCCGCCACCGTCAGCGGATCGAACAGGACCAGGTCGGCGCGGTAGCCCTCGCGGACCAGGCCCCGGTCGGGCAGTCGTAGCCTCGCCGCCGGGCGCGAGGTCAGGTGGGCCACGCACTCCTCCAGGGTGAGGACCTCCAACTCCCGTACGTACCGCCCGAGATACCGAGGGAACGTGCCGTACGCGCGCGGATGCGGCTTGGCGCCCTGGAGGATGCCGTCCGAGCCGCCCGTGTGGACGCGATGGCGCATGATCGCGCGGACGTTCTCCTCGTGGCCGACGTGCTGGAGGATCGTCGTCCCCAGCCGATCGGTCAGGAGCAGATGGCGGGCCGTCGCCCAGGGGGTCTCGGCGCGCGCGGTCGCCGACTCCCGCACCGTACGGCCCACGAAACCGCTCAGCGCCGGGTCCGTCACGCCGGAGATCTCGATCGTCTCCCAGTCGACCGGCACGCCGTGGCAGCCGTCCGCGCCGACGACCTCCAGGTGGTGCCGGACACGTTCGGCGGTGTCGGCGTCCGTCAGGCGGCGCGTGATCGCCTCCGGGCCGCCCTCGCTCGCCCAACTCGGCAGCAGAGCCACGAGAGTTGTCGAACCGGGAGTGTAGGGATACGTGTCCAGGGTGAGGTCGGCGCCCGCCGCCAGCGCCTTGTCGATGAGGGTCAGGAGTTCCGGGGCCCGCCCCTCGTTCACGCCGAAGTTCATGGTGGCGTGGGCGAGATGGAGCGGGCAGTCCGCCTCACGGGTCAGCTCCACCATCTCCGCGTACGCCGCCAGCGCCCCCGCCCCGTACGAGCGGTGGTGCGGGCAGTAGTAGCCGCCGTACGACGCCACCACCCGGCACAGCTCGGTCAGTTCGGCGTCCTTGGCGTACATGCCGGGCGTGTAGGTCAGGCCCGACGACATGCCGACCGCGCCCTGTTCCATGCCCTCGGCCACCAACCGCCGCATACGGTCCAGCTCTTGAGGAGTCGCCGCACGGTCCTTCCAGCCGACGGCGAGCATCCGGACCGTGCCCTGGGGGATGAGGTAGGCCGCGTTCACGGCGATGCCCTCGCCGTCGAAACCGTGGTCGAGGCGGTCCAGGTACTCGCCCACGGAACGCCAGTCGAAGTCGATGTCGTCGCCGTGGCCGTTCCACCCGGTGGTCGCGCGACGGACCTCGGCGAGCGTGCGGTCGTCGACCGGGGCGTACGACAGCCCGTCCTGGCCCAGGACTTCGAGGGTCACCCCCTGCGCGGCCTTCGCACTGTGGTCGGGGTCGCGGAGCAGGGCCAGGTCGCTGTGGGCGTGCATGTCGATGAAGCCGGGGGAGAGGGTCAGACCCTCCGCGTCCAACTCCCTGCGCGCCTCGGGGCGTTGGCAACCGGCGGCAGCCGCCTCCTGGACGATCGAGACGATCCTGCCGCCGTCGATCACCACATCGGCGCGGTACGACGGCCCACCGGAGCCGTCCACGACGTCCGCGTCCCGAATGACGAGCTCTTCCACGTCGGGCCTCCTAGAAGAACGTACGGATGTAGTCGACGACCGTGCCGTCCGCCTCCGCGAGCGGGATCAGTTGCCACTTGTCGAACGACGTGCACGGGTGGGAGAGGCCCAGGCCCAGCCAGTCGCCCACCTCCAGATCCGCCTCCGGGGTCGTACGCAGCCAGGCGTGCTGGTCGGAGAGGCCGGTGACCGAGATGCCGGTCGCCGGCCGCTCCCCGGCGCCCTCCCTCCGGACCACCTGCGGCAACGGCAGGTCGAGGTCGTACGCCGCGTCCCGCTTGCCCGCGTTCGTGAAGGCCTGCTCGGGAGTGGGACGGGAGACGACCTGCGTCCACAGACGGAAGGCGGGCTCCAGGGACCCCTCCTCGGGGACCCGGTTGAACGGCGTGATCTCGCGATAGCGGCCGTCATCGTGTGAGACGTACGCCCCGGAGCGCAGCAACTTGCATACAGGGAGCGACAGTTCGGGGATCTCGACGAACACGTCGGCGACCGCGTCGAACCAGGCGCTGCCGCCCGCGCTCACGATGATCTGTTCAACGGACGCCCCGGCGAACCGCCCCGCCTTGTCGAAGTCCGCCGCCAGTGCCACCAGCCGCCGCAGCCACGTCCGCACCCGCTCCGGGTCGGCCTGCGGCACCTCGCCCTCGTACCCCGCGACCCCGACGAGCCGCAGGGTCGCCGCGGCGGCCACCGCGTCCGCGACAGCCGCGCACTCCGCCTCGGTGCGCACACCGGTCCGGGCACCCTCACCGGCGCCGAGTTCGACGACCACGTCCAGCGGACGGGCACCGGCCCCCGGCTCCGCCCCCGCCACCGTGAGAGCCGCGTCCATCAGCTCAACCCCGCGCACGGAGTCGACGTAACAGACGAAGCGGAAGTCCGGGTCGGCGGCCAGCTCCGCCGCGATCCAGCGCAGGGCCGCCGGGTCGACCAACTCGTTCGCCAGGAAAACCCGTTGGACACCGAAGGCGCGGGCGACGCGCACCTGGTGGGGGACCGAGAGGGTGATGCCCCAGGCGCCGTGCTCGATCTGGCGCTGGAACAGCTGGGGGGCCATCGAGGTCTTGCCGTGCGGGGCGAAGACGAGGCCGTGGCGGGCCGCGTACGTCTCCATCAGCTCCAGGTTGTGGGTGAGCCGCTCGGCGGAGAGGGCGAGTACGGGGGTCGTGAAACCACCGGTGAAGAGGTTGCGGCGCTGTGCGGCCAGCTCGCCGACGGTCAGACCGTCCGCGTCCGGCGGGAGGCCCTTGAAGCGGGCGTCGACGCGTTCGGCGGCCAGCCGGGCGAGCGCCCCGGCGCTGTCGGCACTCGCGGTGGCCTCGATGTTCTCGCCGTCCTCGACGTCCTCGGTGCCCATGGGGCCTCCCTCAGCCAGTCCTCATCCAGTTCGTTGCACTCCTTGCAACGAGCATTGCGTATATCGCTTACCGCTGTCTAACATCTCGGCAACGCGGGGTCAACGGAGCCGCCGCCTCCCCCGCACCACCGAGGAGCTACGACGATCGTGACCAGCACGGGACCCAGCAACGCCCCCGACGTCGTGGACGTCGTCGCGCTCGGCGAGTCCATGGTCACCTTTCTTCCCTCCCGGCCGGGCCGCCTCGCCGACGTACCGTCCTTCGAGCGTGCCATCGGCGGCGCCGAGTCCAACGTTGCATGCGCCCTCGCCGCCGCCGGACACACCGCCCGCTGGGTCAGCCGCGTCGGCGACGACGGCTTCGGCGACCACCTGATCGAGGCGATCGGGTCGTACGGCGTGGACGTGGCGTCCGTACGGCGTGATCCGGCGCGTCCGACGGGCGTGTACTTCCGTACGGCGGGGGACCGGGCGACCGACGCGCACGAGGTGGCGTACTACCGGGCCGGGTCGGCGGCCTCGGCGATGACGGCGGACACCGTGGAGGTGAACGCGGCGCGCGCCGGACGGGTGCTGCATCTGTCCGGGATCACGGCCGCCCTGTCCGGCGACTGTCTCGACCTGCTGTGGGAACTGACCGAGCCCCGGCCCGGACGGCCACTCGTCTCCTTCGACGTCAACTTCCGCCCGGGACTGTGGACCGACACCGACGGCCCCCGGGTCCTGCTCGACCTCGCCCGCCGCGCCGACCTCGTCTTCGTCGGCGCCGACGAGGCGGAGGCCGCGTGGGGGCTGCGCGGCGCGGACGACATCGCGAAGGCGCTGCCCGAGCCGCGGTTCGTGGTCGTCAAGCAGGGCGGGGACGGAGCCGTCGCCTTCGACCGGCGCATCGGCACCGGCACCGGCGTCACCGATTCCGTCCGTGTCCCGGCGCCCCACGTCGACATCGTCGCGGCAGTGGGCGCCGGCGACGCCTTCGCCGCCGGGTTCCTCTCCGCCACCCTGCGCGCCCTCCCCGTACGGGACCGTATCCGGCACGGCCACCTCATGGCCGCCGCCGTCCTCACCGCCCCCGGCGATCTCGCCGCGCCGCCCGCCCGGGACCACGCCGACCGGCTGACCGCTCTCGACGGGCGGGCGTGGGAGACACTTCGACTCGGCCCCGGCTGGACGCAAGCCGAGCAGGCCCCGGAGGAGGTACGCACCCCATGAGCCAGACCGTCGACCGCGCGCTGAGCATCCTGCCGTTGCTCGCAGAGGGCCCCGCCGACCTCGGCAAGGTCGCCGACCGGCTCGGCGTCCACAAGTCCACCGCCCTTCGGCTGCTGCGCACCCTGCACGAACACGGACTCGTCTACCGCCAGTCCGACCAGCGCTACCGTCTCGGCGCCCGCCTCTTCGCCCTCGCCCAGGAAGCCGTCGAGAACCTCGACATCCGGGAGATCGCCCACCCCCACCTCGTACGCCTCAACGAGATCTGCGGACACACCGTCCACCTCGCCGTGTACGAGGAGGGCGAGGTCCTCTACATCGACAAGGTCGACAGCCGTTACCCGGTGCGCATGTACTCGCGGATCGGGAAGCCCGTCGCCATCACCGTCGCCGCCGTCGCCAAGCTGCTCCTCGCCGACCTGCCGGAGACCGAGCGACGGTCCGTCGCCGACAAGCTCGACTACCCCATGTACACCTCCCGCTCCACCCCCAACGCCCCCGCATTCCTGCGGGAGTTGGAGAAGGTGCGCGACCAGGGCTGGGCCACCGACCTCGGCGGTCACGAGGAGTCCATCAACTGCGTCGCGGCCCCCCTCACGGGAACCGACG
This sequence comes from Streptomyces sp. AK08-02, assembly GCF_033795085.1. Lineage (NCBI taxonomy): Bacteria > Bacillati > Actinomycetota > Actinomycetes > Kitasatosporales > Streptomycetaceae > Streptomyces > Streptomyces sp. AK08-02. Next base: position 183,741 of record NZ_JARAZV010000016.1, read on the forward strand.
GACGGGTGGTCGCCGCCATGTCCGTCTCCGCCCCCAACGTCGTCGTCACCGCCGACGAACTCCTCACCCTGCTTCCGCTGGTGCGCCGTACGGCGGATGCCATCAGCGGTGAGTACTCCGGCAAGACCCCCACGCCCGCTAAGGACAACGGTTCATGACAGACAAGATCGCCCTCACGCCCAGGACCCACACCACGCCGCCCGCCCGGTTCTCCCACGGCGTGCGCAAGGGGAACATCCTCCAGGTCGCCGGCCAGGTCGGCTTCCTGCCGGCGGAGGAGGGCAAGCCCCCCACGCCCGCCGGCCCGACCCTGCGGGAACAGACCCTCCAGACGCTCGCCAACGTCAAGTCGATCCTGGAGGAGGGCGGCGCGACCTGGGACGACGTGATGATGATCCGCGTCTATCTGACGGACGTGGACCACTTCGCCGAGATGAACGGCATCTACAACACCTACTTCGAGGAGCAGGCCCTCACAGCGCCCCCGGCCGCCCGCACGACGGTCTACGTCGGCCTCCCCGCAGGGCTCCTCGTCGAGATCGACGCACTCGCGGTACTGGACAACTGAGTCCCAGCCGCGCGCCCCTATGAGGGGCCGCAGGCCCTCATAGGGGCGCGGGGAACTGCGCGAGCAACCACACACAACCCGCACCCAGCCACGATGCGCTCCCCCTGCCCGCCTCCGCCGTGGCCGCCGTACTGAGCCTGTTCGTGTGGATGTGCCGGTGTTCCTGTCCGGCCAATCTGGATCTCACCGGCCCCTGCTGTCCCATGACACAGCAATGTCCGCCATACTTCCGCCTGTGGAGCAGCGCATAGGTTCGAGCAGCCAGCCCCTGGAAACCGCCGCGGTCGACCCGGCGGCCATCCCCGGGCTCACTTCACCCGCGCCGGCGGAGCCGGAGGACGGGGTCAAGGACCCGGTCCCGGTCCCGGAGGACTCGGTCCCGGCGGAGCCGGAGGCGACCCCGGCCGAGGCGGCCTCACCGGAGGAGGAAGCCGAGCCGGAGACGGAGGCGGACGTCCCCGAGGGGCCCGTCTTCGAGGCGTCCGACCGCCGGGCGAAGATCATCGCCGACCACAGGGGCGTACGGCTCTACCTGGACGACCAGGAGTGCGAGTTCCGCTGGGACGAGATCGGGGCCGTCGAGACGGAGACGTCACGCTTCGGCAAGCGGTTCACGGTGACGGTCCACACCCCGGACCGCCGCTGGTACCCGGTCGAGATCGAGGCGAAGGCGAAGTCGCAGCACCAGGAGTGGGAAACGGAGCTGGACAAGGTCCTCGACACCTACTTCGAGGACGCTGAAGACCTTGAGGAAAGCGCCCCGTAGGGGCGCGGGGAACTGCGCGACCAGCCACAACGGACCCGCAGTTCCCCACTACCTCACTACTGCTTCGGAGCCCGCTCAGCAGTACTGCGCCTGCTTCCCGATGGACCGATACATGCAGTCCGAGTTCTCCAGCAGTTGCAGAACCGCGTCCCGGTTACGTGCCGTCTCCCGGTCGATCACCTCGTCGGGCGGGTAGAAGCCGCCGCCCGAGCTGGACGACGGATACATCTCGAAGGTGTACGAGAAGATCTTCTGACTGCCCCAGAGGTAGTCGTCGATCGAACCGTCCGTGATGTACAGGTCGCTGGACTGCTCCGGCGTGTAGCCGTTGCTCGCGGCCATCTTCCCGCCGACCGTGGCGAAGGCGTCCCGGTCGTCCTGGGTCATGCCGGTCGTGGTGTTGGCGGTCGTGTACCCGAAGGGCCACAGCACCAGTTCGCTGTACGTGTGGAAGTCGATGCCCGTCTTGATCTGCTGGACGCCGCCGACGACCCGGCTGCGGACGAAGTCGGCGACCACCTTGACCTCGGGCGCGGACTCGGCGGACGCACCGCGGTACGTCTCCGACGAGGTCGAGCCGGAGGAACCGCCGCAGCAGCCGAAGCGGTAGTTCCAGTTGCGGTTGAGGTCCGTACCGACGTTGGACGAACCGCTGTTGGGCTGGCGGTTCTTGCGCCACGAACGGTACGAGCCGGTCGCGATGTCGTACTCGCCGCCGTCCGGGTTGAGGTCCGGGATGATCCAGATCTCACGGGAGTCGATCATCGCCTTGACCCGTGAGTCGGTGGCGTAGGTGGAGGTCAGGTTGCGCAGCAGGTAGAGCGCCATCTCGACGGTGAGGTGCTCACGGGCGTGCTGGTGGTGGGTGAACAGCACCTCGGGCTCGGCCTCGTCGGTGCCGACGTTGTCGCTGAGCTTGATGGCGACGATGTTCCGGCCCGAGTACGAGGTCCCGATCACCCGCTGGCTGGCGATGGAGGGGTTGGCCGAGACGAGGGAGTTGATCTCCGACGTCATCTCCGCGTAGTTGTGATAGCGGGAGTCGGCCGTGGGGAAGTCGAGCAGCCGTACGTCGTCCGCGCTGCTGGAGCGGTTCGGGGCCGAGCCCAACAGGGTGATCTCGTAGCCGCGCCGGGCCAGTTGCCTGGCCTGGTCGGCACGGCCGGAGACCACGACATGCTCCTCGTCGGCCTCGTCCACGGTCACGCCCGACGCCATGATGTCGGTGCGGACGTCGGACGTGGAGTTCGCGAAGTTGATCTCGTACTGGCGGATGTCGTCCGCCGAGGCCGCCGGGCGCTTGACGCTGGTCGCGGTGGCGTCGGGGGTGGTGGAGGCGACGCCCAGGGCGAGGGCGAGGGACAGCAGGCCGACGGCGGCGGCGGATCGTCTGCCGCCGAGGGCGCCTGAGCCTCGTATACGAAGTCGCATGAAGTCTCCTGATTTCTCCGGGAGTTCCGGGTTCTCCGGAAGTGGGGGAGTGGAGCGGGGGGTGGTTCTTCCGTGCGACGGACTGGTGTGGGTGTGGCGCCATCGTGCGGCCATGACATGGGCAGGTCAAGACCGCATAAAGAGTGATGGCGTGAACCGGTCGGCCGTACGGGCCGGAAAGAGCTGTGGGGGCCGGGAAGGATACGCGTACCGGCGCCCGCCCGTCGCGGCTCTCGTGCAAGTGCACACGTGTGTGTGACCTGCCTGTTTGTCCTGTCGGGGGCTGTTGGAAGGTACTGATCATGGGCGGATCAGCGCCACGGACGGATCGCCGGTCACCGGCCCGACCACCGGTCGGGACAGCCGGCTTCGTCGACCGCCGTGACGAACAGACCGAAGCCCGCGCACTGCTGGCCAGGGCCCGCCTGGTCACGCTGACAGGCCCGGGCGGCGTGGGCAAGACGCGCCTCGCCGCCCACGTCGCGGATCGAGTGTCCCGCGCCTTCCCGGACGGCGTCCGGTTCGTGCACCTGGCCGACGTGAGCGACCCGGACCTCGTACCGGGGGTCGTGGCCGAGGCGCTGGGCTTCCACGACTACGACCATCACCGGTCCACGCGGCGGCGGCCGAAGTCGGCGGTATTCATGAACTCCCCGAATCTCCCCGACTCCCCGGATGTTCGGCACGACTCGGACGCGCTCTTCGCACTGGCCGATCAGCTGGGAGAACGCCGGCTCCTGCTGGTCCTCGACAACTGCGAACACCTGCAAAGGACCTGCGCCGAAGTCGTCGGCGCACTACTGCAACGCACCTCCGGCGTACGGGTCCTCGCCACCAGCCGGCACCGCCTGGGCCTGACGGAGGAACACCTGCTGGACGTAAGGCCGTTGCCGGTCCCGGACCCGGACGGCGACCTCTCCGCGGCCCACCGCCACCCGGCCCTCGCCCTCTTCGCGGACCGGGCCGCCGCGGTGGTCCCGGGCTTCACCCTCACCCCCGCCAACCGCCGCGCCGTGGCCCGCCTGTGCCGCCACCTCGACGGCCTCCCCCTGGCGATCGAACTGGCGGCGGCCCGCATGACCCACGCGCGTGACCTGGACGACCTGGCCGATCTGGGTGACCTGGAAGACCTTGAAGACCTGGCAGCCGACGAACCATCGGCCCACCCCTCCCCCTCTCCCTACCCCCACCCTCGCCACCGCACCCTGCGGGCAACGATCGACCGGAGTCACCAACTGTGCACGCCGGAGGAGCGGTTGGTGTGGGCGCGGGCCTCGGCACTGGCCGGAGACTTCGACCTGGAGACGGCCGAGGCCGTGTGCGGGGACGGTACCGCCGACGTCCTGGAGGCCGTGACAGGGCTGGTCGCCAAGTCCGTACTGAGCCGGGAACAGGGCCCCGACGGCGGCGTACGGTACCGCCTGCTCGACACCCTCGGGCGGTACGGACTCGGCCGGCTGCGGCAGCGGCCCGGTGCGGAACGGGCCGCCCGGCTCCGGCACCGAGACTGGACGCAGACCCGGGCGTCGGCGTACGAGCGTGCCTGGTTCGGTCCGGACCAACCGCGCATGGCCGCCCGCCTCCACGCGGACCGGGCCGGTCTGCGCTCGGCACTGGAGTTCGGCCTCGCAGCCGGCCCGGGGCCGGAAGGGTGCGGGCCCGACGACGCCCTCGCCGGCCTCCGTCTCGCCGGCACCCTCTGGTTCCACTGGTACGCGTGCGGCGCGTCCGGCGAGGGACGGTACTGGCTCGACCGCGCCCTCGACGCGAACCCCGGGCCCAGCCGGGAGCGGGCCCGGGCGCTCTGGGTCTCCGGCCTGCTCGGGCTGCTCACCGCGTCACCGGAGGAGCATGCCCGGGGACGGCGGCGGGCCGAGGAGGCGCTCGCCCTCGCCGAACGACTCGGGGACGCGGCCGAGGCGGCGCACGCCGGGTACGTCGTCGGGGTCGGCCGCCTCGTCGGAGGTGAACCCGCCGCTGCCCTGCGGCACTTCGAGCACGCCGTGGCGCAGGGTCCCGTAACCGGCGGGCATGCGGGCCTCGCCGGGCTCGAACGGGTCCAACTGGCCACCGCGCTGGCCACCTTGGGCGAGGCGGACCGAGCCGTCGCCGTCTGCGAGAACGCCCTGCGCGTGTGCGAGGAGTACGGAGAGCTGTGGGTGCGCTCAGGCGTCCTGCGGGCACTCGCCCTCGCTCACACCGTCCGTGGGGACTGGCGCCGGGCCGAACCGTCCGCCCGCGAGGCGCTGCGCACCGCGCACACCCTGCACGACCTCCTCGGCATCGCCCCCACCCTGGACCTGCTCGCGCTGATCGCGACCGCCCGCCACCACACCCACGACCGGGCCGCCGTCCTCCTCGGCGGCGCCGACCGCGTCCGGTCCATCCCGTACGACTCCGTACGGCAGGACGCCGAGACCCGGGCACGCGAAGGCCTCGGGTGCCGGGCGTACGAACGGGCGTACCGCCGGGGGGAGAGCCTTGGCCTCGCCGGGATCGTCAAGTACGCCCTGCGGGAGGGGGAGTCGGCAGGCCGGCAACCCGAACCGCCGTCCGGCACAGGACGGCTGACGGCCCTGGTCCCCGACTCCGGCTCTGGTACCGGCTCCGGCTGCGGGTCCGGTACGGGTCTGACCCGCCGGGAGACCGAGGTCGCCGCGCTCGTCGCCGAGGGTCTCGCCAACCAGCAGATCGCCGACCGCCTGGTGATCGCCCGCCGTACCGCCGAGGGCCACGTGGAACACATCCTCGGCAAACTCAACCTCGCCAACCGCACCCAGATCGCGGCCTGGGTGACGACCCACCGATGACGACCCGCCGATGACGACCCGCTCGTGCGGAGGTGTGGGTGCGGAGGTGTCGGCTTGGAGCTGTGGGTGCGGAAAACAGGTATTTCTCCCCGCGCGCGGGGGCGTTCGTGGACGCGATCCTGAAGGCATGCTGCAACTCTCCGGGGGCTCCGGGGGACATGTCCCGGGTCCCGTCCCTCGGTATGGCTCCTACCTCCAACCCCCGCCGGGGGCAGGCCATCTGAGCGTCGAGTACGACCCGCGGCCCACCGCCGCCCGCGAGGCACGGGCGGAGGTGCGCAGGCGGTTGGAGGAGTGGGGCCTGACCGGCCGGGACGACCCCTGGGACGAACTCCGCGACGAAGCGGCCGACCGGGACGGTCCGCCGGCCCGGGACGACCTCTCGTCCCCGGGCGTCCTCGGGCCCGAGGACGACCTCGCGGCCGGGAACGACCTCGTCGACGTGGCGGAACTCCTCGTCAGTGAGCTGGTCACCAACGCTGTGCTGCACGCGGCGAGCCCCTTCCGGCTCACCCTGTCGGCGTCGCACGGTGTCCTGCGCTGCGAGGTCACCGACACCGGCCGCGGTACTCCGCAGGTGCTGTGTGCCGGCACCGGGGAGAGCGGCCGGGGAATGTTCCTGGTGGACGCGCTCGCGAGGCGCTGGGGCTGCCACCAGGACGGGCCGGGCAAGACCGTGTGGTTCGAGCTCGGCACCTGCGGGTCCCACGGCTGTGGTCGGCGACAGCCGTAGCGGCCTGCGTGTTCCGGACGCCGGACGCCCCGGCCGTCCACCGTCCGGCTCCGGAACGCCCTCTTGTGCGACCAGCCCCTTTGCGCTTTCTTGACGTACATGGCGGACATCACAGGAAACTCCACAGAAGCAAACGAACCAGGGGCGACAGGGCCCACGACCGACACGAAAGCCACGGGCGTATCCGGATCTCCAAGGCCCAACTCGACTCCCCGTAAGTCGAGTTGGAAGTACATCGGGCCCGGCATCGTGGTGGCCGCGACCGGCGTCGGCGCCGGTGACCTGGTTGCGACACTCATCGCGGGCAGCAACTTCGGCTACACCCTCCTGTGGGCCGCCGTACTCGGATGTCTGGTGAAGATCTCCCTCGCCGAGGCGGCCGGCCGCTGGCACCTCTCCACCGGCCGCACCCTCTTCGACGGCTGGGCGAGCCTCGGCCGCTGGACGACGTACTTCTTCGTCGCGTACGTCGTGATCTGGGGCTTCGTCTACGGCGCGGCGGCGATGTCGTCGAGCGCGCTCCCGCTGGCGGCACTCTTCCCGGACGTCATGGACCTCAAGTGGTGGGCGATCCTGTGCGGGTTGTCGGGCCTGGTCTTCGTCTGGTTCAACAAGTACGAGGTCTTCGAGAAGGTCATGACCGTGCTGGTGGGCGTGATGTTCGTCGTCACGGTCTATCTGGCGATCCGAGTGACCCCCAACCTCGGGGACGCCTTCGCCGGCCTGCTGCCCGTCCTCCCCGACGAGAAGGACTCGATCCTCAACACGCTGGGCCTGGTCGGCGGTGTGGGCGGCACCATCACCCTTGCGGCGTACGGGTACTGGGTCAACGCGAAGGGCTGGACCAACACCGGCTGGATGAAGGTGATGCGCCTCGACAACCGGGTCGCGTACGCGACGACGGGCATCTTCGTGGTGTCGATGCTGTTCGTCGGCGCGGAGCTGCTGCACAGCGCCGACGTGGCGATCGCGAGCGGCGACAAGGGCCTGATCCAGCTGAGCGACATCCTGGCCGACAAGTACGGCTCGGCGACCGCGAAGTTCTTCCTGATCGGCTTCTTCGCCACCTCCTACACATCACTGATCGGCGTCTGGCACGGCGTGAGCCTGATGTTCGCCGACTTCGTGGAACGCTTCCGCGGCACCCGGACGACGGGCGAGGAGGTCGCCTCCGGCACCCGCGAACGGTCCTGGCCGTTCCGCGCGTACCTGCTGTGGCTGACCTTCCCGCCCATCGTCCTGCTCTTCCAGGGCCAGCCCTTCCGCCTGATCATCCTCTACGGCGTCCTGGGCGCGGCCTTCCTCCCCTTCCTGGCCGGCACGCTGCTGGTCCTGCTCAACTCCTCCCGCACACCTGCCGAATGGCGCAACCGGCTGCTGAGCAACGCGATGCTGGTGATCGCGGGCCTGCTCTTCCTGGTGCTGTGCGTGAAGCAGATCTGGGACCAGCCGTGGTCGGAGTTCTTCTGAGCCCGAGTCCCGTCGGCGAAGGCTCAGTTGGGGGCCGGCTGCAGCTGCTGCCACTTGGAGTCGGTGGCGATCGCCTTGAGCTGGTCGAGGGTCAGGGCGGGGTTCTCGCGGGTCGGGCCGGTGATCTGGCTGGCGGAGTTGAAGGCGCTGACGACCACCCTCAGACCGTCGGGCCAGAAGGCGTCGGCGGTCCGCATGACGAGCCCCTTGCCCTTGTCGTCGCCCGGCCCCTGACGGACGACGACCTTGATGCCGTCGGGCAGGGTCACCGCGCCGGAGCCCTCACCGAAGAGGTCGTCCTCGACGTCCTGCATGTTGGGCTGCACATTGATCTGGACGAAGCTCTCGCCCTTGCCGTCATCGACGACGACGTACCCGAATTCGGTCCCCTCGCCGCTCTTGCGGACGACACGGAGATCCTGCCCCTTCGGGAGCAGCCCGGTGAGCGTCGTCAGGAGGGTGGCGTTCCCGGAGCCGGAGGACGGGGTCGGCGACTGCGGCGACTGTGGAACCTCGGGAAGGGTGTCGACGACCTTGAGCCACGCGGGGTCGGTGACGAGGGTCTTCAACTGGCGGCTCGACAAAGGCGGTTCGGGACGGCTGATGGGCGCGCCCTTCTCGGCGGCGGAATTCCACTCGCTCACCGTCAGTTGTCCCCCGTCCGGCGTGATGAGGACCGCCTTCCACAGCTTCGTGTCGAGGCGCCGGTCCGTGAACTCGTACCCCTTGAGGATCACGAGCGCCGAGCCGCCGGGCAGCGTACTCCTCGCGCATTCGTCGTACGGGCCGAATGCTGTGTCCGGGCACTGGGTCGCCCACCGGGCCTGATCACTCCCGGGCGCGACGCGGCCGAAGCTGAGGGAAAGCGCCGCGGCGCCCTTCCCGTCGTCGAACACCGCGTACACGTACGGCCCCCGCTTCGAGTCCGTGCCCCGCGCGGACTCCTCACTGAGCTTGCCCTCGGGCAGCAACCCTTTGAAGGTGGCGAGCAGTTGAGCCCCGGACACGGCGGGCGAGGTGGCCGTGCCGGTGGATGCGCCGGTGGGTGTGCCGGTGGCGTCACCGGGTCCGACGGTTGTTCCGGTGGCTCCCGCAGACCGCTGTCCGCTCCCGTCTCCGCCCCAGGGCGTGATCAGCGCGCCCCCCACGCCCACCAGCGCGATCGCGGCGGCGCCGCTCACGACAGCGGTCCGGCGGCGCATACGGAGCCGGCGCCCCCGGGTCTCACCGCCGGCGACGAGGGCGGCACGATCGGCGTCGAAGGCACCACCGGCGTTGCGCAGCGCGGCGCCGAGCCGGTCCTCGAACTGGTCGTCTCGATGTTCAACGGACATGGCGAACCACCACTTCTGCTGTGTACGGGCATTGTGTACCGGGACGGGAGGAGGGACGGGCCTCAGCGGACCGCGTACTCCCCGAGTTCCTCACCGAGGAGGACGCGCAACCGGGTGAGGGCACGAAGGCAGCGGGAGCGTACGGCGGCGGAGGTGACGTTCATCGCGCTCGCCGTCTCCTCGATGGAACGGTCCTCCCAGTAGCGCAGGACGACCACCGCCCGGTCCTTGGGCGGGAGTTGGGCGAGCGCCTCGACCAGTGTGAGCCGCATGGTCACGTCGGTTCCGTCCGAGGGAACGGCCGACTCGGGCAACACGTCGGTGGCACGCTCGGTACTGCTGCGGCGGCGCTGGTGCGTGAGAAAGGTGCGGGTGAGCACGGTCTGCGCATACCCCGCCGGGTTGTTGGCCCGGGAGACGCGCCCCCAGTTGACGTACAACCGCCCGAAGGTCTCCTGCACCAGGTCCTCGGCGAGGTAGGTGTCCCCGGCGGTGAGCAGACACGCGGAGCGATACAGATGCCCGGCGCGCGCCGCCGCGAACTCCGCGTACTCGTCCGAGCGGGCCTTTCTCATACGTTCCCCCTGAGCCTGCGGCACCCTGACGTCCGGCGCGCGTGAACTGCCTTCACCTCATTGACGCGATGGGCGGGGGAAAATGTTGCAGAGCCAGAAACCGAGGGGCGTATGAGGGCCCACCTGGCCCCCATACGCCCCCATGGGCACGCCTCAGCGATTGACGGCCTGGATCTCCTGAACGACGACAGCCTGCTCGGCGCCGAACTCACCGTCGGGCAGCGCCTGCGGGGCGTTGACGCCGGTGCCGGTCCAGTGGATCTTCCAGGTGATGGTGGCGCGGAGCGGGTAGGACCCGTTGCCGGAGGAGCGCAGGTACTTCACACCGCAGGGCGGGGTCTGGGTGGCCTTCCCGGTGGCGTACGGCTCCCCGATGCGCCCGTTGACGAACGTGCACACGCCGGACGCGGGGTAGACCTGCGCGTCGGCGGTACCGGGCTCGATCTTCAGGGAGACGGGCTCGGCGACGGTGGTGGCAGTCATGCCGAGCACTGGCACGGACGCGGTGACGGACACCGGCTTGAACTGCGCCGCGTCGAGCCAGGCCCAGGTCGGGAGGTTGACCTTGGTGGGACCGGCGGGGGCGAGGGTCACCTTGGTGCCCGGGACGCGGATCTCGTTGTAGGCGAGTCCGGCGAGGATCTCGGGGGTGATGACGTTAGGAATGTTGGCGGGCGGTGGGGCGCCGGTGTCCACCCAGAAGTAGTCCTCCTTGCAGGAGTCCCAGCCCGGCGGATAGGACTTGTTGACGTAGGACCCCCACCAGTAGCCCTTACCGGCCTTGTCCTTGTTGAAGTCCTTCGTGTGATCGTCCTCGTTGAGGTACTTCTTCCGCTGCTCGGCATCCCACTCGTACCCCGTGGACCCCGCCTCCCAGACCGGAACCTTGACCTTCTCCAGTTCCGCGGGGGAGTACGTCGGGGCATACCAACAGGCGGGCGGCGTCCAGGACGTGGTAGCGGCAACAGGCCCGGCCGACTGCCCGGCCCCGTTCTTGGAACGGTCGTAGACGACGGCTCCGGCGGTTGCGGAGAGGGTGCCGTCGCCGGTGGCATTGCCGCTCGGTCCGTTGCCGAACGACCCTGCGCCAGGAGGATCTTGGGCGGCCATGGCGGAAGGGGATACGGCCAGACACGTTGTGCCTGCGATCAGAACAGTCGTGGCGAGACGAAGGAGTGGGGTCATGGCTGGCACCTGTCAACTCCACGAGTGGACTGGATCTTCACGAGTTCCCATACGCCTGCTTTGTTCTTCTGCACCTGAACGCCATAGGCGACGTAGCTGTCCTTGTTCGGCGGTGTCTTCTTGACCTCGTTGGTCTTGATGACCTTGCTGAAGCCCTGGCTCTCATCCCCGCAGTAAGTCAGCGAAGCGCTGTCCTTGGAACTGACGGTGACCTGCCGATCGAAGTAACGCACGGTGCCGGTTACCGTCCATCCGACGTCGGTGAACGCTTTCACCCACTTTTCGGCGGCCACCGCGCCTTCGCCCTCCGTGTAGAACTCCAGGGCGGCGAGTCGAGGGTTCTGGGCGACGATGGCTGCGTCGAGCGCGCGAATCATCTCCGCGTTGTCTTTGAGGACGGCGTCCTTGACGGCGTCGCCGGTCTGCTCTGGTGTGAAGGTGAGCGTGACATCTGACGGCAGGTCGATCTTGGGTCGGTCGGCGGAGGCAGCCGAGGCCGAGGCGGACGCCGTCGGCGATGCCGACGACTCGCTCCCGGTGTCGGCCCCGGCGATCTTGTCGTTGTCCTTCGATCCGCTGTCGTCGCCGCCACAGGCGGTCAACAGCAGGGCAGCGGACGCGACGAGCGCGGCAGCAACGGACAAAGAGCGGCGCTTCACAGTGGACTCCCCGTGAGACAGATGTGCTAGCAAAATCTAGACGCTATCGGTGGGACCGGTGGTTCCGCCAGGCTGCCAAGGTTGCGCTGTGGCAACGGCAAAGGCGAACCGCCGTGCGTGCCCTGCGGGGCTCTGCTCAGGGCCCGCACATGGCGTTCCACCAGTGAAGGTGATCTTCACATCCCTGTGGTCGCGCAGCGTGAACCACACCGCATCCGATCTGCTCCCCTCCCGCTCCCGACTTCCCGTCGAATGTTCGTGCGCAGTAAGTTCGCGTGTGCATACGGTTGTCGGTGACGCGCACGTGACGGGGGTCGTGGGATGGCGGGGTATCGGCCGGCGGACTGGCATGTGCTGGATCTGGACAAGGACCCGACGCCGGGTGATCCGGACCGGGTGCGTCAACTGGCCCGTACGCTGCATGACTTCGCGGACGATGTCGCGGATGCTCTGCGTCTGGTCAAGGGGATGGCGTCGGAGAACGAGACGCTGGAGTGGGCGGGCAAGACCGCTGAGGTGTTCCAGGACGAGTTCTCGGATGTGCCGAAGAACCTGAAGAAGCTGAAGAAGTCGTACGACCTGTGCGGTGACGCGCTGGTGGCCTACTGGCCGAAGTTGGAGCGGGCGCAGGCTCTGGCCGACAGGGCGTTGGCGAAGGGGCGGGAGGCGCAGGCGGATCTGTCGTCGGCCAAGTCCCGTCTGTCGTCGGCCGATTCGTGGGTGACGCGGGCGGCGAAGGAGTCGGACAAGTACAAGGATGATCCGACGGGCAGCAAGTCGGCGGAGAAGCCGGACGAGGCGAAGGTCCGGGCCGCGACCCGGGACGCCCAGCATGCCGAGTCGGCCCGGAGCAGCGCCCAGTCGGATGTGAACGGTGCGCAGTCGGCTCTGGACGCGGCGAAGAAGATGGCCGAGGACGCGCGCAGGATGCGTGAGGACGCGGCGGGCGAGGCGAAGCGGAGGATCGACGAGGCGTCGGACGCCGGTATCCAGAACCGGAGTTGGTGGGAGGACGTCGGGGACTGGTTCGTCGACAACTGGGACACCATCGTCGCCGTCTGCAAGATCGTGGTCACGGTGGTCGGTGTCGTCGCGATGATCATCGGGGGGCCGATCCTGGGCGCGATCGTGCTGATCGCTGCTCTGGTCGTGCTCGCGGACACGCTCTACAAGTATTCCAAGGGACAGGCGTCCCTGTGGGATGTGGGCTTCGCCGCGCTCGACTGCATCCCCGGGATGAAGGGGCTGACGACGCTCGGCGGACTCGCCAAGGGCATGAAGGCGTTCGCCAAGGTCGGCCTCAAGGGCATGGCCAAGGGCTTGGGGAAGGGCGGTCTTCGCCGCGGGGTGGACAACGCGGTGAGCAAGGCCAAGCAAGCGTTGGGGCGCACCAAAAAGGGTGACCCCATCGACATGGTCTCCGGCGAGATGCTCATGGAGGAGACCGACGTCGAGCTGCCGGGCCTGCTCCCGTTGATTCTGCGCCGTACCCATCTGTCGACCTACCAGGCAGGGCGATCGTTCGGGAGGTCCTGGGCATCCACCCTCGACGAGCGCCTTGAGCTGGACAACGACGGCGCCGTGTTCGCCGTCGACGACGGCATGATCCTGCTCTATCCGGTGCCGCAACCAGGCGCCTCGGTCATGCCGCTGGAGGGCCCGCGCTGGCCGTTGGACTGGGACGGCGCGCCCGGTACTCCACTGCGCATCACCGACCCGGTCACGGGTCTCATCCGTCACTTCGCCCCTCAGGAAACCCCGGCTGAATCCGATGCGGCGTTCACGCTTCCCCTCGCCGCGATCACCGACCGCAACGGTCGACGGATCGACTTCGACCGTGACGCCAGGGGCGTCCCCGTCGCCGTACGTGACTCCGCCGGCCGGCACCTCCATGTCGACACCGAGGGCGAACGCGTCGTTCGGCTACGCCTGCGCAACCCGCAGGACAGCACCGAGGCCACGATCCTCCGGCGCTACGCCTACAGCTCCGACGGCGACCTCACCGAGATCTACGACTCCAGCGGTCTGCCGTTGAGGCTCACCTACGACAGCCGGGCACGCATCACGTCGTGGACCGACCGAATCGGTTGCTGGTACCGCTTCACCTACGACGATCAGGATCGCTGTATACGAGGCGAGGGGGCGGAAGGCCGTCTCTCCTGCACCATCACCTACGACACCACCAACCGCGAGACGCACTACAGCGACGCCCTCGGCAACACCACGACGTACCGGCACAACGAGCTCCAGCAACTCGTCGCTGTGACCGACCCGCTCGGCCACTCCACGCATTCCGAGTGGGACCGCTACGACCGGCTGCTCTCCCGCACGGACTCGCTCGCCTTCACGACCCGCTACGAGTACGACGAGCAGGGCGCCCCAACGGCAGTCGTCCGACCGGACGGCAGTCGGGAGCACGCGGAGAACAACGAGTACGGCCGACCCGTGTCGGTGACCCAGGCCGATGGTCACGTCTGGCGCATGGAATACGACGCGTGCGGCAATCTGACGTCGGAGACGGATCCCACCGGCGCTCGCATCTCCTATCAGTACAACGAGATCGGCGCACTCGCCGCGGTCACCGACGCCGCCGGGCGTACCGCATCGCTGGAGTCCGATGCGGCGGGTCTGCCGGTCGGCACCACCGACGCCGAGGGTTCGACGACACGGTACGAGCGGGACGTGTTCGGCAGGATCACCGCGGAGACCGGACCGCACGGGGCAGTCACCCGGTTCGACTGGACACCCGAAGGACGGCTCAGCCGACGCATCCTCCCCGACGGCACCACAGAGCGACGTGTCCACGACGGCGAGGGCAACCTCATCGAGCACACGGACACCCTCGGACAGGTGACACGCTTCGAGTACGGCGGATTCGATCTGCCCGCTGTTCGAATCGATCCCGACGGTTCACGCCTGGAATTCGCCTACGACGGCCAGTTGCGTGTCACGTCGGTCACCAACCAACTCGGTTCTGCCTGGCAGTACTTCTACGACGAGGCAGGCCGCCTGGTCCGTGAGCAGGACTTCGGCGGGCGCGCCCGGAGCTATCGATTCGATGCGGTCGGTCGCCTCGTGGGACAGGCAAACGGCGCGGGCGAGTCCATCGACTACATACGCGACGCCTTCGGCAAGGTGGCGCAGCAGCACACGCCGGAAGGGGCCACCACATACACGTACGACCCGGTCGGAAACCTGCTTCGAGTGGTCGACGGCCAGACCGAGCTGACCTACGAGCGGGACGCCAGAGGCAGGGTCCTCGCCGAAACCTGCAACGGCGCGACCGTGCGTTCGGCCTACGACGTGCTGGGCAGACGTATCCGCAGGACGACTCCGTCGAATGCGGAAAGCACCTGGGAGTACGACGGAAACGACCGGCCCACGCTGTTGCGGACAGCGGGCAGGACCGTCACGTTCGCGTATGACGAGGCCGGGCACGAGATCGAGCGCCGCACAGGTTCCGCGATTCTGAGCCAGACCTGGGACGCGGACGGAAGGCTGAACTCGCAGACGCTGACGGCAAGCGCCGAACGGACGGGGACAGTCGAACCGCGACGTGTCCAGCACCGTGCGTACCGCTACCGCCCCGACGGAACGGTCTCAGCGATCAGCGACCTGCTCAACGGTGACCGCCTCGTGGACACCGACAGCACCGGGCGCGTCACCGGGGTGCGGGCGGCGACGTGGTCGGAACGCTACGCGTACGACGCGGCGGGCGATCTCGCACAGGGAGAGTGGCAGGCGAGCACGCCTCCTCGCCCCGCACAGCCCTCCGGACCGGGACCAGGTGGACCGGTTGGACCGGTCAGCAGGGCCGGGGAGATCCGCTACGAGTATGACGGCCAGGGCCGGGTGGTGGTCAGGCGCAGGAAGCGTCTGTCCCGCAAGCCTGACGTCTGGCGCTATGCCTGGGACAGTCAGGACCGCCTCGTAGCTGTGACCACGCCCGACGGCACGAAGTGGGCCTATCGGTACGACCCGTTCGGCCGCCGCACCGCGAAACAGCGGTTCGCCCCGGATGGCGAGACAGTGGTGGAGGAGGTGACCTTCGCCTGGGACGGGTTCGTTCCGGCCGAGCAGGTCAGGCGTGCGGGCGACGAGGCGCCCTCCTGCACGGTGTGGGATTGGGAACGGGACCGCTTCAGCCCGGTTACTCAGGTGGACAGGGTCCCCGCCGGGGAGGCCTCCCAGGAGTGGGTCGACGACCAGTTCTATTCCATCGTCACCGATCTCGTCGGCACTCCGACCGAACTGGTCGACGAACGCGGAGAATTGGCGTGGAGGGCACGAACGACCGTATGGGGCGCACCGCTCGACGACCCCGACCCAGATGGTGCGTACTGCCCTCTGCGTTTCCCGGGCCAGTACCACGACCCCGAAACAGCACTCAACTACAACTACCACCGTCACTATGACCCGGAGACAGGGCAGTACGTCTCCCTGGACCCCCTCGGTCTCGCGCCTGGGCCGAACCCTCGCGCGTACGTCCCGAATCCGTTCACCGCCGTCGACCCGCTCGGGCTGTCGCCGGCCTGCGAAGAGGCAGCGAGTGCTGCCGCAAGGCGAAGAGCCGACGAAGAGCAAGCGCGGCCAGGAGCAAACAAACACACCAGGCCCACAAGTGCAGCCGGGTTGTCGGTGCCCGGACATGAGACACCGTTCAACGGCGCCAGCGTCAAGGGCGGAGGAGACCACGACCTGCATCCGGACATCCGAGCCGCCTACGATCAAGTTCCGCAGGCCATCAAGGAGCGCGCTGGCGGCCAGCACGGGAGGTGTGGTGAGGCGGAAGCACTCTCGAACGCCATGAAGGCCGGGGTCGATCCACGAGGCGGAGTGATGGCGGCGGTGAACGTGCGCGCGGTGGGCAATCCCATGCATGGGGTGCCGAAGCCCATTTGCGACTCCTGCCAAGATGTTCTTGATCGCTTGGGAATTCGAGGGGTGTCCTAGATGAGTGAAGAAGTGCGGCGTTGGTCCACAGAGACCGAACAGGTACTCCGGAGGGCCGGGTGGCAGCCAGGCCGTTCGGTGCCCACCGCCACGTGGGAGTCGATTCTGCGTGAGCGCGGGGAGTTCAAGGTCCACGAGACCGCGCGACGATTCCTCGCCGAATTCGGAGGCTTGGTGACCCATGGCTGGCCGCCGGACTCGATCCTGACCCAGTCAGCCATCAGGTTCGACCCGCTGAAAGCCGAGTGGGACAGCGAGACCTTCGCCAGGCTGAGCGAGGAGGTCGGGACTCTTCTCTGTCCCATCGGCCAGGCTGACAGCGGAAACAGCTATCTGGGCATCGCCGTCGGCGGGGCGGTCTATCTGGCCAGGGAGCACACGGAGTTGCTGGCAGAGGGCGTCGACCAGGCACTCGAGCGCCTCGTGCAGCTGCAAGGAACGCAAGCGGG
Organism: Streptomyces sp. AK08-02; assembly: GCF_033795085.1. Taxonomy (NCBI): domain Bacteria; kingdom Bacillati; phylum Actinomycetota; class Actinomycetes; order Kitasatosporales; family Streptomycetaceae; genus Streptomyces; species Streptomyces sp. AK08-02. The sequence goes on from NZ_JARAZV010000016.1 coordinate 200,674, forward strand.
CGTCCGGGCGCCTGATGTCCCGGTGGGAACTCACTCCTTCTGGGACCGGATCGAAGCCGTAAGCCCAGGTGCCGATGCTGAGCGGCGTTGGCCGGCCGAGACGGACCGGGTACTGCGTGCGGCCGGCTGGTACCCCGGCCGCTCGGTTCCCACAGCCACATGGGAGAGCATCCTGCACCAGCAGGGCGAGTTCGAGATGCATGAGGCAGCACAGCGGTTCCTTGCCGAATTCGGCTGTGTGGGAGTCCCGCATCGGGAGCCGCGGGATTCGATGCCATGGGGCGAGTTCCGGCTCGACCCGCTCCTGGCCATGTGGGACGACGAGATTCTCGATGATCTCAGCGAGCAAGCAGGTACCTATCTCTATCCCGTCGGCATGATTGACCGAACCAACCAATACGTTGGCGTTGCGGAGGACGGTGCAGTTTATGTCGGTATGGACTCGGTGAGGCTGCTCGCAGCCACACCTGACGAGGCCATGGCGGAAATGACCAGAAAAATTCGGTAGCGGTTGAGAAACCTCCAGATGCGATTGCGCTCAACGTCCAGCGAAAGAATATGACCAGTACATTCAAATGCCGACTCTGCGGGTCCTCCGGCGGCTTGGCCGCAGACCTGACGGGGAGTGCCACGCGCTGTCCGCCGACGGTAAACGGCTGCTCCAACTGAGCGGCCGTAATTCCTACGACCAGGACCTCGCCGTCAGCACTCTCCGTTTCACCCGGGACTACGAGGACGCGCTCTTCGCCCGTAACCCCTTTCTGGGCTCACTCGACTGCTTCGAACCGCCCGCCGGTCACCGCTTCGACGCGGTGGTGGGCATCGCGCCCGAGGTCCACCGCTTCTACCGCGTGGAGAACCCGGACCTGACCCCGCACGTCCGGCTCACCTTTCCGGCGTACGTCTGCGAGTTCTCCGGCGACGAGACGCTCGACGAAGCCGTCACCAGGTACCGCATGCTGCGCCTGAACCATCTCGACCGCGAACCTCTCCCCTTCCTGAAGATGCGGTACGCCGACACCCGGACCGGGGGCAGGAGCACGAACCCGGGCCGGGGCCTCGCCGAGCCGGCGCGGCTCGTCGAGGAGCTGCGGCTGATGGACGGCGGAACCGGGAGCTTCGTCGAGTTCGAGAACCGGCACGGCGACGTATGGCGTGCCGAATGGCACGGCGCCTGGTTCGTCGCCGAGTGGAACACCCAGAACGGCACGCCGAGGCAGATGGAGTTCGATGAACTCGTCGACTTCGCCATCGCGAGGCTGTACGCCTGAGACCGGCGGCAGGCGGGTCGGTGCCTCAGGGGGTCACTGTGCGGCCTGTGCGGGTCTGGGCTGTTCCGGAGCCCTTCTGGTCGCCCGCCACGATCTCAACTCCCCTCTGAGGATGAACCCCCGGAGGACCGCGATGGCGAGAAACAGGAGGCCGAAGCCGAATCTGGCCCACCATCCGGCCTGGATGGTCCAGTAGAAGCAGGCGCCGCTGAAGAAGAGGCACACGGAGATGGCCAGGGGTTCGCGGATGTACCAGGGCAGGACGCGGAGTATCAGACCGATCATCCGGGCAGTGGATCAGGCGCCGACCCCTTGCGCTGTGATGGAGGCCACAATTCCGGCGACGAGGTTTACCCGTGAAGCTCGTGAAGTTGTCGAAGGTGTGAAGAATTCTGGCAGACCTGCCCCCGAAGGGGTCGTCGGCTTCGGCGCGGGTGCCTCATCAACTACCCTCCCGGCCACCCGACTTGTGGCATATTCGCCTTACTCTCCGTCGATCGGGCTCCACCTTCCGTTAGTTGATCTAGAAGATTCGGTGTTGAGCGGGCCATGCCGTGGATAAGGTGCTGATGCAAGAGGACGTCACAGGGGCGATCTGAGGCGGTGGCCGACCACCCCGCCGCAGTGAACGGGGTGGTGTGCAGCGTGCCGACCGCGATAGCCGTCACCAGTTCCGACCTGGTGCTCCCACCGCATGACCGGCAGACCCCGCCCGCCGCCGTCCCGTCCCTCGACAGCCTCGACGGCGCTCTCATGGGGATGCACACGCTCATCGAGCAGCACGGGTACGTCATCGCCCTCTACCCGGCGGCCACGGACGCGGCCCTCACCCGGCGGCTGCACACCGTGCGTTCCGTCCTGGAGAGCGACCGGATCGCGCTGCTCGCCGTCGATCTGCCGCCCCTCGGACTCGCCCTGCTCGCCCAGCAGTTGAGGCAGCTCTCCATGTGCGACTTCAGCCCGGGAGTGCTCGCCTCCTCCGCCCGGCTGCTCGCCCACTACATCTACGCGGGCGCCCACCTCGGCTCCGTCGCCAAGCTCGACCGGGTGCCGGTCTCCCTCAAGTCGCACGCCAAGTCCTGGATGCCGGGCGCGGAGTTCGCCGTACTGGCCAACCCGCGGGCCCAGCTCGTACGGGTGGGCCAGGAGGAGCTGGCCGGGCCCGAGTTCGGGACACGGCTGCTCGTCGCGCAGAGGCAGGCGCCCTCCGACTGGGTCACCTCGACCCTCGCACCCGCCTGGCGTGTGCAGGGAGTCGCCCCCGTGCCGCTGCCCGCGGAGTCCCCCCGCTGGTGGGGAACCGGGAAGATCGTCGAGTTCGCCGCAGGGCTGCACGACGTCTCCGTGCTCTACCAACTGGTCTCCTCCGTACGCCGCGAGGAGTGTCACTGGTGCGGCCTCGAACTCATCGGAGACCGCTGCGGATTCTGCGCCGCCCCACTTGCCTCGCCTTCTGAGCTTCCCGCGGCCCTCGGGCGGGCAGGAACCCCGGCAGGAGTATCAGGAACACCAGTACGAGCACTGCCCCGAGGTACGACGTAAGAGACGCAAGAGACTCAAGAAGACGTGTCCGTCCCCACCCCCGATCGAGGTTGTCCGCGTCATGAACTCACGCCAGCGCCGCGGCGTCATCCTGCTGGTCCTCTCGATCCTGTGCGCCATCGGCGCCTTTGTCGGAGTGCTCTCGGTGATCCGCGACGTGAACTCCAAGGTCGGCCCTGAGGTGACGGCGTACCGCCTCAAGAGCGATGTCGCGCCCTACAAGGAGCTCACGGCCGACCAGTTCGAGAAGATCTCCATGCCGAAGCGGTGGTTGTCGCAGACCGCCGTCACACGCGTCTCCCAGATCCGCGGCAAGGTCGCGGTGACCCGGCTGGAGAAGGGCTCCCTGCTGCAGACCGACATGATCGTCGACCGGCCCGAACTGAACGCCGGTGAGCAGGAGATCGCGATCATGATCGACGCCTCGACCGGTGTGGCCGGAAAGATCAACCCGGGGTCGCTCGTCAACATCTACGCCACCTTCGAGTCCAAGGACAGCGAGAAGGGCGTCGACGAAGCCAAGCTGCTCGTCACGAACGCACGCGTCATCGACGTCGGCAAGCTCACCGCCCTGGAACCGGGGCAGTCGAGCAACGACCGCCAACGTACGGCGACGGAGGCCGTCCCGATCACCTTCGCGCTCAAGACGGCGGACGCCCAACGCGTCGCCTACGCCGAGTCGTTCGCCGAACACGTCCGCCTGTCCCTCGTCGCGGGCGGCGAACTGACGGCCGTCCCCGATACCGCCGACCGTACGTACACCCTCAACAAGGACAAGTAGGAGGCGGACATGAGGTCCGTACGTACGAAGCCGCAGCCCCGGCGACGGTCGCAGCCGAAGCCGCAGCCGCGCCTTCCGAGGGTGCGCCGATGACCATCCGCGTTCTCGCCGCCACCGCCGACATCGAGTCCGCCCGCGCGCTGAGCACCCTCCTCAGCCGGCTCCCCGACGCCGAACCCGCCCCGCCCGTCGCCGACTCGACCGCGCTGCTCGACACCCTGGCCCGGCTGGCCGCCGAGTCCCTCGACGAGTTGCCGGAAGTCGTCCTCGTGCACGAGCGGATAGGGCCCGTACCGGCCCTCGACCTCGTCCGCGACCTGGTGATGCGCTTCCCGGCCGTCGGGGTCGTCCTCATCACCGCCGACCCCAGCACCGGCGTCCTCACCGCCGCCATGGACTCCGGCGCACGTGGCATCGTCCAACTGCCCCTCACCTACGACGCCCTGGCCGAGCGCGTCCAGGCGGCGGCCTCCTGGTCGTCGGGCATGCGGCGCCATCTCGGCAGCAACGCCCCGGAGTTGTACTCGGGCCCCGGCGGTACGGTCGTCACCGTCACCGGCGCCAAGGGCGGGGTCGGCGCCACCGTCACGGCCGTCCAACTCGCCCTCGCCGCACGGGCTTCGGGTCACACCGTCGCCCTCCTCGACCTGGACCTCCAGTCGGGGGACGTGGCCTCCTACCTGGACGTCCAGTTCCGCAGGTCGATCGCCGACCTGGCCGCCATCACGGACATCAACCCGCGAGTCCTCCAGGACGCCGTCTTCGTCCACGACACCGGCATCGGCCTCCTCCTCGCCCCCGCCGAGGGCGAACGCGGCGAGGAGGTCACCGACAGGGTGACCCGCCAGGTCGTGGCAGCCCTGCGCTCCCGGCACGACGTCGTGATCGTCGACTGCGGCGCCCGGATGGACTCGGCGACGGCCGCCGCCGTCGAGATGGCCGACCACGCCCTGCTCCTCGTCACCCCGGACGTCGTCGCCGTACGCGCCGCCAAACGCATGGTCCGCCTCTGGGACCGCCTCCAGATCCGCAAGGCCGAGGAGACGTTGACAGTCGTCAACAGGCAGTCCAAGGGTACGGAGATCCAGCCCTCGCTCGTCGAGAAGGTCACCGGCACCAAGGTCGCCCGCGCCTCGATTCCCGCCGCGTTCAAGGAACTTCAGGGCGTGGTGGACGCGGGCCGGCTCCAGGACCTGGACGCCCGCTCTACCGTCAAGCAGGCCCTCTGGTCGCTGGCCGGGGAGTTGGGCCTGGTCGTCGTCCACGAAGGGGGCGGCGGCAAGCGGCGCAAGTCGTCGTCCGACCGGGCCTCGTCGACCCTGCGGCGACGGGCGGAGAAGGGCGGCGACCGAGGCGCGATCACCCTCGAATTCGCGGGCATGTTCCCGCTGTTGCTCGTCGTGATGAGCATCCTGTGGCAGTGCGTGCTGTACGGCTACACGTACTCGTTGGCCGGGAACGCGGCGGACGAGGCGGCTCGCGCGGCCACAGCGGCGTACGCCCTCGACCCCGGCGGCTACGAGGGAGCCTGCGAGAGCGCGGGCGGCGAGCACCTCCCCGGAGCCTGGAACGGCGCCACTATCGACTGCGGCCCTGATGGCGGGGTCATGAAGGCCACCGTCCAGGCCCAAGTCCCGCTGTTCTTCCCGGGGTTCGACGTCAACTGGAGGGTGATCGGCGAGGCGGGAGCGGCGCTGGAGGGAGACGAGGACGGATGAGGACGAGGACGAGGAGGTTTCGGGGCCGACTGGCGAACCGCGTCCGGGGCAAGGGGGACCGAGGTTCCTCCATCCTGGAGTTCACCGGTTTCCTGCCGATCCTCATCGTCATCGGCCTGGCCTGCATCCAGCTCGGCCTGATCGGCTACGGCATCAACCAGGCCGGTACGGGGGCCCGTGCCGCGGCCCGGGCGACCTCCCTCGGGGGCGACGGGCAGGCGGCGGGTACCGCCTCCGTCAGTGACTGGCTGAACCCCCAGGTGGAGGCACCGCTGGGCGCGGGGGACACGACCACCGCGACCGTGACCGTGACCGTCCCCGCGATCATCCCGATCTTCGACTCCTGGCCCGTGACCCGCCGAGCCACCATGCCCAACGACAAAGACGACTGACGACCGATCCGGCTGTCCTGGGGCCACCGCCCCTTGGCGCCGACCGAACCGAGCAACACACGCTGACTGGAGAGGAGTTGAGACCGAGACCATGAGCCTGCGCTCCCGCATAGCCTCCGCCGACGACCACGGCAACGGAACCGCGCGCGAGGACGGCCACCTCGTCGCCGTCTACCGTGCCAAGCTCCTCGAAGAGATCGACCTCGCGGAGATGTCCAGCCTCGCGGCAGCGGAACGCCGTGTCCGCCTGGAACGCGTCCTCGGCCACATCATCAGCCGCGAGGGCCCGGTCCTGTCCTCCGCCGAACGCTCCCAGCTCATCCGGCGGGTGGTCGACGAAGCTCTCGGCCTGGGCGTCCTCGAACCGCTCCTCGCCGACGCGTCGATCACCGAGATCATGGTCAACGGCCCCGACTCGATCTTCGTGGAACGAGCGGGCCGCGTCGAACAGCTCCCCATGCGCTTCGCGTCGAGCGAGCAGCTGATGCAGACCATCGAGCGAATCGTCTCGACGGTCAACAGGCGGGTGGACGAGTCGAATCCGATGGTCGACGCCCGTCTGCCCACCGGCGAACGCGTCAACGTCATCATCCCGCCCCTCTCCCTCACCGGCCCGACCCTCACGATCCGCCGCTTCCCCCGCGCCTACACGCTCCCGGAGCTGATCGGCCTCGGCTCCCTGGACGAGCAGATGCTGATGCTCCTCGCCGCGTTCGTCCGGGCCCGCTTCAACGTCATCGTCAGCGGCGGTACGGGCACCGGCAAGACCACGCTCCTCAACGCCCTCTCCGGCCTGGTCCCCGCCCACGAACGCATCATCACCATCGAGGACTCGGCCGAACTCCAGCTCCAGCAGGAACACGTGATCCGCCTCGAATCCCGCCCGCCGAACGTGGAGGGCAAGGGCCAGATCACCATCCGAGACCTGGTCCGCAACTCCCTGCGTATGCGCCCCGACCGCATCATCGTCGGTGAGGTCCGAGGCGGTGAGACCCTCGACATGCTCCAGGCGATGTCCACGGGCCACGACGGCTCCCTCGCCACCGTCCACGCCAACTCGGCGGAGGACGCGCTGATGCGCCTGCAGACCCTGGGCTCGATGTCCGAAGTCATGATCCCCTTCGAGGCGTTGAAGGACCAGATCAACTCGGCGGTCGACGTGGTCGTCCAACTGGCCCGCCATGTCGACGGGTCCCGCCGCATCGCCGAGATCGCCCTCCTCGTCTCCCACGGCCGCGAACAGTTCCGCATCGTGACCGTCTCCCGCTACGTCACCCGCCCGACCGGCCCCGACCGCGTCGCCCAGGGCTACTTCGAACACCTCCCGGTACCCCGCCCGGTCGCCGAGAAGCTGTACCTGGCGAACGAGTCGCTGCCCCCGGCGTTCGGAGTGGCCGAGGTGCTCGACGTACTGGACTCGAGGCAGGCGATCGGATGAACACGCGGACGACGAGGACCATGCCAAGGATCCGTACAACTACGCGGAGCGAGACGCCATGAACAACACGGTCCCGCTGGCGTTGGGCGCCACCATGCTGTGCTGCACGCTCGCCGTCGCGGGCGTGCACACGTACGCCGCCGGCCACGCCCAGCGCCAGGCACTCGAAGACCGCCTGTCCGGCGGCGGCGCGCTGCGCACGGCGGCCGGCCGTGTACGCCGGTTCGCGACCGTCGACCGCAGACTGCGCCGCACCCGCCTCGGCCGCACGATCCACCTCCGCCTCTCCGCGACCGGACTGGACCTGACAGCGGGCGAGTTCTTCACGTACGTCGTCGCGGCCGGCGTCGCGCTGTGGCTGCTGGCAGCCGCCGCACTGGCCCCCTTCTTCGGCCCGATCGCCGCGCTGGTGACGGTCTGGGGGGCGGCGATCTTCCTCAACTGGCAACGCCAGAAACGTATCGAGGCGTTCATCAACCAACTCCCGGACGTGGCCCGCCTGCTGGCGAACGCGACGGCGGCCGGACTCGCCCTGCGGACGTCACTGGCGATGGCGGCCGAGGAACTGGAGGCCCCGGCGGGCGAGGAACTGGCCCGGGTCGCCGACCAGTTGACCATGGGCCGGACGGTGGACGACGCGCTGGGAGAACTGGCGGAACGCCTGCCGTCCCGCGAACTGGTGGTCCTGGTGACGACGTTGATCCTCGCCAACAAGGCGGGTGGCTCGGTGGTCAGCTCGCTCCGCAACCTCACCCAGACGCTCGAGGACCGCAAGGAGACCCGCAGGGAGGTCCGCACGATGCTGTCGGAGGTCAACGCCACGGCCTTCACGGTCCCTTGCCTGGGCCTCGGCTCCCTCCTCCTCGTCAACTCCTCGAACGAGGGCGCGTTGGAGAGGGTGACCGGCTCGGGCCTCGGCCAAGGCCTGGTCCTCCTCTCCCTGGGCCTGTACACGGTCGGGTTCTTCGTCATCCGCCGCCTGGGCAAGATCGAGGTCTGAGGGGAGTGAGTGAACGGATGCTGCAACTGCTACTGGCCTTGGTGATGGCGATCGCCGTCGCGGGCGCCCTGCTGGGCATCCGCATGATCCGAGCCGACGTCAAACTCCCCTCCGACCTGCAACTCGCCCTGGAGGTGGGCGGCACCCGGGTCTCGAAGGCCGACTCGGCGGTGGACCGCATGGGCATGCGCTTCGCACCCCTCGTCCTCCGCCTGATGGGCCCGCGCCGCGTCGACGCGAAACGCCTGCGCATCGACATGGCCGGCAACCCCGGCGGCCTGACCATCACCCGCTACGCGGCCCGCCGCGCGGTCTACGTCACCTTCGGCATCCTCCTCGGCCTGATCTTCCTCGAAAACGGCCAACTGGTCCTCGCGGTCATCACCTTCGCCTTCGGACTGACGGCCGCGGACGCCGCGATCTGGCAGGCGGTACGGGAACGCAAGGACGTCATCGACCGCACCCTCCCCGACTTCCTGGACGTGCTCGCGGTCGTGGTCTCGGCGGGGCTGGGCTTCCGCCAGGCCCTGGACCGGGTGGCGGAGAAGTACGAGGGCCCCTGGGCGGACGAACTGCGCATCACACTCCGCCAGATGGACATGGGCGTCAGCCGCCGCCAGGCCTTCGACGCTCTGCGCAAACGCAACTCCAGTGAGCAGGTCGCCCAGTTCGTCTCGGCGCTCCAGCAGGGCGAGGAGCTGGGCTCCCCGATCGCCGAGACCCTGATCCAGATCGCCGCCGACATGCGCCGCACGGACGCCCAGGAGTCCCGCCGCCGCGCCGCGAAGACGATCCCCAAGGCAACCCTCGTCACCCTGGTGTTCATGCTCCCGGCGACGATGATCCTCATCGCCACGGGCATGTTCCTCGGCTCCGGCACCAACTTCGGCTCGATTCTGGGGCGTTGAGGCCATGAGGGCGTGGGTGACGGACATGCGACGTCGTGTGAAGCACGGCCGGGGCTACGACCCGACCGCCGGCTACCTGGCCGACGACGCCCCCGCGCCCGCCACGGTCCGCCTCCAACTGAACGCACTCCAGGCCCTGTGCCGTCAGACTTTCGCCGTACGCATGACCATGCTGGCCCTCGGCACCCCCTTCGCGATGACCAACACGGCACAGGGCTCCCCGCGTTACGCGGTCCTGGCGGCGGCGGTCCTGGGCATCACGGCCTCGTACGCGATGTACCGGGACTGGGACCGGCTCGCCCCCCGCCTCCTGGCCCACCCCACCCTCATGGCAGCGGACCTGACATTCGCGGCGGTACTCCTCCTCATGGCGTCCCCCGCCTCCCCGCTCGCCTACGCCACGGTCTGCACCCCGCTCCTCGCAGGCCTCCTCTACGGCTGGCGCGGCTCAGGCGCCCTCACCGGCCTGCAACTGGTGGTACTCCTCACGGTCCACCGAACCTGGGAACACCGCCCGGGCACCGGCACCAGCACCCTCCTCATAGCGGGCTTCTGCATCGGCGCCGGCATCATCGGCGTCACGCTGCGCAACCTGATGTTCCGCTTCGGTACGGCGAGCGAGGCACTGGCGGAGGCGAACTCCCGGCTGGCGGTGGCGGAAGCGGTGGACTCGGAACGGGCCCGCCTGGCACGCGAGATGCACGACTCGGTGGCGAAGACCCTGTACGGGCTGGCACTGGCGGCGGAGGCGCTGGCGGCGACCTCGTCGGACGACGGAGCGAACCCGGAGGCGGTACGCCGTCAGGCGACCCTGGTGGCCTCGGCCGCCCGCCGCGCCGCAGCGGAGTCCCGCGAGCTACTCACGGACCTGCGCCACCATACGGACCTGACGGCACCGGACGTAGACCTGCGTGTCGAACTGGCCGACAGGGCGGCTGAGTTCGAGCGGAGCACGGGAATCCGTACAACCCTGGAATCGCAGTCCGAACAGCTCGCCACCCTCCCGCACCGGACAGCACACCACCTCCTGGCGATCGCGTCGGAGGCACTGGAGAACACGCGCAGGCACGCCGACGCGACGAGGGTGACGCTGGTGGCGAAGTCATCGGGGGAGGGCGTGACGCTCCGCGTCCGGGACAACGGAGTGGGCCTCCCGACCCCCCTGAACCTCGAAGAGAGCGCCAGATCAGGCCACTTCGGCGTGCTGGGCATGGTGGAACGGGCGAGGACGCTGGGTGCCGTGATTCACCTGAGCCGGTGTGAAGAGGGGGGTACGGAGATCAGCGTGGAGGTGAGGTGCCCCGGCCTCGACCACGTACCCGCCCCCCGGCCCCGGAAGGAGGCCGCATCGCATGTCCACAGATGAACGGCGGCCGGAGCCGTTGAGGGTTCTGGTGGCGGACGACAACCCGGTGGTACGGGCGGGCCTGGCGGCGCTGCTTGGCGGCCACCCGGACATGGAGGTGGTCGCGGAGGCGTCGAACGGCACCGATGCGGTGTCGGCGGCGAAGCGCGTACACCCTGACGTGATCCTCCTCGACGTACACATGCCAGGCACGGACGGCCTCACAGCTCTCCCCCAACTGGCCCCGCTGGCCCCGGTGATGATGCTGACGTACAGCAGCGAGCCGGAGGTGGTGAGGCAGGCTCTGCACAGAGGCGCGTCGGGCTACCTGGTCCACGGAGGCTTCACCACGGAGGAGTTGACGCAGGCGGTGCGGGCGGTGGCAGGGGGCGCGCGGAGTCGACCTCGTCCGGATGTCGCGGATTCACTCGGCGATTCCTACGAACCGAACGAAATCGCTTCGCACCTGCAATCATCTATGGCACTCTTGCGAGGGTCTCGGCGGACCCGGCTCGCCCACGTGACCACCCTCGCCGCCCGTGACCGCAATCGACCGCACTTCGACTTGAGCTCAAGGGAGGTTGAGGTCATGGATCTCATCGCGGCCGGCATGAGCAACCAGCAGATCGCCGCCGCCTGCTTCATCAGCGAGAAGACCGTCAAGAACCACATCAACCGCATCTTCGCAAAGCTGCACAGTGCGACCCGGAGCGAAGCGATCGCCCGGTGGCTGGGTACGGCTCGAGAGGGGTGGGAGTGATGGGGCGTACCGCGGGGGGAAGTTGGGCCCACGGGCCCACGCGCGGTAGGCGGGTTCTCACGTACTGTGCTGAGGTCGCTAGTGGTGTCGGGCGGGAAGGCGCAAGCCATGCTGAAGGTCAACAGGTGGGTGCGGACCGTTGCCTCCCGGATGCGGGGGCAGGAACGGGACGCGGGAGCCGGGTTCGTGGAATACGCGGGCCTCATGATCATCATTGCGGGGATCTTCACGCTGATCAACGGGTTGGGGCTGGGCGGAGTGATCTCGTCGGCGATTCTGAAAGCCGTAAAGGCCGTCACTGGCTAGGGCTTCCAGAAGTGCGCGGGGACCGAGGCCAGACACTTCCCATCTACATCTGGCTGACGGGGATCCTGCTCTTCACCGCCGTCGCGTTCTTCGTCTTCGCGCAAGCAGCGTCCGTCCGCAATGGAGCTCAGTCCGCGGCGGACGCTGCGGCGTTGGCGGCAGCCCAGGACGCCCGCGACGAGCTGATGACAACCCTGACAGGCGCGATCGGACAGGGCGACGACTGGCTCCATTGGTTGAACGGCCAGGATCCACCCGATGCCGGGGCCACGGCGGCAGCGGAGGCACTCGCCGCGGACAACGGGGCAAGGGTCCAGGGCGGCGCCGTACTCGTGGACAGGGGCGGCTACCCCGGATTCCAGGTCGCTGTGGAGACGAACAACACGGTCGGCGCGTCGATCATTCCGGGTACGGAAGGCATGCACGCCAGGGCCCATGCCGTAGCCGTCATTCAGCCGCGTTGTGACTTCGACGCCGGTGCGGATCCCACGCTGCCGATCGAGCTGAACTGCGACGGCCAGATCGTGAACATCGACCCCGTAGATTTCGATCCGGACGACTTCCCCGACGCGTCCGTGCTGTTCTCTGTGCATCTGGCCGAGTGAGAGGAAGCCGTACCGATGGATTTCCGGCATACCAAGAAGAGCCGCAGGGCGCTGTCGACGGTGGCGATCACGGCCGTGCTGCTTCTCGCGGTGGCCGGCTGCGGCGGGGGAGACGGAGGAGGCGGCGACAACAAGGCGTCGAGTACGAGTCCTTCGCCCACCTCGACAGCCACGGACCAGGGAGACGCCGACAAGGACAAGACCCAGGCCCCTGCCGCAGACCCGGTGCTGGCGGAGGTGAAGGCAGGAGGCCTGACCCTCCAGGTCACGTCGGCCGCTCGAGACGAAGGCGGCTTCGTCACCGTCGAGGGCAAGGTGACCAACGGTACGGGTGCCCCGTGGGTCGGGGCGGACTGGCGCGGTGACGAGACCGACCTGCAGGCGAATGGAGGGTCGATCGCGGGCGCCAGTCTGATCGACACCACCGGCAAGAAGAAGTACCTCGTCCTCCGCGACACGGAAGGGCGTTGCCTGTGCACGAGGTTCTCCGGTGGCGTCGACACGGGTGCGACCACGGACTGGTTCGCCCAGTTCCCCGCCCCTCCTGAAAGCACCAGCAAGGTCGATTTCCTGGTCGGCTCGATGCCCCCGGCGTCCATCGAGATCACTGAGGGCGAGTGACGATGACCCGCACTCATCGCCCCACCGCGACCACGGTCACGGCCCTGGCAGTCCTGGCCGCGCTCACTCTCGGCGCTCCCGTCGCCCACGCCGACGGCGATGACCCGAGCGGGTCCCCGGGCGGCAGCCTGACCACCTCCCCACCCCCCGAAGTGGACCCCAACAGCCCCGGCCTGAAACTCGCCGACGGCGCCACGCTCGCCCCGTCCAAGGTGCTCGACATCATGTCGGTCGTGGAGGACATGGGCGGCGAGGAACGCCGAGTGGACACCAGTGAGACCGTCACGTTCGCCCTCCAGGCGGAAGTCCTGTTCCCGAAGAACAGCTCGAAGCTGAACCCGGAGGCGCGCTCCCGCATCCAGGCCATCGCCGACGAGATAAAGGCCCAGAAGGCCACGAACGTCAGGGTCTTCGGCTTCACCGACAACCTGGGCTCGTACGCGCACGGCCTGACCCTCTCCAAGAACCGCGCGGAGGTGGTCCACGACGAACTGGCCGCCGGCCTCGGGGGAGACGTCACCTTCCAGGTACGCGGCTACAGCGAGGACTACCCGATCGCCGACAACAGCTCGGAACAGGGCCGACGCAAGAACCGGCGGGTGGAGGTGACGTTCCAGAAGGGGGAGTGACGTCTCCACCTTGCGGAGGAGTCTCAGTATGGCGTCGGGACTGGACGGCAACCTCCATGCAGGCGTTGCCGTCGGAGTCGGCATTGAGACGGAAGCAATTGGTGCCTTCGCTGCAGAAGGGTTCTTCCCAGTTGATGCCAGTCACGATCTCTCCCCCAAAGATCGTGGGCGAGTCAGTGGATCAGGTCGCGCGGAATCGGCAGTGGTCAGCGCTGCGTTGTCCATCCAGGCCAAGTGGATACGGTACTTGCTGAGCGGCGCTTCGGCCTGGGCGAACAGGAGTGAGTGTCGCGCCGGGCGTCGAACCGTCGCCGTACCCACGATTCTCCGGCGCGTAGGAATGGCGACCTTCAAAAAAGGCACTGACCCGCGCGAACACGATCGTGTGCGCAGTTCTTTCGTGCCGTTTCTGGTGCCGCGACCAACGAGATGGCCCGGCAGCAGATCATTGCCCAACTGGCACAGGCGCAGCAACTACTGGGCGCTCTGGGTGAGTTCGGTATCATCCACTGCTCGATCGGTTTGCACCGTGACGACGTGAACGAAACAGGGGCGACAAGCGGTCGGCCCCTGCTCTCTTTCTTCACCATCTCCTGGCGTGACGTTGCCATTGCCCCGCGCGGTGACATCCACTGCGGGCCACACCCACATCGAATACCTCGAACTCCCCTGCGGACCGGCAACGCTGAGTGAGACTGCGTTGAAAGCGGCAGTCGACTGTGGTCTTCCACAGCAGCCACTTCTGCAGGTTCATGCACATGTGCCGCACCCGGACTGCAGGCGTTTGGCGGTCTTTACCATGAACACGACCGCCGTGGCCCGCCGCGCGGAGTATCGCGTGATCCTCCGGCAGATCGTCGAGACGGTCAGTTTCGAGAACCCTCTGGAGTTCGGGACCAGCGCGGAACGGTAATGGTGGGCATGGGTCCGACGAGGAAAACCGACCGCACCCTTCGGCCGCTCCGCTCAGCGGATACGCGTGGCACCCCGCTCTCCCCCACCCCGGTGCGTACCGTGGACGCTTGTGCGACAACGGTGTCGGTGGCGAGGGGTGCGGTAATGGCGAGGAAAGTTGTGCTGATGATGTCCGTCTCCCTCGACGGCTACATCGAGAGGCCCAACCGTGACATCGACTGGCACGTGATCGACGTCGAGTTGCACCGGCACCTCAATCAACAGGCCAAATCCATGGGTGCCTTCCTGCACGGGCGAGTTGTCCACGAACTCATGGCCGACTACTGGCCCACCGCCGATGCCGATCCGGACAGTCCGGAGCATGTGATCGAGTTCGCCGGGATCTGGCGGGACATGCCGAAGTACGTGTTCTCCCGGACCCTGGACCACGCGGAGTGGAACAGCACGATCGTGCGGGAGGTCGTTCCGGAGGAGATTCGGGCGCTCAAGGAGCAGCCCGGTGGGGATCTGGGGCTCGGAGGTGCCGAGCTTGCCGCCGAGTTCATGCGGCAGGACCTTGTCGACGAGTATCTCGTGTACGTCCATCCGGTTCTCATCGGGCGCGGTAAGCCCCTCTTCCCCGACGCCGACCGGACCACCCGGCTTCGGCTCATCGAGTCTCAGACCTTCGGCAACGGGGTCGTGATGCTGCGGTACGGGCGGGCCGACGCGCCGGAGGCGTAAGCGATGTTCCGCCTCAGCCGATGTCAGTGCCCCCTGCCACACTCCCCACCATGACCGACAACATGACCGACAACGCGACCGGCAAGGACGACGACGTGCGACTCCGCGACGTCACCGAAGCCGACCTGGAGTTCCTGTTCGTCTCCGAGAACGATCCCGAAGCCGTCCGCCGGTCACGGTTCACGCCTCGGCCGCGGGATGCCTTCATGAGGCACTGGAAGTCGAGGATCCTCGGCGACAGCACCGTGTTCGTGCAGCTGGTCACGGTGGACGGTGAACCCGCCGGCAGCATCGTCGCCTGGTGGGAGGGCGAACAGGGTGTCGGTGGAGATCGCTTCGTCGGATACTGGCTCGCGCGGCCGTACTGGGGGAGAGGTGTCGGTACCGTCGCCCTCGGTCAGTTTCTGCGGCGCGAGACCCACCGGCCCCTGTACGCCGACCCCTTCGCCGGGAACACCGCCTCCGTCCGCCTCCTCGAAAAGCACGGCTTCCGTCGCACCGGTACCGTCCGCCACGGCGAGGACGAGCACATCATGCTCGTCCTCGGCAGCCAGGAGAGCCCAGCCGGGTCATGACGGGCGGTACGCGCCTGTGCTCCCGTCGATCAGCTCCCGCACGATGTCCATGTGCCCCGCGTGCCGTGCAGTCTCCGCCGTCATACGGACCAGGACCCAGCGCAGGGAGCACTCGTCGTCGCGCCACGCGGGCTTGCCCATGGTGTCCAGCGGGAGTTCCGTCAGCACGCGGTCGGCGGCGGCGCGGGCACGGGCGTAGAAGTCGGTGATCCGGGCGGTGGACTCGTCCGGGCCCACCGTCATGTCCTCGCCGAGGTACGGGTCGAACCAGAACGACTCGGTCTCGCGGCCGAACGTCTCCACGAACCAGCCGTACTCCACCGACGCCAGATGCTTCACCAGCCCCAACAGGCTCGTCCCCGAAGGTGTCATCGGCCTGCGGACCTGCTCCTCGTCCAGGCCCTCCAGTTTCCACAGCACCGCGTCCCGCTCCTGGTCGAGCTTCGCGCGCAGCGTTGTCGTCTCGTCATCGGCGTACAGCATGTCCCGTACCAAACCTTCCCGCTCCCGGCCCCCACGGCTTCACGCCGCTTCACACCGCCTCGGACTCACACCGCCTGGAAATTATCAGCGGTCACTGACATCCGCCTGCGAACATCACCCCCATGTCCGTGCCTACCCCCGAACCCATGCCCGCGCCCGTGCCCGAACCCACGGCTCCGCCCACCTTCGAGCAACTTCTCGCCGAAGGCACCGCGGTCCCCACCGAGGGCTGGGACTTCTCCTGGTTCGACGGGCGGGCCACCGAAGCGCGGCCTTCCTGGGGGTACGCCCGGGCCATGGGGGAGCGGCTGGGCCGCGTGGCCGCCGCGCTCGACGTGCACACCGGGGGCGGAGAGGTGCTCAACACCGCCCCGAAGCTTCCCCCGCTCACCGTCGCCACCGAGGGCTGGCCACCGAACGTCGTCAAGGCCACCGCCCTGCTCCACCCGCGCGGCGTGGCGGTCGTCGCCGTACCGGACGACGCGCCACTGCCCTTCGCCGCCGAGGCCTTCGACCTGGTCGTGAGCCGGCACCCGGTGTCCCCGCCATGGAGCGAGATCGCCCGTGTCCTGCGACCCGGCGGTACGTACTTCGCCCAGCACGTCGGTCCCGCCAGCGCGTACGAACTCGTCGAGTACTTCCTCGGACCGCAGCCGGACCAGCAGCGCGGCGCCCGCCATCCCGACCGTGAGCGGGCTGGCGCGGAGGCCGCCGGGCTGGAGATCGTCGAACTGCGCGCCGAGCGGCTGCGGATGGAGTTCTACGACATCGCCGCCGTCGTGCACTTCCTGCGCAAGGTGATCTGGATGGTGCCCGGCTTCGCAGTCGACGCCTACCGGCCCCAACTCCGGTCCCTGCACGAGCAGATCGAAGCCGAGGGCTCATTCGTGGCACACAGCAGCCGCCATCTCTTCGAGGCCCGCAAGCCTTCCGGCTGAGCCGACCCGTCGACCGCTTGTCACAGTCCGCTGGGTTCTTGTCCACTGGGTTCCTGCCCGCCAAGCCTCACCGCAATTCGGCCCATATGCCGCATAGATCGATATCTCGCCCGCAGGCATCCGGATATCGCTCGCCCTCGTCCGAATATTGGCGAAAATCCAGTGGGAGGAAGTTGGTCCTCCGCGCCCCGCCCTGCCTCCCGTGCGACATGTGTGCGTATGCCCGAAAAGGTTTCACGAGGTTTCCACATCGTTATCGCCGGGGTTCGTGAGCAGGGGTCGGCGTCACGTAAATTTGAGTAAAGGCAATTCGCGCAAGCAAAGCTGCGTGGAGGGTACCGCGCAGAGGAGGGGCCTGCGCGGTGCCCTGCCCGTCTGTCACCGGCTCGCGCGAAGGCGTCCCGCGCCTGTTCAGCAGTCCTCCGGCGTCGCATCGTCGGCCCGGATCGCGAGTCGTACGCCGCGCCGAACCCCCCATCTCTCCAGGGTTCCGGCCTCCGCCTCCAGGACCGATCGGACCCATGGGCGGGGAAGCCCAACTCGGCCCGGGCGCATGGTTCTTACCGCTCGGACCCGCGCCTTTGCGTCGAGATAGGCGACGTCGATCGCGAATCGCATTCCGAACGTGTGCACCGAACTCGCGGGCGTGAGCAGCAGTGCGCCCTCGATCCCGTCCCGGCCGAGCAGCCCGCGTCGGCGTGCTCGTCCCGACTCGGCGAGCTCCAGTGGGATCGGCTCCGGTGTCTCTGTGGTGGTGAACGTGGCCATGGCTGCGAAGTTAGCGACGGCGTCAAGCAAGCGTTCGCGACAGGGTCGCCCCACGGAGGGGGGCCGGGTTCGGGGCCCTCCGAACCTTCCGGGCGCCCGTCCTTCACCCGGATGGATTCGGGGTTGACGGGTGGCGCCGGATCAGGGGATGAAACCCGTCGGATGCCTCTGGATCGCCCAGAATCTCGCGCTTTTTCCTGGGAATCAACTGTTTTTCAGCCATGATCCGACCGTGAAAAAGGGCTTCCGGGGCCATCCATGCGTTGCCAGGCGACTTCGGAGAGTAGTTTTCCGCGTCGATGTACACAGCATCACTCACGAAGGGTTATGGTGGAAGCCCCCCCTCGGGCCGGTCCGTCTCCCCCCCACGGACCGGCCCGTTTTTTGTGCCCGGTCGGCGCCAGCCGGATACCGCCGCTCTCCGACCCCGCCTTCCGCACCCTCCTCGACCCCCTCCCGTACGCCGCTCCGCACCCCCTTCCCTCGCCGTGGCGGTGTCCCGGCGGCAAGGTCCCCTTTGCCCGCCGATGGCCCCCGGGCGGCCCCCGGGCGGCCCCCGGGCGGCCCCCGGGCGCATGGCCCCCGTTCCCCGCGCGCAGGACCCCCCGTCCCGCAGCGGTACGCTTCCCCTCCGGGGATCGCCACCCCCGAGGACCACCACACGGGCAGGAAATCGCGCCAGGGATCGCGCCCGGCCGCGCCTGTCCGATCCGTACGGAGGGGCTGACAAACACGTGAACCTGCGCGACAACCTGCGCCGACTGCTGGTCAGGGTCTACACACGCAGGGTGGAGGGCCACCTCGACCACGACCAGGTGCCCAAGCACATCGGCGTCATCGTGGACGGCAACCGCCGCTGGGCGAAGGCGGCCGGCTCCACCACCGCCCAGGGGCACCGGGCCGGCGCGGACAAGATCGAGGAGTTCCTCGGCTGGTGCTCCGAGACCGACGTCGAGGTCGTCACCCTCTGGCTGCTCTCCACGGACAACGTCAACCGTCCGCAGGAGGAGTTGGCACCGCTTCTCGAGATCATCGAGAACGTCGTGACCTCGCTCGCCGCCGACGGTCGCTGGCGTGTCCACCACGTCGGCAACCTCGACCTGCTCCCCGGGCAGTTGCAGACCCAGCTCAAGGAGGCCGAGGAGGCCACCGCGCACGTGGCGGGCGGGATACTGGTCAACGTCGCCATCGGCTACGGCGGTCGGCAGGAGATCGCCGACGCCGTGCGGTCGATGATGCTCGACGCCCACGACAAGGGCACCTCGCTGGAGGAACTCGCCGAGAGCGTCGACATCGACATGATCGGCAAGCACCTCTACACCAGCGACCAGCCCGACCCCGACCTCGTCATCCGCACCAGCGGCGAGCAGCGGCTGTCCGGGTTCATGCTCTGGCAGACGGCCCACTCGGAGTACTACTTCTGCGAGGTCTTCTGGCCGGCCTTCCGCAAGGTCGACTTCCTGCGTGCCCTGCGCGACTACGCGGCCCGCCACCGGCGCTTCGGCGGCTGAACCGGGCCGGAGCCGACCCGGCCCCGAATGGGCCCACGGGGTGAAATTCACCCTCCCTGGGGCGGATGTAACAAGGAGTTCACCAGCGCGCCGCCGTTTGTCGTGGCATGGCCGCGCATGTTCGAGGGCATAAGCCAAGCAGGTCGACACCCGAACCACGGGTGTCGTATCTCAGCGGACGGCACGGGGCCGTCCGCCCGGGAGGCCCTTTGCACCAGCCCGACCGTGTGGTCACAGCACGGGCGAACAGGCGGAGGGCCGGTTCTCGGCCCGCGCACTGGGGCCGTCGACCGGTCCAGATCTCCTTCGTCGCTCCCCGACCTCATCCGAGGGGGTACGTCCTTCCGTGGTGACCAGCACAAAGCGCCGTATGCCAGACCGGCGCACCTATGTTCTCGACACCAGCGTCCTGCTGGCCGATCCAGGCGCCCTGAACCGCTTCGAGGAGCACGAAGTCGTGCTGCCGATCGTCGTGGTCACGGAGTTGGAGGCCAAGCGGCACCATCCCGAACTCGGGTACTTCGCCCGGCAGGCCCTGCGCCTGCTGGACGAGTTCCGCGTCCGGTTCGGCCGTCTCGACGCCCCGATTCCGATCGGGGAGCTGGGTGGGACCGTCCGTGTCGAGCTCAACCACTCGGACCCCAGCGTGCTGCCAAGCGGCTATCGCCTGGGGGACAACGACTCCCGCATCCTCGCGGTCGCCCGCAATCTGCAGGCCGAGGGGTACGACGTCACCGTCGTGTCGAAGGACCTGCCGCTCAGGATCAAGGCCTCGTCCGTCGGGCTCCTCGCCGAGGAGTACCGTGCGGAGCTGGCCATCACGGGCTCGTCCGGCTGGACCGGAATGTCCGAACTGACCCTGGCCGGCGAGCAGGTCGACCTTCTCTTCGAGGAGGGGCACGCCTACGTCCCCGAGGCCGCCGAGCTGCCGGTGCACACCGGTCTGACGATCCAGTCGGAGCGCGGCAAGGCACTGGGGCGCGTCACGGCGGAGGGTAACGTCCGCCTCGTACGCGGGGATCGCGAGGCGTTCGGTATCAAGGGGAGGAGCGCCGAGCAACGGATCGCGCTCGACATCCTGCTCGATCCTGACATCGGGATCGTGTCGATGGGTGGCCGGGCCGGCACCGGCAAGTCGGCGCTCGCGCTGTGCGCGGGGCTGGAAGCCGTGCTGGAACGGCGGCAGCACCAGAAGGTGATGGTCTTCCGGCCGCTGTACGCGGTGGGCGGCCAGGAACTCGGCTATCTGCCGGGTTCCGAGTCCGAGAAGATGGGCCCCTGGGCGCAGGCGGTCTTCGACACGCTGTCCGCGGTCACCAGCCGCGAGGTCATCGAGGAGATCACCGCACGCGGCATGCTCGAAGTGCTGCCCCTCACCCACATCCGCGGCAGGTCGCTCCACGACGCGTTCGTGATCGTGGACGAGGCGCAGTCGCTGGAGCGGAACGTCCTGCTCACCGTGCTGTCCCGAATCGGCTCCAACTCGCGGGTGATTCTCACCCATGACGTGGCGCAACGGGACAATCTGCGGGTCGGCCGGTACGACGGTGTCGTGGCCGTCGTCGAGAAGCTGAAGGGGCACCCGCTCTTCGCGCACGTCACCCTCACCCGGTCGGAGCGATCCCAGATCGCCGCACTGGTGACCGAAATGCTGGAGGACGGGCAGATCTGACCCTGGTTGGGCAGATAGGAACTCGCTCGGGCAATTGGGCAATTGCGTCCGGTTACCGTGTAGTTCACAAAAGAGGCGCCGTCCGGCAAAGGCGAAGAGCCTAGCCGGGCGGCGCTTCCGCGTCTGCGGCTTTCCTGAAATCACTGGGGACAAACGAGGTGTGAGCTTTCACACGCAACTCAGAATTGCCACCCGGCGTCCGGGTGCGGCAGAGTCTCACTCCTGTCAGGCCCCGCATACGACACATCTGTACCCCCAGTAGTACGGCACCACCGAAGCACCACCTTCAACTCCATACCGTCGTCGTATGCCGCCCGTGCACCACGCGGCGCTCCTCGCAAAGGAGTTGCCCACCGGGCCCGTGTCTCCCGTGACCCCGCAGTTGGGAGGCCAGCGTCTTGGGGGCAAGATTGCGTCCGCCAGGGTCACCGAAGCGGGCGATGCTGGAAGGAAACCGTGTGAGCCGGATTTCGGTCCGGGGACTCGCAGTGGCCTCGGCCACCGCGGTCACCGCTGTCGGCGCAGTTACGGGTGTGGCCTCGGGCGACACCGGGACCCCCAACAACGCCGAGGCACTGGTAGGCGACACCACGCTGCTCACGGACATTCCCGTGGGCTCCCAGGCCGAGGTGCAGACCGCGTCCCTGACGCAGCAGGCCGATGTCCAGGCCATCGCCGCCGACGCCACCGCCAAGAAGGACGCCGAGGAGTCTGCTCGCAAGCAGGCGGCCAAGGACGCGGTAGCCAAGCAGAAGGCGGCCGAGAAGGCCGAGGCCGAGGCGAAGGCGCGCAAGGAAGCGGAAGAGGCGGCCAGCCGTTCCGCGACGCGCGACGCGTCCAGCTTTCCGCAGCAGGCCTCGTACACGATTGCCGAAGTCCAGGAAATGGCACGCCAGATCGTCCCGGCGGACCAGTTCCAGTGCTTCAGCAACATCGTGGACCACGAGTCCAGCTGGAACTACCAGGCGGACAACCCCAGTTCGGACGCGTTCGGTCTGGTGCAGGCGCTTCCGGGTTCCAAGATGTCCTCGGCCGGCGCCGACTGGGCGACGAACCCGGCAACCCAGATCAAATGGGGCCTGAGCTACATGAACGACCGCTACGACAGCCCGTGTGGCGCGTGGAACTTCTGGCAGGCCAACAACTACTACTGAGTCTGCCGCGACTGTCGCGGATTCCGCGCTCAGTTGTCTCAACCTTTCCGAGCCCCTCACCGTCCTTCGGTGAGGGGCTTCGGCCATGTACGGTCGGACGTGGACCGCTGCTCCCGAGGCTCTGGAGGCTTTGGGGGAGATCGATGGGCAGAGGGAGAGACGGGGGACGAGGGCGGATCATGTCGCGAGTGCCGCATTTGCTGGGCCGGATCGGTGGCCGACTCACTGAGCTGGGTGAGCGGTTGGACGCACGCCGGGCCGAGGTGGAGAAGGAGCACACGGACGACGCGGACTCGCCGCAAGGCACCCCGTCACGACCGGACACCTCACCACCCGAGCACGAGCACGGCTCCCGGTATGAGCACGGCCCCCGGTCCGAGCCCGATGCGTCCGAGCCGGATGATGCCGAGCCGGACAGGCGCGATGAGCGCGAGCACGATGAGCGCGAGCAGGTTCCCCGGGCCCGCACCACGACCACCCCCACCGGCCCCGGCGTGATCGCCGTGCGGCCCGAGCCGGCCTCCGTCGTCCCGTGGGGCGTACGGGTCGCGGCCGAGGCGGGCTGGCGGCTGCTGGTGCTCGCCGGCACGCTCTGGGTGCTGATGCGGGTCATCGGCGCGGTCCAACTCGTCGTCTTCGCCTTCGTGGTGGCGCTGCTCATCACCGCGCTGCTGCAGCCCACGGTCGCCCGCCTCACCCGGTGGGGCATGCCGCGGGGGCCCGCGACCGCGCTCACCGCGATCCTCGGGTTCGTCGTGATGGGGCTGATCGGCTGGTTCGTGACCTGGCAGGTCATCGAGAACACCGACCAGCTCTCCGACCAGGTCCAGGACGGCATCGACGAACTTCGCAACTGGCTGCTCAACAGCCCCTTCCACGTCACCGACAAGCAGATCAACAAGATCGCCGAGAACCTGCGCGACGCGATCGGCGCCAACACGGACTCGATCACCTCGGTGGGTCTGGAGGGCGTCACGGTCGTCGTCGAGGCGCTGACCGGCATACTGCTGGCGGCCTTCTCGACCCTCTTCCTCCTCTACGACGGCAAGCGCATCTGGGAGTGGACGCTGAAGCTGGTCCCGGCGGCGGCCCGTCCCGGTGTCGCCGGCGCGGGTCCGCGCGCGTGGCGCACGCTGACGGCGTATGTGCGGGGCACGGTGATAGTGGCTCTGATCGACGCCATCTTCATCGGCCTCGGCATCTACTTCCTGGACGTGCCGATGGCCGTCCCGCTGGCCGTCTTCATCTTCCTGTTCTCCTTCATCCCCCTCGTCGGCGCGGTCGCCTCGGGTGCCCTGGCGGTGGTGGTGGCGCTGGTGACACAGGGCGTCGTCACAGCGGTGCTGGTGGTCGCGGTGGTGCTGGCCGTGCAGCAGATCGAGGGGCACGTCCTGCAGCCGTTCATCCTGGGCCGGGCGGTCCGGGTCCACCCGCTCGCGGTGGTGCTGTCCGTGGCGGCGGGCGGCATGGTGGCGGGGATCGGCGGCGCGGTGGTCGCCGTACCGCTGGTCGCGGTGACGAACACGGTCGTCGGCTACCTGCGCGTCTACTCCCAGGCCCACACCCAGGACTCGACGGCCCTGCACCACGCCCCGAAGCCACGCGGAGCGACATCGGCGGAGATCGCACTGACAAAAGCCCAGCACCGCGAGCAGAGCCCACCGCCGTCCGACCCCCCTCCTGCGTAACCGCCCTGGAGCGGCCGCAGGCCCTCTAGGGGCGCGGGGAACTGTGCGCCCAGCCGCAGCGGACCGTCAGCCGCCGCGCAGCGCAGACGCAGATGCCGGCGCAGGCGAAGCCAATGCGCCCCCCCTCCAAGCTCAGCTGAGCACCTTCAGCGCCGGTCCCAGCGCGATCAGCAACGGGATCAGAGGGGCCACCGCGGCGGCCAGCAGCGCCGCGGCGCGGTACGGCGCGTCCAGGCGCGGCGGAGGCGCCAGGAGCCGCTCGACCCGGTCGCCCAGCTGCCCGCGGGTGCATGCGCAGGACAACACGCCCCGGTGCCGGTTGAGTTCGATCAGGGCCACCGCGGTGGTGCGGTGGCCGCAGCGCCGGGACGCGGTGTCGTCCGCGGCCAGTTCGACCAGGCGGTGCGTCTGGTCACGGAAGTGCGCGAAGACGGGGACGCGCGGGAAACCGGTGGCCAGCGCCTGCGAGAGATGCAGCAGCCAGTCGTGGCGGGCGCGGGCATGACCGAGTTCATGGGCGAGTACGGCGTCCAGCTCGTGGTCGGACAGCCGACGCAACGCGCCCGTGGTGACCACGAGTTGGGGCGTCGGGCCGGGCAGCAGCCAGGCGTCGGGATACTCGTCCTCCAGAACCAGCAGCGGCCCCCGCGCGGCCGGAAAACCGGCGGGCAGGTCCGGCGCGCGCTCCCGCAGATGGATGCGCCGCAGCCGACGCCGACGGTGTGCCTCGGCGAGTTCCCGGGCGAGCATCGCGACCGTCCAGGCCGCCCCGCAGGCCAGCAGGAGCGTCAGTACGGTGAGCCAGACGGGGGACGGCCCCAGCTGGTAGGCGGCGGCGGCCCGTGCCGGTATCGACGGCGCCGGGGCGAAGGCGTGGGCCCGAACCGTCCCGAACGCCGCCGTCGTGCCCAGCAGCAGCGCGGCGAGGCAGCACACCAGCACGGTCGCGACCAGGCACTGCCACACCCACAGCCCCAGCACCGGCTCCCGGTCGGGCCAGCCGGCCCGGGTCAGCACACGCGGCAGGACAGCGGCGGCGGTCAGGGCGACGGCGGCCATCAGCACCAGGACGACGGTCATTGCGGGTGGCTCCCTCAATCGGAGAAGGACGGTCCTCGCGGCCGGTACGACGAAGGCGGCGACGAACGGAGAGAGGGTGAGCCCATTGTCGGACGTCCCGCCTGCCGCGTCCAGTCACCCACCGGGGCCCCTCCGTCACCCGCCGCTGCCAGGCGCCGCACGACCGCACGACCACGCGGCACTACGGCCGTACGCCCGTGCCGCGGTCACTCGGAGAGGATCGCCTCCGCGTCCAGAGTCGTGGCGACGGCCTGGACGACCGCCGCGATCCTGAACGCCTCCTGCACCGTCTCCCGGTCGACGTCCGCCGCGCGGAGCACCCGCTCGTGGGCGTCCAGACAGGCACCGCAGGCGTTGATCGCCGACACCGCCACCGACCACAGCTCGACGTCTGTCCGCCCGACGCCCGGGTCGCCGAGCACGTTGGCCCGCAGACCGGCGCGCAGTCGGCCGTACTCCGGGTCGGAGAGCAGATGGCGGGTGCGGTGGAAGACGTTGCTCATCGTCATCTCGGCGGCGGTGGAGCGGGCGGCGGTGTACGCCTCCGGGGAGAGCCGGGCCCTGGCCTCCCGCCCCAGCTCGCGCAGTACACGCGGCGAGCGGGACGCGATCGCGCAGACCAGGACCGTGCCCCACAGCTGCTGCCCGGTGAGGCGGGAGCCGTCGACGACCTTCTCCAGGTTGAGGCGCAGGTCCGCCGCGTAGTCCGGCAGGGCGGACTTCAGTTCCGCGAGACCCATACCCACTCACCACCACTGATCAGACGAATCACTACACTCGGCCATGTCGATCCACGAAAACTATCAGTGAACCCGATAGCGAACCCCGACAGTGAAACCCGGTAGCCGAACCCCGGTGGCGAAACAGCAGTCAGGAGTACGGGCATGGCCGCGTCCAGGAACACCGACGGTCGCCGCAGGCCCAGCCTCGCCCAGCTGCGCGCCTTCGTCGCCGTCGCCGAACATCTGCACTTCCGGGACGCCGCCGCCGCGATCGGCATGAGCCAGCCCGCGCTCTCGGGTGCCGTCGCCGCCCTGGAGGAGGCCCTCGGTGTCACCCTCGTGGAGCGCACCACCCGCAAGGTGCTGCTGTCGCCCGCCGGGGAGCGGCTCGCCGTACGCGCACGGGACGTGCTGGAGTCGGTCGCCGCGCTGATGGAGGAGGCCGAGGCCGTGCGCGCGCCCTTCACCGGGACGCTGCGGCTCGGCGTGATCCCGACCGTCGCGCCCTACCTCCTGCCCGCCGTTCTGCGCCTGGTCCACGACTGTTACCCCGACCTCGACCTCCAGGTCCACGAGGAGCAGACCGCCGGACTCCTCGACGGACTCACCACCGGTCGCCTCGACCTGCTCCTGATCGCCGTCCCGACCGGAATGCCCGGCATCCTCGAACTCCCGCTCTTCGACGAGGACTTCGTGCTCGTCACGCCCCGCGACCACCCCCTCGGCGGACACACGGACATCCCGCGTGAGGCACTGCGCGGGCTCGACCTGCTGCTCCTGGACGAAGGGCACTGTCTGCGCGACCAGGCGCTCGACGTCTGCCAGGAGGCCGGGCACGCGGACTCCCCGGCCGCCACGACGGCCGCCGGACTGTCCACCCTCGTCCAGCTCGTGGCCGGTGGCCTCGGGGTGACGCTGCTGCCGCACACCGCCGTCAGGGTCGAGGCGGGCCGCAGCGGCGAGCTCAGCACCGGTCACTTCGCCGCCCCGGCCCCGACCCGTCGGATCGGCCTCGCGACGCGTGCGGGCGCGGTGCGGGGCGCGGAGTACGAGGAACTGGCGGCGGCTCTGCGGGAGGCACTGCGGCCGTTGCCCGTCCGGGTGTTGGGCGACTAAACAGGTGACAGTTCGATCAAATGAGCGTCGAACAAAGCCCGTTGAACGGCGAGAGATCTCAACTTCCGTCAGGTAGCGAGACCCCGGTCTGAATATGCGCCCGGACTGATACACATACCCCCTCAGTGCTACGCGTCAGGCGTATGTGCGAAATACCGGTGAGCAAGGCCAAGGGGAGTGATGTCGGTCATCCGCGATTCCGTCTCCGCGTCCGCCCTTGACCCCGTTCCCGTATCCGCCTCCCCGGATTCCCTCGGCCGCGTCGGCTACGGCCTGCTGCTCGACGCCCTGGCCGAGTGCGGGCAGGAGGAGTACACCGGGGCCCTGCGCGCGGTCGGCAGCCCAGGCGGGGCATTCCACTTCCGGCGCGGACTGGTCGTCGGCGTCGAGAGCCCCGGTGCCCCCGGCCCCGAGGCGCTGCTGCTGCGCTCCCGCCGGATCAGCGGCGAGGAGTGGGCCGAGCTGGTGCGGGAGGCCGGGGGAGCGCGCTGGCCGGGCGCGGAACTCATCAGGCACGGCTACGCGGGCTCCGCCCAACTGCGCGTCGTCTGCATGATGGCGTTACGGGACGCCGTCTTCGCGGTCGTCGCGGGCCGCGTGGACGTCTGTGAACGCGACCCGGGGGCCGAGCCGTCCGCCCCGGTCCCGGTGGGCGAGGGGCCGGTCCGCCTCCTGCAGGACGCCAACCGCAAACTCGCCGCCCTCGCCGCCCTGTCCCACCCGGTACGCCCCAACCGGGAGCGCCCGAGCCCGAGTTCGGTGCCGCTGCCGATCGGAGCGGGGCAACTCAATCCCGTACAGCAGGAGTTGCTGGCCGAGGCCGACGGCCGCCGTACCGCGCGTGACCTCGCGTTCCGTACCGGTCGAGGGGTGTACGCGGTGACGGTCGAGGTGGCGCGGATGCTCGGTGCCGGGCTTCTGGAATGCGTCGAGGGGGCCGCGCCGCTCCCGGTCGTCCGGGTGCCGCAGGAGGGCCTGCGACAGCGCAGGCCGCCACCGCCGCCCCTGCCACCACCACCCCCGCCGTTGCCGCCCCCGTACGTGGACGCGGCCGTCGTCACCGCGTTGGCCGCCGTCCTCGCCTCCGACGCGCAACCGGTGCCTCGACCGGCATCGCCACCACAGGCTCCCGCTCCCGCACTGCCCCGCCGCGAACCCGGCGCCAGTGGCATCACCGAAACTCTCGCCCCCGAAAAGCGCGGGACGAGCTGGAAAGGGTTCTTCCGAATGCGGAACGGAACTCATGGAAATTCGTGAAGGTTCGTAGAAGTTCGTAGAGCTCATAGGGGAGTTGAGTACATGGACCACAAAGCGCTGGCCATGGAAATGCGCGACCTGCGCGAAAAGGTGGACGGAATAACCGACACGGCGATCGCCGCCACCGACGGACTGCTCATAGCGGCGGACACCGCCGCGTCGATCGATCCCGAGGGTCTCGCCGCCATCGCCGCCGCGGGACTCGGTCTCGCCCGACGGGCCGCCCAGGCGACCGGCCGGGGCACCCTGCGCCGGACGGTCACCTACGGCAGCCAGGGCTGCGCGGCCTTCTACGCCGTCGGGGACACCGCGCTGATGGTCGTACTCGGCGACGAGGGCGTCGACCTGGAACGGCTGCACCGGGCGACCCAGCCGGCGCTGCGCCGTATCGGCTCGATCCTCACCGCCACGGAACCCGCCGTGGCGACCGAAGGAGTGTGAAGGAAGGATGGCGACGAAACGCATGACCACAGGTTTCTCCGACCAGGTCATGAGCCTGGTCAAGGCGCTACGTACCGATGCCCCCGAGTGTGTCGCGTCGGGGGTGGTCGACATGGCCACCGGGATGCTGCTCTCGTACGAGACGGTCGACAACCATCCGCCGGAGGTGCTGGACCTGCTGGCGGGCGCGACCCTCGACCTGTTCCAGGGCCGTACGGTCGTGATGATCGAGGACGTGTTCAAGGAACGCCGGGGCACTCCGAGCGACCAGCACTTCTTCCAGGAGATCCTCGTCAACAGCGAGAACCTCACTCACCTGTTCGTGCGACTGAACGAGCAGCAGGACGTCGTCGCCGTGGTCGTCTGCCGCAAGGCGGTCAACGTCGGCATGCTCTTCGCCCAGGTGCGGCGGGTGGTCAAGGAGTACAGCCTCTGAACATCCGCTGAGCGCGAACGCCGACAGACCCCTCTCCCGGAAACCGAGGTCCGGGGGAGGGGCCCGAGCGGAAGCCGGACAAATCGCGGGAGAGCTATTCCGTCCGCAGGCCGTCCGGCCTCATCAGCCGCAGCAGCGGCGGCAGACTCAGCACCGTCACCAGCAGCACGACGCCCGCGCCGATCCCGGTCATCGCCAGTACGGCGGCCCAGTCGACGTGGACCGACGAGCTCGTCATCTTGAGCAGGACGACGCCCAGCGCCAGCCCCACCCCCGCCGACAGCACCAGCCCCAGCCCGATCGGGATCGCTGTCTGCCACAGCACCGACAGAGTCAGCGTGCGCCGCCGGGTGCCGAAGGCGACCAGGGACGACAGCAGCTTCCGGCGCTCGCGCAGCTGCTCCAGCTGGGAGACCAGCAGGCTCACCCCGATCAGCAGCAGGACGCAGATGGAGCCGACGAACAGGCCGGTGCGGATCGAGTTGAACTTCTTGGAGCGGTTGGTGGCCGTGTAGGTCATGGGATCCGTGAGGGGGTCGATCCGCGCCGCCGCGTTGCGGACCAGTTCGCGGGCGTCCGCCACCCTGGGGTCGAGGGCGACGAAGATCCGTCCGGCGGCCTGCGCCACGACCGTCCTGGGCAGAGCGCCCGGTGTGACGAGGACGCCACCGCGCTCGACCCCGGACGGGTCCTCGCGAGAGTCGACCTGCCGCAGACCGGCCGGCACCGTCCAGGCGACCGCCGGTTTCTCGCTCTGCGAGTAGCTCGGGCTGACCCAAACCTTCCGGCCCGGCTTGATCAGCGTGGGGGTGTCCTGGTCGTACTCGACACCCCGCACGGTGAAGACGTCGCCGTCCCGGCACGAGGGGAGCCGGCCCACCTCACGCAGCGCCGCGCAGTCGCCGATGGTCACCTCGGCGTACTTCTTGGGAGACCTGGCCTTCTCGCCCACCGAACCGTAGGACAGCACGGTGACCTTCTGTACGCCCTCGGTCCTCGCGAGCTGTCGGCTCGCCGTGAGAAGCGGGACGCTGTCGGGAACGCCGACCTCCATCTGGGCCCGGTCGACATCCTGGTCCGACGCTCTCGTGTAGCTGCCGGAGACCCCCGAGAAGAACATCTGCAGCGCGATGGCGCCGGCCACCGCCACCGCGATGCCGTTCACCATGCGGGCGGCCGTACCGCTGCCCAACTGGAGCCTTCGGACGGCCAGTTGCCAGGCGACCCCGCCGGAGCCGAGCCGGGCGACCACCGCCTCGACGATCCAGGGCAGAAGCGCGGTCACCCCGATGAGCAGCAGCGAGACACCGGCGATGACGAGAAGGTCGTTGAACTGCCCGGAGTCGTTGCCCTGCCCGATCATCGGGGAGAGCGCCGCGATCCCGCCCAGTGGCATCAGCAGCCGCCACCACAGCCGGCGGCGCGGGGGACGGGCCGTACGCACCACACCGAGCGGTTCGATCACCACACCGCGCAGCGCGAACAGGGTCACCAGTACGGCGGCCACCGGCACGACGACCCCGACCAGGACAGCCAGCGCGGGCGCCGGATTCAGATCGCTGGGGAACACGCTCACGTCGAGGAGTTCGACGTGTCCCGCGGCCTGCCGGCCGATCAGGAAGAAGAGGGTGCCGAAGACGAGCCCGACCGCTGCGCCGCCGAACGCCTCGCCCGCGGCGATCCGGCGGGTCATCATGCCGTCGGCCCCGACCAGTCGCAGCGCGGCCAGCCGTCGGTCGCGCCGCTCACCGCCGAACCGTACGGCCGTGGCGATGAAGACGCCGACCGGCATCAGCAGCACGATGAAGACGACGAGGGTGAGCAGGATCAGGACGGGATCCATCGCCTCGGACGTCGGATGCAGATCCCCGAACCGTTCGATCCGCCCCACCGAACCACCGCTGAAATGGTGTTCAAGCCCCTCGCCCCCTCGGTAGAAGGAGAGTTCGGCCGGTCCGACGAGCCCGGTGTCGGCGATGGTGCCGACGATCCGCTCCGGCAGCCGCTCCCGCAGCAGCTTGCCGTCGGCGGACTTCAGCAGCCGTTCGAGAGCCGGGGAGACGATCATCTCCCCGACCGCGGGGAACCTGTCGATGCCCGGCGGCAGGGGCGCTCGTACCCCTTCGGGTTGCAGCTCCCGCCCGCGCACGTCGTCCGTGCGGAAGGTCGTGTCGACCACGGCGACGATCAGTGTGTCGTCCGCCTTCGGTGGCTGCTTGTCGACGAACACGACGTCCGTGCGGGCGTCGCCGCGCTCGCCCCGGGCCGCCAGCGCGGTCGGGATGGCGGTCGTCAGCAGCAGCAGTGCCACCCCCAGCCCGACCCCGACGGCCGTCAGCAGGACCCGACCCCAGCCCTCGCGCCCGCCCGTGAAGGCGAACCGGACCCCCATGCCCAGGTCCCGTGTCCACTGCCGCACGCTCATACGACGCGCTCCATGTCCCGCGACTTCCCGTCCCGTACGACGATCTCGCGGTCCGAGTAGGCGGCCACCCGTGCCTCGTGGGTGACGAGCACGACGGCCGCGTTGGTCGACCGGGCGGCCTCGGTGAGCAGCTCCATCACCCGCTCGCCGTTGAGCGAGTCGAGGGCGCCGGTGGGCTCGTCGGCGAACAGCACCCGGGGGCTGGTGACCAACGACCGTGCCACGGCCACCCGTTGCCCCTGCCCTCCGGACACCTCGCCGGGCCGCTTGCCCTTGAGGTCGTCGACCTCCAGCCGTTCCATCCAGGACAGCGCGGTCCGCTCGGCCACCTTGCGGGAGGTCCCGCCCAGGCGGAGGGGAAGCGCCACGTTCTCGACGCAGGTGAGCTCCGGCACGAGCTGCCCGAACTGGAACACGAACCCGAACTCGGTGCGCCGCAGCTGACTGCGCTGGGCGTCGCTCATCCCGGCCATCTCCCGCCCGTTGTACGTGATCGAGCCGGAGTCGGGCGGGACGATCCCGGCGAGACAGTGCAGCAGGGTCGACTTGCCGGACCCGGACGGGCCCATCACGGCGACGACCTCGCCGGGGTGGATCGAGAACTCGGCGCCGTCGAGCGCGTTGGTCGGACCGTAGGCCTTGCGCAGTTCGCTCGCGACGAGCAGGGAACCGGGAGGGGCGGTATTGGGAGCGGTCATCGGGAGGTCACCACCAGAGCGAGTTTGTCGAGGCGCGCGGAGGTCAGTTCCAGCCAGCGCAGATCGGCTTCGAGGTGGAACAGGGCGTGGTCGCAGATGAGCTGGTCCGCGAGGTCGCCCTTGCGCTTGCGCTCGGTCAGCATGCGCATCATCCGCAGGTGTTCGGCGCGCTGCGTGTCGAGGATGTCACCGGCGTCGCGGTGGGTGAGCAGCGCGAGGACGACCTTCGTGTAGAGGGTCGACTGCAGATACGGCTCGGGCTTCTCGGGCGTCGCGAGCCACCGCTGTACGTCGGTGATCCCGGCGTCCGTGATCGCGTACCGCTTTCGCTCGGGACCGTCGCCGGCCTCGATGCCGTCGACCTCGACGAGCCCGTGCTTCAGCAGCCGGGACATCGTCGAGTAGACCTGCCCGTAGTGCAGCGGGCGATCGTGACCGAACTTCTCGTCGAAGGCCCGCTTCAGGTCGTAGCCGTGACGGGGGCCGGACTCCAGGAGCCCTAGAAGGGTGTGACCGATGGACATGAGAAGGACTATACGCACGGGGTATACGTGCTGTGTATACCCACTGTGTATAGATCATGGAACCGGCTGAGCGAGGGCGGTGTATGCGCAGGTGGGAGCCGGTTGTCACGGTTCTGTCACCAGGCTTGCGTGCGGCGAGCGTCAGGTGCCGGACGGGCCTGTTCGGCTCGTCCGGCACCTGAGGGTGGGGCCCTTCAGGCCGACGGGGGTCCGGGGGCGGAGCTCCCGGGTGGCCGCCCGCGGCGCGGGATGGGGCCCGCCTCCCCGGGCAGCCTGCCCGCCTCCGCCAGAGCCCGCCGCAACAGGAACTCGATCTGCGCGTTGGCCGAGCGCAACTCGTCCCCCGCCCACCGGGCCAGCGCGTCGTACACGGCGGGGTCCAGCCGCAGCAGCACCTGCTTGCGCTGCTGCCGCGGCCGGCGCTCGGCGTGTTCGGGGTTCTCGGCGGCGGAACCCCCGGAGGGATCACTCACTGGTACAGGGACCCCGTGTTCACGACCGGCTGCGCCGCGCGGTCTCCGCACAGCACCACCAGGAGGTTCGACACCATCGCCGCCTTCCGTTCCGGGTCCAGCTCCACGATGTCCTGCTCGGTGATCCGGGCGAGCGCGGCCTCGACCATCCCCACCGCGCCGTCGACGATGAGCCGCCGCGCCGCGACGACCGCCCCCGCCTGCTGCCGCTGGAGCATCGCCGAGGCGATCTCGGGAGCGTACGCGAGGTGGGTGAAGCGGGACTCGATGATCTGGA
Source organism: Streptomyces sp. AK08-02 (assembly GCF_033795085.1). NCBI lineage: Bacteria > Bacillati > Actinomycetota > Actinomycetes > Kitasatosporales > Streptomycetaceae > Streptomyces > Streptomyces sp. AK08-02. The sequence continues at coordinate 233,866 of NZ_JARAZV010000016.1, forward strand.
CGCCGGCCGCCTGCACGCGCGCGTGCAGCTCTACGGCCAGCTTCTCGGTGATCTCCTCGGCGTTGCCGCGCAGCGAGAGCCCGCCCTCGTCGTGGGCGTCGTACGGGTACTCGATGGCGATGTGCCGGACGGCCGCCTCGGTCTGGGTGGCGACGAACTCCAGGAAGTCGTCGACCTCGAAGCTGGCCTGCGCGGTGTCCCTGACCTTCCAGACCACGACGGCGGCGAGTTCGATCGGGTTGCCGTAGGCGTCGTTCACCTTGAGGACGGGGGTCTCGTGGTTGCGTACCCGAGTCGAGATCTTCGAGCGCGAGGTGAGCGGGTTCACCCAGCGCAGCCCGTCCTGCCGGATCGTCCCCCGGTACCGCCCGAAGAGCTGGACCACCCGGGCCTCGCCCGGCGCGACCATGTTCAGACCGCACATGGCGATGAAGGCGGAGAAGCTGATCAGGACGCCCGGGACGATCAGGGCGGCCTTGGCCCCGCCGCCGGAGACGACTGTCGCGCCGACGATCATGCCGACGCCGAGCGCGAGTCCGAGCAGTCCCAGCAGCAGGGCGGCGCCGCCGCCGATGCTGCGGGCCGGGAACTCGCGGACCTGCGGATCGGGCATGTCGGGCAGATCGACCTCGGGATCGGCGGTCGGAGTGGAGTCGTGTGCGGTCATGGTTGATGCCCCCCGTTTCGTGACCGTCGTGGCCAGGGTCTGGCCACCGACGACCTAGCAGCGTTTTATCTAAGTGATATCACTTTAGCCGGTGTGGCAACCTTCCGCACCCCCCGGTAGTCGGTTCCAGTGGGGCGGGTGCTGATTGTCACGTCCGGAAAAGGGGGGATCGAAAGCTCGTCGTCTTATCCGCCGGTGTTAGTTTTCTGAGCTGACCTGAGCCATGAACCTGTGCGAAGTAGGAAGCGGAGCGAAGCGACCCATGGGACGAGCGGACGAGAGACGAGCGCGGCAGCATCGCGGTGGCCGCCGCGCGGCGCCCAGGAGCTCCTCCAGGGATGCCTCGACCGACACCGGGACCGGAACGGAAACCGGTACCGAGGGCGGGGTCGCGACCGCGACCGAGCCGGCGACCGGGGGCCGGGCGGCAAGCAGGGCGGCGGCGCGCGGCAAGAGCGCCAAGAAGGGCAAGAACGGCAACGAGGGTAAGAGTCTCCTGCGCCGCCTCTTCACCTGGAAGAAGATCCTCGGCGCGTTCTTCGGCTTCCTGCTGCTCGGTATGGGCGCCTTCGTCGTGCTCTATCTGATGATCGAGGTGCCCGTCGGCAACGCCGCCGCGGAGAAGCAGAGCAACATCTACAAGTACAGCGACGGCAACGTCCTCGCCCGCACCGGCACGGTCAACCGCGAGATCGTGGACCTGGACGAGGTCCCCAAGAAGGTCCAGCTGACCTTCGTCGCCGCCGAGAACAAGTCCTTCTACAAGGACGCCGGCGTCGACTTCAAGGGCACCGCCCGCGGTCTGATCAACACGCTGTCGGGCAAGGGCAAGCAGGGTGGTTCGACGATCACCCAGCAGTACGTCAAGAACTACTACCTGGAGCAGGACCAGACCATCACGCGCAAGCTGAAGGAACTGGTCATCTCGCTGAAGGTGGATCAGAAGAGGACCAAGGACTACATCCTCGCGGGCTACATCAACACCAACTACTACGGCCGCGACTCCTACGGCATCCAGGCCGCCGCGCAGGCCTACTACCGCGTCGACGCCAAGGACCTCAGCGTCGCGCAGGGCGCGTACCTCGCCGCGCTGCTCCAGGCGCCGAGCCAGTACGACTGGGCGGTCGCCTCCGACACCAGCAAGAAGCTCGTGACCGCCCGCTGGAACTACGTACTCGACAACATGGTCGGGGAGGGCTGGCTCAAGAAGTCCGAGCGCGACGCCATGAAGTTCCCGACGCCGCTGGAACCGAAGGGCGCCCCGGGTCTGGAGGGCCAGACCGGGTACCTCGTCGACGCCGCCAAGGCCCAGCTGGCCAGACAACTCGTCGCCCAGGGCTCGGCGGACGACATCGACAGCGCGAACGCACTGGTCGACAAGGGCGGTTGGACGATCACGCTCAACATCGACCGGAAGAAGCAGGCCGCGCTGGAGAGCGCAGTCAAGGGCCAGCTCACCAGCAAGCTCGACCCGAAGAAGCGCAAGGTGGACGGCAACGTCCAGGCCGGTGCGGTGTCCGTCGACCCGAAGACCGGGCGGGTGCTCGCGCTGTACGGCGGCACCGACTACTTCAAGCACTACATCAGCAACGCGACCCGGCGTGACTACCAGCCCGCGTCCACCTTCAAGCCGATCATCCTCGCGGCGGCCATGGAGGAGCAGGCACGTACGCAGGACGGCGACGTGATCAACCCGGACACGGTCTACGACGGCACCAGCGGCCGGCAGGTCGTCTCCGACGGCAAGAAGGTCGGCTTCGGCCCGCCGAACGAGGACGACGCGGACTACGGCGACGTCACCGTCCAGACCGCGATGAACAAGTCGATCAACTCGGTGTTCGCACAGATGGGCGTCGACGTCGGCATGTCCGAGGTCATGAAGGTCGCGGACGAACTCGGCCTGGACACCACCGGGTTGCAGGCGGTACCCGCGCAGACCCTGGGCACGATGGGCGCGAGCCCGATGGAGATGGCCGGCGTCTACGCCACCCTCGACAACCACGGCCGCAAGGTCACCCCGGCCATCGTGAAGTCGGCCGAACACAAGGACCGCACCGTCGAGTTCGACTCTCCGATCGGGAACCAGGTCATCAGCCCCGAGGCGGCCGACGCCGTCACGTCGGTGCTGACGGGCGTGGTCGACGACGGTACTGCCCGGGCCTCGGTGGCGCAGGCGGACAACCGCAAGGGCCAGCAGGTGGCCGGCAAGACGGGTACGTCCGACGAGAACAAGTCGGCCTGGTTCACCGGCTACACGCCCGGCATGGCCACCTCGGTCGGCCTGTTCGGCGAGGACACGAAGGCCAGAAAGCAGGTCAGCCTGAAGGGCGCCACGGGTCTCATCCCCGCGGGCGGTGGCCGGATCAACGGCGGTGGCTACCCGGCGAAGATCTGGGCGACGTACACCTTCGGCACGATGGGCAAGGTGACCAAGTTCGACCTGGACACCTCGTTCGGCGCGGGCGTGAAGCCCACGGCGTCACCGACGCCGACCCCGACCGACACGGGGTCACCGACACCTACGCCGACTCCGACGCCGACTCCCACCCCGACTCCGACGCCGACTCCTACGCCGACGCCGACTCCCACCCCGACTCCGACGCCGACTCCTACGCCGACGCCGACTCCCACGCCGACCCCGACGGGCGGGGCGGGGGGCATCACCCTGGAGCCGCCGGACCCGGGCGACGGTCAGTAGGCGGTACGAGAGAGGGCTCCCGGTGATCAGGTGATCACCGGGAGCCCTCTCTCGTACGCATGACCGCTCACGTCCGGCCCAGTTCGAACCAGACCACCTTCCCCGTGCTCAGCCGGGTCGCGCCCCAGCGCCGGGCCAGCCGGTTGACCAGATACAGTCCCCGGCCGCCCTCGTCCGTGGCCCGCGCCTGCCGCAGCCGCGGCAGCTGCGGCACGTCGTCGCCGACCTCGCAGCGCAGTACGTCGGTCCGCAGCAGCCGGAGGGTGATCGGCCGGGACGCGTAGCGCACCGCGTTGGTCACGACCTCGCTGACCAGCAGCTCCACCGAGTCCGTCATCTCCTCCAGACCCCAGCGGGACAGGGCACGCCGGGCGAGCCGGCGGGCTCGGCCGGGCGCCGCGTCCTCCGGGTCCAGGTACCAGTACGCGACGTCGCTCGGCGCGATGCCGTCGAAGCGGGCGGCGAGCAGCGCGATGTCGTCGTCCCGGTCGCCCGGGCCGAGCATGTCGAGCACCTCGTCGCACAGCGCTTCGAGGGGCGGCGGATGGTCCGGCCCGGTCAGCTGGGCGGTCGCGGCGAGTTTCTCGCGCAACTGCTCTATGCCGGTCCAGACGTCCCGCAGCCGGGACTCGACGAGCCCGTCCGTGTAGAGGAACAGGGTGGCGCCGGCGGGCGCGTCCAGTTCCACGGCCTCGAAGTCGACACCGCCGACCCCGATGGGCGCGCCGGACGGCACCTTGAGCACCTCGGCCCGGCCGCCCAGGTGCAGCAGGACGGGCGGCGGGTGGCCGGCGTTGGCGATGGTGATCCGGTGCGAGACCGGGTCGTACACCGCGTAGAGGCAGGTCGCCATGCGGTCCGTGCCGAGCCGCTGGGCCTGTTCGTCCAGGTGGTGCAGGACCTCCTGCGGGGGCAGGTCGAGCCCGGCGAGGGTCTGCGCGGTCGTCCGCAGCTGGCCCATGATGGCCGCGCTGGTCATGGAGTGCCCCATGACGTCGCCGACGACGAGCGCGACCCGGCTGCCGGGCAGCGGGATGGCGTCGTACCAGTCACCGCCGACGCGGGCCGTCTCGGCGGCCGGGAGATAACGGGACGCGAGCCGTACGCCGGTCGGGCGCGGCAGGGTCTCCGGCAGCATCGTGCGCTGCAGCTCGTCGGCGATGTAGGCCTCACGGCCGTACAGCACCGCCTTGTCGATGCCGAGGGCACTGTGGGTGGCGAGCTGGGCGGCGACCAGCAGATCGTCCGTCTCGAACGGGATCCGGTCCGGCCGGCGCAGGAACAGCGCGGCCCCGATGACGCGGCGCCTGCCGCGCAGCGGGGCGAGGATCGCGCGCTGGCCGTCCGGGACCTCCAGGTCGCAGCTCTCGCCGAGCAGTTCGGGCAGGGCCGCGCGGGCGGCGGGCGCGTCCGCGAAAACGGGCCGTACGCCCCGCAGCACCTCGGCGAGCGCGCCGCCGGGACGCACCTCGCACAGTTCGGCGCTGACCGGGGACAGCTCGGGCAGCGGCTGCGGGACGGCGGAGGTGGCCAGAAAGCCGTTCTCGGTGTCCCGTTCCTGCGGCAGCCGGTCGGTGCGGCGCAGCCGCAGCACCAGCGGGCCGGTGGGCCGCTCGTCGCCGACGGGCAGCGGATCGCGCAGATAGACGAGGATCGTGTCGGAGAACGTCGGCACGGTGGCCCGGCACAGCCCCATCACGATCTCGTCGAGGTCGATGCCGCGTGCGATCCGCCGGGTGGCCGCGCCGACGAACCGCAGCCGGTCGCCGTCCCGCCGCATCGGCAGGGGAGTGCCGGCGGTACTGCCCTGTCCGGAACGCCGCTCCCTGCCCGCGAGGTCGCTCGCGGCCGGGTCGGCGCTGTCGCCCTCGGCGGGGCCGTTCGGGCTCGGGTGGGTCTCCGTGGCGTGATGCTCCGTCGTGTGGTTCTCCGTGCCCGGGCGGCCCGTCTCGGCGCCCGGTTGGACCGGGATGCCGTCCGGCGCCGGACGCGGGCGGTGCGCGTCGGGTTCGGTCGAGGACGGCTGGTCGGACTGCGAGTGCTCCGGCCCGGGGGTGGCCGGGGGACCGGCGGGGTTGGGCCCCTTGGAGCCTGACGTACCGGTACCCGTACCCGAGCTGGATGCCATCGCGCCTGTTCCCGCCTCTGTTCCCGATGTTCCCGCGTCGTGCGCGGTCGTAGCGGCGCCGCCGACGGTCTCGGGGCTCTCGGAGCCTGTCCCGGGGCAGACCGCGGCCTCCGGTGCACCGGCGGCCCCTTTCTGCCCTGTCGTCTGCTTCGGCAGAGGCAGAGCCGCCGCCTCCGGGGAACGCAGCAGCGCCCCGCGGGTGTCCGCGGGGATGTCCGGCCGGCCGGTGCCCGGCCGAGGGCGCTCGTGCGAGGTGGGTTGCTCCGTCACGCGTGTCGAATCCATCCGTCCGGGGCTGCGCGTTGTACACGCAGTTGGTCCCGCCGACTTCCCGATACCCGGAATACGTGCCCCAGGAACGGAAAACCGGCGTGGTCAGAGGTTGTTCCTGATGCACCGGCGAGCCGTGTTCGACTCCGACCGGTGTTGCCCTCGTACCCCTCGCTCACGTCCTGCCGCCCCTCGGTGACGTATGGTCAGGCCCAGCGCATGTTCCGGGAGTTACGGTTGTGCGCCCTTGCGGAGGACGATCCTACGGTTGCGTACCGGGGGCGCATCAAGGGTCTCATGACGACATGTGCGCGGGCGTACGGTCCCAGTCCTCCGGCAGTGACGGTACAGCCCACGACGGATCCGGGCGCCAGTGCTGCCAGCCATCCGCGAACGGCGCCCCCCATGCCTGGATGACCTCCACCGCGGAACGCCCCGCTTTCCGTACCCTTTCGGCGAGTTGGGCGTCCATCAGACCGGCCTGCTGGGCCTGCGCGAACTCGTCCTCGTCGCGCCACTCCCAACTCCGGTCGGGATTCACGGTGATGTCGAGAAAGTGATCCTCGGAATCGACCCCGCCGGCCCAACGGGCAAGCGGCTCCTCCAGGTTCACGTACCAGTTCTTGAACTGCCAGCCCGGCTCCCAGAAAAGCCACACCGACCAGGGCTCGGCGGGTCGCGCCAGCTTCAGCACCCCGGTGCCGAACCAGCGGTCGCGCTGCACGGTCCGGGGCTTGGTGTACCGCGACTCCAGCGGCTCCACATGCACGGGTGTGCCGTCCGCCAGTACGGGCTTGACGCACTCGGTGCCCGGTGCCATCCACACCGCGAGAAGGTCGGAATCGTCCCGTACGACGGTGACGGGGCGCACGATGTGGAAGCGGTCCCCGGAGTTCTCACGGTATCGCCACAGGATCTGACTCCCGGGGGACCAGTACGCCGCTGATCCGCCCGCTTCCACTCGTCTCAACGCTCCGTCGTCTGCCATGAAGAGATATTAGGTGCCACAGGCATACGACGCCGCAGTGCGTGTCACGGTTCACGCCGGTGGCCGGATGACGTTACGGGCGCGTCATCCGCAGGACATCCAGCGCGCTGTCGAGCTGTTCGACGGAGAGATCACCACGCTCCACGTACCCGCCTTCCAGGACGACTTGGCGAATCGTCTTCTTCTCGGCCAGCGACTTCTTGGCGACCTTGGCCGCTTCCTCGTACCCGATGTACTTGTTGAGCGGCGTGACGACGGACGGCGAGGACTCGGCGTACTCGCGCGCCCGCTCCCGGTGGGCGACGATCCCGTCGACGGTCCGATCGGCGAGCAGCCGCGAGACGTTGGCGAGCAGCCGTACGGACTCGAGAACGTTCTTCGCGATCACCGGCAGCATGACATTGAGCTCGAAGTTGCCGGCCGCACCGGCGGTGGTGACGGTGAGGTCGTTGCCGATGACCTGCGCGGAGACCATCAGCACGGCCTCGGGGATCACGGGGTTGACCTTGCCGGGCATGATCGACGACCCCGGCTGGAGATCGGGCAGGCTGATCTCGGCGAGCCCGGTACGCGGTCCGGAGGCCATCCACCGCAGATCGTTGGCGATCTTGGTCAGCCCGACGGCGATCGTCCGCAGCTGTCCACTGGTCTCGACGATCCCGTCCCGCGCGCCCTGCGCCTCGAAGTGGTCGCGGGCCTCGGTGAGGGGCAGCCCGGTGGCGCGGGCGACTTCCTCGATCACGGCGGCGGAGAACCCGGGAGGCGTGTTGATCCCGGTCCCGACGGCGGTGCCACCGAGCGGCAGCTCGGCGAGCCGGGGCAGCGAGGCACGCAGCCGTTCCACGCCGTACCGCACCTGAGCCGCGTACCCACCGAACTCCTGCCCGAGGGTGACGGGCGTGGCGTCCATGAGATGCGTACGCCCCGACTTCACGACGTCGGCGAACTCCTCCGACTTGCGGGTGAGGGCGTCCGCGAGGTGGTCGAGGGCGGGGATCAGCTCACGGGTGACGGCGGCGGTGGCGGCGATGTGGATGGAGGAGGGGAACACGTCGTTGGACGACTGCGAGGCGTTGACGTGGTCATTGGGGTGTACGTCCCTGCCGAGCCGCTCACTGGCGAGGCTCGCGATGACCTCGTTGGCGTTCATGTTGGACGAGGTCCCGGAGCCGGTCTGGAACACGTCGACGGGAAAGTGCTCGTCCCAATGCCCCTCGGCGACCTCGTCCGCGGCCTCCTGAATGGCGTCGGCGATGTCCTTGTCGACCACACCGAGCTGGGCGTTGACCTTCGCGGCGGCACCCTTGATCCGGGCGAGCGCCTCGATGTGGGCCCGCTCGATACGTTGCCCGGAAACAGGAAAGTTCTCGACAGCACGCTGGGTCTGGGCCCGCCACCTGGCGTGGACGGGAACGCGGACCTCCCCCATGGAGTCGTGCTCGATGCGGTACTGCTGCGGATGCTGAGGCTGGTCGGGCGTAGTCATCGTCGTACCTCCGAAAGGCACAGCGTGACTCCGGAGGGACGTATTCCCGCAACTTTCCAGCCCAGGCCCACACCCTCAGCCTGTCCGGCGATTGAGGACGAGGCCCGTTCAGGGCCGGAGGGGGGTCTGGGGGCGCAGCCCCCAGGTTCAGGATGGGACGGGTAGGGGCGGCGGGGGCGAAAAAAACTACCCCAGCCCAGGCCCCCGCACGGGAATGCTCGTGAACACCGGCGCCGGCGCGGGATCCTGGAAGAAGTCGTTGCCCTTGTCGTCAACCACGATGAACGCCGGGAAGTCCTCGACCTCGATCTTCCACACCGCCTCCATCCCGAGCTCCTCGTACTCGACGACCTCGACCTTCTTGATGCAGTCCTGGGCGAGCCGCGCGGCCGGCCCCCCGATCGACCCGAGATAGAACCCACCGTGCGCGTCACACGCGCTGGTGACCTGCGCCGACCGGTTCCCCTTCGCCAGCATCACCTTGGACCCGCCCGCCGCCTGGAACTGCTCGACGTAGGAGTCCATACGCCCGGCCGTGGTCGGCCCGAACGACCCGGAGGCGTACCCCTCGGGCGTCTTCGCCGGCCCGGCGTAGTACACCGGGTGGTCCTTCAGGTACTGCGGCATCTCCTCGCCCGCGTCCAGCCGCTCCTTGATCTTGGCGTGCGCGATGTCCCGCGCCACGACCAGCGGGCCGGACAACGACAGCCGCGTCTTCACCGGGTACTTGGTCAGCTCGGCGAGGATGTCGTCCATCGGCTGGTTGAGGTCGATGCGGACCACGTCCGCCGCCTCGTCGAGGTGCTCGTCCGTCGTCTCCGGCAGGAACCGCGCCGGGTCGGTCTCCAACTGCTCCAGGAAGACACCCTCGGCCGTGATCTTCGCGACGGCCTGACGGTCGGCGGAGCAGGACACGGCGATGGCGACGGGGCAGGAGGCGCCATGCCTCGGCAGCCGCACCACGCGCACGTCGTGGCAGAAGTACTTGCCGCCGAACTGCGCGCCGATCCCGATCTTCTGCGTCAGCTCGAAGACCTTCTCCTCCAGCTCCTTGTCCCGGAAACCGTGCCCGAGCGGCGAACCCTCGGCCGGGATCTCGTCCAGGTAGTGCGCGGAGGCGTACTTCGCGGTCTTCAGCGCGTACTCGGCGCTCGTGCCGCCGACCACGATCGCCAGGTGGTACGGCGGACAGGCGGCCGTGCCCAGCGAACGGATCTTCTCCTCCAGGAACTTCATCATGGAGGCCTCGTTCAGAACGGCCTTCGTCTCCTGGTAGAGGAACGACTTGTTGGCCGAACCGCCGCCCTTGGCCATGAAGAGGAACTTGTAGGCGCCGCCGTCTGTGGCGTACAGCTCGATCTGGGCGGGCAGGTTGGAGCCGGTGTTCTTCTCCTCCCACATGGTGAGGGGAGCCATCTGCGAGTAGCGCAGGTTCAGGTTCAGGTAGGCGTCGTAGATGCCCTGGGACAGAGCTGCCTCGTCACCGCCCGTCGTGAGGACGTTCTGCCCACGCTTGCCCATGACGATGGCCGTACCGGTGTCCTGGCACATGGGGAGCACGCCGGCCGCCGCGATGTTGGCGTTCTTCAGCAGGTCCAGCGCCACGAACTTGTCGTTGCTCGACGCCTCGGGGTCGTCGATGATGCGCCGCAGCTGCGCCAGGTGGGCGGGCCGCAGATAGTGCTGGATGTCGTGGATGGCCTCGGCGGCGAGCTTGCGCAGCGCCTCCGGCTCGACCTTGAGGAACGTCCGCCCGTCGGCCTCGAAGGTGGAGACACCCTCGGAGGTCACCAGCCGGTACGGGGTGGTGTCCTCTCCCATGGGGAGCAGATCGGTGTACGCGAACTCAGGCATCTCGCCCATTCCTCACTCGACGAAGACAGCGGCCTGCCTTCATCGGCGGGCGCCCACCAGGGTATGACCTGCCGGACGGGAACAGCTTGTTAGGTAAGACTCACTTGAGAGGGGGTCGGCTCGAACGAGACCGTCCGCCGTTGGTCTGTCATATCCATCCACACCCCTAGTCGCGATCTATCGCGTTTGGGTACGCTGCTTCCGTGGACCTTCAGAAGCACACCGAACCGCGCGTCGACGAACTCCGCGCGTCGGACGCCGACCGTGACCGCATCGCGGACCTGCTGCGCGAGGCGCTGGCCGAGGGCCGTCTCACGCCAGACGAGCACGCCGAGCGCGTCGAGGGCGTCCTGAGCGCCAAGACGGTCGGCGAACTGGAGGTCTTCGTACGGGACCTCCCCGCCGGCCACCAGCCCCACCCGTCCCACGCGCCCCGGGCCACCGGGTGGGGATACGCCCCGGCCCCCAACCACCCCACCCCGGGCGCGATCCCGCTCGACCCGGACGACAACGTGGTGGCGGTCTTCAGCAGCGCCGTCCGCAAGGGCCGCTGGCGCGCGGGCCGCCGTATGCACGCGTACGCGATCTTCGGCAGCGTCGAGATCGACCTCAGCGAGGCGATGTTCGAGCACCAGCAGGTGGTGATCAAGGCGATCTCGGTCTTCGGCAACGTCGAGATCCGCGTCCCGGAGAACGTCTCGCTGCGCGGCACGGGCGGCGGTGTCCTCGGCAACTTCGAGGTGAGCACGCTGGATTCGGGTGATCCCGACGCGCCCGTGGTCTTCGTGGACGGGCTGGCCATACTCGGCAACGTCGAGGCGAAGCCCAAGCGCGGCAAGATGATCGAGGACATCCTCGACCGGGTCTCGCGCAAGGTCGACAAGGGTTTGCGCAAACACCTGGGTCATTGACGGTTGTGAATTCGGTCGCACCCGAAGGGATTCGGTCAGGTCGCGACACCTCGGCAGTGCGCTGGAGTCTCAGCGGTCGAGAACTCAGTGCATAGGCGCGCGCACAGCGGGTAGGGCTTGCTGCATCGTCTCTTGGAGGGTGCCGTGGGCTTCACGCGGAACCCGGTACGCCCGGCATGCGCGCGCCTTGCGATCGCACGCACCGGACGTTCCGGACCCGTCGCCCCGGCCCACGTGGGCCCCACGGCTCCCTCCAGCTCGCGAAGAAGCCGTCGTCAGGAGTAGACCGTGCTGCAACCGCCGCATTCGTCCCTGCAGGTCGCCGCCGTTCCGCCCCAGCGGGTGCCAGTGCGGGAGAGGGACCAGGACGCCCCGTGGCACACCGAGGCGGTGTGCCGGCGCGACGAGGCGGGTCTCTTCTTCGCCCCGTCCAAGGAACCGACCGCGGCCCGGCTCTCCCGGGAGCAGGCGGCCAAGCGGGTGTGCGGTGGCTGTCCGGTCATGGTCGAGTGCCGAGAACACGCACTGCTGCAACCCGAGCCGTACGGCGTCTGGGGCGGCCTCACCGCCGCCGAGCGCCGCGTGGTCCTGGCCAGGCGCCGCCGCCGCGAAATGGAACTCAACAAGGCCGCACGCGGCCCGATAGCCGCAGCCGGCTGACCTCACCCGGTCATGGCCGAGGGCGCCCCTCCGCACAAAGGGCGCCCTCCGCGCGATGGTTACTTGGCGCGATCGAAGTCGATCGCGCTGTACGCCCTCAGCTTGCTGAGCCGGTGCTCGGACGAGATCTGCCGCACCGTCCCGGACTTCGACCGCATCACGATCGACTCCGTCGTCGCCGTCTCCGACCGATAGCGAACCCCTCGCAGCAACTCACCGTCGGTGATCCCGGTGGCGACGAAGAAGACGTTCTCGCCGGAGACCAGGTCGTCGGTCGTCAGCACGCGGTCGAGATCGTGCCCCGCGTCCACCGCCCGCTGCCGCTCCTGGTCGTCCTTCGGCCACAGCTTGCCCTGGATGGTGCCGCCGAGGCACTTCACGGCACAGGCCGAGATGATGCCCTCGGGCGTACCGCCGATGCCCAGCAGCAGATCGACGCCGGTGCCCTCGCGCAGGGCGAGGATCGAACCGGCGACATCGCCGTCCGAGATCAGCTTCATACGAGCGCCGGTCTCCCGGATCTCCTTGATGATGCCGACATGGCGCGGCCGGTCGAGGATGACGACGGTGACGTCCTCGGGCGTGACCCGCTTGGCCTTGGCGACCCGGCGGATGTTCACGGAGACGGGCGCGTTGATGTCGACGAAGTCGGCGGCGTCCGGCCCGGTGACCAGCTTGTCCATGTAGAAGACCGCGGACGGGTCGAACATCGACCCGCGGTCGGCCGCCGCGAGGACCGCGATGGCGTTGGTCATGCCGTTGGCGGTCAGGGTCGTACCGTCGATCGGGTCGACGGCGATGTCGCACTCGGGCCCGGTCCCGTCGCCGACCTGCTCGCCGTTGAACAGCATGGGCGCCTCGTCCTTCTCGCCCTCTCCGATGACGACGACGCCGTTCATCGAGACGGTCGAGACGAGGGTCCGCATGGCGCGTACCGCGGCACCATCGGCGCCGTTCTTGTCACCGCGGCCGACCCAGCGGCCCGCTGCCATCGCGGCGGCCTCGGTCACGCGGACGAGTTCCAGGGCGAGGTTGCGGTCGGGGGCCTCGGAGGGGACTTCGAGTTCGGACGGCAGATGATGATGCTCGGTCATCGAGACGCACCTTTCTGATACGGCGACGGCCGGATGAGGGTGTGGGTCCCGACTCTATCTCCAGGCAGACAAAATGAGCAGGGGGCCCCACGGATGAGCGGGCGGGTGCACCTGCGACGATGGGGGGCGTGGCAGGTTCGAACGGCAAGACCGGCAAGCAGAAGTCGGCCCGGGACATGATTCTTTCCCTGGGCCTCATCAGTCTCGCGGCGGGAGTGATCTATGTCTTCGTCCCGCACGACGACTCCGCTCCCGACCTCAAAAGGGTCGACTACCGCGTCGAGTTGTTGACGGCCCGCCGCGCGGCGAGTTACCCGGTGGCCGCGCCCCAGGGCCTGCCGGCCGACTGGAAGGCGACGTCGGTGCGTTTCTCCGGCGACAACTTCGACGCGTGGCACCTGGGTTTCCACGACTCCGAGGGTGAGTACGTGGCGGTGGAGCAGTCCGCTCAGAAGCCGTCCGTCTTCATCGACGAAGCCACCCAGAAGGCCAGGGAGACAAAGGTCACCCAGCGCATCGGTGACGCGACGTGGACGCGGTACGAGGGCGAGAAGTACGACGCGCTGGTGCTGCGCGAGAAGGGCTCCACCACGGTGGTGGCGGGCACGGCGCCGTTCGACCGCCTGACGAAGATGGCCCAGGCGCTGAAGACGACGTAGCGGACCGGGCAGGTGTGACAGGTGTGGCAGGTATGACCGAGGCCCCCGGCTTGAGCCGGGGGCCTCGGTCATGGACGCGTCGTTGTGCGCCGGTGCGTCCTTGTCGGACGTCAGGACGTCAGACGGTCGTGATGACCTCGTCGTATGCCAGGCGGGGGGAGCGCGGGTACCAGGCGTCGGGGCCCGGCTTGCCGATGTTGACGACCATCAGCGGGGTGTGGTCGCCGTCCAGGAACTCCTTCTGGACGCCCGCGAAGTCGAGACCGGTCATCGGGCCGGCGGCGAGGCCGGCGGCACGCACGCCGATGATGAAGTACGCGGCCTGCAGGGCGGCGTTGAGCCCGGCGGCACCCTCACGGGCGGAACGCTCGCTGAAGAAGAGGTCCTTGGCCTGGGGGAAGGCCGGGAGGAGGGCCGGCAGCTCCTCGTGGAACTCGTTGTCCGCGGAGAGGATCGCGACCAGCGGCGCCGTGGCGGTCTTCGCCTGGTTGCCCTCGGCCATGTGCTGCACGAGGCGCTCGCGGGCCTCGGCGGAGCGGACCAGGGTGATGCGCAGCGGGGTCTGGTTGAACGCGGTCGGGCCGTACTTGACCAGGTCGTAGATCGCCTGCATCTGCTCGTCCGACACCGGCTCGTCGGTGAAGGTGTTCGCGGTACGGGCCTCGCGGAACAGGAGGTCCTGGGCGGCGGGGTCAAGAACGAGAGACATGGCAGACCTTCTGTAGACGTGCTGTAGACGTGCGTCGGATCCGGTGGGATCGGCTGACGACACCGACAGTACAAAAAAGAAGTTCAAGGTTCAACAAAGGGCGGTGGATGGTGATCCTCTTCACAGAAAACGAGACGGGACCACCAGCGGATCACTCGGAGCCGGAGCCGGAGCCGGAGCCGGAGCCGTCCTCCTCGCCGTCCCCCGCCGTCGAGCCCTCGGCCAGCGCGGCGTCGAGCCGCTTGCGCGCGCCCTCCAGCCACTGCCGGCACACCTTGGCCAGCTCCTCGCCGCGCTCCCAGAGGGCGAGGGACTCCTCCAGCGTCGTACCGCCCACCTCCAGCCGCCGTACGACCTCGATCAGCTCGTCCCGCGCCTGCTCGTAGCCGAGCGCCTCACTCACGTTGCTGGTCATGGGCACACCCTAAACATCGACAACATCGGCAACATCGACTCGAACAGTGAACTCACCCTCGGCGACCCGTGCCCGCAAAGGCTCGTCGGCCGCCACCTCACCCGGATCCCGGACCACGTGCCCGTCGGCCTGTTGCAGCACCGCGTACCCGCGCCGCAGGGTCGCGGCGGGGGAGAGGCCCACCACGCGCGCGTGGGTGTGCGACAGCTCGGAATCGGCGCGGTCGAGGAGATGGCCGAGGGTGCGCCGCGCCCGTTCGGTGAGGGAGGCGACGTGGTCGGCCCGCTCGTCGATCATCCGGTGCGGATCCTCCATGGCGGGCCGGGCCAGGGCGTGCGCCAGCCCGCGCTCCTCCCGCTCGACGAAGGTGTGGACGGAACGCCGGGCCCGGTCGAGCAGCAACCGCACCCGCTCGTACTCCTCGCCCACGTCGGGCACGACCTTCTTGGCGGCGTCCGTGGGAGTGGAGGCCCGCAGATCCGCCACGTAGTCGAGGAGCGGATGGTCCGGTTCGTGTCCGATGGCGGAGACGACGGGCGTACGACAGGCGGCGACCGCCCGTACGAGCTGCTCGTCGGAGAAGGGCAGCAGGTCCTCCACGCTTCCGCCGCCCCGCGCCACGACGATCACATCCACCTCGTCGAGATCGTCCAGCTCCTTCACGGCCTGGACGACCTGCGATACGGCGTGCACGCCCTGCACGGCGACGTTGCGCACCTCGAAACGGACGGCGGGCCAGCGCCGGCGGGCGTTCTCCAGGACGTCCCGCTCGGCGGCGGAGGCGCGCCCGCACACGAGCCCGACGAGGTGGGGCAGAAAGGGCAGCGCCTTCTTCCGGTCGGCGGCGAACAGCCCCTCGTTGCCCAGGGCCTTCTTCAACTGCTCCAGCCGGACGAGCAGTTCCCCGACCCCGACCGGCCGTATCTCGGTGGCCCGCAGCGACAACTGCCCTCGCGGCGCATACCACTCGGGCTTGGCGAGGACGACGACACGGGCCCCCTCGCTCACCACGTCGGCGATGCTGTCGAACACCTGCCGATAGCAGGTGACGGCCACGGAGATGTCGTGCGAGGGGTCACGCAGCGTCAGAAACACCACGCCGGCGCCCGGCCGCCGCGACAACTGGGTGATCTGCCCCTCGACCCACACGGCGCCGAGCCGGTCGATCCACCCCCCGATGAGCCGCGACACCTCGCCGACGGGCAGCGGAGCGTCAGCGGACGTGTTGAGAGCCATACGCCGAGACTATCGGCGACCACTGACATCGCCGGGCAGGCTCCTTTTCCATTCAGCGCGGGCCCGCCCCGGCAGCCCGTCCGGCGATTGAGGGCGAGCGCGTCCAGCGCGAAAGGGGGTCCGGGGGCGTAGCCCCCAGGTGCACGATCGTTGCCGCGCGGAGCGCGGCCTTACGATGGTTCACATGACCGCTTCGCCTGGCCGCCGTGTCCTGCTCGCCGCCCCCCGGGGCTACTGCGCCGGCGTGGACCGCGCCGTGATCGCCGTCGAGAAGGCCCTCGAACAGTACGGGGCCCCCATCTACGTCCGGCACGAGATCGTGCACAACAAATACGTCGTACAGACCCTCGAGAAGAAGGGCGCGATCTTCGTCGAGCGGACCGCGGAGGTCCCCGAGGGGTCCATCGTCATGTTCTCCGCGCACGGTGTCGCCCCCGTCGTCCACGACGAGGCCGCCGCCGGCAGGCTCGCGACCATCGACGCGACCTGCCCCCTCGTCACCAAGGTCCACAAGGAAGCCGTCCGCTTCGCGAGCGAGGACTACGACATCCTCCTGATCGGGCACGAGGGCCACGAGGAGGTCATCGGCACCTCCGGCGAGGCCCCCGACCACATCACGCTGGTCGACGGACCGAAGGACGTCGCCAAGGTCGAGGTCCGCGACCCGTCGAGGGTCGTCTGGCTGTCCCAGACAACTCTCTCCGTGGACGAGACGATGGAGACCGTCGACGCCCTCAAGGAGAAGTTCCCACAGCTCATCTCCCCGCCCAGCGACGACATCTGCTACGCCACCCAGAACCGCCAGCTCGCGGTGAAGCAGATGGGCGAGGAGGCGGAACTGGTGATCGTCGTCGGCTCCAAGAACTCCTCGAACTCGGTCCGGCTGGTCGAGGTCGCGAAGCTCGCCGGCTCCCGCGAGGCGTACCTCGTGGACTTCGCCGACGAGATCGACGAGGCCTGGCTGGACGGCGTGTCGACGGTCGGCGTCACCTCGGGCGCGTCGGTTCCCGAGATCCTCGTCGAGCAGGTCCTGGAGTGGCTGTCGCAGCGCGGCTTCGAGGACGTGGAGCTCGTCAAGGCGGCCGAGGAGTCCATCACGTTCTCGCTGCCGAAGGAGCTGCGCCGCGACCTGCGCGCGGAGGCGGCGGCCCTGGTCGCCCAGCGCAAGGGCGAGGCCCCCGCTGCCGTGATCACCCCCTCGGGTGAGTGACTGTCAGTCCCACGCCGTAACGTAGAGCCATGCACATCTTCGGCGTGGACATCGGTGGGTCAGGGATCAAGGGCGCCCCTGTGGACCTGGACAGGGGCGACCTCGCGGAGGAGCGCTTCAAGGTGCTGACCCCGCACCCGGCCACCCCCGACGCGGTGGCGGACGGCGTGAAGGAGGTCGTCGACCACTTCGGGTGGACGGGCCCGGTCGGGATCACGTTCCCGGGTGTGGTCACGGGCGGCTCGACGATCCGTACGGCGGCGAACGTCGACAAGAACTGGATCGACACGGACGCGCGCGCGTTGCTGAGCGACCGCCTGGGCGGCCTCCCGGTGACGGTGCTCAACGACGCGGACGCGGCGGGCGTCGCCGAGATGCAGTTCGGCGCGGGCCGCGACCGCAGAGGCACGGTCGCCCTCCTCACCTTCGGCACGGGCATCGGCAGCGCCCTCTTCGTCGAGGGCGTCCTGGTCCCGAACACGGAACTGGGCCACCTCGAACTGCACGGCCACGACGCGGAGACCCGGGCGTCCACCAAGGCCAAGGACGACAACGAACTGACCTGGGAGCACTGGGCCCACCGCGTCCAGAAGTACCTGGCCCATGTGGAGATGCTGTTCTCACCCGAGCTCTTCATCATCGGCGGCGGCGTCAGCCGCAAGTCGCAGAAATTCCTGCCGCTGATCGAGGGCATCAGGGCGGAGATCGTCCCCGCCGAGCTGCAGAACAACGCCGGGATCGTGGGCGCGGCGATGCGGGCGGCCAAGGAGTCTTAAGCGAGAGTTTTGGCCCCTCTTGGTCCCCGGCAGGCCAGGGAACCGAGGGGGGCGACTCACACCGGCGTACGGGGCGTCCGTCCCGGTCGCCGGTTCATCAGGCGGATCTTCCGAACGGTCGCGATGACACCCGCGACGAGCGTCCCCCCGTACAGCCAGCCGGCCTCGGTGGCGAGCGCGGTGACGATGCCCATGAGGTGGGAGAAGAGCCCGCCGTCGCCGTCGGCCACGGGCAGCAGGCCCACGGTGAAGGCGATGGGGACGACGACCGGCGCGAGCACCAGGTCGGCGCCCCGTACCCAGGCCGCGGTCAGCGCGCACACCGGCAGGAACAGCACTCCGTACGCCGTCAGGGACGCCCCGAACAGCAACTGGTCGAGACAGCCGAGCGCGAACATCACCGCGGTACAGAACAGCCCGCCGCCGAGCCCGGTGAGCCGGGGGTCGGGCATCCGGCGCAGGGCCCGCACGACCGGCGGGGCGGAGCACCGCGCGGTGTCCGGCGGACGCCGGGATCCGGCCGCCGCCTGCCCGCCGACACGACCGCCGCGCGGGGCCGCCGAGGCGCCGGGGCCGGGCCGGGCGGGGCCGGAGTGCGGGGGACGGTGTCGGATCCTGTGTTGCTCCACTGGACCAACCTAGGTCGGCCCGTACACGGAACAGCCCCTCAGACACGCCGACACGGAGAGTCTCGGACAGACCTTGTCCAAGCGTTCGATACGGCGCCGGGTGGGGGGTGCGTCAGCCCGTAGACTGAGGGATCGTCTCCACCCTCCTCACCCTCCTCTCGTACGGGAAGTCGCAACGTGTCGCTCACGATCGGAATCGTCGGTCTGCCGAATGTCGGCAAGTCGACCATGTTCAACGCCCTGACCAAGAACGACGTGCTGGCGGCCAACTACCCGTTCGCCACGATCGAACCGAACGTCGGCGTGGTCGGCGTCCCGGACGCGCGCCTGACGAAACTGGCCGAGATCTTCTCCTCCCAGAAGATCCTTCCGGCGACCGTCGACTTCGTCGACATCGCGGGCATCGTGAAGGGCGCCTCGGAGGGCGAGGGTCTGGGCAACAAGTTCCTCGCGAACATCCGCGAGTCGGACGCGATCTGCCAGGTCATCCGCGCCTTCCAGGACGAGAACGTCGTACACGTCGACGGCAAGGTCTCGCCGAAGGACGACATCGAGACGATCAACACCGAGCTGATCCTCGCGGACCTCCAGACGATCGAGAAGGTCCTGCCGCGCCTCCAGCGGGAGTCGCGCATCAAGAAGGACATCGGACCGAAGGTCGCCGCGGTCGAGGCGGCGAAGGAGATCCTGGAGAAGGGCGACACGCTCTTCTCGCAGGGCATCGTCCAGGGCTCCGGCAACGAGGAACTCCTCCACGACCTGCACCTCCTCACCACCAAGCCCTTCCTCTACGTCTTCAACGTCGACGAGGACGAACTGGTCGACGAGGCTTTCAAGGCCGAGCAGCGCGCCCTGGTCGCCCCCGCCGAGGCGATCTTCCTCAACGCCAAGCTGGAGGCGGACCTCGCCGAGCTCGACGAGGCGGAGGCCATGGAGCTCCTGGAGTCGGTCGGCGTCGAGGAGCCCGGCATGGCGACCCTGGCCCGCGTCGGCTTCGACACCCTGGGCCTGCAGACCTATCTGACGGCCGGCCCGAAGGAATCCCGCGCCTGGACCATCAAGAAGGGCGCCACCGCCCCCGAGGCCGCCGGAGTCATCCACACCGACTTCCAGAAGGGCTTCATCAAGGCGGAGGTCATCTCCTTCGACGACCTGGTGGAAACGGGCTCGGTCGCCGAGGCCCGCGCCAAGGGCAAGGCCCGTATGGAGGGCAAGGAGTACGTGATGCAGGACGGGGACGTTGTCGAGTTCCGGTTCAACGTGTAGCGGGTCACTTAGCATGGCTTAACTGATCTTGCAAACCTGCAGGTGAGATGGGGTCTGTCTTCTCAAGGGCAGGCCCCTTTTCTGTTCCCGTGCTGACTTGGTGCTGACCTGCGAGCACCCCTCTTCACCCCTCATCACCCCTCCCGTGCTGGTTCTGTGCTGACCCATGGGCTGTAGCTCCGCATGGGAAGGCGGATGTGGTCAGGAAGACCCGCGTACGACAGCGCAGCCGGAAGCGAAGACTGCGCGCGCGGCAAGGGAAGCGCCTGCACTGGCAGGGGACCTCGTTCTCCGTGCCCGCTCCACGCGCCGTCACCGGTGACGGGTTCCCATGCATTTGATGGCGCGACTGTCCCTGGTAGTGCTCCGCTGTGTGAGTATCCACCCGACCATGGGCCCTGACCTGCGTAAACCCGACCTTCTAGCGCCGTCCCCGGCAACGCGGGGGACACATGGGGGAACCGTAGATCCCTGGCGGCGGGGGGACGCAAGCGCCCGGATAAGCCGTACGTAGCTTCTCACGCCATCTCCACAGGACCGAAGCCCTTCGTGGAAACAATCCAGCCCCGCTCGGCGTTTGTGATCTCCGAGCCGAGGAGGGGAAGGTGTCGGGCCTGAAGCTGTTCCACACGACGAAGGACGGCGTGACCGAGGTAATGCCGCGTCTGGCCGAGGAAGAGGCCGATGTGCAGGACCTCATCGAGGCGAACATGGAGACCATGCTCGGGGTGCGGTTCCTGGCGAGCGAGTACAGCACTGGCCCCGTCCATGGCGGGCGCATCGATTCGCTGGGCATTGACGAGAACAACGCGCCCGCGATCGTGGAATACAAGCGTGGTACTGACGCAGACCTGTTGACTGAACTAGTAGCGGAGTTTCCGCAGGTCAGTGACCTGATGGCGGAAGCGTCGTTGATTCGGCCATGGAGGCATCGCGAGACCTGGCGGCCCTGTCTGTCCCTCTGGTCGGGGAACTGGTGGCCATGGATGATCCGTGGGATCCCTATAGGCTCATCGACCCCGCCGGGGATCCGGTTGAAGGAGCGCGCGCATTCCTGCGGGACTTGCAAGGAGCTGGTCGCTCGGCGGCGACGGCCCGTTCCTACGGGATGGACCTGCTGCGCTGGTTCCGCTTCCTCTGGGCTGTCGAGGTGCCGTGGGCCCGAGCGAGCCGGCTCGAGGCGAGGGACTTCTCCCGCTGGCTTCAAGTCGCCGGCCAGCCGAGGCGCCCGCACTGGCGACGCCCGACCGAGGCGGGCCGATGGGCGCCGGGTGGCAAGCCGTACGCACCGTCGGTGCGAGCGCACAGTGAGACAGTGCTGAGGAGTTTCTACGACTTCCACCGCGACATCGGCACCGGACCGGTCCTCAACCCGTTCCCGCTGGACCGAGCACGTCGCGGCCGGCGGGCCCACGCCCACCACAACCCGATGGACCCACCCCGCAACGAGCGCACCGGGCTCTACCGACCGAGAGTGCCCAAGCGAGTGCCCCGCAGCGTCCCCGACGAGGAGTTCAACGAGATCTTCGCCCGGCTCCCGTCGCACCGCGACCGGGCCCTGGTCGCTTTCTACGTCTCCACCGGCGCGCGTGCCAGCGAACTGCTCAGCACATGGCAGGCCGGCGCCGATCCGGGGCGTCAGCTGATCTCGGTGATCCGCAAGGGCACCGGCGAGGTCCAAGAACTACCTGCCTCAACCGATGCGTTCGTCTGGCTGCGGCTTTACCAGCTGGAGGTGGACGACACGATCCCGCGTGGGCGACGCCTGCCGCTGTGGTGGACCCTGCGTTCCCCGTCGAGGCCGCTGACCTACCACGCGGTTCATCGCATGTTCGAGCGGGCGAACGCCCAAGCGGGGACGTCCGCGACGCTGCACGCGCTGCGGCACACCGCCGCCTACCGGATGGCCGAGGACCCGAGCCTCCCCCTCACCGATGTCCAATTCGTCCTCGGTCACGCGCAGTTGACCACGACACAGCTTTACCTCACGCCTCGCAAGGAGGTGGTGATCAGGCGGCTGCTGGCCCACCATGCTGAGCAGACACGGCAGGCAGCCGCCCGCATCGCTCCACCTCCGGCAGCCGACTACCGGCCGGAAAGTCTCGATGTGCTGTTCGGAACCGGTGCCCGATGACCATCACCTCGTCGCCGAGCGCCAGCCGCCGCACACCGGCTGCTGGACTGGAGCCTCAACTCACCCGCGCGATGGTCGCCCGGCAGCGCTTCCCCGCCCGCAGTGTTCCCAACAACTGGCCGGGCACCGAGCGCTCCCGCACCGAGACGGCCCGTTTGCTGTCCCGTCCGCCCTACACGCTGGAGAACGCCGGCAGCGAACTGCACCACAAGCACGGCATCGGCATGGTGCTGGACTGGCTGGAAGATCAGCCCGGGCAGACCTGGCAGGAGCGGTGGAACGCCAGCGGCATCGAGCAGGCCGGTGCCGCCTGGCGGCCGGTGATCAAGCAATGGCTTCACGAACGCGGCCTGAAAGCAGCCTGGCGTATGCCGGTGGTGGGCCGGGCCCTGACGACGGTGATCAGTGCTGAGCTGCTGCGGCCTTCGGTGGACTGGCTGGCCGCCGGGGCCAGCCGCCAAGGAGTGCTGGTCCGCTCCATGGCACACAGCCGAGACCCAGACGGATTCGAGCGCCTGCGAGAGCTGGGCGCCCAAGCCCAGGGCGTGCGGCCGGGCGCCGTCACTACAACGCTCTGCCGCAGCGCCCTCATTCTCGCGGCGAAGGGCGGCACGATCGCCGACATCACCGTCGGCGACGTCCTGGAACTTCTTGAGACCCAAGCCGTGGTGCTCAAGCGGGCGATGGTGGGGACTGAGGTGTTCTACCGCCTGCTTCACCAGTTCGGAGCCTTCGGAGAGGATGCCCCGCGGAATCTGCGCGAGGTCCGCTACCTGGGACAACGGACCCCGGAGGAGCTGATCGACCGCTACGGCCTGCGCTGCCATGCTGTCCGTGACCTGCTGGTGGACTATCTCCGTGAACGTCAGCCCGCGCTGGACTACAACAGCTTGAAGTCCCTCTCCTACCACCTGGGCAAACGCTTCTGGCAGGACATCGAGCACCACCACCCCGACGCCGACAGCCTCCGCCTCGCCCCGGACGTCATCGGGCAGTGGAAGCAGAGGATCCGCACCAAGGACAAGACCGTCACCACCCCCGATGGCCGCCGCACGAGCACCAAGGTCGAGCGGCTCAACCAACGGGACACGCTCACCCAGGTGCGGGCCTTCTACCTCGATCTCGCCCAGTGGGCCCTGGAAGACCCCGGCCGCTGGGGCCCTTGGGTGGCACCGAGCCCGGTGAGGGCCGACGAGTTGGAGAACCGCAAAGTACAACGACGGCGCAAGGCCAGGATGGACGCCCGTACCCGCGAGCGCCTGCCGGTCCTGCCCATCCTCGTGCGCTCGGTCGACCAGCGCCGCAGGGACGCCGCCGCGGTACTGGAAGCAGCCCGGCATGCCGATCCCGGCGAGGTGTTCACCGCAGCCGGTCAGCAACTCGTACGCGCCGTGGTTCCGCATGGAACGGCCGGCCGTATCTGGGCAGAGGACCCACACGCCGGAAGGCGCCGCGATCTGGGACTCGAGGACGAGCGCGCCTTCTGGACCTGGGCCGTAGTCGAGGTCCTGCGGGCCACCGGCATTCGCATCGAGGAACTGTTGGAACTCAGCCACCACAGCCTGGTCCAATACCGGCTGCCCACCACCGGTGAACTCGTCCCTCTTCTGCAGATCGTTCCGTCCAAGACGGACACCGAGCGGCTCCTGCTGGTCAGCCCCGAGCTCGCCGACGTTCTCAGCGCGATCATCTGCCGAGTCCGGGACACTACCGGCGCCGTTCCCCGGGTCCGCTCCTACGACCGCGGCGAATGCAAGTGGCAGGAGCCCGCCCCACTGCTGTTCCAACGGCGCATCTGCGGCGAGGACCGCGCGTTCACCGACGAAACCGTCCGCACCATGCTGGACCAGGCCCTCATCGACACCGGACTGACCGACGCCACCGGCGAACCACTCCGCTACACACCACACGACTTCCGACGGCTGTTCATCACCGATGCCATCCTCAACGGGCTACCGCCGCACATCGCCCAGGTGATCGCAGGCCACCAGGACATCAACGTGACTCTCGGCTACAAGAAGGCTCGGGAATTGCATCAGACGGGCGAGAAGTCGCAGGTCGCCAGCTCGGGGCGAGGGCCTGATGGACTCCAACGCTACTACGAAGCGGCCTCCTGATCAGGAAGTTTGCCAGATGGAACCCATCTGATGCAGGATTTGCCCTCCAGAAGGGATGGTCTGGAGTGGTGCAAGAGCGAAGGGTGGCCCTGGCCGGTGCAGCTCGTCTGGAGCTTGTCTCCGGGGTGATCCAGCTGCGTCCGGAGGACGCGATGGTCGATGCGATGCTGCGGGGCTGGCGGGCCCAGCAGATGTCCCGGGGGTTGAAGGAAGGCACGATCGCCGGGCGGGAACGGCTGATCCGGCGCTTCCATGAATTCACCAACGAGTACCCGTGGTCGTGGCTGCCGGGCCACATGGACGAGTGGTCGGCCTCGCTGACGGGCGAGAAGCACCTGGCACCTTCCACGATCCGAAGCTACCAAGGCGACGTTCGGCAGTTCACAGAGTTCCTCGTCGACGGCCGCTACGGCTGGGGGCCGGCCTGCGAGGACGCCTTCGGCACCCATCCAGTGGCGATCTGCCACGAGTGGAACACCATCGCCCATCTCAACGACTACGAGGGCGACCCGGAGGCCAGGCCGTTCACCCGGGAAGAGCTGCAGCGGTTTCTCGACTACGCCGACGATCAGGTCGAACGCGCGGTGAAGTCCAAGCGCAAGGGCGCCCTTGCTGCCTACCGCGACGCCACACTGTTCAAGGTCATCTACGGGTGGGGTCTGCGTCGGACGGAGACTTCGAAGCTGGATGTCGTCGACTTCGGCCGCAACGCGAAGGCGCGACAGTTCGGCCGGTACGGCACGCTCAACGTCCGCTACGGCAAGGCGAAGAAGGGCCAGCCGCCACGGCGCCGGAACGTGCTGTCGGTGATGGACTGGGCGGTGGACGCGGTCCAGGACTATGTGGAGAACGTGCGGCCGCGGTTCGGCTGTGAGGACCACCCGGCGTTGTGGGTGACTGAGCGGGGAGGACGAGTCAAGCCCTCCGAGATCAACGCCCGATTCGTGGCCTACCGGGACGCGTTGAAGCTCCCGAAGGAGCTCGTCCCCCACTCAATTCGCCACTCGTACGTCACGCATCTGACCGAGGACGGGGTTGACCGTCGGTTCATCCAGCAGCAAGTCGGCCACGAGTGTGACAGCTCCACCGCCATCTACACCCACGTCAGCGACGACTTCATGAACACTGCCCTGAGCAAGGCACTTGCCCCGGCGTTCGCCGGAACGTGACGAGGAAGGACCCGACGATGGCCGCCAAGCTCGACTACCAGTGGCACCTGCGCAAGATCATGGCGGACCGCGGGATGTTCTCCACGACCGACCTGATCGCTCCGCTGGAGGAACGCGGCATCACACTGTCCTCCAGCCAGGTCTACCGGCTCGTCGTGGATCGGCCCGAGCGGCTCAGCTTGAAGATCCTCATGGCCTTGCTGGACATCCTGGACTGCACGATGGACGACCTCATCGAGCCGATCGCAACGGCCGGCGCCGTGAAGAAGCCGAAGAAGGCGGCGGCAGGCGGGGCGCCCGCCGCCGACGGAGTCGGTGACCTGCGGCCCAAGCGGGCCCGGATCGCACCGGTGGACCGTTGAACGGGTACGCGGAGGAGGTTCTGGCCGACCCGGTCGGCGTGGTCGTGCGGCTGGTCGGGAACGTCGAGCGTCACCTGGATGCCGACCGCGTTCGCGAGATCGTCTGCACGGTGATGCGTGAACGAGCCGGTCGTCGGCGCCTCGCCCAGGCCCTGCATGACGATCCGTCGCTGCTGCGGACCGGACGGCCTCCGGCCCCTTTCTGCGTCGCGCGGTTGCTGATAGCTCTTCGTGAAGCCGGAGCCCAGGACATCGCGCTTCCCCGCTGTGGTGAGTGCGGCCGCGGACGCCCCTACGTGGGCAGCCGCACCGGCGGCCGGTGGGGATGCTCGCCCTGCTTCGACAAGCCGGCCGTCTGCGCGGGCTGCCGCCGGCAGCGGCGTGTCGTCAGCCGGGACCGCCACGGCGACCCTCGTTGCGCGAAGTGCCCGGACATGAACGGCGATCCACTCGCCGAACTCACCAGACTCGTCACCGCCGTCGATCCCGTGTTGACCGCCGACACTGTTCGATCAGCCCTCGAACGCGCCACCGTCCGAACGGCTGGCCAGCGCCGCCTGGCCTGGGCAGTCATCGCCCAGCCCGACCTGCTGACCGGCGCCGGCTACGACGCCCCGACCCCCGCCGTCCTGAGGTTCATCAGCGAACTCGTCCAAGCCGGGGCCACGACGGTGGTCAACCCGGCCTGCTTCCGCTGCCAGGAGGTCAAGGCACTGTCGAAGCTGCTGGACGGCAAACGGGTCTGCCGCAACTGCTTCGCCCGCAACTCGGCCGTGCCCTGTATCCGCTGCGGAGCCATCCGCGAACCCGCCACCCGGGATGGCGAAGGGCACCCGCTCTGCCCCAACTGCCTCGTCAGCGACCCCGTCAACCTGGAGGAATGCTGCGGCTGCGGGCGCCGACAGAAAGTCGCCGTCCGCCTTCCCGACGGACCCCGTTGCGCCAACTGCCGGCCAAGAACCGCCACCCGGTGCGGCATCTGCGGACGGACAGCGGTCTGTGAGATTTCCCGGGTCACGGACGAACCCTGGTGCAACCGGTGCCAGCTGCGGTGGACACCATGCAGCAGCTGCGGCACCGTCGACCACGTCCGCGGCGGCACCTGGGACGCGCCTTTGTGCGCGAAGTGCACCAACCCGGATCCGGACTTCTGGGGCCGCTGCCCGGTCTGCCGCACCACATGGCAGCTCAGCACCCGCCCCTGCCAGCGATGCACGCTCGACCAGTTGGTACGCGACCTCCTTGGCGGCAACACCGGCACAGTCCGGCAGGACCTCGTCGCCCTCTACGAGGCACTGTCCGGAGCCGAACGCCCCACCAGCACCATGTTCTGGCTCTCGGGCTCGAAGGTCAGCATCCTGCTCCAGCAGATCGGCCGCGACGAACGACCCGTCACGCACGAAACGCTCGACGAGCTGCCCGCGAGCAAGGTTCTCGCGCATCTCCGCAGCGTCATGGTCGCCATCGGAGCACTGCCGGCCCGCGACGAACGCCTCGTCGCGCTGGAGAGCTGGATCACCGTGGCAGTTCATGCCCGCACCGACCCCACCGAACGCCGGATCCTGCACGGATACGCAAGCTGGCATCACCTGCGGCGGCTTCGACGACGCCTCGGCAAGGAACACACCACCCATCTCCAAGCCCTGAACGTCCGCTGCCACGTCACCGCAGCGGCCAACTTCCTCGACTGGCTGACCGGCAACGGCCTGACGCTCAGCGACTGCACCCAGCCTGACCTGGAGCGATGGACCTCAGACGCCGATGCCAGCTACCGGGACGAGACCGGCCACTTCGTCCGCTGGTCAGTACAGCACCACCACGCCCGCGGCCTCACCTACGGCACCACCCGCTGGACGGGCCCCCTCAGCACCATCGACAGCGAGAAACGCTGGTCAGATGCCCGACGGCTCCTCCACGACGACGCCCTGCCCACCCCGGACCGCGTCGCCGGACTGCTGCTGGTCCTCTACGCGCAGAAGATCGCCACCATCAGCCGGCTCACTGTCGACGACGTCCACCTCGACAACGACACCGTCGCGATCACGTTCGGCACCTCGCCAGTCGTCCTGCCCGAGCCGCTGGCCGCACTCGTCCGCGAACTCGTCGCGACCCGCCGAGGCAAAGCCAAGATCGGAACCCCCGACGACGTCCCCTGGTTGTTTCCCGGCGGCCGCCCAGGACACCCCCTCGGCGATGACCGGATCGGCCAACGTCTCCACAAGATCGGGATCCGCCCCCGGCAGGATCGCTCCACCGCACTGTTCACCCTCGCCGCCGAACTGCCCGCCGCCATCCTCGCCCGGGTACTCGGCGTCCACATCCAAGTCGCCGTCCAATGGCAGAAGGCATCAGCCGGCGACTGGGCCTCTTACGCCGCCGATGTCAGCAGCCGTGTCCCGGAGAACCAATGAAACTGCCCATCACCATCCACCAAGCACGGCTCGGATCCACGGAGTTCAAGGTCATCCGACCCGCCCGGCCCCTGGTCCACGCAGTGCTCATTGACCACGATCGGCACCTGGACACCTACCTCGATCAGGACGCCGCCCAGCGAATCGGTGGGCTATGGAAGCTCGCCGCCTCTTCACCGCGCTCGCTGGTCCACCTGCCGATGCGGGGGAACCGTGGCCCCTCCCGCGAGCTGCCAGAAGACGGCACACGGCAGCTTGATCTCGTGCTGCTGCACCACTCGCTCCAGTTCGCACCCTCACGCTGGAAGGAAATACGAGGACGGCTCGGCCCAGGGCGGCCGCAGACCGTGACGCTGCCCGGCCCAGGACACACCGACGAAGCCGTGATTGATCACGAGGCACGGCACTACCAGGAGAACCGGGATCTTTTCCACCAGCACCTCCACGCCGAGACTCTGTTCATGACCGGCAGCGCGAAGGTGTTCAGGGACACCGCCCGGCACTTCTTCGACGTCGCCCGAAAAGGCCCCGGATACGTCCCCGTCCATCCGAGCTACCCGCACTTCTGCACCGAGCTCCACTCCAACGACGGCATTCTCGGCGACGCGCGCGAGATCCACATCGAGTACTGCGACCAGTGGGACTCATGACCCTGACCGACAGGACCCCGCCGACCATGACGTTCAACGATCACCTCCAGCATCTCGTCGTGAGGGCCCTCGCAGCCATCCCGGCCGCCGACGCCGGCGACATCTACGCTGTCTCCTTCCTCATCGACAACGAGGACGACGACCCTCGTCAGCCGACCTTGACGATCGGCTACAACACTGAAACGCAGGCCCGACGCAGCATCCAGGACGCCTCTGACCAGGCAGAAGCCCGCTGGAACTATGCTTTCTGGATCCAGAACGAGCTGACTGTGGTCGGCGACCTGACCAGCGACCCCGCCGGGGCCACAGCTCGCCAGGAGTGGATCACCGAACTCGGACTTTGGTACGACGAGCCGACCGACCTCGCCGACTGGGATTCAGTCATCGGGCCACTCGCCGCGCAGATCGAGGCCCGCTTCAACCAGACCTGCTGCCAGCTCGCCCGAACCCTCCACACGACCGGCGTCATCGAAAGATCTGTCGGCCGAACCGTGCCGGTGATCGTCCACGAGCTGGAGTACTACGAGGCGATCGCCCGGCAGACCGAGGCCGCCAACCCGCCCGGCCTCGCCGACGAGTTCACCTCATGGGTCCGCAATGGCTGAGGCATTCGGACAGTTCCAATACCCAACTCCACCATTAGCCGTCTACCCCGAGGAGGCGATCCAAGCGCACATGGCCTTCCTCGCCCGCCGCCGGTCCCTTCGCCCAAGCGAGGAATACCGCGTCCCCACTGACGATGAATGGCAGGAATTCCTCGGCCACTTCGAGCGGCGCAAGGTCTCCATCGGTGCATGCGGCCGCGCTTTCGGCACCCCCTGCATCCACGAACACGCCTGCGTCCGCTGCCCGATGCTCTGGCCCGACCCCGCTCAGCGTGACCGGCTCGTCGAGATCCGAGACAACCTCCTCGCCCGCGTCGCCGAGGCCGAACGCGAAGGATGGCTCGGCGAGGTCGAAGGGCTGCGGGTCAGCCTCGCCGGTGCCGAAGACAAACTCGCCCAGGTCGACCGCCGTCGCCACGATCGCACCACGGTTGACCTTGGAATCCCCATGACCGGTGCCCCAACCGACCAGGCTCCCGCCCGCCCACCTGCCTCGCCGCGATCCGAACATCGATGTCAGTAGGCAGCCATAGTGTGTCGGCCATGACAGCAACGATCAGTGTTCAGGTCCTAACGGTCGACGAGCTGCTGCCTGCGGTGGCGGAACACTTCGGCTCGGAGTCCGCCTTCATCACGAATCCTCTCTCGGAGCTTCCCGGCGTCTACGTCTGGTCGACTGACGGCAGGGTGCTTTACGTCGGATCGGCCGCATCCCTGGCCAAGAGAGTGGGCGATGAGAAGTGGTGGATAGCGGGCCACGAGCCCGATGAGCAGTGGGAGGTGACTGTCATTCACATGCTGAAGATCTACAACGCAACGGTGCAATGGGTCACGACCCCGGACCACGCAGACGCCCTGCTGTTGGAACGACGCTTGATCGAGTGGCATCGCGCCTGCACGGGCACGGCACCGCTGGTCGTCGGCTGGGAAGCGAAGAAGGAAAGCCCGCGGAAAGCCGGAGAGCAGTGGGCTCGGGAACTCTGGAAGCGGAAGGTCAGGCAATGACAAGGCCACACCGCTGAGTTCAGAGAAGGCGTGATCCATCAGGGCCTCTTCTACATGGCGTGGCTGATGGACCACAAGGACGCATTCCGGCACCTGGTCCGCGACCGGCTCGGGGCTGCGGTCGCGGCCCAGGTGCTGTGGAGCGCACCGAGGCTGATCTGCGTGGCCGGCGACTTCACTCGCTACGACGTTCATGCCGTGCGCGAGCACCGCCGCTCGATCGACCTGGTCCGTTATCGGTTCTTCGGCAACGAGCACATCGGCCTTGAGACGGTCGCCTCCATCGCCGGCCAGACCCCCGCCTCCAGGGCAGTCTGCCGTCGCCGCAGGGCGGAGGTGCCGCGCGACCGTCGTACGGACGGGGCGATGGTGGAGCTGGCTGCCGCGGTTGACGAGGTGCTGCTCGGACTCGGTGACGACATCACCAGGGTCGAGAACAGGACCTACCGGGCGTACCAGCGGCTGCGGAACTTCGCCTGCGTCTGCCCGCCGCAGAAGACCAAGCTGCTCGTCTACCTCAAGGCCGACCCCAAGGAGGTCGACCTCGTCCCCGGATTCACCCGGGACGTGACGGGGCTTGGGCACCACGGAACCGGCGACCTGGAGGTGCAACTGCGCACGGACCGGGACCTGGAGCGCGCCCAGGACCTGTTCCGCCTCAGCTACGCCGCGGCGTAGTGGCTTCTCGTCCCGATGGACGGCAGGGCGGGTTATGCGGTTGTGGGGCTTCGTCGTGGCGCTGCCTTTCGACGTGGTGGTCAGGTGAATGGCGGTGGATTACTAAGGGTGCGGGGGATCCCCGGTTTCGCTAACCGGGGATCCGGTGCTATAAGGCATCGCCGATTTCTAACGTCACTACTGAAGGTGCAGTTTCCCAGCCTGGGCGTGAGAAGCCCTGTCGCCCATGGTTATTTGCCCTGACGCGAGCGCTCTTACAGTTGCGACCGCCGGTCGCCCCAAAAGCCGGCCGCCACATCGGCGTGGCGACTGAGGATCGCAACCCGGACTTCGACCCGGTGGTGGTGCAGCAGATCTGGGAGTGGTGATCGCCCCCCTCGGTGCGACTGAGGATCACAATATGAAGGGCGAGGGGCGAGACTGCAGAACATGCCGGCGGCGGCCCTCCAGGGCGACCGAGGATCGCAACACCTGCACCTGTGACGCGAAGCTCGAGCCGCACCCCAGCGGCGGTCGCCTTCCAGGGCGATCGAGGGTCGCAAGCGTGCGTCGAGTACGGCGGGCCAGCACGTGACCCAGGTGGCGGTTGCCCTCCGGGGCGACCGAGGATTGATGGTGGCTCATGGCAGGTGCCTTACATGAGCCACCATCACCAGAACTCGGCTGCCCATCGTGGCAGCTCACGACTTACAGTTGGCTCCCGTCCTTGCGCCGTAGGGATCTGCGAACCCGCACGGTTTCCCTCGCTACACCTCTGAGACCGCCCGGGCGACGATCTCGGCAAGTCTGGGACTTTGTCGGGCCATGGACTCCAGCCAGTGGTGCGTCACGAAATCCCGCTGGGTGGTTACGAGTTCTCTGGAGGCCCTCGTCACGAGGGATTCGGCCTCGTGAGAGACGTCCCCAACGATCTGCTTGCGGTCCACGGAAAGGGCCGGGGGCGTGGGGGAGCCGGTCAGGTTGATCACGACTCCGTGCAGGGCGTTCCGGCGCCGGGAGTCGGCGAACACCCCATGGCGGACGGAAGGCTGTACGAGCAGCCCGTCGGCCAGGAGCGCTCCTCCGGATTCGCACCAGACCACTTGGCCCGCAAGCGTGTGGACCACCCGGCCACGAACGTCGATGACGTCGTGGTGACGCGGTGCCTTCTTTCTGGGCCACAGTTCGTGCGGTTGCCATGATGCGGATCGGTCGCCGTGTCGGGCCGTGGTCGTGTACTCGGCGATACCGAGGACCTTCTCCAACACGTCAACGCAGGAGGGGGCATTCCGTTCGTCCCTGAGAAAGAGGCGTACCCGGGTACCCGGGATGGTGCCCTGAGCACGCACCCGGGTGATCCTGGCTGGCTGCCCTGGGCTGGGCACGGTCATCTTCAGCTCTGGGCCGGGAAAACCCTGCGGGTCTATGCGGCATGTCGTTACGTCGATCTCATCGGCAAGCATGAAGTAACTCATCACGCCGATGCCGAAGCGACTGTTGGGGTACATCTGCACCGGTGGTTCACACGCTTCCCACTGGGCCTTCTCCTCCCGGAACTCCGGCAGTTCGGGGAATCGCAGCCCGACTCGGGAGAAGGATGTCCTTAGCTCCTCCTCCCCCATGCCGATCCCGTTGTCGACACAGTCCAGGAAGGCACGGCCCTGCTCGTCAACGCCTTGGGTGAATTCAATCCTCCCCTGCCAGAGATCGCTGAGACCGTTTGTCCGGCTTAGGTACTCGCGCCGCGCAGAGCGGTACCGGCAGGCATCGAGTGCGTTCTGGTACAGCTCGCGGACCGCCAATCCGCTGTCCTGGTACAGCTGCGTGCCCATCAGGAGTTCACGGATGCTGTCTTCGGGCAGGGTGAAGCGCCCCAAGGACGCGAGGCGCTTATCGCCCTCCAGTCCTTCGGCATAGGTGCTCGGTCCGGGGGCGGTCCGATCGGGCTGGCGCACCACATGCAACCTGGCGGTCCCTTTGCGACGCCCCGGGGCGGTGCCGTCTTTCGTGATGTCCGAGGGCGGGGCTGCAGAGGTGCCGATGAACGCGACACCGTAGAGGTCGCGGTCCTCCAGCGAGGTGCCGGCCGATGAATTTGCGTACTGCACCAACTGCTGAATCGCGGCGTACGCATCGGTGCCAGTGGCCGCCATGGCCGCACGGAAGGCAGGACGCGGTCTAGGCGCGGAGCCGGCACCCGCAACCTCGCGCAGTACTTCCTCTGCTTCCTCGGAACGGGCCAGCGATGCCGCGATGCCGTCGCCGATGCTGGTGAGCCGTCTGCTGAGGGCAAGGTCAGCTCGTGGAGGGACCGGCGATGTGGATCTCTGGGGCTCGAGCCGCTCCCTTCCCAGGGAGGCCACCAGAGGCAGGAAGATGTGCTCGCGGACCTCGTCGTAGAACTCCGTGTCCTCCTGGGCGTGGCCGCGGCCGGATTCTGTGCCCCCGGCCCCCGGAACGGCGTCCTGCCCGGCATCCTCCAGACGGGTCTCCGCGAGGAACGCCTCCTCCGCCCGCCCGCGACCCAGCCCCGCCGTACGCAGACGCTCTGCTACGACAGTCAGGCGCGCCGCGTCACCATGGCCCCAGCGGGCAGCGCGAAAGAGCCACTCGACCGCCATGAAAGCGGTGGTCTTTCCTCCCCCCATGGGCGCGCTGATGACCAAGAGCTGGGCATCCTGGGGGGTCTGCCTGTGCTCCCGCAGGTGAACAGCCGTCAGGCGGAAGGCTGCTCCCGGATGTTCCTGCTCCGAGGCGATTTCGAACCAAAGGCGGGCCGTTGGCAAGTCCTCGCGGCGCAATGCCTTCGTACCGAGGCGGTAGGCGCTGTTGGCGTCGCGACGCCGATCGCCGTACCCGGAGGCGTGGGTGGCGCCGACAGCCGTTGACGAATTGCCCCAGTCGCCTGACGGGCGGTCCCAGAAGTCGGTCTGGGACTGGGAGTCGGCCAGCACCTGTGTCCAGCTCGGTGGGAGCTGGGAATCGTTGGGATTCACGTCACTCACCACTTGACCCTTCGCCGAGCCCGACATGCCGTCTCACTTCTCGCAGGGCCCGGTGTCTCTGCACACTCACCTGGTTCTTCGACACACCCAGATGCGAAGCGATTTCATCGTCCTCACGACCGTCGCGCTGCATCATGAGCACTTGGCGGCCCTGCGCGGAGCGGACTGTGGCGATCGCCGGGTCGATCTCCTCACGCCACAGCAGCAAGGTGTCGTCCTCCGGAGTGGCGGCATCACCGAGCACCTCCAACGGGACCTCCCGCCCGCGGCGCCGTAGAAGGTCCTTCGCCAGATTCCGGGCGATCGTCCAGATATACGGCAGCGGATCTCTGTTGGGGTCGAAGCGCTCGTCCCGCAGGGCTCGGATCCATGCCTCGTGAGCGATGTCCCCAGCCAGGTCCATCAGACCAGCCTTTCGTAATCTGGCGATGATCAGGGTGTTGTGCTCCCTATACGCTTTGTGCAGGACCCGCTCTCGGTGGGCCTTCGGATCAGGGCGGTCCTCAGGGCTGCTCACCACGGGCGGATTTTCCCCTGCCTTGGAGGCGCGGACTGCGGCGGCACCTTCCATGCCGTCAGAGTGCTTCCATCACCCGACTGGTAGCGCACAACCGCGCCGTCGGGCACGTGCTGCAGGACCGTGGCGATCACGGAAGGGTCGCATCCGGCTCGCGCGTCGGGAGCCCGCGGATCTCTGCCGGAGAGCCGCTGCACCCATAGACGGCGTACGACAGTGCCCAGCGCCGCCACCAAGGCGGTGCCGGACGTGACGTAGTCGGCAAACTCCATAAGAGTCACAGGATGCTTCCCTCGGATCGAAGCCCATGGGGCGCACATGCGCCCTCACATCCCATACGCGGCAGAGGGGTCTTGCCTTAACAGCCTTCTTCGAGATCTTTTCCGATTCTGCTGCCAGCCCGCGTTCAACGCGGGCTGGCAGCAGAATCGGCGATGGGGGCGGACAGCGTGCGGGCCGACGCTCGCCCGCACGGTCCGCCAACGACGGGACCGCGAGGGAGTCCCCCCACACACAACGTCTCGGTGAACTGTCGCCAGGCGGACGGACGGCACGGGGACGGGGAGCCGGTGAAGGTGCACCACTCCTCAGCCGGTGCACCGGATGCGCAACGGGCTCAGGCGGTCGCTTGCTTCCGTCGGCGAAGTAGAGCCAGGACGGCGACTGCTGTAAGGGTCATCCACGCTTTGCCGAGGATCTGTCCTGGCAGGTACTCGAACGAGCCGAAGGCCAGCTTAAGGAACAGGAGGCTGTCCGAGAGCAGGCCGATCGCGTTGGAGGCGAGCATCGCGATCAACAGGCCACGCTGCCGCAGAGGTTCGTAGACGGCGAAGTCCATGGTTTCAGCGACCCCGAAGGCGGCTGCCGAAGCAACGGCGAGCGCCGGATCGGCGAGGAAGTACGAAAGGATGGTGCCGACGGCTATGGCCGCGAGGACGGCTACGCGGCCGGTTGATTCTCGGGCGAGGTCGCGAAGGACGAGTGCGAGGCCGACCAGGTATACCCCGGCTGGGGCGGCGTAGCCGAAGCCGACGGGGACGGCTCCGAAATGGGTGACGGCGAGGTTGGCCGCGGGGATGGTGGCGACGTAGGCGACGAGGGTCGTGATACCGGCTGGTGCGGGGACGTTCACAGTCTTCTTTCTGTCTCGGTGAAGTGGTCGATGCGCCGATGCCACGCCGGGGACGGGCGGCGGGGTGAGCGCGCAGACAGTACAACCCACGCCACTGACACCAGTGCCGAGTCCAGACGTCGAGACTCTGGCCGAGATTGAGTGCACTGCCGGAGGCATATGCATCTTCCGGTGTCGCGAGGCTAGTGCGCCGAGAAGCAGCAAGGGGAGCCACCTTGCGTGAACTGGGGCAGGTCATATAGCCATCAACTCTGCGCGACAGCGCAGGCCGGCGTTGACGTGCACACTTCATGCTTGGTGCATGCAACCTCAGCGCAAGGCTCCGTTTCGGACGTATTTTGTGGCGCGTTGCACCTCGCGATGCCGACCTGAATGACCATTTACTGATGATTTGCGTTACTTGTCGCGTCGACCTTGCGTCACCGGCAGCGCAATTGCACCCCCCTTTCGAATGTGTATACGAATTTTCGCATTACTCCGTCAACCGCGTTGTCAGTGGCTGCCCCTAAGCTCATGTCAGTCGTTAAACCAGCAGGTGGGGGGCGAGTAGAAAGATGCCTTCGGGCTTCGCAGTCGGGCACCTTGTCGAGTTCAAAGGGGCGCCTGGAATCGGCCGTGTAGGAGCGGTCAACGGTCACACTCTCCGCATCGACTTCTTCGAGTCTGTCGCCGAGCCGGAAGTCGAGTCACGCACGGTGCCAGCAACTGCATGCCGGCACGCCGTACTCCAGCGGGAGACTCGCGTCTTCTGGCGCAATCCGAACACGGGCGCCTGGCTGGCCGGACGCGTCCAAATGGCTCAACGCCCCATGTACTTCGTACACTTCCCCAATACAGAAGCCGATCTTCCAGTGCCGGAGGCCGAGCTTCGCGTCCGGTGGGACAAGCCCGTGCGCGACCCTCTCCAGGTGCTGGTCTCCGGTGGCAATGAGTCCGGTTACTTCCACAACACGCGGCTCCCCCTGCTTCACAACCTCGTCGGTCAACGCGCAGCCAGCGCGAGCACTCCCGCCCTACTGTCGTCCGCGGTGGAGATCTACCCCCACCAGATCCATGCCGCACTGACCGTGTTGTCCGACCCTGTTCAGCGGTACCTTCTCGCCGATGAGGTCGGACTTGGCAAGACCATCCAAGCTGGCTACGTCATCCGGCAGACCTTGATCGACAACCCGCGCGCCCGGGTGACCGTACTTACTCCCGAGGTCTTGCGGCGCCAGTGGCGAAGCGAAATGTGCGAGAAGTTCTTCATCGACGACTTCGTAGACGCCCGCGTACGGTTCACATCCCACGAGACGCCGGAAAAGTGGGCCCAATACCACGACAGTGAACTCGTCGTGGTAGACGAGGCCCACGACTTGGTTCATGACGTGGACAACGACGACCCGAGATACCGCGAACTGTGCGCGCTGGCCCACACCGCGCCCAAGCTCCTACTCCTGTCCGCCACTCCAGTCACGGCAGGCCCGACAGCCCATCTCGCGCTTCTGCATCTGCTCGACCCTGCCCTGTACGGCTGGGAGAACCGGGACGCGTTCGAGCGCCGTCACGCACTGCGCGAGATACTCGCGGACCGCGTCTCCGGGCTCGATGACAAGCTGCCTCCTCTCCTGCCATCCACGATCGACCGCATCAGGGACGTCATCCCCGAGGACCCGCTCTTCGAGGCCTTGGCACCCCAAGTACTCGATCTCCTCGACGAATACGACGAACTCGCCGACGACGCGGACGCTCCCGAACTCGCCCTGCGCGTGGAAGCGCTCCGCGCTCACATCAGCGAGACATATCGACTGGACCGCCGGGTAATTCGGCATCGCCGAGCTCGCATTCTTCGCGACGACGAAGAATCCGACCTGCTCCCCTACGTAGTCCGCGGTCGGGTTCGCCCCCAAGTCCTCGGCGAGGGATCGCTGCACTCCTTGGCCTCGGAGACCCTCCGCACCTGGCGGCGGTACACGTGGGATCACCTCCTCGATGAGAGCCTCGATGACCGGCAGACCGAGTACGGTCTCCTCCTCGGCATCCTCACCTCGCGACTCGGTGGCCCTTCAACGGACTTCCTTGACGCGATGCGGTGGCGTGTACGCCGAGACACACAGGCGGCAACTCGCGCTGGCCTCACTGATCAGGAGCGTGAACTGCTTGTAGGCGCGCCTCAGTTCGCGCACGAGGTCGCGCTCGTGGAGCGGCTCGAAGCAATGCTTGACCAGGGTGGTCTGAAGGACGAGATGGACGAACTCGTTCACGCGCTGCTGCCTCTGATCTCGAAGGCCGCCAGAACCGTGATCTTCGCGGGACCCGGCTCACTCGCGTCGGAGCTCACGGCAGAATTGAGCCGTCGCCTTCCCGGCACCTCTATCGCCGAGCACACTCGGCGTGCCGGCTCTGAGGCATCGAACCAGGCCGTAGACGCGTGGCGGGCGCAACGTAGGAAGAACACTCGGGCCACGAGGAGCACGGAGAATCCGCCCCGCATTCTCGTCGTGGACGACTCAGCCGACGACGGTCTGAACCTGCAGAGCGCGGACACGGCAGTGCACTTGCGCCTTCCCTGGTCGCCGAATCGTCTTGAGCAGCGTCTCGGCCGCATCGACCGATACCCCGACTTCGAGGCGACCGGACACGATCCTGCCGACCAGTTCGTCCTTGCCGACACCGAGGAGTTCAACGGCGCCTGGCTGACCCTGCTGCAGGACGGCTATCAAATTTTCACCGAGTCTGTGTCCACCTTGCAGGACCCCATCGCAGTGAACCTCTCTGGTGTGTGGTCCAAAGCACTCGTGCAGGGACCAGAAGGGCTGGCGAACTCCACACAGGAGATCTCGGCCCAACTCGGAGCTGCTCGGGCCGCCATCGCGAAATTCGACAGGCTCGAATCCGTCCACGAGTCCTCTGCTTACGAGACGGATATCGCCGCTACCCTCGGTAAGTTCGAGCAACCGTGGCGCAAGACGCAAGACGCTCTCCTGATGTATGCGGGCGACGAAGCCTCCGGCATCAAGCTGCGCCACTGGACCCGCATCGAACGCGGCTGCGAGCGCCACAAGTTCAACCTCGCTTCGCAGCCCCTGGTCTCGCCACACCTCTACCAGGCGTTGAAAGCCAAGGTGCCCTCTGAAGCCGCCGAAGCAGCGTTCATGAGGGCCGCTGCGCTCCGCGCCCCAGGCACGCGCTTGTACCGCATCGGCAATCCTCTGGTCGACATGCTGGCGTCGGTGATCTACACCGACGACCGCGGTCAGGCCACTGCCTTCTGGCGACTTGATCCACTCCACCGGGGAGAACTGGAGCCGTACTTCGGCTTCGACCTCGTGGTGGAAGCCGACATCACAAGCGCCCTGGCGCTGGTCGACAACGAGCAGAAGGCACGCCCCGCGCTGCAGCGGCAGGCAGATCGGATCCTCCCACCCTTCACGCTCAAGGTGTGGGTTCCCGCAGGCAGCACGAAAGCGGTCACCGACGAACAGACGCTCAGGTGGCTTGAAAAGCCGTACGACAACAGCAAGGACCACAACTACAACTCCAAGCTGATCCGTGAACTGATCGATCTCTTTGGTGGCTGGAACTACTACGAGAAAGCAGCAAGGTCGGCCAACGGAGTCGCCCTTGATGAACTTGAGCGAGTGACGGACCTTGCAGCCCACTGCGCCCGCGCGCAGCAGTCGGCTCGTCGTCGTCTCGCCGTGGCCAAGGCCCAAGCCCAGTCTCGTCAGGCGGCCGGACACCTCCTGGGAGACACCGAGAGCTACCTGTTGGACGTGTCCGTCGCGGATGCCCTCGTCGAAGGGCTGACGCGGCCGAACGTGAGGCTCGTCGCGGCCACGTGCATCGTAAAGAGCGGCTACAGGAGAGTCCGGCATGACTCGTGACGCACGCAACGCCTTCCTCCGGCAAGGTGACCTGAACGTCGACAGTTGGACAGGAGCCCGCGAACTGCTTCGTGCCTGGCCTTCGGTCCCGCCGCTGAACGACGACAGCCGGGGCACACTACGGCGGCTCCGCGACGCCCTCGCCGGCCTGGAGAGCGGAACATCCGGATGGAGGGATGTGGCGGCCCTCCTGCGCCAGGTCCTGCTTGAAGCGCAGGCACGCGGAAACAACACAGGCCTCGTCGTGCCCAGCCACCCTCTGCTTCCCTCTCACGAGCAGTGGTCCGAGATCCACTGCGATGCGATGCCGAACGAACGCGGCTTGTACATCACCGCAAAGCCGTGGCATCCGCCTGTGCCTGAGAGCGACGCTGCAGCGGTGGCTCGGGTGGATCTTCGACAGGTACATCTTGGGCGAGACGCAGAGCACCGCCG
This sequence comes from Streptomyces sp. AK08-02, assembly GCF_033795085.1. NCBI lineage: Bacteria > Bacillati > Actinomycetota > Actinomycetes > Kitasatosporales > Streptomycetaceae > Streptomyces > Streptomyces sp. AK08-02. The sequence goes on from NZ_JARAZV010000016.1 coordinate 273,587, forward strand.
CCACCTTGAGCCCTACCCTGGCGATCCATTCTGGAGGGAAGCCCTCGGCCCCGCTCGCGACCGGTACTTGTCGATCGGGCAGCGGCAGGCCGCGCGCGCGGTTGCGCTCGCGCAGCCGGGCAGTACCGTGATCATTTGCTTGCCCACGGGCCATGGGAAGACCGATGTCATCCAGGCCCCGGCCATCCTGGCGAGCCGGAGCGCCGGCGTCTCCGTCGTCGTTGTTCCCACCGTCGTTCTTGCCCTCGACATGGAACGCCGTACCCGGCCGCTGATGGAAGCGCAGGGATGCCCAAGCCCCACAGGACGCTATGCATACGTCGGTGGCTTGCCCGAAGACGTCAAGCGGCAGCTCCGTGAGGATATCCGCACCGGCCAGCAGCGCCTGGTATTCGCTTCGCCCGAGGCACTCGTCAGGGGACTGCGCAAGCCACTCGAAGAAGCCGCGGAAGCCGGTCTGCTCAAGTACTTCGTTATCGACGAAGCTCATCTCGTCGAGCAGTGGGGCAACGGCTTCCGACCCGAGTTCCAGACGATGTCCAGCCACCGCCGCACCTGGCTTAGCAAGGCTCCCGACGGCCTGGCCCCTGTCACTGTGGCCATGAGTGCCACCCTCACTACTCAACAGGTCGGTACGCTCGAGGAGCTCTTCGCCGGACCAGACGAAGCTCAGGTTGTCTGGGCTTCACAACTCCGCCACGAGCCTACCTACTACATCAGCGCATCCGAAACGCTTCAAAGTCGACAGGATTCGGTCCTTGAGGCCGTGTCGCTCCTGCCTAAACCCCTGGCCTTGTACGTCTCCACAGTGAGAGACGCAAAGGAATGGGGGGAGCGCCTCCGGGCCTCTGGGTTTTTCCGCGTAACTCAAGTGACCGGTGACTCAAGTGACCAGGACCGCCGCGATGCCGTTGAGGGCTGGGGAGGAAAATCAACCGAAGACGACAGCAGATTCTCTACCCGCTTTGACGTTGTCGTAGGCACTTCAGCTTTCGGTCTGGGCGTAGACCTGTCGGACGTGCGAACTGTGCTTCACGCATGCCTGCCCGAGACAGTCGACCGGTACTACCAAGAGATCGGCCGTGGTGGGCGAGACGGAAACCCGTCTGTCGCCTACATGGTGACGGCACCCGGGGACCGAGACATTGCCGAGGTTCTCGGCAGCGAACCAGTCATCACCTCTGAAAAGGCGCTGAAGCGTTGGGACGCCATGTTCCGGCGTGAACAGCAACTCGGCGGCAGCCGTTATCGTCTCGATCTGGATTCCCGCCCCAGCCACGTCAGTGAGGACTCCGAAACCAACAGGTCCTGGAACGTTCGCGTCCTCAACCTTATGGTTCGCGCCAAGCTGATCGAACTCCACGTACCTCAACCGCCCCAACGCGAAGAGGGAGAGCTCGAATCCGTATGGGCAGAGCGTGTAGACGAGTTCAGGAAAAATGTGGGGACACGGGCTGAAGTCACCATCAAAGACCCTCAAGTCAACACTGCGGAGCGATTCATATCTCGCTTCGAGGCGGAGCGGCAGAAGCTTCTGGATCACCAGAAGAAATCCCTCACGGGTCTGGAAGAGGCACTCGGTGGAAGTCAGTGCATCGGTGACGTACTCGGAGAGTACTACCGCCTGCGACGAGGCCGAACTTCCCTGCCTACCCGTGTCACCTGCCGTGGTTGCCCGAACTGTAGGGCGACCGGGCGCCCAGACAAGTCCGGCTTCTACAGGCTCGCCGGGGAGCCTCGTCCGTGGTTGCGCTTCCCGGTACCTCCTCCCAACGATCCACTGGCCCGCTACCGTGACGGTCTGGCCTGCTTGAGCTTGTGGTGGGAGGGCGAGCAGGAGCAACGTCTCCATGTACCCCGCCTCCTGGAGCGACTGGTGCGCCGCGGGATCGCCGTCGTAGGCGGCCCTGGTGTTACGACACGGTGCCGGGATGTACTCCGTAAGGCAGCCCGTACATACCCTGTTGTGTTCGATGAGGATGCCGAGTTGCTGAAGTCATGGGCTGGCCCTGTGGTGTGGATCCTGGACGACTCGCCCTCACTGGACTATGACACCGCAGCACGGTTCAGTTCAGAGGACATCACGTACCTCCTTCACCCACGCCACACTCGACACCCGGATCGGACCAACGATCCGCTGATCGATATCCACCGCGCCAAGCTTCCGGTCTTCCGCGCCTTGGAGGAAATCTGATGACGCTCCTAAATCCCCGCGGCGCAGCCTTGCCCACTCAAGCATGGGCAGTCGTGCGGTTGCTCGCCTATTTGGAGAAGGCAGTATCGTTGGAGGAGGCACGTTCTCTGCTGTCCCCGCCGTCAATTCGCGGCGAGAAGACGAAGGACAAGCCGCCCTTCGACAAGGCAATCAGCACTCTCGACGAGTTGGGCCTGATTCGGATCGAGGGCGAAGATCAGCATCTCTCTCTGGCTGGTGCCGCTACGACACTTGACGGGCAGGACGTATCCGCGTTCAACTCCGTACTCCGCCAGGCGGTTCTCGATCAGGCCAAGAACACTTCGCTCGGCGATTCTGCCGACCAGACCGGACCTCGCGACCTTACCCGCGCACTGGCCTGGCTGCTCTCGCTGGATCCGACAGATCCGATGGACTGGTACAGGGTGCAGAACGACCAGCGAGAAGCGTTGCGGCCGGAGGCAGGTCCCGTATTCTCCAACGAAACTCGGTGGAACCACTTCAACTACTGGGCCCCCGCTTTGGGGTTGGCCGCACCCCCGCTCTTCCAAGTCGAAGGAAGCGCAAACAGACTTGTACCCGATTGCACGACTGCGGTCCGACAAACGGCGGCTGAACTGCAGCAGACCGAGGTGAGGATGAACGCTGTAGAAGTGCTGCGAATCCTTCGTGAGAGGCTTCCCGTGCTGCCGGGCGGCGCACACTCACGGGCTGTGGGACTCCGTTCTCCAGGTGACACTACGGCCGGCGCGGCTCTCTCCTTCGCGCTGCTGCGTGGCGAAGACGAGAAGTGGTTGCGCCTTGAGCACGACGATGACGCACAGCACGTGCTCCAGGTTCACGACCCGGACAGGTCATCTGCGCGACCGGTCAGTGCCATCACCATCCTGGAGGCCATCAATGGCTGACTTCCGCGGCATGCTCTGCTGGGACCAGCCGACCGCATCTGCAACGATCAACACCGAGGCCATCAGCCCCCACCGGTCCGTCTTCCTTGCCACGCATGCACCTTTGCGCATCAAGCGTGCCTTGGTCTCAGAGGACAAGCAGGTGCAGCCGATCGGCGATCTGATCAATGAACGGTCTGTAGTCAACGACTTCCTCACCAAGAAGTCCGACTCAGGCGCCCTCCTCATGCTGGTCCTGGGAGACTCAGGATCCGGTAAGTCCCATCTAATCCGATGGGCGCGCGAGAATATTCCAACGTTTGTTCCAGATTCGGACACCCACGAGGTCATCTACCTCGAACGCTCCATGACCAGCCTCAAGGCCGTGGTCAAGGCTCTCATCGCCAAGGCGGACAGCAGTGAACTAGCGCAACTCAAGGAAGATGTCGACAGGTTCACTGCCGACATCGATCAAGAGTCGCTCGGCCGTCGCATCCTCAATGAATTGAGTGAGCTTCTATCCGCGACAGTGCCGAAGGATATCCCGGGACCAGGACGGGTACTTGCCGGCCCAGGGAGGCTGGCAGCGATGCTGCACGACCCGTTCATTCGACAGCACATGTTGTCGGAAGGAAAATTTGTTCCGCGGCTTGCGGCTCAGCTTCTCAGGGATCGCCGCAGTGGGCAGGACGAGCGTCCTGAGACCTTCACTTTTGAAGACTTGCCTCTGGATGTCGACTACGACAACGCCGCTTCAGATATGGTCGCTCGCCTGCTTAACCAGATCGCCACGCGAGACGACCTCCAGGCCACCGCCGTGGACCTACTCAACAAACATTTGGAATCTGCTGTTAAGAATGCGGCCAACCTTGGCGCGGGGCGTCTCTTGGACGCGATGATGCAAGTCCGCGAGGAGTATCAGCGACGCGGAAAGGAAATCATCCTCCTCATCGAGGACTTTGCTCTCATTCAGGGAGTCCAGCAAGATCTCTTGGACGCTGTGATCGAGGCAGCAAATCGGGACGGAAGCACGTCGCTCGCCCCCATCCGCACGCTCATGGCTGTCACGCCGGGCTACCTGGAACAGATTCCGGAGACGGCGCTCACCCGAATCCGGGCTACCGCTGGGTACGTCTACAACCTGGATGTCCCCTTCAGTGCGACCGACACCGGAAGCCAGGAAATCTCTTCGTTCGTCGGACGCTATCTCAACGCAGCCCGCGTAGGCCGGGACGCGCTGGAGCGCGCTCGCGACGGCGAAACACCCAACGCGTGTGAAGGTTGTCCTCTCCAGGAACGATGCCACGACGCCTTCGGTGTCACGCCAGAAGGGTACGGCCTGTATCCCTTCAACTCGTCTGCTCTCGTCAGAACCGTCCACTCAACCGCAGACCCGAAGAAGCCATGGTCTTTCGTTCCTCGAACCGTTCTCGGCAGTGTCGTGCGACCGTTGCTGATCGATCACGCCGAATCTATCCGGCGAGGTGAATTCCCAGACTCTGAATTTCGACGCCGGTTCTCGAGGGCTGACATCGATAAAGTGTTGAGCCGAGAGGCGCATGCCTTCATTGACGAGAACGATCGCGTCGACCCTGAGCGACGAAAGTCCCTTCTTTTGTTTTGGGGAGACGCTCCCGCGGACGCCAATGCGATCGATGGCACGATCCTGGAAGCGTTCTCTCTGCCTCCCTTGGACGGCCAATCGCGGCGGATCCCGACAGGGGCACGTCCACCTTCGATGCAGAGGCTTCTCGACGAATCCCTCGACAGGGAAACCGAGCCTGCTTCCGACACGGACAACATTCCTCGATCTCTCAAGAAGAAGCTGGAAACGGTCAATGTTTGGCTTACCGACGAAGAAGTCCTAGACAATTCCACCGCACTTAACGTCCGCACTATCATCGCGACGGCCGTGCTGCAGCGATACCGCTGGGAATCACCGCTGATGCACGAGCAAGGCAAGCGAGTGATGGTAGGAGTAGGAGGGGCTTGGCCCAATAACGCAACAGTGGTTTCAGTAGCTGGGGCGGACGAGCGCCTGGCCGGCGCTGCTGACGCGCCCATCCGCTTCGGACGCACAGCCAAGGACAGCTACTTCTTCGAAAGCCTGCTGTGCGCCGAGTCGGGCAAGGGACAGGTCAGAAGCCAGGACATACGGCGTCTCGCAACCTACGCCGACCAGTACGCGCCAGCCCTCACGTCACGCGTTCAACGTCACCTGGAGATCTCCGACGAGCAGTTGGTACTTGGCCTACGTGCTTCTCTACTCGGCGCGATGCTCGCCGGCCAGGCGTACCCGGGGATGGAAGCCGCCGCGCTACTCACCGCTGTCCTGGACGAAGGTCAGGGATGGGAGCGGGCGGACGTTGCGTTGAGGACAAAGCAGTGGAACGACATCTTGAAGCGTCACCTGGATGCGCGTCCTGTTCTCGTTGAGCGGCTCAGGGAAGCCGTAGGTGTCGCGCAGGGCGTGAACGGGGCCGTGCGGATGATTGACGCTGCCCGCATGTTGCCGCTACTCAAGCGGACGACATCTCAGTGGGAATGGACGCTCGACAGGACACAGGTCCCATCGTGGGTGCAGAAGGCGGTCACCGGCTTCTCCGCACTGTCTGTCCTGGTGGACGAGCAACTGAACCTGCTTGAGAACCAGTTGGGGGAGATCCGGCAGCGGCACCCTCGCGGCACCAACAGCGCACACACGCTCACCGCGATCGAGGGCGCCCTCACCACGGCCCAGGAGGTCGGCGGGCTGATGCCACTCGGAACGGACCAAACACTCCGCTTCGAGTCGCTCCTTGAGCGGGGCAAGCAGGTCGAATGGACCGCGGTGTCCGAACTGGAAGACGACCTCGCCCGAGCATCGGATGAAAACCGGACTGACCGAGCTCGACAGGCCGCTCGCATTGCTGCTGCAGCGCAGGACCGTGGAACAGCCATCCAGGACATCCATTTCTTGCTCTCCGAGAGCGAATCGTGGCTGGAAGCTGCGCTCAGGAGGGCTGACGCGCGAACGGGCAGCAGTGCAGTCGACAGCGTCTCTCTCGCTATGCAGACCGTGCTCGGTGAATGGAATGAGGTAGCACGATTGGCCTCTGATGCATCGAGGTCAGCCGAAGCCTCCGCCACGCTGGAAGGAGACGCCGAGTGACACAGAGACCTGTGTATGAGATGGCGCTGCAACTGCAGGATCGAGCCCGGCAGTTGGCTGAGGGCGAGGCGGGCGCGAAGGAGGCAGCCCGGGTTTCGTCGCGTATCAACGAACTGAGTGCACGCCTGGCGGATCTCCGGAAGGAAGTCACAGTGGCGCTCGCCTTGAAGAACCAGGGCGCAACAACGGGCCCCGGCCTCTTGGCGGCCAGCGACGGGCTTGAGGCGTTCGCGCGGAGGGCTCAGAACGGGTGGCCTGGCGATCAGGCTTTCAACACGGCCAGGCGGAAGGTCCAGGCGGCAGCCGACGCCATCCGAGAAGAGAACCTCGCAGCATGGACCGAGTGGTCAGGTCGCCAGTTGGCTTCGCTTCCTCTGGCACGGATTCCGATGCTGCCTCCGCAGGAGCAAGTATTGGCTCGATCGCGACGTACTGATCTTGAACGTACCGCGTCAGCCAAGGCCGTTACCGCCGGGGACATCACCCTATTCGTGACCAAATGCGAAGCACTCGCAGAAGCACTGCGTGATGCGAAGGAGCCGCCAGCGGAACTCCTCGCGCTTCTTGAACGACTCGACCGTCGCCCGGCTCCAACTCTATTCGACATCACGAACCAGGAAATTGCCCTCTTGCGTGAATTCGCAATGGATGGCCAAGTCGCACTGACAAGGAAGGGCGCGTGACACAGCTTATCAACCAAGGGTTCGCCAATGCGCTTCTCAACCGGCTGGAAGACCGCGAACTCCCCCTGCTCTCCTGGGGAGTGACGGAGAGCGCCCTCTCTGAAGCTGAGGTTTTGGAGACCATCGACGAACTCCTTGTCACCCGACAGGACGCACCGGCCGGGGCCTCGACCGACGAGGTGCTAGAGGAGTGCCTCGATCGCGCCCTGCTGTTCGAAGTGCCCGTCCCCGTTGTCTCGCCTCCGCGGTACCGCACCCGGCTGGCCGAGACCCTGAGGCTGACTACCGGGCTACGACAACTCTTTGCGCGAGGCGGATGGGCCAGCCAACCCGACCGGGGCTGGTGGCGGCAGCAGAAGCGTCTGGTCGCCGACTACCGACTCCACGTCGCGCCGCGCCGCTACCCCCGCCGTGACATCCCCGCAGAGGATGCCCTGGCGGAGCTGGCCCGCCTTGACCAGTGGCGTGACCTGCAGCAGCACGTCGCGGCAGCCCACGTGCGGGACTACAAGCTGGCTCGCTTCCAGTTGGACGCCACGCGCACCGTGTTCAAGGCGCTCGGTGGTCCGCGATCAACGGGAATCATTGTCGGCGCGGGTACGGGTAGCGGTAAGACCCTCGCGTTCTATCTGCCGGCATTCGCGGCGATGGCGGAGCACGCCCGTCCTGGTACAACGTCCCGGGTACACACCCTTGCCCTCTATCCCCGCCTGGAGCTCCTACGAGATCAACTCCGGGAAGCAATTCGTGGGGCCGACGGCATCGAGGGAGCCCTGCGTGCGCAGGGACGTCGTGCTCTGCGTATCGGCGCGCTCTATGGCAACACCCCTTGGAACGCGCGGGACCTGAAATTGGAACCGGGTGGCAGGGTGGCCGGAGCGTGGGCGCGAACCTCTGAGGGGGCCATTTGCCCGTACCTCCCGTGCCCAAATCCCGAATGTGGGACCGGTGACTTGGTGTGGTCCGACAGCGATCGGCTCCAGGGGCGCGAGCAGTTGACCTGCGTGAAGTGCGGCCACACCATCAAGGATGGGCGCCTCGCACTCACGCGCGAGTCGCTCAAGGCCAACGAGCCAGATCTACTCTTCACCACCACCGAGACCCTCAACCGCGCCAGTGCTGACAGCTACCTCGAGCGCCTGCTCGGGTGGCGCGGAGGCAACCCTGGCCCCGCCCTTGTCCTCCTTGACGAGGTTCACACGTACACCGGCGTACACGGGGCACAGGTCGCCCTCCTTCTCCGTCGTTGGCGTGAAGCGGTTGGCCGGCCCGTCACATTCGTCGGTCTGAGCGCCACGCTGCGAGACGCCAGACACTTCTTCGCCCAACTGATCGGGCTGCATCCGGGCGACGTCGAGCCGATCGAACCGGCTGAGGACGCCATGGAGACCGAAGGCCGCGAATACGCGCTCGCACTACGTGGCGACCCCGTCGCCGGCGCCAGCCTGCTGTCCACATCGATCCAGACCGCGATGCTCTTCGGACGCACGCTGGACCAAGAAAGTGACCGCTTCCTTTACGGCTCAACGGGTTTTCTGTTCACCGACGACCTCGACGTAACCAACCGTTTCTACGACGATCTCCGTGATGCGGAGGGAGGTCAGTACCGGTCCGGCGGTCGCAGTGGCTGGAAGCCTGTGCTGGCTGGCCTTCGCTCCCCAGATCGGGACGAGCACGATGCCCGCTACCGGGATGGTCAGTCCTGGGACATGGTCGAGAAGATCGGGCACGATCTCGATCCTGGCCTTCGCCTCCACCACCTACGGATCGGCCGGACCTCGTCACAGGATGTGGGCGTCGACCACAACGCGGATCTCACGGTGGCCACGGCCTCTCTTGAAGTCGGCTTCAACGATCCTCGGGTCGGGTTGGTCCTGCAGCACAAAGCACCCCGCGACGCCGCCGCCTTCATCCAGCGCCGCGGTCGCGCCGGGCGTCAGCGCGGAACCCGTCCGATCACCGTGGTCACACTTTCGGACTATGGTCGAGACCGTCTTGCCTACCAGGCGTACGAGACGCTGTTCGCCCCGGAGGTACCGGCCCGAACGTTGCCCATCGGCAACCGGTTTGTGCTGAAAATTCAAGGCACTCAGGCCCTCCTGGACTGGACTGGCCGCAAGCTCCGCAGCAGACGTCAGTGGGCGGACCCGCGCAAGCTGCTCAAGGCGCCCCGCGGCGGCGTCGTGCGCCAGGAGGATCAGGCGGCAAGCGAGATGCTCGCCGAGTTGCTCCAGGCGCTCCTGGACAATTCCGGTCTCCAGGATGAACTCGCCAACCATCTGGTGCGGGCTCTCCGTATCAGCGCCGACGAGGCTCAAGCATTGCTCTGGGAGCAGCCCCGCTCGCTCCTCCTGGCCGTAGTGCCGACAGCCCTCCGCCGGCTGCGCAGCCAGTGGCGGCCGCTGCGCGACGACTCGGGGGCCCGGGACGGCGCGATGCTTCCCGAGTTCGTCACCCAGTCGTTGTTCGCACCATTGAACCTGCCAGAGGTGGACCTGCTGCTGCCCTTCTCTGAGGGGGACAGCATCGAGCAACTTCCCATCGCTCGGGCTCTGCGCGAAGCGGTACCGGGGCGAGTCAGCCGCCGCTACGGACACCGCCGTGACGAGCACCGCACCTGGCTTCCGATGCCTCCCGACGACACGGATGTGCTGCCGCTCACTGACATCGTCCGGAGTGGCGATCCTGAAGGAATGTGGTTTCCCCACGGGCACGGCCCTTCAGGATTTCAGGTGTTCCGCCCGCAGCAGCTCATCCTCGATCAACCCCCTCAGGAGATCGACACCCGGTCGCAGGGCATCCCTCGCTGGGGCACGCAGATCGTCGTTCCAGAGGATGCGTCCCTGAGCTCGGCGGACGTTCCAGAGCCTTCGTTGTGGTCGCAGCGCATCGCCTCGGTCAACTTTGCAACCCACGCCGCTGGCAACCCCATCGAGGTTCGGCGCATGACGATGGGGGCAGACTGCGAGATCGCTCGTAAGCGCGGGGACAGTGAGAAGCGAACTGTCCGATACGAAGTGCAGGGTCAACCGGCTGCCCTCGGCTTCCGGCTTGAGGTTGACGCCTTCCGCGTCAGGCTCATGCCGCTGGATCTCACCGAGCCCGCCGTACGGGACTATCTGGATTCTCCACAATGGCGCTCTCTCGCGTTCTCCCACGCCGTCGCCGAGGATCCGACGCTTGCCGAGATCACCAACAAGTTCCAGCGCGAGTGGCTGACTCAGGTGTATCTGACTGCATTCGCCCTGGCCGGCCTGGACGGCACGCGCACCGGTGAGCAGGTGAGGGCCTCACTCGCCGACGGATCGTGGAGCCAAAACCTCGCTGAAATCTTCAAGGTTCTCTACCGGGACAACAGTGAGTCCGAGCAGCCCGTAGACGGGGACCGCCTGGTGGCCGCACTCCTGGAGTTGTCCCACGACAGCCGCGTTATCTCAGCACTCGACGGAGCAGCGGAACTCCTGGTCGCGCCCGACGTCGCCGCGCACACCGAAGAGCTAGCGCAACGCGCATATCGCGACACCCTGGCCGCTGCGATATCCACGGCGGCTCAGCGGGCCTGTCGCGATGCGCAGGACGGCGACCTAATCGTCGACGTGCTGCCCGGAGACGGCCTGGGCGACCCGGCCACCGTGTGGTTGAGCGAGACGTCCATCGGAGGATTGGGGGTCATCGAGCGTCTTGTGCAGTACTACAGCGAAGACCCGCGCCGGTTCTGGGGACTCGTAGCCAGTGCACTTGCCCCCAGCGACTACGAGTATGTCGATGCGACGCTGACCCGTCTCCTTCGACACCTCATTCAGGAGCCCGGCGGTGAGGCCGCGCAGATGATGAATGCTCTGCGCAGCGCAGAGGACTCCACGGCGGCGGGCACCGCCCTCCGAGGGCTTCGGGCGGCCTGGGAGCGTCTGGATGGCCCTCCTCGGCGTACTGCAGTGTCAGCCATGTCGACTCGACTCCTCCGCCCCGGTTCCAGCCCCGACACAGACGCGGTAGCGCTGGGACTTGTCGATGCATGGAGCGAGTTGGAACAGCGCCTCGGCATCGAAATAGACGCACGCGTCCTGGCTTACGCCGCCGGCGCCGGACGCCTCACGGTGAGCAGCTCGCGGGAAGTGACCGCGGACCAGGCGTTCAGTCTGCTCTGGCCGCGCGGGCGACAGGCCAGAACCCAAGATCTCCAGCACTACCAGCCCTATGTCGGGCCCCCTGTGCTGGACCGGCTCCTCGTACAGGCTGCACACGACGACAACATCGCGCAGATCGACGTCACAGGCACCGCCTGGACGCTGGCCTACCAGACGGCAATGTCGGAAGGCGCTGCTGTACAGCTTGTATGTCCAGCCAGGGAAAGCACGGCAATGGCGCAGGCCCTCGTACGCGTGCCGGCGCTGCCCATCGACCGGGACTTCCTGAAGGTGTTCGGCGAAGTTCGCGGGTTCGGGCGCCACAGAGATCAACTGCAAGTGCGAGTGGAACTACGGGAGGCAGCACAGTGAGCGTCCTGGAACGCACCGTCCGCATCGGAGCGCGCACTGGTCTTCGGGTCGATTCGATGCTGTCGGCTGCCTTGATCGCTGAGGCGGTGAACCCGAGCAGTGAACTCTGGTTGGTCTCACCGTGGATTACCGACGTCCAAGTACTGGACAACAGCCACGGCGCCTACGACTCGTTCTTCGGAGATGTTCCGCCACTGGGCTGGCGGCTTTCGGAGGCCCTGACCCGTATCGCGAGCCCTGAGGCACGTGTACACGTGGTCACACGCCCTGCCCCGCATAATGCGGCCTTTCTGCAGCATCTGGAATCGGCCCCGGAACGGGACTACATCCGCATCGTGCAGAGTCCAGATGTCCATGAGAAGACGCTCTGCGGGGAGGACTGGATTCTGACCGGGTCGATGAATTACACGATCCGCGGCATGGCGGTGAACGACGAATCAGTCACGTACAAGGTCGGCGGCCCGGACGCGGGCCAGGCGCGGCTGGACCTCAGGCAGCGGTGGGGGGTTGGCGCGTGAATCAGAGCCAACAGCGCACGCGGGAGCAGACCGAGGAGTTCTTGCAACGATTCTTCGGAACAGGAAACCGTGTCTGGCCGAACCTCGATCCTGCCTACCAGCACGCTGGCCGGACCCTTCCGTTCGTGGAAGCCTTCCGCCGTGGGGACGACGCTCCTATCGTGCTGCCTCGTACCTACCCCGACCGGGACTGGTTCGTGATGTACGTCATCGCGAGAGATACTGCGGACACAGCGAAGACGGCCGACTTGATCCGTTCGTTCGCGGGCCCGACGTACATCGCGTTTGACCCGCTACGGGGACTCCGCCCGGCTCCACTCGCCCCTGATGATCCGGTCGAGAAGGCGATCCTGGACTTCTTCGGTCCTCGCGTCACGTTTCGACTCGACACCGGCAAGACACGCCAGCACCGCACGAACCTCGCTGAGGCGCTGCAACTCATGCAGCGGACCGTCGCAAGCCGGCCCCCCAGATTGTGGCGACTCGCCAAGCCAATGGGACGGCTCCTGGCCGAGTTCGATGCCTCCCTGTCGGCCGGCGGAGACTCCGCTTCGCTCGATGCGCTTGAGCAGTTGGCCGCAGGTGGCGGCATCACGGCAACCAACCTGGCTAACCTGCATATCAAGAGGCTGGACCGGTTGGGGCGGAGCGCGGATGTCCTGGCCTTCCCCGGACTGCTGGACATCGTTCGCCAGAACCCTCCGGCGCCAGTACGGGAAGCGATCCTCAATGCCGTCTATTCAGTGGCGCTGGAGCAGCCGCTCACGGAAAACGACCTCACCGCTGCAAAGAGCAAGCTGGTCGAATCAGGGAGGGTTGTCCCTGATCTGATCCCCAGCGACGCCAGTGCGTACGGGCCGCAGGCAATGACCGTACTGCTGCTGGCGGTTGGAATCCGTCAGGACTTCACTACCCTGCAACGCCTCGCGACATCAGTCGAGGCAAGCGGTCGGGTGGATGAGATCCCGTCTCTCGTATGGGATCACGTCACGGAGTTGCTGCCGACGGTCCAGCCGACAGAAGTCACAGCCGCTCCGGTTCCCGAGCCACAAGAAATCCTGGCTGAACGTACAGCAGTGGCATCGGCGGGGCGCCATGAGCCAGTTACGTCCTGGAGCAGTCTGCTGAGTTCGATTGCCGCAGGCCACGCTGACGGCAAGGCGGCGTTGGAGGACCGTACATGGATGGTCTGGCAGAGCCCGGCCACCGACGATGCGGCGCTTGCCGAGTTCCTGGATGGCTTGCAGGATCACGAGGCGGACAGGGTATGGAGCGCAGTCGGAGCCTTCATCGATGCCGTGGGATACGACGCGCCAGCGGGTCAGACGGCTCACGCGTTCATCCGGAACGCGCTGACCTTCGACCGATTCGGTCCAGGCGATCTTGCTGTCCTGCAGGCGCTGACGGAGATTGCCCTCCGGGCAGCCCCGGCGGAGACGGAGTACAGGGAACTCCTTGAGGAGATCGGATCGGAGCGGAGCCGGTGGGTCGCTGCTGAACGGGCTGCGGTCGCGCTCGACTTCGTCGATCGCCTGTTCCTTGCCGGGTGCCCCAGTAACGAGGCTCGCAGTAACCTGGCGTACGCACTCCTGGAACCGCTCTGGCTGCATCAACAGCGCCTCAACGAGGCGGACTTGTCTTTTGCCCAGCGCCTTTCGCAAGAACTCGGCATCGACTTCGAGTGGGAGCCTCCCTCCAGGGAAGGCAGTGAGGGCGATTCGCCGTCTGAAATCCCGCCCCTGACACTGCTGCTGTATTCCCTGGATGAAGCAGTACTCGCCCGCTGTCGGGAAGAGGTTGAGCGACTCGCGCCGGCCGTGAAGGTAACGACGGCCTCCGACCGTGTCGGCACGCCGCAACTGCGCCAGAAGGCCCGCACGGCTGACGCGATTGTTCTGGCCACGCGCTGCGCGAAGCATGCGGCGACTGGCTTCATCGATCAGCACGCGGTAACCCAGCACATTGGGTACGCGAACGGTAGCGGCTCGGCCTCTCTTCTGCGTGCGGCAGTCGACGAGCTTCGCGCAGCAGCAGCGGAGTCCTGACAGCAAGGTGGCCGCCCCAGGGATCTGGGCGGCCACCTTGCTAGGGCGCACTGTCAGGTACTACCCGCGGACTCGGGCCTGCAGGTAAGTGCTGAGCAGTCGTACGTCGCTGGACGTGTTCTGCAGACTGTTCCAGCGGCGCTCCTGGCCGTCCGGGAACGTCCATGTGCCAGCCGTCCACGCCACATGCTCTTCGAGGCCTCGCAGAATGGAGCGGACCTCGTCCCAGTTGACCTTGTCGACCGGGATATCAGTGGTGAGCCGGTCCATGACGAAGCCCATGGCCTGGACACCCACACCGTGCGTCAGCCTCGACTCCTTCGGGGGCTTGCTCCACGCGTCCTCGAAGATTTTCGAGACTGGCTTCCAGAAGGCCTGGAGGTGCGCGACCATCCGCTCCTCGTCGCCGGTGCCGTCGGTGGCGTTGCGGTACTGGAACAGCGCGCCCTCGTAGATGCTGTGCTCCAGCATCTTCAGCACGCTGTTGTCCTTGATGTTGCCCTTGGGAGACGTAGGGCTGCTGATCCTCCCGCAGAAGGGGCCCTCTTGGGTATTCAGGAGAGACATGATTTGCGCAGCGAGCCGGCGACGCTCATGCGAACGCGGCAACTGCCCGGTCGTCGCGGGCAACAACTCATACACGAGCCCCTTGGGGAGCGGCTTGGTCGAGTTGACCAAGATGAACTGCGACCGCTGCTCCGCCTGTCCGGAAGCAATGAAGCCCACGGCAGCGACGGGGAACTCGGCAAGGTCAGCGTCCCTGATGGCGGCGCTGCGCTGCTGTCCGTCAACCAGCCATGCCGGCTTGTCTTCGTCAGCCAGTGACTCGTCGACGGGGATGACCAGTTCACCAGGAACGGAGTAGTCGACGGATCCGCCGCGGGCTGCGGGAACAAATTTCACTCGCTCGTCGAAGGCGAGGACCAGTGCGTTGGGAAGCATCGCGCCGTCTGACTCAAGGTAACGGCGGATCGACCGGATGTGGCTGAGGACCTCGGGCCGCTGGTACCCCTGCAGCCGCTTCTCGTCGTCTCGGCGGATGCGCGAGACGGCGGCGAAGTCGTGCAGTTTCTTGCCGTCGACTGCGAAGCAGTAGATCTCCTTGCTGCCTTGGCTCACCTTGAGGGCAGGTAGCTTGAGCTCGTAGCGGTCGGCCACATTATCTCCTGTTTAGGGTGCTTAGAGTCTTATGCGCGGTCTGGGTGATTATGTGAACGACAGCTTGCGCATCTTGGCTTCCAGGACAGTCATGTTATGGAATCCGCGGCGCTTGTTTCGCTCTGTTCCGCGGAAGATGACCATTTCGATCTTGTGTTCCTTGCAGAGATCGCATGGGCAGTCGTCCCAGGGGCGATCAGCAAGGGTGGCCTTGTACCGCTCGACGTGCTTCAGCTTCTTTTCATCGCCGAGGAGCGCCTGATAGCCGCGCAGTGCCTCCATGACCTCTTCGGCTTCCGCATTGCGTTCGTCGTACCTGCGCAGCAGTTGGAGGCATTCCCGCTCTGCTTTGATGGCCACCGATTGAGAGACGACGCCGGCGAGGATCAGTCGCTTGAGGGTCAGGTTTCCATCGACCTGCGGAACTCTGATCGCTGTGTAGGAACCGTTAGCAGTGTGGTAGTTGTTGCGCTCGTCCATGAAGGCCTGGCGGAACGCTGAGGTGCTGTCGAAACTTGCGACGTAGTACTTGGAAAACTCTTCCATGCTGTCAACGCGGGTGATCCCGAGCAAATGGAAGTACACCTCATCCGCACGGACTTTAGCGATCTTCTCAAGGCAGGACACGATTTCGGGCGTCTTCAACGGGACCATGCCGCCCAGAGCAATCCGCTTGTAGCCCATTTTTTGGAGCCGAGCGACGCTGTCCGCGTAGCTATCTGGGCTCCATCCCTGAGCAGCGCCAACAGGCTCGAGTTTGTCATCCTCGTTCAGGGTCTTCGCGTTGCGAGCCCTGACGCCGGCGATGAACTCCTCCGCCAATTCTAGCGAAATCTCGCGGCGCTGTGCCCACGCAGGATTGACATCCGCGTCGGAGACTTTCGGATCGTATCCGAAGATCACATGGTCAATGCTGATCCCTGAATTGAATTGGCAGCCGAGGTAGAAATCGAGGACCTGTTCGACAGAATAGGGAGGACGTTCTTCGTCGATATAGTTGAACGCCCCGCAGTCTCCGAGACTTCTCATCGCCTTGGGGAGTCTGAAGAATTCACGCACGCCAAGCCGGTATAGCCGCTCGCGCTGAGGTGCACTATATTTTCCTGCACCCTTTACCGAGCCGTCGACAATGGCCTTGCTGACTAGTATGCCGTCGTATGGGGCAGGCTTCACCGCTTGATGAGCGTAGAGATCGTCTCTCTGTCGAACCCGGTACGGAGAATATTCGTCATTGAGGAAGTCGTACGTCGGACTGACCTGGTCCTGGCTGTCTGGAAAGTAGAATTTCACGATGCGCTCATCCTTGACTCACGGTAAACACGGATCAGATAGTTTGACAGGATGTTGATGTGCTTCGTGACGTTCTCCAGCTCATTCCAGGAGAAGTTGATCTCAGACCAGCGTCCCTTGGTCCAGTGGCAGTGGGGTCCAATAAGTGCGAGTTCCGCCATGACCTTGTCGTAGACGTCGTTCGAGTTGACGTCTACTTCAAACAACACTCGCTCCATGACGCGATCCATGAGTCGCCCCATGGAGCGAATGCCGACGCCATGCATCAGCCGGCTCTTGGTCGGTGAGATTCCCCATGCGTCAGGGAATGTGTCCCTCACTGCAGTCCAGTAAACAACGAGAATGTTGCGGATAGTTGCCGTGTCAGTTGTTCCGCTGGACAAGTTCTTGTAAGGGAAGAGGACTCCGGAAGCCGACAAGGATTCCGTGATTGCCTGAAGGAGGCTGTTGTCCTTAACGAAAGTTTCTGACTTCTTGCTGGCGGTGGTTGACGCCTGCTTGATCAGACCTTTAAAAGGTGAGTCGCTATCCTGGTTCAGCGCATTTACCAGAGTTGCTGGGAGCTTACGGGCCGAGAGCCTCGTGGGCAGTTGGGTGTTCACCTCTGGCAGGAGTTCTGAGACCAAGTTCCCGGGAAGGGGTGACACTGTATTAACGCGCAGGAACTGGTCGCGTTGAATGTCCAGGTCTTCAGCTACAAATCCCGCGATGGTGATTGGCATCTTGGAGTTCCGCGTACGAGCAAGCGCCAGGCTCCGCTGTTGACCGTCGACAATGAGAGCTGGGCGTGGCGCTTCCCGTGATTCCGGGAGGGGAATCTCCAGGGTGCCAATGGTTGCGAGCCCGTCGCTAGGGTTGGGGCCTCGGCTCCCCTTGAAGCGTACCGCCGGGGGCAACGCGAGAATTAGGCCGTTCGGAAAGAGCACGTCGTCGCCGTCTAGGTATTCCAAGATCTGCTTGACGTGTTGCTTCTTCTCGGGGCGCTGATACCCAAAGAGCTTGCCGGCCTCATCACGCGAGATCCGCGCGACGTCGGCTACGAGGTCAACTTCCCCTGCTTCCAGTGCGAACAGGTACAGGGGGATCTTGGGGTTCTGTTCGATGCGCAGGGCCCTGCGTCTGATCAGATTCTCTGTCACTATTCCCCCCTGGTGCGAATGAACAACCCGGCAAACCTGCTCTGCTCGCATGCTCGGCCGCTGTCTCGCAGTGCACGCAAGAGTCGCGTTCGTGAGATGCCGGGCGAGGAGGTGATCTGCTCTTTAATGAAGGCGACGACCTCTTCATCCGACACGGGCTCGCGGTTGTGCTGCTCCGGCTGAGACGTACTCGCCGCCCACTTGCGCCAGGAGTCGTTGGCCGCGGGAGAGGTCAGTCGTTTGTCATCGCAGTACTGGAGCCAGGACGCGGCCATGCGTACGTTCAGGCTCGTCAGGGTTCCGCCGAGCGCATGGCGCAACCCTGCATCGGAGGCGACTCGTTGGATGCCGGGGATCTCTTCGACGCCGCCGACCATCAGAGCCTCGCTTGCCACCGCGCCGAGGGCTCGAAGCTCTGCTTCCATAGCCTTCGCGTAGACCTCGGACAGCACCAGCAGCACTGGCCCTTCCTGGCCGAGTCCCGGCAAGGTCGCGCGGCCAACTCCTTCTTGAAGATGCCGCCACCACTGGACACCGTCTGCCGCCGAGGAAGCGACCGAGTCGGCGTGTCGGGTGCTGAAGGTCGCTGCGTAGGAAGGCGCCATTGCAGAGACTGGCTGCAGGCCGAGGCCGGCGGATGCCACCCACAGTTGCGCATCGAATCCCGCCTTTGCGGCGGCTGCAGTTAGTCGACGCGACTGCGTCCAGTGATCGCCCCGGTAGAGCTCGGTGAGGGAGTGCGTGCGAGTCGCGTTCTCGACACGCTCCTTCCAGAGTGCCGAGCGTTCCTTCACTGTTCCGACCGGGAGTGACCTTGCCTGCAGTGCGGCCTCGGGTGCAGCTGCCTTGCGGTCCGTGCACGTGACGACCAGTGAAAGTTGCCTCACGCGGCTCTGCTCCCGACGCCGATAACTGGAAGTATGTTGGCGTCACTCTACCTGTCAGTTTTCGCGTAAGCTGCAGCGGTACACACAGAGCTAACTAGGGAGCAGGGCATGGCGGAGCGTCCCGCGATCGTTCTACTGAGTGGCGGCCTGGACTCGACGACCGTTCTGGCGATCGCCAAAGACCAGGGCTACACGCCGTACGCGCTGAGCTTCCGTTACGGCCAGCGGCACAGTGTGGAACTGGAGGCTGCGAAGCGTGTGGCGGGGGCTCAGGGGGTTGCTCGCCACGTCATCGCGGACATCGATCTGCGAGTTTTCGGCGGCTCGGCTCTCACGTCGGAGATCGAGGTTCCCAAGCACGAGTCTCTGGACGACGCCAGCAGCAAGGACACGGGAAGCAGCGTGCCCATCACGTATGTACCGGCACGCAACACGATCTTCCTGTCCTTCGCGCTGGCCTACGCGGAGACCGTCGGCGCGAGCGACATCTTCACCGGCGTGACCGCCGTCGACTACAGCGGCTACCCGGACTGCCGTCCCGAGTACATGGACGCGTACGCGAAAATGGCGAACCTGGCGACCCGCGCAGGCGTTGAGGGGACGCAGGAACTCAAACTCCACTCGCCGCTCATCGCCATGTCGAAGGCCGACATCGTCCGCGAGGGACTGCGCCTCGGTGTGGATTATTCCCTGACGTCTTCTTGCTACGACCCAGACGAGCAGGGTCGGGCCTGCGGGCACTGCGAGACCTGCCTGCTCCGTCTGAAGGGGTTCGCCGAGGCTGGCGTTACCGACCCTGTGCAGTACCAGGGCGCGTGAGAATGACCTATCTGGTCAAAGAGATCTTCTACACCCTGCAAGGCGAAGGGAGTCACGCAGGTCGTCCAGCCGTCTTCTGCCGCTTCTCCCGGTGCAATCTCTGGACCGGCCTGGAGAAGGATCGCCACCGTGCGATCTGCCAGTTCTGCGACACGGATTTCGTCGGTACCGACGGAGAAGGCGGCGGCCGTTTCGCGTCCCCGGACGATCTCGCGCAGGCGGTGGAACGAGCGTGGCCCTCGGCATCCAGGGAGCACCGCTTCGTCGTGTGCACCGGAGGCGAGCCACTCTTGCAGCTTGACGATGCAGCGATCGATGCCCTTCATGCCCGAGGCTTCGAGGTCGCCGTCGAGACGAACGGCACCCGCGTACCGCCAAAGGGCATCGACTGGCTCTGCGTCAGCCCCAAAATCGGCTCCGAACTGGTAGTTACGCGTGGAGACGAACTGAAGCTCGTTTACCCCCAGTTGGGCGGCGACCCCAGTCAGTTCGAGCACCTGGACTTCCGGTACTTCCGGCTCCAGCCCATGGACGGCCCGGACGTTGACGCCAACACCAGGGCGACGGTCGACTACTGCATGAAGAACCCGCGCTGGATCCTCTCTCTCCAGACGCACAAGTATCTGGGAATTCAGTAATGGAAATCTTCCGCGAGTTCACCTTCGAATCCGCGCACCGCCTGCCCAATGTGCCCGAGGGCCACAAGTGCGCGCGCCTGCACGGGCACTCGTACAAGGTCATCGTCCACGTCGAGGGGCCCGTCGGAGCCGAATCGGGCTGGGTCATGGACTTCGGTGACGTCAAACGCGCCTTCAAGCCCATCGAAGCGCGACTCGACCACTACTACCTCAACGAGATCGAGGGTTTGGAGAACCCGACCAGCGAGGTCCTCGCTCGCTGGATCTGGGATCGGCTGAGGCCGACACTGCCCGGCCTCTCCGCCCTCACTGTCCGCGAGACGTGCACATCCGGCTGCACCTATCGGGGCGAGTAAGCGTGCACGACATCCAGAACGAGACCGACTCCCGCGGCATCGAAATCGACGACGTCGGCATCAGCGGCTTGCGCTACCCGCTGTACTTCGAGGACGGCCACCTCCGCCAGGACGGCGTCGCCGAGATCGAAGTGACCGTCCGGCTGCAGCACGACCGGCGAGGCACCCACATGAGCCGCATGGTCGCTCTCGCACACGATCACCTTCGTCGGTTCGATCCGCGCAAGCTGCCGTACGTCCTGAAGGTCGGCGCCGACCTCCTCGACGCGCCCGCGCTCGCAGTGACGATCGATGTCCCATTGAGCACTAGCGTGGTCGCGCCTGCGAGCGGCGCTGAGTCGTGGCAGGTCCACGACGCTCGTTTCGAAGGCCGCTGGGACAACGGCGACACGACGGTGATTACCTCGGTCACGACCGAGGTAACGAGCTTGTGCCCGTGCTCGAAAGCTATCTCGGACTACGGCGCCCACAACCAGCGCAGCCGCATTACGCTGTCCGTGACGGGGCACGGGGACACGCCCTATCCCTTTGCGGTGCAGGAGGCCGTAAGGCTCCTGGAGCAGAGTGCGTCCGCCCCTGTCGTGCCGTTGGTCAAGCGGCCCGACGAACGCGTTCTAACGATGCAGGCGTACGACCACCCTGTGTTCGTTGAGGACATGGCGCGCGACATCAGCCTCGCCTGCCGCGAACGGGGCCTCGAGCATGCTGTACGCGTTCGAAACCTTGAGAGCATCCACAGCCACGACGCTGTCGCTCGCATCTCCAGGTGACGACAGACATCGTCTCCCCGCAGCATCCCGACTCGATACGCCGCAACTGAGCCTGGGCCCAGCGCCTTCTGGGCCCAGACTATCAAGCACGCGTCCAGCTGGTGCGGCGGAGGTTCAGCGGGTCTGGGTGGAAACGGCTGCCGGCGCCTGCCCGGGAGGGGCGGGCGCCGGGGCCTGCGGAGTCAGCATCGCTAGTCGCGGAGTGGTAGCAGCGGGGACCTGGCGGCGTCCTTGCCCCTCGGCGAGTTCGAAGATGAGGTCCTGCAGGACGGCCGCCGGGGTGTACGGGGAAAAGTGGAGTGCCCAGGTGGGCTGGTGGACGGCGTTGCCGCCCCAGACGGTCCAGGTCGGCAGCGGGCTGTTGGGCTTCTGGGCGGCGAAGGCGTCGAACTGGACGCCGGCGGCGTCCTCGCCCGGTGCCTCCCAACGGATCCAGCGGCCTTCGACTATCTGCTTCCAGCCCGCGTCCGTGAGCGGCCGGGTCGCCTCGGCGATCTCCGTCTCGGAGACGCCGGTCGCCGGTCCGGCGCCCCATACGTAGTCGGAGGCCAGGGAGTTGAGCAGGGTGCGCACGATCTCCACCGGGGTGGTGGCAGTGGCCGTGGCGTGCCAGAGGCGCTCGCTGACGGGGGATTCGTAGGCGGCGATGGTCCACTTCATGTCACGGCATTCGGCGTCGTGATCGATGAGGGCGCGCAGAGTGAGCGATTCGTGGTTGGCGATGGTGGTGTTGTCGTCCCAGGTGCGTTCCCTGTCAAGTCCAGCGTGTTGGTGTTTGGGTCTGTTGATGTCGCCGTCGGCTGTGTTTGGGAGATGCGGCAGACCCGACGGGCCGTTGGAGCCACTTGACGCGTTCGGGATTGTCGCCGACCACGATGATGAATCTGCCGCGGCAGTGTCCACACCGACACCTAACGGTTCGAGCATCTGCGGAGTGGCCTGCTGGGCCAGGTCGGTGATTGTCTTCTTCAGCGCTTTGGCTTCGTCGTTGAGCTTCAGAGTCAAGCTAGGCCACCGCAGGTCAGGTCACGTTAGGTTGAGACGCTTGATCACACGATCGAGGGGTACCCGCACACTGCGCACGATCGGCAGTGCCTCTCGCAGAGAGGCGCCCGCCCGGGGTGGCAGAAAGGGATCGCTGAGGTCTTGCTCGATCTGTGCGATCACGTCGTCCGGATAGACCTCATCGGTCAGCAGCCGGGCGTACACGAGCCGCACGGTCTTCTGCATGGCCGCGGACTCGCCGTTGCTGGCGATGTCCGGATCGGTGAGAACTCCGTACAGCACGGAGCACAGGACGTCCCGCACGTTCGGCAGGCCGCAGTCCTTCAGGGTCCGCACGATGTCGTGGACCACGTCGAACGTGGGCCGGGGCAGTGCCGCCCCCAGGATGTTCAGCAGGCCGTTGACGGCGTCCACGCGCTCCTGCGGAGACAGCGCGGACGGCCGGTGGCACAGCAGTGCCGCGCGTGCGCAGATGCGGTTCTCCTCGTCCTCTTCGGATGCCTCCGTGCCGTCGGAGTTGTGTCCCGCGGCCAGTTCCTCGAACACGGGTAGGACGTCGGCGATCGGCAGGAGGCCAGTGATCCACCCGTAGTAGGCCACTTCTTCGTTCACGGCCGGAACAGACAGCAAGTCCTGCCATGGCTCCCCCCGAACCTCGTGGGCCAGACAGGAAGCCATCAGGTGGCGCAGTATCCGCAAGCGGTCGGCCACGGTGGTGGGGAGTGCGGCAAGGGTGTCCAGAACGACTTCCACATCGTCGTCGGGGCAGGCGCGCAGCACCTCCGGGAACGTGTCGGGGTAGTCGCGCAGAGCCGGTCCCGGGACTGCCACCAGATGCCTGGCGGCCTGCTGGGCGAAATGGCCTCCGAGCGACATCATGACTCTGATCGCCTCGAGTTGAGACAGAGAGCCGGGGTGCAGGGTCTGCACCGCCATGTGGGCGAGCGATCCGGCCAGTTCCTTCCTACCTGGCATTGTCTCGGCGACCATCCGCGCCATGAGCAGGCAAGCATGCGGGTTCTGCGCCCAGGACGCGAGGCTGCGACTTCGCGCCGGGTCGAATGCGGGCCCGTCTGCAGCCCGGTCGTGAGAGGCGAAGCGCGCCTCCAAGAGGGTGGCCACGACGCGCTCTGTGTCGCTGCGCCCCCGGTTCCCCGCGAGAGCCGCGAGATCGCGCTGACACGCCGCTGCCGTCTCAGGGTCATGAGAGAGCAGTAGGTCGACACCTGTCGCCCGCGTGCGGGCCGGGACGAGATTGTCCACGACGAGGCCGCGGAGGCAGTCCCTCGCCACCGCGGTGTGCTTGTGGGCGTCGAGCAGACGGCGTGCCGCCTCGAGGCGCGCCGACGGATGGGCGGACCCCCGTTCGGCAGTCAGGCGCAACGCCCGGACGATCACCCCTTCGTCGTTCACGCAGTGCATGAGGTCCTCGTCGGACAGACCGAACAGACCGTTGTCCTCGTTGGACTCGGCGGCGTATTCGGCCAGGGCCGCGGCCAGTTCACCGTGGTACACCGCACCCATGCGCCGCAGCGCGCGGATGGCGTCTTGGCGCGCCTGGCCGCCGATGCGCATGGTGTCGCGCTCAGGGGTGCCGATCACGGACACGAGCGCGGCTACGGCTGTGGGTTCGACATCGGGGCCCAGTCCGCTGAGTTGCGATGCCGCCCGGCTCCGTCGGCCCTCGTCGCCCGAGTGCAGCGTCCGTACGAGTTCCTGGACGAGCTGATGCCCCGCCTCCTGCGCGTGGGCCGGTCCCAGGGACGCCAGATCGTTTACGGTCTTGGGCAGATCGGTCCGCAGAATCTGGGCAGCAAGAGGTACGTACTGCGGTGCGACGGACGCGAGGAGCACTATCCTCTCGCTCCCCCGGAGTACCGCTCCGACGATGTCGTGCTCGGCCGTGGCCGCCACCAGCGCCTCGGCCGCCTCGGCCAGGTGGTCGTCGGACATGCGGATGAGCAGGGCCGCACAGTCGGCGGTCACGTCGGCGGTCTGCCAGGTGGCGCATCGGTCGGGGTTCCTGATCTGCCGTAGGAGGACATCTTGCGTCAGGCGGGGCACCGGCGGGTCGTATCGGCACAGCTCGGCCACGGCGCGCTTCCTGTCGAAGAGATCCGGGTTCGTCAGGTGAGCCTCGATGACCTGCGCGAGTTCGGCCTCAGTGCGCTTCCCGCTCTCCAGGGCCGCTCGCACGGCGTCCGGAAGTTCGGACAGGACCGGGGGATCGGGGTCACGCCAGCTGTCCGCGCCGGTCTTCAGTGCCGTCAGGAAGCTCTCGTACAGAGCCGAGCTCTGCGAGTGCTCGGCCATCCGGTGACGGACCATCGCCTGGATGCGGCTCAGGCGGTTTGGAGCCAGGTCGTACAGTTCCCTCAGGCGCCACAGCCAGAGATCGGTGTCTCCCCTCGAAGCCTCCAGCATCGCGGTCATCAGATCCACGTCGTCGTCGAACGAGTCGGTACGCAAAAAGGCCAGACGCCGTGCCGCCCGGAAGCGGATGTCGTCGACAGCGATGTGATCGGATCCGAGACTGCGTGGACTCACGTATCCCCTCGCCACCTCCCGTAGGAACGCCACCGGCGCACCGTCCTCGGGGGCGATCTCTCCGAGTGAACCGGCCAGGTCGACCCGGACGGAGGCGGACAGGTCGTCGTCGGTCAGGCATCGGGACAGCGTTTGCGCGACCAGGGAGTCCTCGGGCGCCAACTCGGCTGCGAGTGCGGCGAGATGAGAACGGACCATGGGGTCGTGTGCTTCCGCCAGCAACTCGAGGACTCGGGAGCGAGCGCGTGCGGGATCGAAGCGGAAGAGTTGCCGCAGAGCCGGCTCGGTCGCCGTCGTGACGTCCGACAGGGCGATTCGCAGGACATAGCGGTGCACGGCCTCGTACGGGAGGGCCCGCGCGAGAGACCACCACTCGTCCCGGTGGAGCGAGGGCAGCGTGTTAAGGCTGTCCACGAAACTGTCGATGTGGCCGTCCTCGTGCGGCACACCGAAGGCGATCAGCAGGGCGGCGATCCGCCGCCACGGGTGGCTGCCCTGCTGGAGCCAGCTCAGCAGGGCCCGTCCGCCGGCCGGTGCCTGGTAGCCGTAGTGGGTGAGCACGTCGAACCATCGGTAGTCGCGCATCGCCGACCACAGCCGTATGTGCCATGCGCTGTCGCCGGAATCGAACTGCACAGGCACGGTCTGCGCGAGGTGTTCGGCGGCGAGGTGCTCGGCGAAACGCCGGTGCGTGAAGCGCAACCGGGCGTCGTCGGTGAAGTAGCCGGTGTCGACCAGCGCCGTGCGCACGCGGTCGGCCCAGCCCGGGACGCTCAGCGCGCTGCGTGGTCCCCACTCCTCGTCCAGGAGCTGCAGCGCGTGCCGGAACAGATCGGTGACGCCGTCGTGCACATGCGCCACCGCCATCCGCCCCACCAGCACATCCAGGTACTCGCTGAGCGAGCGCAGCGTCCGCAGCACGTCGTCGGTTTTGCCGGGCTCACACTCCAGTCGGCGGAAGTGCCGTGCAGTGCGCCGTGCTCGAAAGCCACGCAGTTCCGCCCGGTACTGCTCGATGAGGACGTGGGTGTGGGCCGCGAGTTGCCGTCGGGGATCGGCCTCGAGTAGACCGGCAGTCAACGTCACCAGGAACGGAGTCGGCTCAAGACCGCCGCGCCGGAGCGTCTCCCACCACCGAGCCAACAGGGCTTGCAGGTACGGGGATTCAGGGAACCAAGCCGCCGCGAATCTGTCCACCCGACCGCTGTCGAAGGGCTGGAGCACGCCAAGTTCGCAGCCCAGCTTCATCAGGGCTTCGGCCTCGCCTTCCTGCTCCAGCGTCCGCGTGGTGATCACGAGGCTGATTCGGTCCCGGTACTCCCCAGCGAAGTGCACGAGGCGGGTGAGTAGTGCGCGCTGCTCCGAGCGGTCCGGGAGCTCGTCCAGCGCGTCGACCATCACTAGCCAGTGCGCGTCATCAGCACCGGCCGCGGCCCCGAGACCGTCCCCGAGCCTGTCGCCCCGGTCGCGTGCAGCAGGGCGGTCTCGACCGCTCTGCCAGCCAGATCCACGGCGCTCGCCGGGACCAGCAACGGCAGCGGCGCCTTGGCCCGCTGCGGTGCCCGCAGGTGGAGTGCGGACAACGACGCCGCGACCTGGCGCAGCAGCGTCGACTTCCCTCCGCCCGCCTCGGCAGTCAGGACCAGAATGCGGCCCGGCGACATCGTGCCCAACATCTCGCTCGCCGCTTGCGGTACGGCGGGCTCGTCCACGGTGGGAGAACACAACACCTCGACGGGAACGTAGAGTTCCGCGGTGACGGGCAGCCGGCTCGCCCGCCAGGGCCAGTCGAACCGGGCCCCCTCCTCGTGCTGCCGTCGCAGCAGGCCCGTCAATGCGTCCGGAAGTCTCGGCCCGGCCGACGGTGCCCGCTGCGGGCCGCCGTGCAAACCGGCCGCCTCGTCGCGCAGGTCCCGCAACCGGCGTCGTACCTCGGCATCGGCGTCCAACGCATCCAGCATGCGCTCCAACACGTCCCGACTGGGGACGGAATGGCCGTGGAGAGACCGGCTCAACGTGGTCCGTCCGATGCCGGCCCGGCGGCAGAAGCTCTCGTGGTTGCGCTGGCGGTGAGTGGGCCCGGCGTAGAGCGCGCTGAGTTCCTGTGCCAGCTCCTCGGCTGCCGTCACGGTGCCCCCCTCGCCCCCCACCACGTACCACCACGTTCCGTCGTGTTCAGGCTGAACGGAGCTGAACGCGCGCGATGGGACCTTTCCGGTGTCCCCCCACATTGCTACCCGGATCGGAAGGTCGAAATGAAGCATTCCGCACTCGCGATCGCGGTCCTTGTCTGCGGTCTCGTGATCGCCCTGCTCCTCTCGGCGCTCCTCGGCTGCGCCGCGGCCGCGCTCGCCCGCCGGGACGGGCGCACCGTGTCGGAGGCGCTGACACGTGCGACGGTCACCTGCGCCGGAGCATTTTCTCTTGCTCTGACGGTGATCGCCGTGATCGTGTCATGGGTCGACTAGGCGCATTGCCCGCGAGCCCTGTTCATGCGGCTGATCGGTGGGTTGCCGTCAGGTGCTCTGTCGCCGCGGCGGACGCGGACACCGGCATGCGCCTGGCCGAGCGCACCCGTCGGCTGGCCCGGGTGACCGCGGTTGACGGTCAGCTGCACGACCGGCTGATCGCTGCTCACCTCGCCGCCGACCAGGCGCTGTTCGACCTGTTCACCATCATGTGGCGCACCGACACCGAGCTCGCCACGGCCGGGAGGCGACAGTCCTGGCCCACCTGCGCGCCCCGGCCGCCGAACTCAACTGGCCCGCCGCGGACACCGCGGACAGCGGGCAGGCCCAGGACGACACCACTCTCGCCGACGATGCCGCCACCGACGTCCTCGGGACGGCTCCCCGGCAAAGGCCGAGGAGCGGACACTGCTACCGGGCTGTACGGCTTCAACACGCATATTCAATAGGGAAAGTGCGGTACTTCTCCCAGTCGTTGTTCTCGGTGAGGAAGTCCTCCAGCAGAGCGTCGTGGTCGCCGGGGTCGGCATCGTAGGCGGGCACGCTCTCGATGGGCGGCGTGGATGGGGCCCGCGTCGTGCCGGTTGAGCCGAGTGCGACGCGGGCTTGGGCGGTCTGGCGTTCGGTGTCGGTCATGGGGGCGAGGCCGGAGCGTAGGGCGTCGCCGTGAGTGTGTTCGAAGGCTGTGATGGCTTGGGTGGGGGAGTCGAAGGTGTCGGTGACCTGCCGGAGGTGGTTCTCGCCGTGGAGATACACGCTCTTCCCGCTGTCGCGGTAGGTGCCGACGGCCACGATGGTCCAGCCGTCTTCGGCGTGGGCGTGGATGAGGAGCCGTCCGTGGCGGATGTCGTCGTAGATCTTCTGGGCTTCGTTAGAGACCTCGCGGATCTCGGCGCGGGTGCACCAGGGCATCGGATATTTCGCCCAGGTCCATTCCTCGGCGATCGCCTCGCGCAGGCTGGGGGTGATCTCGGTGGTGATCCCTTCGGCGTTCAGGGCCTGGGCGGCTTGGTCGGCCCAGTACGCCTCTTCGTGATCAAGGCGGGCCAGGACCATGGTGTGTGGGTCGAGGGTCTCGAAGCCGTGGGTGGCCAGGAGTGCCAGGGCGGTGCGGTGGTGGGGGCCGGTGAGGGTGGCGGTGACGGCGCTGGCGTGGGCGGGGTGGGTGTCGAACTGGACGTGGGCGTCGAGAGGGCTATGGGGCATGGAGGCGGGCTCGATTCGAGGCCGGCCTGGCCGTGGAGGCCGGCCTGACCCGGTGGTTGAGGTCATCGGTGGGCGCGAGTTGCGGTGACGGCCGGCCGGGGCGGCCCCGCCCGGGGACGCGGCGCGGACCGCGCGGTGGCACTGGTGGCGGACGCGGGGGAGGGCGCGGTGGCGCGGTTCCAGCGGGTGCGCAGGGCGTTGAGGTCGGCCAGGGCGCGGCGGCTGCCGGTGATGAACTGGTGGGGGGTGTTGGCGGGGTCGTCGGTGTAGGCGGTGATCCGTGCGGCGACAGTGTGGGCGCGGGTGAGGAGGGCGCGTTTCAGGATCTTCTCGCCCCAGTACTCGGGGGAGCCGGCGGGTGTGGAGACCAGGGCCATCAGGTCTTTGGGAGTCAGGGAGTCGGTGATCAGTCTGCGGTGCTGGGCCTCGCCGAGGACGGTGACCGGGTCGACCATGTCGCCGCGGTGGACCAGCGCCGTGATGGACTGCCAGAGCGCGGCGTGCAGCGGCAGCAGGAAGTCCTCGGCGACGAGCCACCGCATCTGCTGGACCTCCGCCGGATAGGCGGTGGCCGTCGCCAGGAGGAGGCGTTCTTCGTCGAGGTCCTCCTCGCCGGCCTGCCGTGGATCATCCACGGGGGGTGTCGTGCGGGGGAAGGAGCCGGGGTGCGGGGCGAACTGTTCGGCGAGGGCGTCCAGGACGCGGCCGATGTCGTCGGCCATGCCGAGCGTCGTGGCTGTCGGGTTGGGCAGGCCCGGGTCGGTTGCGGTGGAAGCGAGGCGCTCGGCGTGCGCGCGCAGGATCCGGCGAGCGTTGTCGGCGCGGATCATCCTGGCGTACGCCGCAGCGTGCTTGGGCTGCGGGCAGAACTGGATGAGGGCGTGGAGGTAGGAGGCGCTCAGGCCGCGAGCGTGAGGACGGGCGTGGTCCAGCACGGCGTTGAGCCAGGCGGTGTCCTTGGCATGGTCGGCGGGGTCGGGCGGTGGGAGGGTGCGGATCGCGGTGAACAGTGCGGCGTGGGTGTGGCTGTCGAAGTGGTGGGCGATCAGCGGCTCGGTGTCGGCCAGACGCGCAGGTTCGAGGAGGAGGGCGCCGAGCAGAGCCTGCTCGGCGTAGTGCACGGGCTTCGGCACCGGGACGCGGTCGAGGCCGTCGTCGTCATGGGGATCGAGGGTGTGAGGCATCAGGCGGCGAGAGTGAAGTCAGCAGGGTTGAAGGGCTTGTTGAGGTGCGTGGCGAGCAGGTGTGCGGCCAGGCGAGGGGGGACGGCGTTGCCGATCTGCGAGAACATCTGGCCCTTGTTGCCCTGCCACGGATAGTCGGCGGGGAAGCTCTGCAGCACACCCGCTTCCCGGGCGGTGATCTTGATCGGCTCCGGTGCCGACCCCGCTGCCTCGACGGCGGGCTCGGCGACCCAGGTGCACTCGTTGGCCCGGTGGCCGAAGAAGAGCGTGCCGGCGGGTTCGTCGGACCGGCGGACGGTGGCGTTGGTCTGGTTGTTGCTGCGCAGTGACCACGACCAGCGGTGCGCCTCGGCAGTGAACGTGGGGGGTGCGTCTGCGGGGCGGTTCTCGCGGGCGCCGTGCGGGGCGGCCCAGCCGGAGCCCTCTCGCCGGAAGGCCAGGACGATCTCGGAGTCGGGGCGGGGTGCCCAGGTACCGCGGGCGCGGGCGTCGATGAGGGTCTTGCGGGCGCCGGAGGGGAAGGGCTCTGGGCCTCCGCCTGGTCCGCCGCCCGCGCACACAGTGGGCACGGGCCGGTCGGTGGCGCCCCAGCCGAGGGCCTCCGCCATGGACACCCAGCGGGTGCGGCCGGGCCCGAACAGGCTTTCTGGCTCGGCGAGTTGTGCATGTGTGGGGGGTGGGGGCTCGGCGGTTCGTACCCGGGAGGCGAGCAGGATCGCCCTCCGCCGAGTCTGCGGGACACCGTAGTCGGCGGCGTTGAGAATGCCGACCCACACCGAGAAGCCCCAGGTGCGCAGGATGGCCGCGTACTGCTTCCACAACGGCAGAACGTCGGGGACCTCTTCCATGGCCACCCACTCGGGCTCGCCCACGGTGTTCAGGGCGTGCAGGTAGCGCATGGGCTCGGCCGCCAGGAGAGAGCGCTCGTCCGCGCACGCGGCGAGCAACTGCTCGCGGGTGTCGCGTCCGGCCGCGAGGTCGGCGACGGCCTGGTGGACGAGCGGCTGGTCGACCAGGCCGAGCCGCTTGCCGGCCATGCTCCATGCCTGGCACGGCGGGGAGGCGATGAGTCCGAGGATGCGGCCGGAGAAGATCCACGTCGGATAGCGGGCGACGTCGGTCCGGATCGTCAACTGCCCCGCCATGGCTCGGGTCTTACAGGCCCATGCATCCCACTCCAGGCCGACGTCCCGCGCGCCGAGGACGGTGAGCGCGTGGCTCCAGCCGCCGGGCCCGGCGAACAGATCGAGGATGATCCGCCTCACCAGGCCAGTCCGAAGTCGCCCTGCACCGGTTGGGCTTCACCGCGGCAGGCCCAGGGAGAACAGCCGTCGACCACGCCGTTCTCCATCTCCTCCACCGCAGCGGCACCGTCGTCGAGTTCCTGCTGGCGCGCAGCCCACTCCGCGGCGGTGACGTGGTCGATGGGGGCCTGGTCGAGCGGGACGCGGGAGCGGTGCAGGAACGCCTGGCCCAGCAGCCGGTTCCCGGCCGCGTTCGCGCGGGCGTTGCCCTGGCGGATGGCCGCGTCGAACGCGATCACGTCCGCCCATTCCTCCGGACTGCTGTCCCGGATATTCCTCCACTGCGCGTTTCCGTGAAATGGACAACCGAGGCAACTCGATTTCGGCGTGTCTGCCAGGCCTATAGAGGTCAAATAGCGGATGCAGTCTGCGCGTGACCAGCCGAGGTCTATGAGTGGATGCCGGTTGCGCATGTACTTGACGTCGGCGTCCTTGGCCCGGTGAAATTCATCCGTCGAGATGCCGACCCACTGTTCGGCGAATATATCCTTGGGGATGCGCTGGGGGTAGGGGTAGCCGAGGAGTTCCCGGACCTTCTTCTTGATCGGTTTGATCTTGTATTCCCCGGTGCACTGGCGCCTGGTCATGCCCTGCTTCCCGTCCTGGTTGAGGATGTACAGAGGCATGGACGCGAAGCGGTGCTCGGGATCTAGGGCATCGTTACGGATGTTTCCCGCGGTGACGCGCAGAACGGGTATGCCTGCAGGTGCGGCTATTTCCTGTTCGAGGCGGTCGAGGTGGGAATAGACGACCTTGGGTTCCCAGCCGGTGTCGGCGAAAATGGCGTAGTCGACCTTGGGAAGGATACCTTCGGCGGACAGGGCAAGCATGGTACTGGATTGAATTCCGGCGCCTAGTGAAATCGCGTGGAAAGCGGGGAGTTCGGAAATGACTGGTCCTGGGGGTGATGGGGCCGGCCCAGTTCAGCGGCGAGGCGGGCGATGCGGGCGCTGATGAGGGCCGCGTGGCGGATGGGCAGGGCGTGTGTGGTGCGAGGGAGGACGTCCAGTGCGGCGGCCGGGAGTTGGGCGGCCAGATGCTTGGTGTGGGCGGCCGGGGTGTGCCGGTCGTCGGCTCCCGCCATGAGCAGCAACCGGTCGCCGAGCTGGCTCAGGACGGTGAGGTCGCGCGGCTTGTAGTCGCACAGGGACTGCCACAGGGCGGCGAGATCACCGGTCGCGGTGTGGATGACGCCGTGGCGGCACCGTGGTGGCCCGTCGGCCGACCGGTTGGGGCGTGGCGTGAGGCTGTGGGGGTGCGTGCCGGGAAGCCGCCGGCGCAGGAGATCCACTGCGCGCGGTGCGTGGGCGCAGGTCAGAGCAGCGAGGCTGCGCCCGGCGGCCAGCAGCCAGGCGCGCGGGCCGCGGCCGGGCAGCACCGTCGCACCGCGTGCGGTGGGAGACAGCAGCACCATGCCCCGTACTCGGGTCAGGTAATGGGGGTGCAGGGCGGTGAGTTCCTGCAGGACGAGGGCGCCCAGGGAGTGGCCGGCGAGCACGAGCGGTCCGGTGGGGACGAGGCGGGTCAGGATCTGGTGCAGGTCGTCGGCGAGCTGTTCGACCGTCAGAGGTGCCCGGCCTCGGGAGGTGTGGCCGTGCGCGCGCTGGTCGTAGCGCAGGACGCCCAGGCCCAGACCGGTCAGGTGCCGGGTGTGCAGACGCCACAGGTCGGCGGTGACGGACGCGCCGTGCACGAGGACGACCGTCGCGTCGTCGCGACGCGGGCGCACAGGCGTATCGCGGTAGACGGCCAGGGGTGTGCCGTCCGCGGCGGAGACGGACAACACCTCAGTGACAGAAGGCGGATTGGGCATGGGAGGGAACTCCGGAAGGTGAATCGCTGGAGGGGCAGCCGTGCGCTGCGTGAGCCGGGGGCGCAGCGGTGCGGGTGGCGGCGATGGCAGGGGCTGTCCCAGCCGGTCCAGTCCGCCGCCGGCCAGGTGGCGCGGGCGACCAGGACGCGGTCCGCCGGGGCGAAGCTCATCGTCTGCGACCCACCCCCTGCTTCGTTGCAGGAGGGATCACGGCCGCTGCTCGGGCGCTAGCCGTGGGCTTGTGCTGGGCGAGGGCACGCCGGCCTTCGGCGGTGACGTGGAGGCGCTGGCCCTGGTGCAGGGGTGTCGTGGTGTCCACCTCGACGAGTTCTCGCTTGATCAGGGCGTTGAGGGTGGCGACGTTCACGGTGGCCCGGTCCTTGTCGATGGCCTTGAGCACGCCGTGCCGGCTGATTACGTAACGGGTGCCGCCTCCTGCGGACAGCCGGGCGAGGACGGCGTACTGGCTGGCCGTGATCTCCGGCACCGGTGTCTCCTGCGGCTGTTCGGCGTACTGCTCCAGGTCCCGGGAGATACCACTGGCGAGGTAGTAGCAGCCGGTGTATGCCAGGTCGAGCCCGTGGGCGGCGTCCGCGAGGTGCTCCGCCATGGCGGGGACGGCCTCCGTGTGCCGTGCCGTGCGCACGGCTGCTTCATCGGCCGGCGGGCCGGGGAACGCGGCGCCCTCCAGAGGGTTGGCCTCCAGCGCGCTGGCCAAGTCGGATGCGGCGATACTGGCGGCGAAGACGACGGAGGCGAGCGCTTCCAGGGACGGGCGGCTGCCGGGTACGGCGGCGTACTGGCTGCCGTCCAGGGCGGCCAGGCGTTCCATGGCCTGTTGGACCAGCTCGTTCGTGGCCAGGATCTTCGACGTGAGTTGCTGCCGGGCGTCGGTGCCGGGTGTGAGGGTGAGTGAGCGGACTTCGCTGTGCAAATCCTCGAAGGCGCTGCCGAGTTGCCGCAGTTGGGCGATCTCGGCTTGCAGGTCGATCTGGGGGATGGTGCTGCTCCGGGTGAGGGCCGGGGGGCTTGGTGGTCAGCGGCTGCGTCGGTGGGCCTGGTCCGGGGAGGGTGTCGTGGGCGTGGCTGGACGGCCGGAGGGCGCGGGCGGGATGTCCTGGAGGGTCGGGATCCCGAGGTCGACGCGCACGCTGGCGCCGAGCGTGTAGAGGTGGGATTCGGCACAGACCACCGCACCCACGGCGTCGGATTCACCGAACCCGGCGGGAAGTGTGTACTCCCGCGTTGCCTTCGTCGGGGTGAAGCCGTGCTGGATGAGGACACCGCCGGCGCGGTCGGTGACCGCGGTGGCGGTGACGGTGCCGTCGTGGAAGCGCATGGTCGCCTCGGGCTCGGCGTCGGTGGTGAGGGGGTAGCGCGTGGTCCAGGCGAGGTCGACGAGGTCCATGGTGTGGGACAGGAGCCCGTAGAAGGCGACGCCGGCGCGCTCATGCGCGTCCTCGGCGGTCCCGGGCGGCAGGAGGTAGAGGGTGCGGCCCTGGTGCTGGCGGGCCGTGAAGCCTGCTGCGGTCAGGTGTCGCGCGGCGTTGCGGATGGGGCGGTTGAGGACGGCGAACGTCCATCCGTCATCGGTCGAGCCGATGAAAACGTCGTGGTGGTCGGTGATGGCTATCGGTCATCCCGGTGGCTGGGTACAGGCGAGGCAGCCCGGCGGGGTGCTCGGGCGTGGTGGGTGGTCAGGCGGCGGGGCCGTAGTCGCTTTGTTGCGGGGCGTGCTTGGCGACGGCGCGGGCGGTGATGGCTTTCGATGCGCGGGCGGAGGCGGCAGTCAGTGCGTCGGCGTCGGGTTCCGCGTACCAGGGGCGCAGGTCGAGCATGGCGGCGCGCATGCCGGTGGCGAAGCACAGGGCGGTGCCCTTGGGCAGGGCGCGGATCGCGTCCGCGGGCAGGATCCGCTCCTGCCGCATCGACACGGAGGTCGACTTCCCCGAGTCGGAGATGGAGGTCGAGGTGGTCTCCACGTCGTGGTCGCCGATGAGGCGGGAGAGCTTGTCGGCGAAGTCCGGATCGTCGATGCCGGAGCCGATCACCTTGACGGTGCTCGCGGACCACATGGCGTCCATGCCCGCGTCGCCCCAGACTTTCTGGCCCTGGCGGTAGGACTGCAGGATCGTGATGGGGATGATGCCGCGCGAGCCCAAGTGGCTGTACAGGTCGGGCAGATCGGAGATCTTGCAGACGTTGGCAGCCTCGTCGAGGATCGCGAGCATCGGCGGGTCGAGCCGTCCGCCGGCGCGCTCGGCCTGCGCGGTCGCCGCGCGCATGACGGAGTCCGCACACGCCGCGATCAGGGCACTGGCGCCGCCGCCACCGTCCTTCGACAGCAGGTACAGAGTGTCCGTGGAGGAGACGAACGCCGACGGCCGGAACTCGGGCACGTTCTTCTGCGGGGTGACCCACGCCGCGATATCGCTGTTGAGGAGGGCTGCGGCGTACTGTCGGGCGGTTTCGTAGATGCCGTCCCGGGTTTCGGGCGGTCCTTCGACGGTGCCCTTGAGTTGGGCGGCCACCGCGGTGAACTGGTGGTCGCGCAGGATGTCGAGAGGGGTGCGGTCGGCGGGGAAGGCCAGCCACTGCATGACGTCGGTGATGGGACGCTCGTCGAGAGCCGCGGCGAGGAACAGCTGCGACAGGATGTTGCTGCCGGCCTTAGACCAGAAGTCGCCCTGCTGGCTGGCGTCCACGGAAGCCGCGAGGAAGTGGCCGGACAGACGGCCCGCGCCGTCGAGGGTCCTGGCGTCGGCGAGCGGGTTCCACCACATCTCCCGTTCGGCGTGGGCGATCTGCTGCGGGTCCATCGACCACGTCCGGCCGGTCCTCTGCCGTGCGTCGAGGGTGGCGGTGTAGGCGTCGCCGGCGGCCTTGTTGGAGGTCAGCAGGACGGGGCCGGGTGCGGCGAGGATCGAGGGGATTGCGAGCGAGGTGGTCTTGCCGGAGCGGGGCGCCATGATGGCGACGGCGACGTCCTCGTACCCCATGCGGACCTCGTGGCGGCTGCCCAGGAGGTTGCCGAGGAGGATGCCGGTGTCGGCGGCATCGATGTGCTTGACGTCCTTCAGGCTGGGGCGCAGGGAGCGGGCCTTGGCGGTGATCGCCCGAGCCATCAGCGGCTCGATGTCCTTCGCCTTGGCCATGCCGGCGATCTTCTTCTTCCGGCCACCGCCGGAGTTCTTGTGTCGTGACCAGACGACTGCGGCGGTGAGGACGAGGGCGATCATCACGGTGACGGGGATGATGCGGGCACCGATGAGCAGGGTCGTTTCTCCGGCGGTGGGCCAGAACTGGTCGGGGTGCAGGAGGGCGTTGATGGGCTGGTACGGCGCCCAGGGGCCGGAGTGGGTGGCCCAGGCGGCGAGGTTGCCGCACAGCCAGGCGAGGTTGGACAGGGGGACGGCGATCGCGAGGGCGCCGAGGAGCACCTTGAAGGCGATGTCGTAGCCGTCGCTGCTGGAGGAGGCGGGGGAGGCGTGGGGCAAGGGCAGGATTCCGGAGTGAGGGGTGTGGCCGGGTCAGCGCGTACGGCGCGGTGGCGGCTGCGGCCGACTCGGCGGCAGCGAGGGCGCGCCACGCCGGCGGCGGGCGGCGAGGTCCTGGACGCGCTGCTCCAGCGGATCCAGCCCGCCCGGCGGGCCCGTCGGCGCGGGGGCCGTCTGGAGGTGGGGACGGGCCTGGCAGGGGAGGGCGAGCGGGTCGCGACGCAGCGGTGCGGGTCGGTGAGGGCGTTGGTGAAGGCGGCGACCAGGTGGAGCGGGGTGTCGGCGCCGAGGTGGGCGCGCCAGATCACCGTGTCGGGGTCGCCGGGCAGGGAGGTGGTGACGAACCAGCTGCCTTGCCCCTGGCCGGCGCGCTCGACATGGACGTGGCTGTCGGGGGACGAGGCCGAGACGTCGGAGTGTTCCAGCCAGCCGACCGCGTACAGGATCTCGAAGGGATCACTCGCCGCCGCCGCTTCGGGGGCGGGCTCGGTGAGGGCGTCGGTGAACGCGGCGAGGATCTCCACCGGGATGCGCGCCCCGAACCGGGCGTACCAGGCGGGGTGTTCGTCGGTGGGTGCGTGGAGGATCGTCCACCACGGCTCGTCCGGGTCCGGGTACAGGCTCAGCTCGGCCTGCTGGTCGGGCCGGACCAGATGGACGATCGGGGAGAGCGGAGTGTGGTCGTAGCGCCATCCGCCGGCCTGGTGGAGGGCCACGGTGACCCAGCGCGGGTCCCCGCCCCCCCGGCCAGGCAGGGCGGGGTAACGAGGAGTTCGTCGGCCGCATCCTGAGGCAGGAAACGCATGCGGCTCACCTCCGTGCCACGGGCGTCGCGGCAGCGGAGACCGTTGGGGCGGGTCGAGGTGCGACGGCTTCCAGACGAGGCGGGGTGCGTTGGGTCGTCGCGTGGATGGTGAGGATCACGGGGGCGTGCAGGGCCAGCTCGTTGAGTGCGTGCCATGCCTCGGCGTTGCGGGCGTCGATGAGGTCGTCGTACGCCTGTGTCCCCGGCCAGGCGGAGCGTGGCAGGTCGTCGAGGCGGGCGCGATAGTCCTCTTCGAAGGCGTCGAGTTGGTCGAGGGCGTGTTCGGCGCTCGCTAGGTGCGACGGCCAGTGGGACTGGACGGCCCGGGCGGGGAGCTGCTGGAGCTGGACTTCGGCGGTGGAGACCAGTTCGCGGGCGAAGGGGCGGATCTGTGCGGCGGCGATCCAGGTGTCGGCGTCGCGGCGGGCGGCGCGCCGCCCGTAGGTCTCGTCGTCGTACGGCCAGCTGTCGAGGTCGGTGTGCTCGTCGGAGTAGGCGTCCCAAGCGGCCAGGATCTGTTCGCCGGTGTGGAGGAACGCGGCGAGCTGGTCGAGGCGCTGCTGATGGATGACGCTCGGAGGTGAGGGTGGGGAGGCCCCAGGGGGTCTTTCATCAGTCATCGTGTGCGAGCCGCCGAGGAGTTGGAGGCGCCGACGTGAGCCGAGGAGGGGGCGGTGTCCAGCCGCTGACGGCGTCGCGCGGCGCGGACCTGGGCCTGGACGTGCTTAAGACGTCGTCTCATTTGGGGTGCTGGGTATTCTGCACTGTGTGGTGATGGTCGAGCGCATGGTGCCGGACGAGTTGTGGGAGCTGTTCCAGCGGGTGGTGCCACCCGCTCCGACACGACCGCAGGGCGGCGGCCGACGGCGGTACGGCGACCGCGAGGTCCTGGCGGCAATCATCTTCGTGGCCACGACAGGCTGCACCTGGCGGCAGTTGCCGCCGGTCTTCGGCCCGTCAGGGCCGACCGCACACCGCCGGTTCACTGAATGGACCGCCGCCCGGGTCTGGGCGAAGCTGCACCGCGTCATCCTCGACGAGCTGGGTGCGCGCGGAGAGCTGGACTGGTCGCGCTGCGCGATCGACTCGGTGAACATGCGGGCCCTGAAAGGGGGGACCTGACAGGTCCGAATCCTGTCGACCGGGGCAAGAAGGGCTCGAAGGTCCACTTGATCACCGAGCGGACCGGTTTACCCCTCTCGGTCGGTATCTCTGGCGCGAACCTGCACGACAGTCAGGCACTCGAGCCGCTGGTGCGGGGCATCCCGCCGATCCGTTCCCGCCGGGGCCCGCGCCGCCGCCGGCCTGCCAAGCTCCACGCGGACAAGGGCTACGACTACGACCACCTGCGGCGATGGCTGAGTAAGAGGGGTATCCGCCACCGCATCGCCCGCAAGGGCATCGAGTCATCTACACGGCTTGGCCGACACCGTTGGACGGTCGAGCGCACGATGTCCTGGCTGGGCGGCTGCCGCCGTTTGCACCGCCGCTACGAACGCAAGGCCGAACACTTCCTGGCCTTCACCGCCATCGCCTGCAGCCTCATCTGCTACCGCAGACTCGCCAAATGAGACGACGTCTAAGACCGTGTCCTACATGGTCAGTTTCCGGAGCCGTTTGTAGCAGCAAAGGGCTGCGGCCAGTCCGAGAAAGGCCAGGTAGTTGCCTGGTTTCCGCTCGT